>CANDGI010000011.1 GCA_947384285.1 uncultured Lachnospiraceae bacterium
AACGCCAGCGAAGACAGCCTGCTGGTGCAAAAGGGATATGAGGGGCGCATCATCCGGGAGGATGAGATTGTCTTCTGTGAGATTATAGACAGGAAAATATATCTGAACCTGGCTTCCGGCGAGGTTGTTGATTATTATGAACGGATTGAAAATCTGGAAACAAAGCTGGATAACCGTTTTTATCGGTGCCACAGGAGCTATCTTATCAATCTGAAACATTTAAAAGGCTATAAAAACGGGACTGCCTGTATGGATAATGGCAAAGAGATTCCCGTATCACGGCTGCGGAGCAAGGAGTTCTCCGGCGTCGTTCTGCAGTATATGAAGAACATCTGAGATTTGTAATTGTTTCAATCAGAATTGCGCATTTACTGCGCAATTCGTGCGAAAGCGTACAGACTGCAGGAGCAATCCCCATTGCTGGAGGCAATTGTTATGGGATTGCGGAATATCTGTGAAGGGACTGAACAGATATGCAGAGTTTTTACATGCGGGGGCAGGTAACATGGTCAAGTATTTAGATTTTTTCAATATATATATGATAGGTCTCATTGAGGGGGTCTTTCAGTTTTATTTCCTGGCAAAAATCCTGAAAAAGAAACTTTTGCCCCCGTTCTATTTCCTGTTTGGAGTATGTGCGGTGATTGTCACCCGCTTTCTTTCAGTTGGCACGGTGACTGGCTTCGTGGCGATGGTATTTCTTCTTACGGTATGTGGGATTCTGGTCTGCCATGCAGATTTTAAATCTTCCCTTCTGTATGCAGCCTTGACAACTGAAATCATGCTGCTCTGCTATGGGATTGTGAAATCTCTGATAGGCTTGTTATACGCATGGCTGCCATATTTTTTCTATCATACGGCTGGTATTGCGGCCATGCTGGCCAGTGAGGCTGCGTCACTTTTGCTGACAGGGGTATGTTATTATATGGTGTATCGCTATTTTTCCGACTATACCGCATCGGAAATGCAGCAAATGTTTCTGGTTTTTATTCCGATCCTGATGATCTTTATTATGAGTGAGTACATTAATACGCTTTCATTTGATTACCAGTTTGTGGTCTTAGAGGAGGATGGATCTTTCGAGTATCTGCTGAGTCACTGGCAGCTGCTCGCAATGCATCTTTTGGGACTTTTAAGCCTGTTCTGCATTCTGTTCTCTTATAAGAAGCTGCAGCAGAATTTTCAGCTCAGCACTGAAATTTCACTGCTGGAACAGGAAGAACATTCCCTGAACCAGTATGTAGAGGAAGCGAAGACCCGTTACGATGAAACAAAGTCCTTCCGCCATGACATCAGAAACCACATCGCAGTGGTGAAAAATCTTCTGCAGAGCGGGAAGCTGGAAGAAGCGGTAAGCTATATGGAAGATATGGACGATATGGCGGAAAAAATGTCATTCCCCTGCAGTACCAATAACCCGGTAGTGGATATTTTGGTGGGAAACAAGCTGGGGATTGCCAAAAGCATGGGGATCGATGCAGACTGTTCCCTCCTTCTGCCATATCCCTGCAGCCTTAAGGACATTGATATCTGCATTATCCTGTCAAATGCATTGGACAATGCGATTCAGGCAGTAAAAAGGCTGGATGCCGGTATGGAAAAATATATCCATGTGTCCGGGCGTATCCAGGGAGATTTCCTTATGATGGAAATAGAAAACAGTTTCCATAGGAAAGGCGCGTTCAAAAAAGGGACAGGCCTGTCAAACGTAAAGAAGGTGGCTGAAAAATATGGAGGCGCCATGAGTATAGAGGCACAGGAGAATAAATTTGTCCTCCATGTGCTGCTGATCCTTTCACAGCACCCAGAAGGTATCCCACAGCAAATGGATTAACGCGTTACCTTCTACAGCCGAAAAAAGAAAAAGGAAGCTGTCTGTAAGGGCGGCTGCCTGACAATATCAAATTGAAGGGGGAACATGCTTATTGCAATGCAGGCCCTAAAGGATACCTTTATGCCGTTTGGCAGATCCAAGGAAATGAGTGGAAACTATGAACATTCCAGAACCGACTACGCAGAAAGGGTGAAAGAAAAACAGGCCGCAGAGAGGGCGGAAAAAGCAAAGGAAGCAGAGGAAGCAGGGGAAGCAGAGAAGGCTGCAGAGGAGAAAAAATCCGGGAACTGGAGAAAAAGCTGGCGCAGGTAGAAAACGAGTTAAGCCAGAAAGACAATGATGCCTACAGGAGGCAGAATGCTTCTGTATCAAGATAAAAGAAATTTGGATTTTTAGTGTAGTATCAATACCGGGAGATGGTGGCAAATGCGCACTGTTTTCCGGTATTTTTGAAATGGCAGCATCATTCATGACAATAGAAGACTCGCGAAGCGTGGATTCTATTGTATGAATTTCTTAAAAAGGGTTGTGGCAGGAAGAATTCAAAGGGACAATTATGCATACGAAATCAATGGAAGGCCTTGCAGGGGCAAGTATGAATATGAAGTTACTGAATACGCCCTTCCGCGTCTATAAAGACGCAGAGCAAAGAGGCGATACAGCCTTTATGGAACGGGCAATGGGATATGTCGGTGAATTTGCAGATAAAGCGGAGGATTATCAGAAGAAAGCCGAAAAAGGAATGAAGGAGGATGCAAAGGAGGCAAGACCGATTCGGTTCAGACTGGTGCAGACAACGGCATCTCTGTGGAAGAGACAGCGGATGCTATTAAGATGGAATCTGGCACAAATATTTCTGTTTCAGTATAGATGCCGTCATCGGGTCATAGTGAAGGCATCCCCAGCCAAACGCACATTGACAATTACATAGTCCATCCCGGTACATTCCCTGATGAAGAGCGGCTCTCCGTCTGCCTGGCAAGCAGAACCACGAGCACTGATATATATGGGATAATCAACGGGATTCTTATGGGCTGGGTGAATCGGGTTTTTCCAGGTGAGGTGCTTAAAATGTGGGAATAGGGTTACCTTGCCTTTCCGTTCATATCCAATAATATAAAAAGTCCGTTCTGGTACTGGCGCAGCTTTAGGAAAGAGCGCTATAATAGAGGCGGCAGGATGGAGCGCAGCAGGAAGAAAAGAAACTTTATCATAGAAAGGATAGATAGCATGATAGAACAGATATTTCATAATCCAGATATTTATCGGATTGATGTCCCTTTAATGGGGAATCCGCTGAAAAATCTGAACTCATATGTGATTAAGGACAACGGGGAAAGCCTGGTCATTGATACTGGTTTTCGCAATGAGGAGTGCCTGCAGGTCTTGATGGAAGGATTGAAGAAGCTTGGAATTTCAAAAGAACATACCAATCTTTTTGTTACGCATTTACATTCAGACCATCTGGGGCTGGCACAGTATTTTGATTATCCAGATACCAGGATTTATATGGGACAGAGGGAAAATTATTATTTTCGGAAGCTTTTGCATGGGGAAGTCCGTGAAGAGCGGACAAGGCTCTATCTGGCTGAGGGCTATCCGCCAAAGAAGTATCATGAGGCAGATAACCGCAACCCTGCCAGGGTTTTTATGCCAAATAAGGACTTTGCTGTGGCAGAGGTTACCGATGGAGCGCACATCCGGGCAGGGGATGTGGAAGTGACAGCTTTGGAGATGCCGGGGCATACGCCGGGACTAATGTGCTGTTACCTGGAAAAAGAGAAGGTGATGTTCACCTCCGACCATGTTCTTTTTGACATTACGCCTAACATTACAAACTGGCCGGGCATGGAGAATCCTTTGGGCTGCTATTTGAAAAATCTGGATCGGATATTGGAATATGAAGTGTTGTATGCATTTCCAGCCCATCGGAATCTTTCGGACAAGACTTTGCAGCAGCGGGTGGGGGAGATAAAAAGCCATCACGAAAAACGTCTGCAGGAGATTCGCGATATCATAAAAAAGAAGCCGGCCGGGGCTTACGAAATTGCCGCGGGCCTTACATGGTCTATGCGGGGAGCCCCATGGGAGAAGGCTCCAGAAAAGCAGAAGTGGTTTGCGGTTGGGGAGACGCTGGCTCATTTGGAATATCTTATGGGAGAGGGGGAGATCCTAAGAGAACAAAGGGAAACTGACAGGGGATGGCGGCATTTTTACATATTGAAATAGCTATTTTCCTTCATGAAAAGACACATATTTACATCACATTTTTATTTTATACTTCTGTTATGCTTTATCTGGAGATGAAAGCATTTTACCCTGGAAGCTCTTTTTCCATTTTTACATATTAACGCGGTATGGAAGTTTTGAAATTGGAAAGCAAGGGCTATGGGCAGTGAAATAATAATGTTACGGAAGGGAAAATTATGGCAACAGTTTATATTTGTATCGGTACACCAAAGACAGGAACTACAGTGCTTCAGACGTTTCTGCGTGAGAACGAGGAAGAACTGGCTAGGCAGGGATATTGCTATCCTTTGCTTGAACTGGGCATTATGCCGTATTATGATGACAGAAACGGACAGTTCCTGGTATATGAGTCACCTTGTAAAGAGGGGAGGGCGAAGCGTGAAGAGAAAGTCCGCAATATGGCGTACATGCAGCTGCAGGACTATGCAGAGAAATATCAGAATATTATCCTTTCAGAAGAACAGATTTGGTATCGGAGCAGGTATGATAAGCATTTTTGGCAGAATGTGCAGGATAGGTTTCAAAAAATAGGATGTGAGGTTAAAGTCGTTGTATATCTTCGGAGGCAGGATTTGTTGATACAGTCTCTTTGGAATCAGAGCATCAAAATGTTTCGGAAAAATAAGATGACCTTTAAAGATTGCATGGAAAAGAATTACTTTGGCTATCATCCGCTGGATTATTATGAAAGCCTGAAATATATAGAGGAGTTTTTGGGAAAGGAAAATATTATTGTGCGTCCATATGAACGGGGAAGGTTTGAAGGGGAGGAACATACGCTGTTTTCAGATTTTTTCCAAAGTGTGGGCTTGGTTATGACAGACGGGTTTCATAAAACAATAAGTATGAATTACGGTTTGGAAGGAAATTTTATTGAAATAAAACGATGGATCAACAGTATGCCGGGGTACTCTCAGATACGCGACTTTCTGAGCCGTCCTGTGTTGAACGCCAGTATGCATTTTACGGAGCTGGGGGAAAATGAAAAGCCAAATATGTTCAGCTATGAAGAACAGAAAGCTTTTCTTGCTCGGTTTGAAGAAAGCAACCAGAAGGTGGCGCAGGAGTATCTGGGAAGGAAAGAGGAACCATTGTTTTACGATGATGTCCGGGAGGCGCCAGAGTGGACATTCCGGGAGGACAGAATGTTCCGGGACATCATTGCGGTTATGACGGAGGCGCTCAGTGCCCAGGAAGAGCAGATTGCTGAACTAAAAAACCAGTTGAAAAGACTGGAACGGGAGCAAAATATCCTGCCGCTGCAGATATATCGGAAAATGAGAGGATTTCTTAAGCATTAGCGCTGGTTTCACCAATGACCAGAAGATGAAGTATGTTATGAAAGGAGATTTGTCTGTTTTAGGCTTTACACTTTCCAGGCCTTTTGCTATAATACCAATAGCAAAGGAAAATTATAGAAGAAATGAGATGATAAGAAATGATGGTTTTTATAATTGGCGGCGTGGTGCTGATTGCAGTGCTGGTTGCCGTAATATCTTCTGTAGCCGGGGCAGTGGCAGGAGTTGTAGACGAGGAAAGTGAAGATTAGATTTCTGAATACTGCAGGCAGGAATAGGAATTATCATTTTTATGATAATTCCTTTCCTTATTTAGTGAAAGATGGTAATGCAGATTGGGAGGGAAGCAAGAGATGAACAGCAGGAAGAGACACAAATTGATTTTGCAGGAACTGGGCAGGATGGAGCCGGTTACAAATAATGGCGATACAGAGGCTTTGCAGATACAGGAACGCCTGAATCAGGGCAGGAGGGAGTTTGAGCAGATTTTAAAAGGAATACAAGGGGCGCTGACAAAGGTAAGCGCGCTGGATCTGTCTGTGGAGGACAATGTGAAGCTGCTGACTAAAATCAGCCAGGAGCTTTTTGTAACTGCTTCCGATATACAGGCGGCAGTTTATGTTACGAAGGAGAACACAAAGCAGGTGGTGGCAGCCCACCAGGAGCTGACAGGAACGATGCAGGAGATGTCCTCCAATGCAGAGGAAGTGATGGAGGAAATCGAAAGCAGCCAGAATCAGTTGGAAGAAGTGAAAAACAGGTCAGACAAGGCTACGGAAAATTCTATGGAAATGAAAAAAGACATGGAAGAGCTGTTGAATATAATTGCAAATATGAATGAAGTGATTGCAGGCATCAATGGAATTTCGGAACAGACAAACCTGCTGGCATTAAATGCAAGCATTGAGGCAGCCAGGGCAGGGGAGGCAGGCCGGGGGTTTGCAATTGTTGCAGATGAGATACGAAAGCTTGCGGATGAAACCAAGGGAATGACCGGAAGCATGGATAAGTTTGTGGAGAGCATCAAGAATGCTTCCACAGAAAGCGCTGGAAGCATTGACCAGACCGTGGGATACCTTAAAGGCATCAACCAGGATTTGCAGTCTGTGGTAAAAAGCAATGACAAAAACAAAAGCAGCGTCAGCTATATCTCAGACGCTTTAGGCCGCGCCGCATCCTCCAGCCAGGAGGTGTTGAGCGCGGTGATGGAGCTGGAGGAACAGTTTAATAAAATCCATGACAGCAGTGAAAACTTAAACCGCCAGGCAGATTCCCTGCGGCAGTCTGGAGAGATGATACAGGATGTGGTAAAGCCTATCTCCATGATTGAAGAGGATATGGATGAGATGGCAAGGCAGATGGGAAAAATGTCAGAGGATCCCTTCTATATGATAGATAACCAGGTGTTTGCGGATACGGTAAAAAATGCCATCACAGCCCATGAAAACTGGATTGGAACATTGGCGGGGATTGTAGAGGGGAAACATATGGTTTCCCTGCAGACAGACGCAGCCAAGTGCGGATTTGGGCATTTCTATTATTCCATGGAGCCCAAAGACCCAAGGATATGTGAAATCTGGAAAGAGATTGAGCCGAAACACAAACAGCTTCACGGGATAGGGAAGGCAGCGGTCCAGGCCGTATGGGATGAGGATGCGGAAAAAGCCAAGAAGGAACTGGAGCAGGCACGGAGAATTTCTAAGGAGCTGGTAGGTGAATTTGAGAAGATTATAGCCTTAACGGGACAGCTGAGCCAGGAAGGGAAAAAGGTATTTGAGGGAGTAAGGATGGAAGGAATGGAGATTAGATTTTGAAGGAGCATATTGTAGTTAAGGTCTGGCCAGGCAGTATCGCGGAAGAACTGGAAGTGAAGCCGGGAGACGTGCTGGTATCGGTGGACGGCCATGAAATAGAGGATATCTTTGATTATCATTATTATACGAATGAAGAGTATCTTACGGTTCTTATCCGAAAGGAAAATGGAGAGGAATGGGAGCTGGAAATTGAAAAGGAATACGAGGAGGATTTGGGCATAGAGTTTGAAAACGGACTGATGGATGATTACAAATCCTGCCAGAATCAATGCATTTTCTGCTTCATTGACCAGATGCCCAAAGGAATGCGGGAAACACTTTATTTTAAAGATGATGATTCCAGGCTTTCTTTTCTGCAGGGAAATTATGTGACCCTTACCAACATGAAGGATCATGATTTAGAGAGGATTGTGGAATATAAGCTGGGTTCCATCAATATATCGGTACAGACCACCAATCCCATGCTTCGATGCAAAATGCTGAACAACCGTTTTGCAGGGGAAGCCTTAAAAAAAATGGATATCCTGTATGAAGCGGGGATTCCCATGAATGGGCAGATTGTCCTTTGCAAAGGCATCAATGATAAGGAAGAGCTGGAACGAAGCATCCAGGACTTGATCAGGTATCTTCCGGTGATGGAAAGCCTATCAGTGGTTCCGGTGGGGTTAAGCCGGTACCGGGACGGGCTGTACCCCCTGGAGCCTTTTACCAGGGAGGATGCCATGGAGGTACTGGAAACTATACATCATTATCAAAAAATATGTTTTGAAAAATACGGGCTGCATTTCGTCCATGCCAGCGATGAGTGGTATCTTCTGGCTGGCATGGGGCTGCCAGAGGAAGAAAGATATGATGGATACCTTCAATTGGAAAACGGGGTAGGAATGCTGCGGCTGCTCCAGGAGGAATTTGCCCAGGCGATGGCAGAAGCCAGGGATTCTCTGAAGGCGGGAAAAGCTGCTGCGGCAGATTTGGTTTTGCAGGAGACGGCGGAATCCTGCAGCCCTGTGAAGGCAGGAAAGGTTACGATTGCAACGGGAGTTTTGGCGGCTCCCATTCTTTGGCAGCTGGCAGAAGAATTTTGCAAAATATTTCCTCAGAGAGAAATCCAGGTCATTCCCATTGTGAATCATTTTTTTGGCCAGCAGATTACGGTTTCCGGCCTGCTGGCCGGACAGGATATTATCGCTCAGTTAAAAGATAGGGATCTGGGAAGCAGGCTTCTCATGCCCTGCAATCTTCTTAGGAGCGGGGAAGAGGTGTTTTTAGACGATATCACCCTTTCCCAGATGGAAAATGCTTTACAAGTGGAGATAGATATTGTAAAATCAAGCGGACAGGATTTGGTGTCGTGTTTGATGAGATAAGTTAGGAGATTAGAATGAGTAAACCAGTAGTTGCAGTAGTTGGGCGTCCAAATGTAGGAAAATCCACATTGTTTAATGCATTGGCAGGGGAACGTATTTCCATCGTGCAGGATACCCCAGGAGTTACGAGAGACAGGATTTATGCCGAGGTTTCCTGGCTGGACCGGACATTTACCCTGATTGACACAGGAGGAATTGAGCCGGAAAGCAAGGACATTATTTTGTCACAGATGCGGGAACAGGCTCAGATAGCCATTGATACGGCAGACGTCATTATTTTTATGACAGACGTGCGGCAAGGGCTGATGGATGCAGATTCCAAGGTTGCAGATATGCTCAGGAGTTCCAGGAAGCCAGTGGTATTAGTGGTGAATAAGGTGGACAATTTTGACAAATTTATGCCGGATGTCTATGAGTTCTACAATTTGGGGATTGGTGATCCCATTCCAATTTCTTCCTCAGCCAAACTGGGAATCGGCGATATGTTAGATGGAGTGCTGAAGCATTTTCCAGAACAGGCAGAGGGAGAAGAGGAGGATGACAGGCCAAGGGTTGCCATTGTAGGGAAGCCCAATGTGGGAAAATCTTCCTTGATTAATCATCTGCTTGGGGAAGACCGGGTGATTGTGTCGGATATTGCAGGAACCACCAGGGATGCCATTGATACGGAAATTACCTGGCAGGGCCGGGAATATATTTTCATTGATACGGCAGGCCTGCGGCGGAAGAGTAAGATTAAAGAGGAATTGGAACGGTTCAGCATCATACGTGCAGTGACGGCGGTGGAACGTGCAGATGTGGTGGTGATTATGATTGACGCTGCCGAGGGGGTCACAGAGCAGGATGCCAAGATTGCCGGAATCGCCCATGAGAGGGGAAAAGGGATTATTGTCGCAGTGAACAAGTGGGATGCCATTGAGAAAGATGACAAAACCATGTACAAGCATACTGACCGGATCCGCCAGGTTTTAAGCTTTATGCCCTATGCGGAAATCCTTTTTATTTCAGCAAAGACAGGACAGCGGACGGTGAAGCTGTTTGATAGGATTGATATGGTATTAGAGAATAATTCCATGCGTGTGGCAACCGGCGTGCTGAACGAAATTATGTCAGAGGCTGTGGCAATGCAGCAGCCGCCTTCCGATAAAGGAAAACGGCTGAAGCTGTTCTATATCACCCAGGCTGCAGTGAAGCCTCCAACCTTTGTAGTTTTTGTAAACGATAAAAAATTGATGCACTTTTCGTACACAAGATATTTGGAAAACCGTATCCGGGATGCTTTCGGATTTCAGGGAACCGCATTAAGATTTATAATTCGGGAAAGAAAGGATGGGTAGGATGATTTTAAATAGGGTAATTTGTCTGGCACTTGGGTATGTGTTCGGCCTGTTTCAGACAGGATATATTTATGGGAAGCTCCACCATATTGATATCAGGGAATATGGGAGCGGAAATGCAGGAACGACGAATACGCTGCGTACACTTGGATGGAAGGCAGGGCTGATTACTTTTCTGGGAGATGCGGGCAAAGCAATTTTAGCTATGGTGATTGCCTGGTTTATGTTTCATGAAAAATACCCGGGACAGGCGCATCTTCTGGAAATGTATGCAGGGCTTGGAACAGTACTGGGGCACAATTTTCCATTCTATATGAAATTTAAAGGGGGAAAGGGTATTGCCTGTACCGCAGGGTTTTTGATTACTTTTTATCCGCCCATGGCAATTCTTTGCCTGGCAGTATTTGTGGGTGCGGTTGCGGTTACAAGATATGTGTCCCTGGGTTCTATCTTGGTTTCCATCTGTTTTTATATACAGTTGATTGTATTTGGACAGATGGGGTATTTGTGGGTAGATGCAGAATTGCTGCCGGAAGTCTACGTGGTAGGCGCAGTTTTTACGGTTCTGGCGATTTGGAAGCATCGGGCCAATGTGAAACGGCTGGTGAGCGGGACGGAGAATAAATTTTCGATTACCAAGTCCGGCAGTTTGAATAAAACGAAATAGGATGCTTAAGATAAATGGAGAAAGAGAGTCTCGAGGGTGGGATTCTCTTTTTCTTTCAAGAGATGGCAGGTTTTTATATTTGGGGCGCAGGTCAATGGAGGGACAGTTTTCCTCACACAAACAGGGAAGTGTTCTGGCGGACATTTTATATTTGGTAAGGTGGATTATCTTGATGACGATTGTTTGGAAAAGGTGGATTTATGTTAAGTACGGGAATGGTTTTGGAGAAACGGTATGAAATACGAAGAATTTTGGGGAGAGGGGGTTCTTCCTGTGTTTATTTTGCTTATGACAGGGAAACAGGCAGGAACCGGGCCGTTAAGGAAATCTGTAAGTTTCAGAATGGGCAGGCAGAACTTCTGGCGCGTCAGGAGATAGAGCTGATACAAAGGCTGCGGTATCCTTATTTTCCAGAAATCGAAGAGATCATAGAAAAAGATCAAGTGTTTTACATAATAATGGAGTACCTAGAGGGGGAGACATTGGCGCAGGTTTTAGCGCGGGCAGGCGCAGGGCCTTGGCAGCAGGTGGTCCGGTGGGCAAGAGATATGTGCCTGGTCTTAGGCTATCTCCATGCGTGCCAGCCCCCGGTTATTTACCGGGATATGAAGCCGGAAAATATTATGCTGCAGCCGGGTGGGAATCTGCGCCTTATCGACTTTGGCGCAGCATGGACAGGCTTAGGGTGCGGCGGCAAGGCAGAGGCCAGCCTTGGAACCAGAGGCTATGCAGCGCCAGAACAGCTTACAGGAGAACCCATAGACGCCCGCACAGACATTTACGGTCTTGGCGCAACCATGTATCATTTATTAACCGGAAAAGACCCCAGCAGGTTTCCATGCGGACAATATTCCATCCGCCATTGGAATCGAAGGCTTCCTCGCAAACTGGCAAAAATCGTGCAGAAGTGTACCAGCCCCCGGCCAGATGGCCGCTACTCCTCCTGCGAAGAACTCCGCCAAGCCTTGGAACAAATTTGAAAACATGGCGCACTTCTTCCAGCGCATTGAAATATAAACCTTTTGCCACAGTACGGCAAAATCTTCCAAAAAAGCAACGTTTGGCAGCCCCAGGCTGCCGTCCGTCCCCAAAGCACCCCCTTCTTTGTACTGGAAAGTCCCCCCAAAACCTTTTGCAAATCCCCCAAACTTGTGGTACAATAAGCAAGTTGAAAACCAGAACATGTGTATCAAAATTTAAGAAAGGGAAAGAAAATGTCAAAAAATCAGGAATACGGCGCCGGGAGCATTACCGTATTAGAAGGCCTGGAAGCAGTAAGAAAACGCCCAGGCATGTACATAGGCAGTGTATCCCGCAAGGGCCTGAACCATTTAATCTATGAGATTGTAGACAATTCCGTAGACGAACATCTAGCAGGATTTTGTGATACCATACACGTAACATTAGAAGCAGACGGCTCCTGTACCGTAGAAGACAACGGCAGGGGAATCCCCGTAGGAATGCATGAAAAAGGCATGTCTGCGGCTCGGTTAGTCTTTACCACCCTCCATGCAGGAGGAAAATTTGACAATGATGCCTATAAGACCAGCGGCGGCCTCCATGGGGTAGGCTCCTCCGTTGTGAATGCGTTGTCCGTTTATTTGGATTTGGAAGTATATCTGGGAGGCAAGGTATACCATGACAGATATGAAAAAGGGAATCCTGTTCTGGAGTTAGAAGAGGGAATGCTGCCTGTGACAGGAAAAACAAAAAAGACCGGAACCAGAATCAATTTCCTCCCAGACCCGGAAATATTTGAAAAGACACGTTTTAAGGAAGAGGATGTGAAAAGCCGCCTTCATGAGACCGCTTACCTGAACCCAAAGCTGACCATCGTTTATGAGGACAAGCGTGGAGAGAGTGTAGAGCACATGGAATTTCACGAGGAAGAGGGGATCAGCGGCTTTGTAAAGGACTTGAACCGAAAAGCCGAAGCAGTCCATGAGGTGGTATATTTTAAAGGGGAAAGCGAAGGGATTACGGTGGAAGCGGCTTTCCAGTATATCAATGAATTCCATGAAAATGTGCTGGGATTCTGCAATAACATTTACAATGCGGAAGGCGGCGCACATCTGACAGGATTTAAGACGGTATTTACCACAGTCATCAATAATTATGCCAGGGAACTGGGAATTTTAAAAGAGAAGGATTCCAATTTTACCGGAGCTGATGTGCGCAACGGCTTGACGGCAGTGATTTCCATTAAGCATCCAGACCCCAGGTTTGAGGGGCAGACCAAGACAAAGCTGGATAATCAGGACGCGGCAAGGGTTACCGGAAAAATAACCGGAGAGGAAATCCAGCTGTATTTCGATAAAAATCTGGACAACCTGAAAAAAGTAATTGCCTGCGCGGAAAAGGCGGCGAAAATCCGAAAGACCGAGGAGAAGGCCAAGACGAACCTGCTGTCCAAGCAGAAATTTTCTTTTGATTCCAATGGGAAATTGGCCAATTGTGAGAGCCGGGACGCCGCTGTCTGTGAAATTTTCATTGTGGAGGGGGATTCTGCAGGCGGCTCCGCCAAAACAGCCAGAGACCGGAATTATCAGGCAATCCTTCCAATCCGGGGAAAAATTTTAAATGTGGAGAAAGCCAGCATTGACAAGGTGTTGGCAAATGCGGAAATCAAAACCATGATAAATGCTTTTGGCTGTGGATTTTCAGAAGGATACGGCAATGATTTTGATATTTCCAAGCTGCGCTATAACAAGATTATCATTATGGCAGATGCAGATGTGGATGGGGCTCATATTTCCACCTTGCTTTTAACGCTGTTTTACCGGTTTATGCCGGAGCTGATTTTTGAAGGGCATATCTATATTGCCATGCCGCCCCTCTATAAAGCCATTCCCTCCAAAGGCGTGGAAGAGTATCTCTATGATGACGTGGCTCTGGAAAAATACCGGAAAAGGCATAAAGGCCCCTTTACCTTGCAGCGGTACAAAGGTTTGGGTGAGATGGATGCAGACCAGCTGTGGGAAACCACGCTGAACCCGGAGACACGTATTTTAAAACAGGTGGAGATTGAGGATGCCCGGATGGCTTCAGACGTAACGGAGATGCTGATGGGGACAGAAGTTCCGCCGCGGCGTGAATTCATCCATGAACATGCCAGGGATGCGGAACTTGATATATAAACAGGCAGGAGGATTACTGCAAAAGCCTGCGGCTTTTACAGTAAGGATGCCATGCGGCTGGCGAAACAGCAGGCTGAGTAAGATGGAGGATTATTATGCAGCAAAAGCAGGAAAAGGAACAGATTATCCGAACAGAGTATTCGGAGTTAATGCAGAAATCATATATTGATTATGCCATGAGCGTTATCATTGCAAGGGCTCTGCCGGATGTGCGGGACGGCTTAAAACCGGTGCAGAGAAGAACCCTTTATGACATGCATGAGCTAGGCATCCGCCATGACAGGCCTTACCGGAAATGCGCCCGTATTGTGGGGGATACCATGGGTAAATACCATCCCCATGGGGACAGCTCCATCTATGAGGCTCTGGTGGTGATGGAGCAGGATTTTAAAAAGGGACTGCCCCTGGTAGACGGGCACGGGAACTTCGGCTCCATTGAAGGGGACGGGGCGGCTGCCATGCGTTACACGGAAGCGCGCTTACAGAAAATCACCCAGGAAGCCTACCTGGCTGACCTGGATAAAGATGTGGTGGATTTCGTGCCTAATTTTGACGAGACGGAGAAAGAACCCTCCGTGCTTCCGGTAAAGGTGCCGAACCTGTTAATCAATGGGGCGGAGGGAATTGCGGTAGGCATGGCAACCAGCATTCCGCCCCACAATTTTTCAGAGGTGATTGACGGGGTAAAAGCCTATATGAAAAATCCTGACATTACCACGGAAGAAATGATGCAGCATATCAAGGGGCCGGATTTCCCCACCGGCGGAATTGTGGTAAACCAGTCGGATTTGCTGCACATTTATGAGACAGGAGCCGGGAAAATAAAAATCCGCGGAAAAGTGGAAATCGAACAGGCAAAGGGCGGCAAGCAGCGGCTGGTTATTACGGAAATCCCATATACCATGGTGGGAGCCAATATCGGGAAATTCCTGATGGATGTCTATAACCTGGTTGAAACCCGCAAAACCAACGATATTGTGGACATTTCCAATCAGTCCTCCAAGGAAGGCATTCGCATCGTGCTGGATTTGAAAAAGGGCACAGACGTGGAAAACCTCTGCAATATGCTTTACAAAAAGACCAGGCTGGAGGACACGTTCGGGGTCAACATGCTTGCAGTTGCAGATGGAAGGCCGGAAACCATGGGGATCGTGCCCATCATCCGCCATCATGTGAATTTCCAGTATGAGCTGGCAACCAGAAAATACAAGACCCTTCTGGCAAAGGAGCTGGAGAAAAAAGAAATCCAGGAAGGGTTAATCAAGGCCTGCGATGTGATTGATCTGATTATAGAGATTCTCCGGGGCTCCAAAAACATCCGGGATGCCAAGGACTGCCTGATGAACGGAAACACGGAGAAGATAGAATTCCGCTACAAAGGCTCCGAAGCAGACGCCAGACAGCTCTGCTTTACCGAACGGCAGGCAGCGGCGATTTTGGAAATGCGGCTTTATAAGCTGATTGGACTGGAAATCGAAGCGTTGATGAAGGATCATGAGACCACCCTTTCCAATATTGCAAAATATGAAGAAATCTTGGGAAGCCGCGCCGCCATGGCAAAGGTTATCATAAAGGAATTAAACCGTTTCCAGAAGGAATACGGCGCTGCCCGGAAAACTGCCATTGAAAATGCGGCGGAAGCAGTCTATGAGGAAAAGAAAATAGAGGAAATGCCGGTGGTGCTTCTGATGGATCGTTTCGGATATGTAAAAACCGTAGATGTGCCTGCTTATGAGCGGAACAAAGAGGCGGCGGACGGGGAAAACAAATATGTGATTTCCTGTATGAATACAGACAGGCTCTGCATTTTTACAGATAAGGGACAGCTTCACACGGTAAAGGTGTCAGATCTGCCCCATGGAAAATTCCGTGACAAGGGAACGCCCTTGGACAACATAAGCAATTATAATAGCAGCGAGGAAGTTATGCTCTGCGTCAGCAGCTTAAGCGCCCTGCTTGGGAAAAACCTGCTTTTTGCAAGCAGCAGCGGCATGTTAAAGCAGGTAAGGGGAGAAGAATTTGACGTAACAAAGCGCACCGTGGCAGCCACAAAATTAAATGAAGGAGAGACCTTGCTTTTTGTGGAAATTTTGTCGGAAACCCAAGAGGAAAGCATTGTCATGCAGACAGAAAAAAACATGTTTCTGCGGTTCCCATCTTCCGATGTGCCAGAGAAGAAAAAAGGAGCCATCGGCGTCCGTGGCATGAAAATAGACGAGAAGGACAGCCTGAAAGCCGTCTATCTGCTGGGGCAGGAGGAAAAAATCATCCAGATAAAAGAAAAAGAAATTGCCCTCCACAGGCTTCGGATCGCCAACCGGGACGGCAAAGGCGTGAAAAAGTAGTTTCTGGCCCGGCTCAAAAACGAATAAAATGCAAATGACTATTTTCATAGGCAGTGTGTGGAAAGGCACCTCTCGCCTTGTTTTAAAATGCTGGGAAAATCTTGGAAATGGATAGACTTTGCGGTTCTCTTATGGTATGCTAAAATAAATATGGCGTTTTATTTGGCCAGCAGGAGGTGAGCGTATGCCAAATGCCCTTGAAGTAACAAAAGCGGCGATGGATGATTTTAAAAAAATTCAAAAGTATATGGAATTGGCAAAGGAAGAGAACGCTGTAAAAACATATGCGGAATTGAAGGAGGAATAGCTGTCTTTAAAAACATTATTAAATGCGGCAGGCGTGAATCTGACGGAGATTGACAGAATAAAAGAATAGTCCAATAGAAAACAAAAAGAGGAAAATCACAGGTGGGGGACATGGAGAAAGAGACAGATGTTATAATTGTAGGCACAGGGGCAGCGGGTCTGTTCTGTGCGCTGCAGCTGCCAGAAAGTGAGAAAATAACCATCATCACAAAGGATGATGCCCAAAACAGCGATTCCTTTCTGGCACAAGGCGGAATCTGTGTCCTGCGGTCCGAAGAAGATTTTGATGGATATTTTGAAGATACCATGAAGGCAGGGCATTACAGGAATAACAGGGATTCCGTGGAAATGATGATACGCAGTTCCCGTGGAATTATTGATTTGCTGTTGGGATACGGCGTAGAGTTTGAGCGCAGGAACGGAGAACTGGCATATACAAGGGAGGGCGGCCATTCCAGGCCGAGGATTCTGTTCCACGAGGACATTACCGGGAAGGAGATTACCGGGAAGCTGTTAGAGCAGGCGAAAAAGAGAGGAAATATTGCCATCTATGAGCACACGGAGATGATAGACCTTCTCTGCCAGGACAATATCTGCTATGGAATTGTGGCGGCAGACCGCTGGGGAAAGGTTTTTCCGGTTCAGGCGAAGCATACGGTGCTGGCTTGCGGAGGTATTGGGGGCTTGTACCGCCATTCCACCAATTTTGCACATTTGACAGGGGATGGCATTGCTGTGGCGCTGCGCCATGGGATACAGCTTTTGGATGTGAATTTTGTGCAGATACATCCCACCACCCTGTATTCAAAAAAACCAGGCAGGCGGTTTTTGATTTCCGAATCAGTCCGGGGAGAAGGCGCGGTTTTGTACAATGCAAAGATGGAGCGGTTTGTGGACGAGCTTCTGCCCAGGGATGTGGTTACGGCGGCAATCGAAAAACAGATGGAACTAGACGAAAAGCCTTATGTCTGGCTGTCCATGGAGCGGATTGCAAAAGAAGATATTTTGAATCATTTCCCCAATATTTACCAGAGATGCCTGGAAGAAGGATATGATGTGACAAAGGAATGCATTCCGGTGGTGCCGGGGCAGCATTATTTTATGGGAGGCATCCAGTCAGATTTGGATGGCAGGACGTCTATGGAATGCCTTTACGCAGTAGGAGAGACAAGCTGTAACGGTGTCCATGGAGCCAACCGCCTTGCCAGCAATTCTCTGTTGGAAAGCCTGGTATTTGCAAGGCGGGCGGCCAAGGATATTGCATCAGAGAATATGCCAGCAGAACAAAAGAGCGGCATCCAGGGAAATGCTGCGGAGTTGTTTTTGCCGGAAAATTACACGGACAAAAAGAAGCTGTGCCAGGAAAACAAAGAGATGGTCCGGCAGGAAATAGAGAGGATGAAAAAGGAATATGAACAACAACATAACCATGACGTTAAATGCGGATGAACTGATTTTACAGGCTTTGAGGGAGGACATTTCCAGTGAGGATGTGAGCACCAATGCAGTGATGCCAAAGGCGCAGAAAGGAGAAGCCCAATTAATCTGCAAGCAGGATGGAGTGCTTGCCGGGCTGTCTGTGTTCCAGCGGGTGTTTGAACTGCTGGATGAGACGGTTTCTGTGGAATTTCATTTTTCAGATGGGGACAAAGTGAAAAAAGGGGATTTGATTGGGACGGTAACAGGCGATATCCGGGCGGTTTTGTCCGGGGAGCGCACAGCCTTGAACTATCTGCAGCGTATGAGTGGAATCGCCACTTACACCAGCTCTATTGCTGATTTGCTGAAGGGAAGCAAGGTAAAATTGTTAGACACAAGGAAAACCACCCCCAACATGCGTATTTTTGAAAAATATTCCGTGAAGGTGGGCGGCGGTTACAATCACCGTTATAACCTTTCCGACGGGGTTTTATTAAAGGATAATCATATCGGCGCGGCAGGCGGCGTAAAGGAAGCAGTCTTGATGGCAAAGGAGTACGCGCCTTTTGTGCGGAAAATTGAAATCGAATGCGAAACCGTAGAGATGGTGCAGGAAGCGGTGGAAGCAGGAGCCGACATTATCATGCTGGACAATATGACGGTGGAGGAAATGGAGAAAGCCATCGCATACGTGGATGGAAGGGCGGAAATTGAATGCTCCGGCAATGTGACAAAGGAAAACATCGAACGCTACATATCCCTGGGAGTAGACTATATTTCCAGCGGCGCATTGACCCATTCAGCGCCGATTATGGATATCTCACTGAAGAACCTTCATGCTGTGTAAAATAGAATATTTTTTTAGAACCGCAAGGGAGGGACAGCCTTTGCTGTCGCCAGATAAGGATGTTTTTATGTAGGATACAGTGTAACTCGGCAAAAGGGATTACACCGTATCCTTTTGTTATGCTACGAATTTGAAATCCTGCGGGTTGTTCCGTATTTCTTCCATCGTGGCGAGGATTTCTTTTTCGGTGGGAATATCTATCATACCCACCGCCGTAAAATAAATATCTATCTTCACATGGCTGTAACCGCTGGATTTGTCGCTGTTGTGGACTTCGATACGCTCAATCAGCGAATTGACAAGCGTAGGGGTAAGCTCCTTGATGTCGGTCATCTCCCGCAAAGTGCGTAAGACAAGCCTTAAATCCATTACCCGCTGTTCGGCGTTCTGCAAGGTCTGGCGGTTTTCTTCCACTTCCAGCGTCAATGCTTTCTGCTCCTTTTCATAGCTTTGGAGCATTTTGGCAAACCGTTCGTCGGAGAGGATGCCGCCTGCGTTCTGTTCAAACACTTTTTCAATCAGCCTGTCGATTTCCGCTATCCGCTTTGTGCCGTCCTCAACCGCCTGCTGAAGTTGTTGGTATTCCTTCTGCCGCATGGCGTTGTTTTTCTTTGCCAGCAGATACAGGAATACCGGCTCATAACAGCGGACAAAATCGGATAAGTCGCTGACAGCTTCCAGCACAAGCCTTTCAAGGACAATATCACGGATATAGTGCATGGTGCATTCCCCTCTGCCGGATTTTCTTAATTATGCCATTTGCATTATCTGTTTTTTTAATTCCTTAATTATATCAAGGGGTAATTCTGTGTAATCAGCTATATCTTCCAGCGGCATTTTTCCGGCTTTAATCATACGCATGGCCGTCTTTTTTACACCTTTTAACTCAGCTTCATTTCTCATATCTTCCATGATTTTACACATAGCAGCAACTCCTTTCTCGTCTTCTTTGAAATATCTTGCCCTTTTCGCAAGCGCCTCATAATTCATATCGTTTGGATTGGTACATGAAAAATCGTGCATTAACTTTCCGATTTCGTCATTGCCCCTATATTTACCATTCACATATACGATATGCGATCCGTCATCAAACAATTCTTTTTCCTCGTCGATTTCCACATACCGTTGTATGTGATATACGGCTTTGTTTTTTCCCATAACGTCATTTTCTGTAATAAAAATAACATAGCTGTCAGTCATTATGTCTGTATCTTCCCCTGCCGATTAAATTTTCCCTCTATAGCTATTATTAGTGTTTCTTATCTGTTTTAGAGAAATATTATTACATTGTATGATATAGTCCGTCCGTCTTTCGTACATATTCGTTTCTGGCTGCCGAATACATTATACCATTGTACAGCATGAGAAATTCCGCATCTTCTATTGGGACTGATATTCCGTCAATAATATTTTTATATATTTGATAAGCCTTTTTTGCATCGCCTGTCATTGTCCCTGTTAAATTTCCGTCATTTTCCGAATGGTAAGCGTCATATGCTGTTTTATATTCATTGTATTCCTCGCTATAGCTTTTTGCCATTCCCGAATCTCGCATCGCTTTTTTCTTTTTTATCAGAATATCGAGTTTGCCCTGCGCATATTCTTCTGCAATCTTTTCCATATCTTCATCTTTTTTAGAAGCTGTCGGGTCTGCCAGTTGCTTAAGGCGGAACTCCACCAGCGCCAAACCCTTAAATATCCCATATGGGTCAACGACTGCGTTCCAGTTGATGATAAGGGGCTCGTTCATTGAATTTGCCGCGTTTCTGAATAATTCTAAATCAGAAGTTATTTTTCCTGATCCCATCGTTGAATCAGACGGCTGCCGTTATCCTTCGCTATCCCTACCTGATTTCCCTGCATATCATAAACAATCAGGTCGTAATTACAGCCCTGCGGAATATTTTCCAACCGGATTGTGACTTCCGTTCCTAAGCCCATCTTCTCATAAAACTTCTTCTGGGAATAGAAAAAGGAATAGCAGTCTGCATCTTCATTTGTATCCAGTTTTCCTTCCAGATAACTGTCACTGTTCTGCAGCAATATACCTAAATCATATGTACTGTAGCAGCGGTCTTCCCTGTCATCATATTTTGTTTTCTGACGGTAGCTGTCATTTTTATTTTCCTTGCTGTTTTCTGCCAGAACAGTCTGCTCATTCAGTTCTTTCATGGGGGAGGCAAAGCAGCCTTTTCCATAATGAGAGTCATTTTTCAAGGAACTGTTGATATAATGGGTATGGTTCATTTCTTAAATGCCCTCCATTTCTGCAATAAAAAATAGCGGTTTTCTATACATAACTTCCATCCTTAGAAAAAACGCTATCCTTAGCTCAATATTTAGTTCTGTTTTATATATCGGAGTAACCATAAAAAAATTAACTGTCAAAAAATCATTAGATATCCTGTCACTCCCATATGATTTGGGAAAGCAATATGTTTTAGATGCCTCATCCTATCTTCGGCTCATATCTGCTCATTCTGGCTCTCAATCGGTGTCTTTTTCTTGCCTTTAAAAGCCAGCGGGCCTCATGGACATCCTTCCTATGGAGGCTGGGAACTTTCATAGGAACTCAAATTTCCATCACAATTCAAGTCCATAATCTTAGAGGATAAATAGTAAAAATGATAAAATAGGACTATTTAATGAATAAGGATGAAAAGGAGAACAGAATAAACCATTTAGATGAACTGGAAGCGGAAGCAATCTATATTATGCGGGAAGTGGCAGCAGAATGTGAGAAGCCAGTTATGCTCTATTCTATTGGAAAGGATTCTTCTGTTATGCTGCATTTGGCCATGAAAGCATTCTATCCAGAAAAACCGCCTTTTCCATTTTTACATGTGAATACCACATGGAAATTCCGGGAAATGATAGAGTTCCGTGACGAGACAGCGCGTAAGCTGGGCATTGAAATGCTGGAATACATTAATGAAGAGGGCTTAAGGCAGGGAATCAACCCCTTTGACCATGGCTCTGCTTATACGGATATTATGAAAACACAGGCATTGAAGCAGGCATTGGATAAGTATGGCTTTACAGCAGCCTTTGGCGGCGGAAGAAGAGATGAGGAGAAATCAAGAGCCAAGGAAAGGATTTTTTCTTTTCGGAGTGAGAGCCATGCCTGGGATCCCAAAAATCAAAGGCCGGAAATGTGGCAGCTGTTTAACACCAGGATAAAGCAAGGAGAAAGCATCCGGGTGTTCCCCTTGTCTAATTGGACAGAAAAGGATATCTGGCAGTATATCAAGAGGGAAAATATTCCGATTGTATCTTTGTATTTTGCCATGCCAAGGCCGGTGGTTTTGCGGAACGGCCAGTTGATTATGGCAGATGATGACAGGCTCAAGCTGAGAGAAGGGGAGAAGATCGAAATGAAGAGCGTCCGCTTTCGGACGTTGGGCTGCTATCCTTTGACTGGGGCTATGGAATCGGAAGCTGCTGCCTTGGATGAAATTATTGAGGAGACCTTGTCGTCGGTAGAGTCCGAGCGGACAAGCCGGATTATCGATTCAGACGGCGGTGCAGCAAGTATGGAGAAAAGGAAACGAGAGGGATATTTTTAATGAAAAATAAATTATTGAAATTTATTACCTGCGGAAGCGTGGATGATGGAAAATCCACGCTGATTGGACATATGCTTTATGATGCAAAACTGATTTTTGCAGACCAGAAACGTGCGCTGGAGCTGGATTCTAAGGTTGGCTCCAGAGATGGAAAAATTGATTATTCCCTGCTGCTGGATGGGTTGATGGCAGAACGGGAGCAAGGGATTACCATAGATGTGGCTTACCGTTATTTCAGTACGGAGCGCAGAAGCTTTATTGTGGCAGATACGCCGGGACATGAGGAATATACCAGGAATATGGCAGTGGGCGCTTCCTTTGCATCCCTGGCAGTAATTTTGACGGATGCAAGCCAGGGAGTGCTGCAGCAGACCAGGCGCCATGCCAGGATTTGTTCTTTGATGGGAATCCGCCATTTTGTGTTTGCAGTAAATAAGATGGATTTGGTTGATTATGACAGGAAGCGGTTTAAGAAAATTGAAAGAGAGATTAAAGTTCTGATGGCAGAGTTTGATTATCAGACATTGCAGATTATTCCGGTGTCAGCAACCGAAGGGGACAATATCACGCGGAAATCCCAAAGAATGATGTGGTATGGGGAGGAGCCGCTGCTTCGTTACCTGGAAGAGGTTGAGGTAAGTGAAAAGGGAGAGAAAAAGGGATTTTCCATGCCGGTGCAGCGGGTGTGCCGTCCCAATCAGAATTTCCGGGGATTCCAGGGACAGATTTCTTCTGGTGAAATTGCAGTGGGAGAGGAAGTAACTGTTATGCCAAGCAGGGAAAAGGCAAAGGTGACGGGGATTCTTCAGGGAGATATAGCAGTAGAAAAAAGCAGCTGCGGGCATGCAGTCACAATTCAGCTGGATACAGAAATTGATATTTCCAGAGGATGCGTCCTGGAAAAGGATTACAAGCTTTCCGTAGGGAATATGTTTGCCGCTTCTATTTTGTGGATGGATGATAAAAGCCTGGTTGCGGGGAAAAATTTTTGGCTGAAAGCAGGAACCCAGCTGATTTCTGCTACGGTGATGAATATTAAATATAAAATTGATGTGAATACAGGGGCGGAGGTATATACCGATGCAATTTATAAAAATGAGATTGCATTCTGTGAGATATCCACGGGAAGCAGCATTGTATTTGACCGCTTTGAAAATAACCGGGATCTGGGTTCTCTGATTTTGATTGACCGTATTACAAATATGACCTCTGCCTGCGGAACGGTGATTTACCCTCTGGAGCGAGGGGAAAACCTGACCTGGCATAATATGGACATTACCAGGGAAATGAGAGAGGTACGGTTAGGGCAGAAGGCCATTACCATCTGGATGACCGGACTTTCTGGAGCTGGCAAATCCACCTTGGCAAATGCGTTGGAAAAACGGCTGTTTGCCATGGGGAAACATACCATGCTGTTAGATGGGGATAATGTACGGATGGGATTGAATAAAAACCTGGGCTTTTCGGAAAAAGACAGGATTGAAAACATCCGCAGGATTGCGGAGGCAAGTAAGCTGATGAATGATGCGGGGCTGATTGTGCTGACATCTTTTATTTCCCCATACAGAATGGAGCGGAGGAATGCAAAAGAGATTATAGGGGACAGTTTTGTGGAGGTTTATGTAAGCACGCCTCTGGAGGAATGTGAGAAACGTGATGTGAAGGGGTTATACCGGGAAGCAAGAATGGGCAGGATTGCCAATTTTACGGGGATATCCAGCAGGTATGAAGAGCCGGAGCAGCCGGACATTGTGGTAGACACCAGCAAGCACAGCCTGGAGGAATGTGTAGAAATACTTCTGGCAGGGCTTGAGAAGTATTTAGGAGAATGTTAAAATGGAAGCAGCCTATGTATGGAGCGGAGTCTTTTTGCAGATACCCGAAAGGAAAGAAGGTCCTCACATAGAAAGAGCGTACAGCAGATAATAAAAGTACGGATATGGATGAAAATAAAAATAAGGAGTGAATCGGGCAGTTATGAAAAAAAGAACAATAAGAAGAACATGGGTGAAGGCTATCCTTTTAGCCGCCATGGCATTTTCTCTTGCAGCAGGATGCGGGGATGATTCCAAATCAGACACAGATGGCGGATCTTCCAATGGGATTTTGAATGTTTCTTATGATCCTACCCGGGAATTTTATGCGGAATATAATGAAATGTTTTGCGGATATTGGAAACAGGAGAAAGGGGAAGAGGTGGAAGTGACACAATCCCATGGGGGTTCTGGTTCTCAGGCCCGTTCTGTGATAGAGGGGAATGAGGCGGATGTGGTGACCCTTGCCCTTGCCCATGATATTACAGCCATTGAGAATGCAGGATTAATAGAAGCAGGATGGAATGAAAAGCTGGAAGGAAACAGCGCTCCTTACACATCCACGATTGTTTTCCTGGTGCGGAAAGGGAATGAGAAAAACATCAAAGACTGGGATGATTTGGTGGAAGATGGTGTGGAAGTGATTACGCCAAATCCTAAGACTTCCGGCGGAGCCTGCTGGAATTTTCTGGCAGCCTGGGCTTATGGACAGCAGAATGGCATGACAGAAAAGGAAACCCAGGAGTTCTTAAAAAAGCTGTACCAGAATGTGCTGGTTTTAGATTCAGGAGCCAGGGGGGCAACCAATACTTTTGTGGAAAATAAGCAAGGGGATGTGCTGATTGCCTGGGAAAATGAAGCATTCCTGTCCCTGGAGACCCATCCAGATGATTTTGAGATTGTAACGCCCAGTGTCAGCATCCTGGCACAGCCTTCGGTAGCGGTGGTGGATAAGAATGTAGAAGACCATGGCACAAGGGAGATTTCAGAGGCATATCTTAAATATTTGTATAGTGACGATGCCCAGAGGCTGGTAGGAAAGTATTATTACCGCCCATCCAAGGAAGAGATTCTACAGGAATTTTCAGAACAGTTTGATCTGGATATGAATCTGGTTACCATAGATGATTTCGGGGGATGGAACAAAGCCTATGAAACCTATTTTGATGACGGGGCGCTATTTGATGAGATTTATGCGCAGTAAATGCTGCATTATGCTTAACCTATCGTGGGAGACAGGCCGCACGGCCATCCTGCTATGCCCATAATTCCAGCAAGGGAGGTTCTTTTGGTTTGGAACAGCAGATTGTAAAAGTGAAAAATAAAAAAGGGGTTCGGGTGATTCCTGGATTCGGCCTTTCTATGGGTGTCACGCTGGCTATGCTCAGCTGCATTGTATTAATTCCATTGGCCTCCATATTTATCAGCGTCAGCAAGATAAGTTTGCAGGAATTTGTGGAAATTGTTACTTCACGGCAGGTAATGTCGGGCTATATGGTAAGTTTTACCTGTGCCTTTTTTGCAGCCATAATAAATGGGGCGTTCGGGCTGGTTCTTGCCTGGGTGCTGGTGCGGTATGATTTTCCAGGAAAACGGATTATGGATGGGATGATTGAACTGCCCTTTGCCCTTCCTACTGCGGTTGCGGGGATTTCCCTGACCTTTCTTTATTCGGACCAAGGGTGGATCGGCCAGTTATTTGATAAAGCGGGCGTGCGGATTGCTTACACCAGAATCGGGATTACGATAGCTATGGTGTTTGTAGGAATTCCTTTTGTGGTGAGATCCGTACAGCCGGTATTGGCAAAATTGGACAGGCAATATGAGGAAGCAGCTATGATGCTGGGAGCGGGCCGGTGGCGCACTTTTTTCCGTGTGGTTTTACCGGAGCTGTTTCCAGCTCTTTTGGCGGGATTTGGCTTGGCTTTTGCCAGGGGGATAGGGGAATACGGAAGTGTGGTTTTCATTGCCGGTAATATTCCCTATGAGACGCAGATTGCCCCTCTTTTGATTATGTCAAAGTTAGAGCAGTTTAAATATTCTGACGCCACTGCCATTGCCTTGGTGCTTTTGCTGGTATCTTTTTTGCTGATGTTTCTGATTAATTCTTTGCAGATTTATATGCAGAGATTTGTGAAAAATTAAAAGGTGTTTGAAAACTTAGATGTTTCGGTTTTTGGCACATACCAGGGAGAATAGATATGTCAAAGAAAAAACAGAGGACTTATCAACAGGATATCGTGGGAGATAGTATTAATTCCCTGCGGAAGGTAGTGGAGCCGCCCAAAGAAAATGGAAGCCATTTGATGAAATATTTGTTGATTGGCATCAGCGCGGCCTTCCTGTTCCTGATGCTGGCGCTGCCCTTGGCAGTAGTGGTTATGAATGCATGCAAAGAAGGATGGGATGCCTATCGGGAAGCCGTGATGGACGAATATACCA
Organism: uncultured Lachnospiraceae bacterium; assembly: GCA_947384285.1. GTDB lineage: Bacteria > Bacillota > Clostridia > Lachnospirales > Lachnospiraceae > Petralouisia. The sequence continues at coordinate 26,444 of CANDGI010000011.1, forward strand.
TGAAAGCTTTGCAGCTTACCTTGCTTGCAACTGTAATTACAGTTGCGGTGAATACAATTTTTGGGCTCTTTGCATCCTTTTTACTTTCAAAATTTTATTTCCGGGGACGGCAGGTACTGGCTGCGTTGATCGATATTCCCTTTTCCATATCTCCGGTGATTGCCGGGCTGGTTTTTATTTTGACCTTTGGGAATATGGGGTGGATGGGGGATGTTCTGGACAAATACAATATTAAAATTGTATTTGCCGTTCCGGGAGTGGTTTTGGTGACTGTGTTTGTTACCTTTCCCTTTGTGTTCCGGGAACTGTTTCCAGTATTAAATGCCCAGGGAAAAGACGAGGAAGAGGCGGCGGCCTTGATGGGCGCTGGTGGATTTACCATTTTCCGCAGGATTACACTGCCCCATATCAAATGGGCGCTTTTGTACGGAATCATCCTTTGCAGCGCCCGGGCAATGGGAGAGTTCGGTGCCGTATCTGTAATTTCTGGCCATCTGCGAGGGAAAACAAATACGCTCCCTCTTCATGTGGAAATTCTTTACAATGAATTCAATACAACAGCAGCTTTTGCAGTATCATCGATTCTTGTGCTTTTGGCGGTGTTGATACTGGTTGTGAAAAGCCTGGTAGAATGGAAGAAAGAGTAAGGAGAGCAGGGAATATGTATGTGGAAATGAAAGAGATTTGCAAAACCTTTGACGGGTTCCAGGCTTCAGATCATGTGAGCTTTGGAATTGAAAAAGGCCAGATGGCAGCACTGCTAGGCCCCAGCGGAAGCGGGAAAACTACGATTCTGCGGATGCTGGCAGGTTTAGATATGCCGGATTCCGGCGATATTATGATTAATGGGATCTTGGTCAATGATTTGCCGGGAAATAAACGGGGCATTGGTTTTGTGTTTCAAAATTATGCATTGTTCCGTTATATGACAGTGGCGGATAATATTGCATTTGGTTTGGAGGTCCAGAAAAAAGGCAAGGCAGAGATTAAAGAGCGGGTGGAGGAGCTTTTGGAGTTGATTTCCATGGAGGATTTGGGTAAGCGCTATCCCCATCAATTGTCCGGCGGACAAAAGCAGCGCGTGGCATTTGCCCGGGCGTTAGCCCCAAGGCCGGGACTGCTTTTACTGGATGAGCCTTTTGCGGCAATTGACGCCAAGGTGCGCCGGGAACTGCGGAACTGGCTGAAAGAGATGATTGGCAGGGTTGGAATTACCAGTATTTTTGTAACCCATGACCAGGAGGAAGCCATGGAAGTGGCAAATCAGGTGATTATCATAAACCAGGGAAAGATAGAGCAGATTGGGACGCCAAAGGAAATCTGCTTTCACCCTCAGACAGAATTTGTGTCAGATTTTATTGAAACAGACCGTTGGATAGTTTAACGAAGGAGAGGAACCAAATGAACTACGAGGAAAGCAAATACGGCCAGATAGCAGAAGAAAATTTTAAAAAAGGCTATAACTGCACCCAGGCGGTTGTCCTGGCATTTTCAGAATTGTATGGGATGGACGAGAAGACAGCCGCAAGGCTCAGCTCTTCCTTTGGCGGCGGCATGGGCAGGCTGCGGGAAGTCTGCGGCTCTGTCAGCGGAATGTTTCTGGTAGCAGGCATGCTTTACGGATACGAAGAGCCAAAGGATTTCCAGGGCAAAAAAGAACACTATGAAAGAATCCAGCAGCTGGCAAAAGCATTTGAAGCGGAAAACGGCTCCATCGTCTGCCGTGAGCTGCTGGGCCTAAACAAGAAAGAAGATGAGCCGACACCAGAACAGCGGACAGAAACATACTACAAAAAACGCCCCTGCGCAAAATTAGTACGCATGTCCGCCGCAATCCTGGAAGAATACATCAAAGAACACCCCTTGCGTTAGTCTTACAATCTGCTATAAGTATACAGAATATTTTTTTTGATATGCAGGCAATTCAGGGGTCCCCTTCGTTTACGTGAGGAAGGGGACCCCTGAATTGCCGTCCGTCTCTAAAAAAACAAAATATTTCTGTAATACCCAGCATTTCTGAAAATCTAAACTTTTTATAAAATATGAAAATGTATATTGACAAAGAAAATGGGTAGTGCTAAATTATGTACATAAGCAATTAGCACTCGATATAAATGAGTGCTAATAACTAAAGGAAGAATCATTGAAATAGAAGAGATGACATAACAAGGAGGAATCGTAATGAAATTAGTACCATTAGGAGACAGAGTTGTATTGAAACAATGCGAAGCAGAGGAAACTACCAAGTCCGGCATTATCCTGGCAGGAAGCGCACAGGAGAAGCCGCAGGAGGCCAAGGTTGTAGCTGTAGGTCCTGGTGGAATGGTGGATGGAAAAGAAGTAACCATGCAGGTGAAGGAAGGGGATAAAGTAATTTATTCCAAATATGCAGGAAATGAAGTGAAGGTGGACGGCGAGGAATACATTATCGTAAAACAGAATGATATTCTTGCAATTGTAGAAGCCTAAAACAGCAAGCAGGCTGTAAATATAAAATCAGACAATAAAAGGAGACGAATGATCATGGCAAAGGAATTGAAATATGGCACAGAGGCCAGAACAGCATTGGAAGCTGGCGTAGATAAATTAGCAAATACCGTAAGGGTAACTTTAGGACCCAAAGGAAGAAATGTGGTATTGGATAAGTCCTTCGGGGCTCCGTTGATTACCAACGACGGTGTAACGATTGCAAAAGAAATCGAACTGGAAGACGCTTTTGAAAATATGGGCGCACAGCTTGTAAAAGAAGTTGCAACCAAGACCAATGATGTTGCCGGAGACGGAACAACCACAGCTACGGTTCTGGCACAGGCAATGATTAAAGAAGGAATGAAGAACTTAGAGGCAGGCGCTAACCCGATTGTATTAAGACGGGGCATGAAGAAGGCAACGGAAAAAGCAATCGAATCCATTGCAGCTATGAGCCAGAAGGTAAACGGCAAGGATCAGATTGCCAAAGTAGCAGCAATTTCTGCTGGTGATGAAGAAGTAGGAAATCTTGTTGCAGATGCTATGGAGAAGGTTTCCAATGATGGCGTAATTACAATTGAAGAATCCAAGACCATGCAGACGGAGCTTGACCTGGTAGAAGGCATGCAGTTTGACCGTGGATATATCTCCGCATATATGGCAACAGATATGGATAAGATGGAAGCTGTTTTGGATGACCCATATATCCTGATTACCGATAAGAAAATCAGCAACATCCAGGAAATCCTTCCGCTGTTGGAGCAGGTGGTACAGTCAGGCGCTAGGCTTTTGATTATTGCAGAGGATATTGAAGGGGAAGCCCTTACAACTTTGATTGTGAATAAATTGCGCGGCACATTTAACGTAGTGGCAGTGAAGGCTCCAGGATACGGCGACAGAAGAAAAGCAATGCTTGAGGATATTGCAATTCTTACAGGCGGCCAGGTGATTTCCGAGGAAGTAGGCCTTGAATTGAAAGAAACCACTATGGATCAGCTTGGACGGGCAAAATCTGTGAAGGTTCAGAAAGAAAACACCATCATTGTAGACGGTGAAGGGGATAAGGACGCAATTGCATCAAGAGTTGCCCAGATCAGGACACAGATTGATGAGACAACATCTGAATTTGATAAAGAAAAATTACAGGAAAGACTTGCAAAATTGGCAGGCGGCGTAGCCGTTATCCGCGTAGGCGCTGCAACAGAGACAGAAATGAAAGAAAGCAAGCTCCGTATGGAAGACGCTTTGAACTCCACCAGGGCAGCTGTTGAAGAAGGAATCATCGCAGGCGGCGGTTCTGCATATATCCATGCGGCAAAAGAAGTTGCAGCATTGGCAGAGAATTTGGATGGAGACGAGAAGACAGGTGCAAAGGTAATCTTAAAAGCATTGGAGTCCCCATTGTTCTATATTGCAGCAAACGCAGGATTGGAAGGAGCCGTTATTATCAATAAAGTAAAAGAGTCAGAACCTGGCGTTGGCTTTGATGCAACCAAGGAAGAATATGTAAATATGGTAGAAGCAGGAATTCTCGACCCAGTGAAGGTAACCAGAAGCGCATTGCAGAATGCAACCTCTGTAGCATCTACTTTACTGACAACAGAATCTGTAGTGGCAAATATAAAAGAAGATATGCCAGCAATGCCAGCAGGCGGCGCCGGTGGAATGGGAATGATGTAAGTCCCCAATACAATAAGACAAAAAGGAACTGTGGAAGGTTAGAACTTCCTCGGTTCCTTTTTGTCTGAAAAGAATAGCTAGGAAAGAGATTTGTTTATTGACAGTCCGCGGATTATACAATAGAATTAATGAATAGGATTAAGAAAAATCATAGGAGAATAGAGAGAAGTGAACAGTCAGCAAATCAGGAAATATGAAGCGATGGGATTTGATAAGGGTCAGATGGAGGCAATTCGTCAGGGGCTGGAAAAAGGACTGGATGTATCCTGGTATACTTCAGTGAATTATGACTGGTTTCAAATGGAGGAAATAAAAAGGGGGCTGGAATGGGGACTAGATGTGTCCGTCTATGCAAAACCTCAGATTTCTTATGACCGAATGCGCCAGATCCGCAAAGCGTTGCGAGAAGGAATTGATTTATCCAGGCATCAGGAGCTGGAAGCAGGGTATCTGCGCCAAATCCGCAAAGCAGCATTGGGACATGTGGACATCTTTTCTTATATTGAAGAGGGATATGAGCCAGATCAGTTAGAAGAGATCCGTCTGGGTCTGGAGCATAAGGCAGATATTACACCATATTTAATCAAAGAATTTTTGGGGGAATCTTTACGTGAAATCCGCCTGGGAGTGGAAGAAGGGCTGGATGTATCTGTATATGCTAAAATTTATTTTGGCTGGCAGCAAATGCGTGAAATTCGTCTTGGGCTGGAACAGCGTGTGGATGTATCCGTGTATGCCAGAGAGCTTTACCGCTGGCAGCAGATGCGGGAGATTCGTCTTGGGCTGGAGGAAGGGCTGGATGTATCTGTGTATCAAAGTATGATGTACTCTGCCAATGAAATGAAGCAGATGCGCATCAAAATGCAAGAGCAGGGGAAAGAGGAAGAAAGTGCAGATTTACAGATAGAAACCCTGGAAAAGCAGGCAAGGCTGGCATCGGAATGCATGGTAACAGTCAGCCAGGATAAAATGGAAGCATATGTCACCTTAGAAAAAGGGACATCTAAAACCAAGAATGAGATTATGCGGCTTTTGGCCAAAGAAAATGTTTTGTTTGGAATACGGCAGGATAATATTGAGAAATATTTAAAGGAAGCAGAGAAGGGAACCAAACGGTTTCTTGCGGCTGAGGGTGTCCGGCCGGAACGTGGGAGAGATGGCTATTATGAGTTCTTTTTCCGAACAGGAATTCCTCAGATTCCTGCAATTCGCGAGGATGGCTCTATTGATTACCAGAATACCGTATATTTTGAGCAGGTACAGGCAGGGCAAGTCATTGCAGTGTATCATGAAGCCCAGCCAGGAATCGGTGGAAGAATGGTAGATGGAACGGAGCTGCCAGCCCAGGGCGGGCAAGAAAAGCAAATGTTAAAAGGGAGAGGATTTTTGCTTTCTCAGGATAAGAAGACCTATATTGCCCGAGAATCCGGCAAAATTGAATTGAAAAATAATGAAATCACCATTCAGCCTCTTCTGGTAGTTGGAGAAGTGACCATATCCACGGGCAATCTGCGTTTTAACGGAAGCATTTGGGTACGTGGAAATGTGGGAAGCGGTGTGGTGATCCAGGCAAAGGATGAATTGATTATAGAAGGAAATGTGGAATCTGCCCATTTGCAGAGCGGAGGAAAAATTGTTATTAAAAAGGGTGTATCTGGTGGCGGATTGGCTGTGATTGAAGCAGGAGGGGATATCCATGGCAAATTTTTTGAAGGCGCCGCACTGGTGGCGAATGGAGAAATATGTGCCAATTATGTTATGAATAGCAATCTGGTAGCGGGAAAGCAAATCGTGATCTCTGGAAGCAGAGGGGCAATTATTGGAGGAAATGCAGCGGCAGTCAATGGAATTTCGGCCCATCATATTGGAAACAGGGCAGGGCTGTTGACCAATCTTACCATCGGCATCAGTAAGGCTATGATTGAAAAAGAAGAAGAGGCAGAGATTAAGCTGAAAAAATTTCAGTCAGAATTGGAAATATTTGAGGAGGCCTACAAAAAACTTCAGAAGCAGTATCCGCCGGAGGTTCGGAATGGGATGGATCTGTATCTCAAGGTGGAACAGGCCACCTATATTAAGCGTAAGCAGATGGAACAGCAGGTTGAGCGAACGAAAGAGCTGGAGGAAAGGCGCAAGAAAGCAAATGAAGCAAAGATGGTTGTATATGGGGTTCTAAATGCTGGGACTGTTGTTCAGATGAATGGCATGCAGTGGACAGCAGCCAGTTCTGTAAAAAATGTCACTGTGCGCTTATCCAATAAGGAAATAGGCGTATTTCGGAATTAAGGAGGAAGAATATGAACCGTCATAAAATATTGGTTGTAGACGACCTGGGAAGCAACCGTTTGATTTTGACAGAAATATTTCGCAGTGACTATCAGACTCTTGAGGCGTCAGACACCAAAGAGGCATTGAAGATAATGGAAAATAATTATTCTGAAATTGCCGCAGTTCTTTTGGACTGGCATCTGTCAGGAGAGGATGGAAGCAAGGTGCTGGAAGTGATGAGGAAGAAGGGCTGGATGGATCATATTCCCACACTGGTAGTTACAGCAGAGCAGTCAGTAGAAACCGAGAGAATATGTATTGGGCTGGGTGCAGCAGATATGATTCGCAAACCCTTTGACCGAGATGTGGTGAAAAAGCGGGTGGATAATAACATCACGTTGTACCAGCATAAAAATCATATGGAGGAAAAGGTACAGGAGCAGAATCAGCTTTTACGCAAACAGTATGCAGTTCTTAAGGCTCAATCAGAAAAGTTAAAGAAATCCAGTCAGCAGATGATAGATATTGTTTGTAATATTTTGGAACATTATTATCCCGAATTTGATGGGAATACTAAGACAGTGAGGCAGCTTACCAAGATTATCGGCCAAAAGGTGCAGGTGCATTATCCAGAGTATCGTCTGAAGGATGAGGATGTGGAGGTGATAGCCGAATTGTCGTCTTTGCGGGATATTGGAAAACTGTTGATTTCAGATCATGTGCTTTTTAAGCCGGCAAAGCTTACCAAAGAGGAAAATGAATATATGAAATCCCACACCTCCAAAGGCTGTGAGATTATGAAGATGATGAAAGGAATCCAGACGCCGGAGGATTATAAAAAGAGCATGGAAATTTGCCGATATCATCATGAACGGTATGATGGAAGAGGATATCCAGAAGGGCTGAAAGGAGATGAAATACCGATTTCCGCCCAGATTGTGTCAGTGGTGGATGCCTATCATGCACTAATCAGCGAACGTATTTATAAGCGTTCTTATTCCAAGGAAGAAGCATATTATATGATTCTGGGTGGCGAATGCGGGATTTTTTCACCTAAAATCATGGAATGTTTCCGTATGTCCAGAAAAGAAATAGAAACCATAGAGGAAAAAGAAAGTGAGAGGACAGAATGAATCAGGAGATCAAGGCAGCATTGAAAGCTGCAGGAGTGAATATAGAAGAGGCATTATCACGGTTAATGAATAATGAAGTGCTCTTAAAACGGCTTTTATTGAAATTTAAAGAAGACAAGAATTTTACAGAATTGGAGCAGGCAGTATTAGAGAAAAGGTATGAAGATGCCTTTCACTGTGCCCATACACTAAAAGGCGTGGCCGGCAATCTGGGACTCGAAAAGCTGATGAATGCAGATATTGCTGTGGTGGAAAAGCTTCGCTGCCAGAATTTTGAAGGCTTGGAAGAGGAACTGAAAAAGGTCCGGGAAGCTTATACACAGGTAATGGAAATCATTGAGCGGATAGAATAGCAGAAAATTATAAGAATAAAAATCAAAGAAAGATTATTTGGAAGCATAGGTTTTATCATCGTAAAGGAGGACAATTCAGGTGGGAAAAATTGCAGTTGTAACAGACAGTAACAGCGGAATTACCCAAAAAGAGGCAAAAGAATATGGAGTAAATGTGTTACCCATGCCGTTTTTTATCAATGGGGAAACGTATTTTGAGGATATTGATTTATCTCAGGAGCAGTTTTATGAAAAGCTGGAGGGGAATGCAGAGATTTCCACTTCTATGCCGGCGATAGGCTCTGTAACGGATCTGTGGGACAAATTATTGGAAGAATATGAGGAGATTGTGCATATTCCCATGTCGAGCGGGTTGAGCAGTTCCTGCGAGACAGCTTTTATGCTGGCGCAGGAGTATGAGGGAAAAGTCCAGGTGGTGGATAATCAGCGTATTTCCGTTACCCAGAAGCAGTCTGTATTGGATGCGGCAGAACTGGCAGAGCGGGGGAAGAGCGCGGAAGAAATCAAGAACTATCTGGAAGAAACAAAGTTTGATTCCAGTATTTATATTATGGTAGATACATTGGTTTACCTAAAAAAGGGCGGAAGAATCACCCCGGCGGCGGCAGCCCTTGGGACACTGTTGAAATTAAAGCCTGTGCTCCAAATCCAGGGAGAAAAGCTGGATGCTTTTGCAAAAGCCAGGACAGTAAAGCAGGCAAAAAATATTATGATAGATGCAATAAAAAATGATTTTACCAAGCGTTTTGGAGATGAATCCGGCGAAAGCATGCATCTTTTTATTGCATATACCAAAGACAGGGAGACCGCTCTAGCCTTCAAGGAGCAGGTGCAGGAGGCATTTCCAAAAGCGGAGATTACTATGGCAGATCCCCTTTCCTTAAGCGTGGCATGCCATATCGGGCCAGGTTCCCTGGCGCTTGCCTGTGCCAAGAAGCTTCCGCCCGCATAACCTGCTTCCGCCTGTATGAGGCGTTAAAAAGTGTTACTCTGGCGCCTGCCTGTGCCAAGAAGCTTCCGCCCGCATAACCTGCTTCCACCTGTACGGGGTGTTAAAAACTGATTGCGTTTTCGGGACAGCCCCATGAAAAATCTACTGGATACGCGGCAGGTTCCAGTGGTAATGGGCGGCCAGCAGACGGATTACCACCACGGCTCCAGAGCTGATTAACATGGCTGCAAGGTCTGGCATCAGCGTATATAGAAAGACATAGAGAAATGCCCCGATCAATGCTGCACAGGCATACACATGCTTGATAAAGACGAAAGGGGTGTTTCCAGCCATGATATCCCGCATCATGCCGCCGCCGATTCCAGTTACCACGCCTACGAAAACCCAGAGGAACAGGTTATGGAGATGGCTGTTTTCCAGATCCATGGCGGTGCGGATGCCCATGACAGTGAAAATGCCAAGGCCTACAGCGTCCAATGTGCTCATCAGCCGCTCGTACCGCTCCAGGAAAGTGCTTTCCAGCAATTCTTTTTTCAAATAGAATACGAAAAACAATAGGCAGGAGGTCACAATGGCAGTCCCCACATAGGAGAGGTTTTGGAACATCTTAGGGGGATGGATGCCTAACAGGAGATCCCGGATGCATCCGCCGCCTACAGCAGTGGTGATGCCCAATACATTGACGCCGAAAATATCCATGTTTTTCCGGATGCCTAACATAGCGCCGGAGGAAGCGAAGGCAATGGTACCGATAATTTCCAAAAGGAAAATAAAAAAATCTGAGTGGATCATAGATGATACTCCTTTTTAATGTAAGTTATTATATCATATGTAATATGTCCTTTTGCGATATTATACTGTAAAATTAAAGAAATGCAAAGTATTTTCAGAAAAATAAAAAAGCAGCCGGGAGCATTGATTTTACTTCTGTAAAGCGTTATACTGAAACAGGCTTAAAAAATGTTTCTAAGCCTGTTTCAGGGAAGAAAGAACGAAGAAGCGAAGGATTCCTTTCAATAGAAGGGAAGATGAAAGGAGAAACTGAAATGGTAAATGCAATTGTTGGTGCAAACTGGGGTGATGAAGGGAAAGGCAAAATCACTGATATGATGGCAAAAGAAGCCGATATCATTGTGCGTTTCCAGGGCGGCGCAAATGCAGGCCACACCATCGTCAATGATTATGGTAAATTTGCGTTGCACACCCTTCCAAGCGGCGTGTTTTATGGCCATACCACAAGCATTATTGGAAACGGCGTGGCATTGAATATCCCAGTGCTCTTTCAGGAGATTCAGTCCATTGTGGACAGAGGGGTGCCCAAGCCGAAAATCCTGGTGTCTGACCGGGCGCAGATAGTGATGTCCTATCATATTTTGTTTGACCAGTATGAGGAGGAGCGGCTGGCAGGAAAATCATTTGGTTCCACAAAATCAGGAATTGCGCCATTTTATTCGGATAAATATGCAAAAACAGGGTTCCAGGTCAGCGAGCTTTTTGAGGAGGAAAGGCTGAAAGAAAAGGTAGGGCGCATCTGTGAGACAAAAAATGTAATGCTGGAACATTTGTACCATAAGCCATTGCTGAAACCGGAGGATTTGTTAAAGGAGCTGAAGGAATACCGGGAAATGGTGGAGCCTTATGTGTGCGATACCTCCGCCTATTTGTGGGAGGCAGTGAAAGCAGGGAAAAATATTTTGCTGGAAGGCCAGTTAGGTTCTCTAAAGGATCCGGATCACGGCATTTATCCCATGGTAACCTCTTCCTCCACGCTGGCAGCTTACGGGGCAATAGGAGCAGGAATCCCGCCCTATGAGATTAAAAAGATTATCACCGTGTGCAAGGCATATTCTTCGGCAGTAGGGGCGGGAGCCTTTGTCAGCGAAATTTTCGGAGAGGAAGCAGACGAGCTGCGCCGCCGGGGCGGAGACGGCGGAGAGTATGGGGTAACCACAGGCCGGCCCAGAAGGATGGGATGGTTCGATGCTGTGGCCAGCAGATATGGCTGCCGTATCCAGGGGGCTACCGATGTAGCTTTTACCGTGCTGGATGTGCTGGGGTATTTGGATGAGATTCCAGTGTGCACCGGATACGAGATCGACGGGGAAGTGACCACTGAGTTCCCTCCAACTGTGAAGCTGGAAAAAGCAAAACCAGTGTTGGAGACCCTTCCCGGCTGGAAATGCGACATCCGGGGAATCAAAAAATACGAGGATTTGCCAGAAAACTGCCGGAAATATATTGAATTCGTGGAGGAAAAAATTGGATTTCCAATCACCATGATTTCCAACGGCCCAGGCAGGGAGGATATCATTTACCGCAATGGAAAATAAAGGGAAAAATATGATAAAGAATATAGTGTTTGACGTAGGCAAAGTGTTGGTGGATTTTGACTGGCAGGGCTTTATGGACACCCTTGCGTTTCCACCGGAAATTTATGAAAAAGTAGCGAATGCAACCGTATTGTCTGATTTGTGGAATGAGTTTGACCGAAGCAGAATGCCAGACGAAGAAATTTTACAAGGATTTCTGGAGAAAGAGCCGGATTGTGAAGCGGAAATCATGCGGTTCTGGAATAATATGGGAAATTGTATCAAGCAATATGATTACGCCCATTCCTGGATTGGATCCCTCCAGGAGATGGGGTATCGGGTATACCTGCTTTCCAATTATTCCAGGCGGATGTATTTTCAGAGCATTGAGGAGCTTTCCTTTGTGGAGCAGGTGGACGGCGCCGTCTTTTCCTTTGAAGTCCAGGCAACGAAGCCGGAACGGGAGATTTACGATGCTTTGCTGGAAAAATACCAGCTGAATCCTACTGAGTGCGTATTTTTGGATGATAACCGAAGCAATATTATTGCGGCCAACCAGCTTGGCATGGCCACCATCCATTTCCACACCAAATCCCAGGCGGAGGAAGAACTGAAAAGCCTGGGTGTGGGAGAACGGAAAGGGTAAGGCATTTACATATTTGAAAGGCGGGGGCAGCCCCAAAGAGGAAATAGAATACAAGATATGAAAAATTCCGCGTTTGGAAAAGTCATATCTTGTATTTTTCAATATAAACGTCCAGAATGGAGGAAATTATGAAAAAGGCACAGCGTATTTTGGCAGTCATCGGCATCATTGTGCTGGTAGGCCTGTATTTGTCCACTTTTATTTTTGCTTTGCTGGGAAAAGATTTTTTCCCTATGTTTATGGCATCTCTTTTTGCCAGCTTTGTACTGCCGGTTCTTATCTGGGCCTACGGTTTTATCTATAAGCTGATTAAGAAAAATTCTTTAACGGACAAAGAGGATGAGAGGATAGAAAAATGAAACAATTTTTACAGGGGATAAAGGATGGCAGCGCCATTGGAATCGGATACTTTTCCGTTTCCTTTACCTTTGGGCTTGCGGCAGTATCCAGCGGACTTTGCTGGTGGCAGGCTCTTTTGGTTTCTATGGTAAATATGACTTCAGCCGGGCAGTTTGCAGGAATCACAGTGATGGCTTCTGTGGGTTCTTATCTGGAAATGGCGGTATCCCAGTTTGTGATCAACCTAAGGTATGCATTGATGAGCATTTCCCTTTCCCAGAAAGTGGACAGCCGGTTCCGGGCAGGGAGAAAATTCATACTTGGATTTGCAAATACCGACGAAATCTTTGCAGTAGCCATGAGCCGGGAAGGAGAGGTGGGGAGCCGCTATTTTGCCGGCCTTGCGCTGCTGCCCTATCTGGGCTGGTCACTGGGGACCTTAGCAGGCGCAGTCTGCGGAAATATCCTGCCCAAACGGCTTGGCGATGCCTTAGGGCTTGCCATATATGGCATGTTTACCGCCATTGTGGTTCCAGCCATGAAGAAGGACAGCCGGATTTTAAAAATGGTAATCCTGGCGGTGCTTTTAAGCTGCTGCATCTATTATATCCCCATATTCCAGAATATTTCAGAAGGCTTTTCTATTATTATCTGCGCTGTGGCCGCATCTGCAGCCGGAGCCGCTTTTTTTCCCATGGAAGAAAATGAACATCAGGAGGAAACGTGATGAAACCAGGAAATTTTTGGATCTATCTGCTGGTGATGTTTGGGGTAACCTACCTGATCCGGGTAGTCCCATTTGTAATATTCCGCAAAAAAATTGAAAACAAATATGTACGCTCTTTTCTGGCTTACATTCCATACACGGTATTAGGGGCCATGACTTTTCCAGCGGCGCTCTACGCCACAGGCTCTCTCGCCACAGCCATTGCCGGCCTGGCAGCAGCTTTCGCGGCAGCCTACCGAGGCAAAGGCCTGTTCACCGTAGCAGTCTGCGCCAGCGCCGCAGCTTTTATAGCAGGGCTGGCGCTATAGCAGCCTCCCAGTATGCTCCATCTGCCGCCTTGCAGCCGCATGACCATCTTGCTATGGAAGCTTTAGCCTTCAGAGCAGCTCCATCCTGCTATGGAGGCCGGAAACTTTCAGAGTAATTTTTCATGGATGAAACTGGATAAGGAGAAAACGGAAACAGCGCATCGTGCTATCCAAACGTTTCTTCTAAAGGACAGATTTCTCTTCCAGTCAGTATTTGTATATTGCAATATGCCGCGGTCCAGATGGTGACAGATTTCTGGAGTGTGCAAAAGATTTCTGTGAAAAATATTTACCTGATTAATGCAGAGCGGTCTCGATACATAAGAAAAGCAGCAGCGGCCTTCTCCAAATATAAAAAATTTACAAATCAAACTTGTGATGACAAAGCAAAGAAACCATGTTAAAATAAATAAAAAGACACTGGATAAGGAGGGAAAATTATGGCAGATATACCAACACCGCATATCGAAGCAAAAGCAGGCGATTTTGCAAAAACTGTTTTAATGCCGGGAGACCCCCTGCGGGCAAAATACATTGCTGAGACGTACCTAGAGCAGGCAAGATGCGTGAACCAGGTACGGGGAATGCTAGGCTACACCGGGACGTACAAAGGGAAAGAGCTCTCCGTCATGGGTTCCGGCATGGGAATGCCTTCCATGGGAATTTATTCCTATGAATTATATCATTTTTATGATGTGGACAATATCATCCGGGTAGGCTCTGCCGGGGCGATTTTGGATGATGTGGATGTGATGGATGTGGTCATTGGAATGGGCGCCTCCATCGTGTCTGATTATGCAGGCCAGTTTGACTGTCCAGGGCATTTGGCTCCCCTGGCGGATTACCATCTGTTAAGCACGGCAGTGGAATGCGCAAAGGATCTGGGAACGCCGGTAAGGGTAGGGAATATCCTGTCGGAGGATGCCTTTTACACGGACCGCCCGAACAGCAAGGACTGCTTCCGCAAAATGGGCGTGCTGGCAGTGGAGATGGAAAGTGGGGCTCTCTACTTAAATGCAGCCAGGGCGGGAAAACGAGCGTTGTGCATCCTCACCATTTCAGACCATATTTATAAGCCGCAGCAGCTTACCTCTAAGGAGCGGCAGGTTGGTTTTGGAAAAATGATTGAGATTGCGCTGGAGACTGCCCGCCGGGCATAATGAGGAAATTGGAATGACGGAAAGAGGAGGTTATGGGTATGGTTTACAAATGTAGTGTTTGTGGGTATGTGTTTGATGAAAAGGAGGAGGGCAGGCCTTTTTCAGAGCTGAAAGAGTGCCCCCTGTGCAAGCAGCCAGTGGAAAAGTTTGAGCAGGTTTTTCCAGAGGGTGCAAAGAACTCCCAGGAAGAACCAGGGCATTCCCCGGGGGAGGAAGCAGGCAATTCTTCCGAAGGCCTGGATTTAAGCTATCCGAAGGAGACCAGGAGAACAGACAGCAATTACCGTTATATGAAGGAAATCCATGAAATGGCAGTTACCGGGAAATCTGTCATTGAAGCTATGGGGACCCAGAGAAAAATGCCGGATTGGGATGACATTCTTGTGCTTGGGGCACAGTTAAATCCGCCGCCATTGGAAGAACATGCAGAGGTTTCTTTAAAGACAATCATTGGAAAGCATGCCAAAAAGCCAATGGAGCTTGAGATGCCTGTTTATATTTCCCATATGTCTTTCGGCGCCCTTTCCAAGGAAACAAAGACAGCCCTTGCTAAGGGAAGCGCTATGGCAAGGACAGCAATGTGCAGCGGCGAAGGCGGAATTTTACCGGAGGAAAAAGCAGCTGCCTGCAAATACATATTTGAGTACGTGCCTAACCGCTACAGCGTTACAGACGAAAATTTAAAGTCCTCCGATGCCATTGAAATCAAAATCGGCCAGGGTACCAAACCGGGCATGGGCGGACATCTGCCGGGAAGCAAGGTAACCCCGGAGATTGCAAAAATCCGCAATAAACCCCTGGGAGAGGATATTATAAGCCCTTCAAAGTTCCCGGGAATTGACACCAAGGAGGATTTAAAGAATCTTGTAGATGAGCTGCGCACCCGAAGCGAAGGCAGGCCCATTGGGATTAAGATTGCAGCAGGCCGGATCGAAAAAGATTTGGAATACTGTGTATTTGCGGAACCTGATTTTATCACCATAGATGGAAGAGGAGGAGCCACTGGCGCGTCTCCTGCCATTATCCGTGATTCCACAAGCGTTCCTACAGTTTTTGCCCTCTACCGGGCAAGAAAATACCTGGATGCGGCGGGGTCAGATATTCAGCTGGTGATTACCGGAGGATTGAGAGTGTCGTCAGATTTTGCCAAAGCCATTGCGATGGGGGCAGATGCGGTTGCAGTTGCTTCAGCCGCCATGGTGGCAGCAGCCTGCCAGCAGTACCGCATTTGCGGAACAGGAATGTGCCCGGTGGGCGTGGCAGCCCAGGATCCGGAATTGCGGGGACGCTTGCAGATGGAAGCGGCGGCTCAAAGGGTAGCCAATTATTTTCAATGTTCCGCAGAGGAATTGCGGACATTTGCAAGAATTACGGGGCATAAGGATATTCATGGATTGACGGTGGAAGATTTGTGCACCATCAGCCAGGAAATTTCAGAGAACACAAATATCCCTCATGCGTAAGGTAAAGAGATAGGCAGCTGGGAGAGCAGTGGAAAAGGAGAAATTCATGGGAAAAGGGATCAAAAAGAAATTAAGCATACTGCTGATAGCGGCAATGTTGTTGGGAGGGATGCAGATACCTGTGCTGGCACAGGAGAACGGGGTTACTGTCTATAACAATGATGAGTTTATGGAGGCTCTTCGTCAGGGGAAAAGCCCCATCACAGTGGGTCCGGCGGTTACTATCACTAACGGGGCAGAAGCAAGTGGGCGGATGCTGCCTGTGGTGATTCCAGGAGGAACTGTGATACAGGGAACAAAAGGCACCGAAAACGGGCTGATTTGCCGATGCCCCATTCAGCTGGCAGGAGATGATGTTGTCTTTAAAGATATGTCATTGCACTTTGAGTCCAGCAATGCTATGGGCAGTGTCCCTCACCGGGAAATTTTTCTGGCAGGCCATAGCCTGACGATGGATAATGTGGATACCTGGCTGGAAGGGGCAGGAGAAGGCCTGGGCGGTTTTGGCGGAAGCGAAAAGGAATTGCTGCCTACCGTATATGCCGGCGGATATCCGGGAACAACGGTGGGAGACAATGCGTCCCTGACTGTGGTGAATTCCAATAAGGATACTGCTTTTCAGGCAATTTACCTGGGGCATGAAGCAGGAACGGATGGAAATGTCCCATACCGGGGTTCTGCAAAATTGCATTTGGATCCTGTGGCGGCAGTACGCAAAGAGGTAGATGCCAGTTTAAACAGCCATGCGGAAATCAGAATTGCTGGAGGAGAAAATACTCGGGCAAATGCAAAGCAGTTTTGTGGAAATGAAAATACTACCTTAACCGTATCGAAGTGCACAATGGAACAAACAAGTGCGGAAAATATTGGGAACCTTGTCATAGAGGATGGGGGATGCCTGTCCCTTGTGACTGGCAGTCTTGGAAATGCCACCTTGAAAAACGGCGGCTGCCTGGATCTGCATGAAGCTGGGGATGCAGAAATCAAAGGTGATTTTACCGGCGTAAGCGTTTCCGGGGGAAACCGGGGCATTCTTATGTTGAACCAGGAAGGTTCGTTAACCATTGGCGGAAAGGTTACCGGGACGACCCAGTTCCAGACGGGCAGCAGCCGATTGTTTCCCAGCTGGTTTGTTCCGGGCAAGGCTTATATCTTTGCGGATGCCGCAAAAGCGGAAGCAGGGAATTTTCTATTGCCTGAAATAAGCATTGAGCAAGGGTATGAATTAAAGTACGAGGACGGAGTCTGGAGCACAAATAGTACGGTTGTCGATGATACGCCAAGAATTGGAAAGGTTGATATTATTTCCGCACCCCTTGAGGTTGATTTGAGCAAAATCAAACAGGGTTCTAATGAGACAGTGATGCCAGATGAGACGGTCTTTTTCGAGCTTGCCTGGTATGATCGCAGCGGGGAGAAAATCAGTAATGAAGCTGTAGAAGAATATCAGCTGTATGCAATAGATTATGTTGTGGGCATTAAGACAGAATATTGGGAAAGCGATGATCCTAATGTTTTACAGGAAACAGATTGGTGGAACAGTATTGGGCTGATTTCAAGCCCAGAGGAGTATCCGGGAAGGTATTATCTGCAGGTATATGGTTCGATTGCAAGTCCAGGGGATTATACATTTTTGTTTTTAACGGAATGCTATGAAGAAAATCCGGTTACAGTAGAAGATGTGAAAGCGCTGCAGGGAAATGTGGCGGCACAGCAGCGCATCATTTTCTGGGATTCAGCGAATGGGGGACAAAGGCCGACCGTAACGCCGACGCCAGCGCCCAGGCCGACGCCAAAGCCCACCCCAACGCCTGCACCGACTGAAACGCCGACCCCCGCGCCAAGCGGAACGCCGACGCCGACCCCCGCTCCAGGTGGAACACCGACGCCGACCCCCGCTCCAGGCGGAACGCCGACGCCGACCCCCGCTCCAGGCGGAACGCCGACGCCGACCCCCGCCCCAAGCGGAACGCCGACGCCGACCCTCGCCCCAAGCGGAACGCCGACGCCGACCCCCGCCCCAGGCGGAACGCCGACGCCGACCCCTGCCCCAAGCGGAACGCCGACGCCGACCCCCGTCCCAAGCGGAACGCCGACGCCGAAACCAACCCAAACGCCTTCGGAAGGTGGAGGGCATATCCATCAATACCAGTCAGTATTGGAACGTGCAACCCTTCAAAAGGACGGCGTTAAGATGAAGAAGTGCAGCTGCGGCAGCATCATAGACCGGCAGGTCATTTGCCGGATTCAGAAAGTGGAGCTTTCCAGTAAGCAGCTGGTGTATAACGGCAGAAGCCGGAAACCCAGCGTGAAGGTTATAGACAGGAAAGGGCAGACCGTTGGCAGACAGCAATACCAGGTGGTTTATCAGGATAATGTTGATGTAGGGCAAGGCACAGTAAGGATTTATTTTAGCGGCGATTACAGCGGAAGTAAGAAACAAAACTTTACGATCCAGCCAAAAGAAACCAGTTTGTCCAGATTGGAAGCAAGGAAAAGAGGATTTTCTATCAAGTGGAAGAAGCAGAGCAGACAAACCACAGGATACCAGATTCAATATTCCACCAGCAGTAAATTTGCCAAAAAATCAACCAAGAGCGTTTGGGTGAAAAGCAGTAAGACCACTGGGAAAGTAATTTCAAAGCAAAAGGCAAAGAAGAAATATTATGTCAGGATACGCACTTACAAGACGGTGAAAATAAGTGGAAAATCAACGAAATTATATTCGAAATGGTCAAAAGTAAAATACGTGAAAACAAAAAAATAAAGGGGCAGCAATATCCCCTTTTAAAAAGAAAAATCGTCTTCTGCCGCCTTTTTGATGGCAGCAAAGCTTTCGCGGCTGATGACGTGTTCCATGCGGCAGGCATCCTCTGCCGCAATTTTTTTGTCTACGCCAAGGCTTATGAGCCAGCCAGAGAGAAAATTGTGGCGTTCATAAATCATTTCTGCAATTTCTTTTCCAGACTCTGTTAAAGTAATATATCCTGCAGGGGAGACCGCAATATGGTTCTTCTCACGCAGGTTTTTCATTGCTACGCTGACGCTGGATTTCTTAAACCCCATTTCTGCCGCGATATCAATAGAACGGACGACAGGCAGCCTTTGGCTTAGGATTAGGATTGTTTCTAAATAATTTTCAGCGGATTCATTGACTTTCATATTAACCTCCTATGGCGCGCTATCCTGCCATATGTCATAGATTGCATAGAGTTTTCCAGGCAGGATATTGATATAAAACAAGTATACTGAATATATGTGGAAATGGCAAATACAAATTTCAAAGTGGTTATTGACATCAAACTAATGTTAGTGTATACTAACTATTGTAAGATAAGTAAGGATGATATCAAAAAATTTTAATGGAAAGAAGTGATGATGATGCCCTTAACTATGGCGCGGACAGGAGAAATGAACACTATTAGGAAGGTGGGAGGAAAAGAGGAGACCAGGAAATTCTTGGAAAATTTAGGATTTGTAACGGGAGGAGAGGTGATGGTTGTATCGCAGATAAGCGGCAGCATGATTGTGAATGTAAAAGAATCAAGAGTTGCGATCAATAAAGAGATGGCAGATAAAATTATGATTTAAGGAAGGAAAGCGTATGATCACATTAAAACAGATTCCCTGCGGAATGACAGTGAAGGTTAAAAAGTTACATGGGGAAGGTCCGGTGAAGCGGCGGATTATGGATATGGGAATTACGAAAGGCGTGGAGGTTTTTATAAGGAAGACGGCGCCTCTTGGAGACCCTCTGGAGGTTGCCGTGCGAGGATATGAATTATCTTTGCGGAAAGCAGACGCAGAGATGATAGAGGTAGAGTAATCTTGGCAGAGAGAAGCTGCCAGGATTCTTTTTCAAGCATGAGTTAGTTATAACTAATTAAAGTAAGGAAAACAAAACATAATGCCGAAAGGCGGATAGGAGTTGTGAAATGCCGATAAAAATTGCATTAGCAGGAAATCCAAACTGTGGAAAAACAACATTATTTAATGCCTTGACTGGCTCCAATCAGTTTGTAGGGAACTGGCCGGGAGTTACGGTTGAGAAAAAGGAAGGGAAATTGAAAGGCCGCAAGGATGCTGCCATCATAGATTTGCCAGGAATTTATTCCTTGTCCCCTTATACCTTGGAAGAGGTGGCTGCCAGGAATTATCTGATAACAGAACATCCTGACGTGATTTTAAATGTTGTGGACGGAACCAATCTGGAACGGAACTTGTATCTTTCCACCCAATTGATGGAGCTGGGCATTCCGGTGGTTATGGCTGTAAATATGATGGATGTGGCTGCAAAGAACGGCGATCAGATACATACTGGGAAGCTCAGTGAGAAATTAGGCTGCCCAGTGGTGGAAATTTCAGCTTTAAAGGGCATTGGCGTGAAGGAGGCAGCGGAAGCAGCAGTGGGAGCAGCCAGCGGCCAGACGGCAGCAAGGGCAGTGCATAAATTTTCCCCGGAGGTGGAAAGCATTCTGCGCGCTGCAGAAGATAAATTGGGAACGGAAGTACCCAGTGGGCAGAGACGTTTTTTTGCCATCAAGCTGTTAGAGCGGGATGGAAAAATAGCAGAACAGATGAGATATGTGCCTGATGTGGAGGAGGAGATTGCGGTCATTGAGGAGAAGATGGATGATGATGCAGAAAGCATCATTACCAATGAGCGGTATGTCTATATCTCGTCGATTATAAAGGATTGTTATACCAGGCAGAAGAAGGAAAAGATTACGGTTTCCGATAAGATTGATAAAATCGCCACCAACCGGATTCTGGCACTTCCGATTTTTGCAGCGATGATGGCAGTTGTATATTATATATCGGTCACTACCGTGGGAACCTGGGCTGCAGACTGGGCGAATGACGGGGTATTCGCAGAAGGCTGGAACTTGTTTGGCATAGAAAGCATACATGTGCCTGGAATCCCGGAATTGTTTTCCGATGGGCTGGAAGCAATCGGCTGTGCAGAGTGGCTTCAGGGGCTGGTGGTAGACGGCATCGCAGCCGGCGTAGGCGCAGTGCTGGGATTTGTGCCCCAGATGCTGGTATTGTTTCTTTTCCTGGCATTTTTGGAAGCATGCGGCTATATGGCAAGGGCAGCCTTTATCATGGACAGAATCTTCCGCAGATTCGGCCTTTCCGGGAAATCATTTATCCCCATGCTGATAGGGACAGGATGCGGCGTGCCAGGCATTATGGCTTCCCGGACCATTGAAAATGACAGGGACCGGAAAATGACCGTTATGACCACCACTTTTATTCCCTGTGGGGCGAAACTGCCGATTATTGCATTGATTGCAGGCGCATTCTTCGGGAATGCATGGTGGGTGTCCTTTAGCGCCTTTTTTGCGGGGATTGCAGCGGTTATCTGCTCTGGCATTATCTTGAAAAAGACAAAAATCTTTGCAGGGGAGCCGGCAGCTTTTGTATTGGAGCTTCCGGCCTACCACATGCCTGCGGCTGGCAATGTTTTGAGAAGTATGTGGGAGCGTGGGTGGTCTTTCATCAAAAAAGCAGGGACTATCATCCTCTTATCCACCATTTTTATATGGTTCACCACCTATTTTGGCTGGGTAGACGGACAATTCCGTATGTTGGACGACATGGAAATTGGCCATAGTATTTTGGCAGCCATTGGAGATGCCTTTGCATGGATATTCCTTCCGCTTGGCTGGGGCGATTGGAAATCTGCGGTTGCAGCCATCACAGGGCTGGTGGCAAAGGAAAATGTGGTGGGAACCTTTGGAATCCTCTTTGGCTTTGCGGAGGTGGCAGAGGATGGAGCAGAAATCTGGGGTACGCTGGCAGGACATATGACCCCGGCCGCCGCTTATTCCTTCCTGGTATTCAACCTGCTGTGCGCCCCCTGTTTTGCAGCCATGGGAGCCATCAAGAGGGAGATGAACAGTGGAAAATGGTTCTGGTTTGCCATTGGGTATCAATGCCTTTTGGCTTATGTGGCAGCCCTTTGCATTTACCAGATTGGAACCTGGGCGACGGCTGGGACATTTGGGCTGGGAACCGCAGCGGCGCTGGTTCTGATTGCAGGGTTTCTCTATCTGCTGCTGCGTCCCAGAAAAGAAACCAGCGGCTCTATATACGCTCTGTCTGAAATATCATAGGAGCCGGCGATTGCCCGTTCAAACTCCAGATCCTCTACAGTTTTATCTTTTTTCTTTTTCATCATTGCCGCCGCCGCTTTCATCATCAATTTATCAGGGAGGGACATTCTTTCATAACATAAGCCGGCTGGCAGATAAAAATGGGGGATCTTTGATTGCTGCGATCCAAGGTTCTGTGCCCAGAACGCTTTTATGGTATCTTCTGCCTCGGCGGGCATGGCTCCGGTGACAAACAAGACAAGTGATCGAGCAGCGCTTTTGTGGAACATTTCTTTTATTTTGGAATATCCGTCAATTCTGCCTGCATGTGCCCGGCTTCCAAAGACAACCCTTTCGTAAGCAGACATTGTTTTGGCGGTGGCGTTTTTAAAATCAACCAGTGGGCAGCCTGTTTCGTCTGAAATCATTTGGGCATATTTTTTGGTGAAGCCTGTACTGCTTTTGTAGATGATAATGGTGTTATCTTTCATTCTGGCTCTCCTTCCTGTGATTCAGCGTGTATTCTAAAAATGCCTGGCAGGCCTGCTCCTGCTTGGCATAAATTTCATCCATGGGAATCCCTGGCGTTGTGACGGAAAAAATAGTGCCAATGCCAATGGTGTAGATCAGCATGTTTAAATGCAGCTGTTCTGCCTGGGTGATGCTAAGGTTTAGGGTATCTGCAATAAATTCCGCAGTCTGGGGGCTGGCTTGTGTTTGATATAGATCCTTCAGGGAAGAGATGCCCCTTCTCTGATGCAGGATGAATATTTTAAACAGATGGGGCTCGTCTTCCGCAAATTTAAGATACGCCCTGCCTGTGCTTCGGAATAAATCATTTTTATCAATGCGGCTTGCAAGATATTCCTGCAAAAAACATTCTGTCCATACAGCTACATCCTGGCGCAGGCTTTCCATGTTGCTGCAATAACTGTAAATAGGCTGGACAGAGCAGCCGATGTTTCCTGCAATTGTTTTTACCATGACTTGTTCCATTCCGCTGTTTCTTGCTATTTCAAAAGCGGCGTGGATTACCATTTCTTTTGTAATTCTTTGTTTTGGCATGGGGTTCTCCTTATCGCTTACTATATAAAAATGTTATATAAATTATTTATATAAATGGATTATATTATAATGGAACCATATTGTCAAGATTAAGAACAATTTGCAAGACCGTTTTGAGCAGTTCCTGAATCTGGGAAAGTGCATAAGTGTTCTGGTTCTGGGCATGCTATTCAAAAATGAAAAGGAGAACAGACGATGGATAAATATTTATGTGAGCCCTGCGGATATGTGTATGATCCCCAGGAAGGAGATCCAGACAATGGAATTGCACCGGGTACAGCTTTTGAGGATTTACCGGAGGACTGGGTATGTCCCTGGTGCGGGTTAGGCAAAGAGGTATTTGTAAAAGAGAAGGCATAGCGTAACAGGCTGTGCCTTCTTTCCAATGGGAAATAGGTTCTGGACATGCTTCGGGCTAGGGGAAAACTTTACCTTAGAACTGTATTTTTATGAAAAAGGACATCCGGGCAAAGCTTGGGATATGGATGTGGACATCCGTATGAACGTACCTTAAAAAAGGCAAAAAGAAAGCAGTAATTACTGTAACAGTAAAAAATAAGAATACCTCATAAAGCCCCCTCCTGCCTTGGCCTTCGTATCCAAAGATAAAAAATCCACTCTATATCTGGCATTACAAAAAAGTAGAAAACTGGCTATAGTAAATCTCCCTTCGAAGGATTATCATACCAATAGAATTCAAGAAAGGAAGGAAAAATATGTATAAGATTATGACGCCAGGGCCTACCCAGGTAAAAGAAAATATCCGTCTGGCACGGGCAAAAGAGTGCACAAACCCAGATTTGGATGAAACATTTGTGGAATTTTACAAAGAAACCTGTGAACAAATCAGCCGTCTCCTCCACACAGAAAATGAGACGCTTATTTTAGGAGGGGAAGGCATTCTGGGGCTGGAAGCCGCCTGCGCTTCCCTGACAGAGCCAGGAGATAAAGCGCTTGTGCTGGACAATGGGGTTTTTGGAAAAGGATTTGCAGATTTTGTGTCCATGTACGGCGGACAGCCCCAGCTTTATACGGTGGATGATAAACATCCAATCGACCCTAAGGCTTTGGAAGAATTTTTAAAGGAAAACCACGATTATAAATATGCTACTTTGGTACACTGTGATACGCCAAGCGGCATGTTAAACGATGTCCATGCCCTCTGCCCCCTGCTTGGGAAATACGGGATTTTGACGGTGGTGGATTCTGTTTCTGCCATGTTTGGGGAAGAACTGGACGTGGATCGGGCAGGAATTGATATTTTATGCGGCGGATCCCAGAAAGCAGTTTCGGCGCCTCCAGGACTAACCTTTGTAACCATCAGCGGGAAAGCGAAAAAGGCCATGGCAGAGCGGAAAATACCCATAGCTTCTTTTTATGCCAGCCTGAAAGCTTTTGAAGGATACTATGAGGCAAAATGGTTCCCCTATACTATGCCAATCAGCGATATCTACGGGCTTCGGGCAGCTTTTGACAATATTGAAAAAGATACGGATATGCTGGCCCGCCATGCCCGGATTGGAAATGCCTGCAGGCAGGCGCTTGCCGATGCGGGGTTAAAGCTCCACCTGGAACAGGGATTTTCCAATACGGTCACCGTATTTGACGTGCCTAAGGAAACCACAGCCCAGGATATTTTAGCGGTGATGCGCAAGGAACATAACATTATGCTGGCAGGCTCCTTTGACACCCTGGCAGGGCAGGTCATCCGCATTGGGCACATGGGAAGCAACGCCAATAGGAAGGATATGGAAGAGGCAATGGGGGCTTTGGAGCAGGCCTTAAAGTCCCTGGGAGTTGGGCTGAAGTGTTCTCTGGGAGAAAGATTTTGTGAATTGATGGATTGACAGAATGGGAATATTGTGAGATAGTAAGCAGAAAAGAAGGAATTTGCCATCCAGTTTTATCACAGGACAAAGGCAGCCCTCTGGGATGGGAAAGAACCAGGGAAAGAAAGCAGGGTGATACCTGTAACGCTTTCAGACGAGGGTTGCAGCCCTCTGGGATGGGAAAAGACCAGAGAAAGAAAGCAGGAGCAGATTATGTCAACTTTAGATAAGATTAATCAATTAAAGAAAGAACGCAATGCGGTGATTTTAGCCCACTATTATGTGAGGGACGACGTACAGGAAATTGCCGATTATGTAGGAGATTCCTTTTACTTGAGCAAGATTGCCACCCAGGTGCAGGCAGATGCCATTGTGTTCTGCGGCGTATCCTTTATGGGAGAAAGCGCTAAGATTCTCAATCCAGAAAAGACGGTGATTATGCCGGATATGGCGGCAGACTGTCCCATGGCCCATATGGCGGATATTGAGAAAATCAACGAGGCAAGGGCAAAGTATGAGGATTTGGCTGTGGTTTGTTATATTAATTCTACCGCATTGCTAAAGACGTATTCTGATGTATGCGTAACTTCCTCCAATGCATTGAAGATTGTAAAGGCATTGCCGAACCAGCATATTTATTTTATCCCTGATGAAAATTTAGGGCGTTATGTGGCTTCCAAGGTGCCAGAGAAGCATTTTATTTTTAATGATGGATACTGCCATGTACATAAAAGCATCACGGCCAAGAACCTGCAGATTGTAAAGGATATACATCCCAAGGCGGAGATTTTAGTGCACCCGGAATGCACCATGGATGTGATTGCCATGGCGGATTATGTGGGAAGCACGTCGGGCATCATCCATTACGTAACAGAAAGCCCGGTCAAGGAATTTATTGTCTGCACAGAAATGGGTGTGCGGTACGAACTGGAATTGAAAAAGCCGAAAAAGATTTTTCTGGATGCTGGACAGTGTTATTGTTCCGGCATGAAGCTTGTCACAGTGGAAAAGATAGCGGAGGCGCTGGAGCAGATGACAAATGTGGTGGAGCTGGAGGAAGAATTGAGAATCCGGGCGAAGAAGCCATTGGAAAGAATGCTGGAGCTGGGCTGAGCGGCCATATGATGAGTGTGCTTTGGATGGATATGGCACGCCCTTGCAGGAGTCTGTTTTTCCCAGAATGGCTGGCTATGGCTCGCAGGACGGCAGGCTGCTTAGATGGACGCTGTGTAATTTGCCAGTTTCTCCAATAGATACATCCATACAGGCTCTTCTTACAGAGAAGAGCCTGCGCTTTTTTTCTTCCGTCCATGCAGATAGCGGGCCAGATAGATAAAAGGCGTGTCCGCGATGCTTGTCGCAACAAAAATAACATAGCTTGACATAGCAATAGAAATCAGGGTGGAAGTATGATAAGTGCCAAGAAATGCCCCCCAGGTAAATAAAATGGTATTTAAAAGCTGGGATACCATTGTGGAGCCGTTGTTGCGCAGCCACAAAAATTTTTTCGAGTCTCCGAATTTATTTTTGGTAAATGCCCACCATTTATGGTAAGCCCAAACATCGAAGAGCTGGACAATCACATACACCCCGATACCCACAGCCATAAGGCGTGGAGTATTGGAAAAAACAGTTCGGATGGCAGGGGAAGCAAAGTCATTTTCATTTGGCTGGTACAGCATCCAGGACTGGCTGATAAGAATGAAAAGGACAGAAGTTGCAATCCCAAGGAAAACAGCCGTCTTTGCGGCTTTTTTCCCATACAGCTCGCTTAAAATATCTGTTACCAGGAAGGTAGAGGCAAATAAAATATTGCCCAGAGTCATTTCCATGCCGAAAGCATTTACGATAATCAGCACTTCAATGTTTGCAGCAATGGTGGCCACTACAGTCCAAAGATAAAGCCCCTGTTCCCCGAATAGCCGGAATAAAAGAAGAACAGCGGAAAAAGCCAGAAATAAGGATGCCAGCAAAAGAATTTCATTCTGCATGTTCTGCCGCACCTCCTACGCCAAAGGCAGTATTTTCCATCAAAATATCTACCCGGTCATTGTTTATGTATTTTGGGTAAAGCTCCCTGGCAAAAATGCCAATGACCCCAGGGTCTGGCTGGATGGGCCGTCTGTTTTTCTGCATAATGTTGATGCAGACCCGTTCAAAGAAAGCAAGCCCCGTTCGGATGTCTTGTTCCATGCTTTCTGCTGTCTGGCCAGGGAGGCCTTGCAGCAGGCATACCTCATCAAAAAATTGAGCGATTTCCTCGGGGGAATCGGTATCTATGCCTTTGGATAGATAGCTTTCCCGGAACAGGGAATCAAAGGTTTCCACGCCGGTTTTTATTTTCAGTTCAATTCCATGAGCAGCAAAACGTCTGCGGAACGGGGCGGTTTCCTTACGGTGGCGCCAATGGCATTCAAAATGTATCTGCCCAATGCCGCGGCTTACGCAGGTCTTTGTAATCAGGGCAAGGGTATCTTCATCCAGATCCACGAAGCTGCCGGAGTTGATGACCTCCAGTTTTCCGTGGATTCCAGTGACTTTTTCAAGCTGCTTTTGATTCAGGGCAGAATTTGCCTTGCCATCCTGGGAAAAATCCAGATGATAGTCGCAGAAGCGGCAGCGTCTCCAGGAACAGCCGAATCCCCGCAGCATCACAATTTCCCGGGGGTTTTTTTCGTTGATTACCGCATAGCGGCATGGGTTGAAATCTTCCATTTTCATTCCTTTCTATCCATAAAAAATGAGCGCGCCAGAACGTGCCCACATAGAAAAAACGGTATTCTTCTGGCAGAGGAAGCCTGCGCAGAATCTTTCCGTTTTCAAATCCCTAGTTTTGTTTAGAGACAGGATGGTTACGAACTGTCTGATGTAATTGTATGCGTGGATATTCTAACACACTGGTTTTGGAATTGCAAGATAAAATATTTTGTTGTGAAATGAAAAGGCTGAGGGTATAATCAAATTATAAAAAGTCTGTGGGCAGCTTCCTAGGGAACTGTGCAAAAATAATTTATGTACAGTTCCTAATATGGAGCAAACATCCGATATAATATGAAAGGCAGCGTTTTAGAGGATTCTGGCATAAACAACAATGAAACATAATATGTTTCATTGTTGTTTATGCCAGAATAAAGTGAAAGGAATGAGTGGTTATCATGGTAGACAGAATCAATAATCAAAAGTATTACGACTATTCCAAAGTAAACCAGCAGAAGCGCCAGACCACGGAATCGGCGGAATTTAATCTGAATACAGGAAAAGAAGGGGTGATTTACGAAAAGGAGCAGCAGAAAAAGCCGGCAAAATCCAAAGAAGCTTCCCTGGAGTTGGAGGAACAGGCGAAAAAAGAGGTGGGCAGCTCTGGCGTACAACTGGAAATTTCCCATAAGGGACTTGAAAAATCCGCCAGGGAAAAGCAGAAAATATCTTTGGTGGAAGAGGTGAAAAAGTATGCTTCCCTGGCAGTGGATTTTTTTAAGTCTGTCTGGGATAAGGTGTGGAATGATAATTCCGGGTCAAAAACAGTGGAATTTCCGGAAATTTTGGAGGATAAGTTATCAGAGCAGGGAGTTTCCCAGGAAATGGGGGTTCTGCAGGAGGAAGAAATGGAACTGCCCGGCGAGGGAGCAGTGCCGGAGGCTTCAAGCGGAACCGGATTCTTGCAGAGGGCGGCTGCAAGGTTTTCAGAAGAGGGGGCAAAGGACGGCTCCCAGATAAGGTTTTCCAGCCAGATTGCAGAATCCATCTATACCCAGGAAGAGATACGGCAGATATTCCGCCGGGGCAGCCAGAAGGAAATTGAGGATTTCCTTTCGAACCATGGGGAAAAACAGCTTGCCAGGAATACCGATCTTTTGACCCAGTATGACCGGAGCGGAAGCATTGTGGGGCTGAATGGTTCAGACAAAGATTTGATTTTGCATGGGGCTAGGAACCAGATTAAACTTTAATAAAAAAAGGCGTCTGCATATTTTTTTGTCATAATTTTGCAAGCTCTATCATATATTGAACTATATGTAAAAATCGGGAGTGAGCTTTTATGTGTGGAATTGCAGGATTTTATCATAGAGAAAAGAATTATGGGGAAAATGAGATGCATTATTATCTGCTGCTGGAAAAAATGCATCAGACATTGCAGCGCAGGGGGCCGGATGATGCAGGCGTTTATCTGGCTGAACACTGTGGGCTTTCTCATAGCCGCCTTTCTATTATAGACATATCTGGCGGCCATCAGCCCATGGTGCGTACCGCGGGAGAAAAAACATGCGCCATTGTATACAACGGCGAGCTGTACAATGGAGATGAGCTGCGGAGCCTGTTAAAAGAACGGGGATGCGCCTTTGAAACAACCTGCGATACAGAAGTTATTTTGCTGGGATTTATGGAATTCGGGCTGGAATTTGTAAAAAAATTAAATGGCATTTTTGCTTTTGCAGTTTTTGATTCCAGAGAAGAAGCTTTGTATTTGTTCCGGGATCCCATGGGGGTAAAGCCATTGTTTTATACCCAGCAGGAGGGGGAGCTTATCTTTGCTTCCGAGCTGAAAGGGATTTTGGCGCATCCCTGGGTAAAACCGGAGATTGATCGGAAAGGCTTCAATGAAATATTTGGAATCGGCCCTGCCAGAAGCCCAGGCTGCGGCGTGTTAAAGGGCATCTGTGAGGTGCGTCCGGGGGAGTGTTTGATCTGCAGGAAAGAGGGGCTTAAGAAACATACATATTGGAGGCTGGAAAGCCATCCCCATACGGACAGTTATGAGAGAACCATTGAGAAAGTGTCTTTTTTGGTGCAGGATTCCATCCGGCGGCAGATGGTATCGGATGTGCCTATCTGCACGTTTTTGTCTGGGGGCGTGGACAGCAGCCTGGTATCTGCAGTTTGTGCAGCCCATCTGGGCAGGCAGGGCAAAAGGCTGGCTACTTTTTCTTTTGATTTTGTAGGAAACCAGAAGAATTTCAAGGCAAATGCATTCCAGCCCTCCCAGGATAGGCCTTATGTGAAGCAGATGGCGTCTTATATCGGCTCAAAGCATACGTTTTTAGAGTGTGACAACAAACACCAGATTGAAATGCTGTATGATTCGGTAAAGGCTCATGATCTGCCTGCTATGGCCGACGTGGATTCCTCTATGCTGTATTTCTGCTCCCAGGTAAGCAAAACCTATAAGGTGACGCTGACCGGAGAGTGTGCGGATGAAATTTTCGGCGGATATCCCTGGTTCCACAAGGAAGAATGCATGCAAAGAGATGCGTTTCCCTGGACGATGGATTTGTCCCCCAGAAAAGAACTGCTGTCCGAAGAATTCCTGGATTATCTAAAGATGGATGACTATGTATCGGAAAGCTACCACCGTTCCATTGAGGAGACGCCAAGATGGGAGGAAGACAGTCCGCAGGAAGCAAGGCGGCGGCAGATTGCATATCTGAATCTGCGGTGGTTTATGCAGACCTTGCTGAACCGGATGGACAGAACCAGCATGTACAGCGGCCTGGAGGCTCGTGTTCCCTTTGCGGATACCCGGATTGTCCAGTATGTGTGGAATGTACCCTGGCAGATGAAGGCAAAGGACGGAGTGGTGAAAAACCTGCTTCGGGAATCAGGCAGAGGCCTTTTGCCGGATGAGGTTTTGTTCCGGCGCAAGTCGCCCTATCCAAAGACCTATGATCCAGGCTACGAGAATCTTTTGAAAAAGATGGTGCGGGAAATCATTCTGGGCGGGGATTCCCCTATTCTGCAGTTTATAGATAAGAAAAAAACAGAGCAGTTTTTAAATAAGCCTTCGGACTATGGAAAGCCCTGGTATGGACAGCTGATGGCGGGCCCCCAGATGCTGGCTTACCTGCTCCAGGTGGATGAGTGGATGAAGCGGTATCAAATCCGGGTGGCAGACAGATAGCCTTTCCGAGGGTTGCAAAGGAAGCAGTATCAGATCCGGGCGGTGGGCAGGGGAACATTCTTTTATGAAGGTGAACCAGGAGAAAAACCAGCCATTTTTTACTGCGGAAGTGAAG
This sequence comes from uncultured Lachnospiraceae bacterium, assembly GCA_947384285.1. GTDB lineage: Bacteria > Bacillota > Clostridia > Lachnospirales > Lachnospiraceae > Petralouisia. Next base: position 57,254 of record CANDGI010000011.1, read on the forward strand.
GGGCTTGCGGCAGCTGCAAAGACAGGCGCCATTGGGACGCCTCATGTGATGGGGAGCGGTTCAGGCCGGGGGAAAGCTTTTCTGCTCATGGGATTTGCAGAAGGAAGGAAACCGGCTGGCGGGTACTGGGAAATCTTTGCCCGCCAATTGGCTGGCATGCATCAGGCTCCGGTTTCTGATTTTATTCTAGGAGGAAGGTTTGGCTCTGCACAGGATAATTATATCGGTGCAAGCAGGCAAATCTGCTGCACGGAGATTTGCGGGCGGGCTTACCTTTCATCGGTGAAGCGTGCTGTCAGGGAATATGCCCTTTGATGGGTTTATCTGAAAGATGGTAAAATCGGCAAAAAGGTGTTATAATCAAAAAATAAACATGCGCTTTGCGAAGAAAGGAATCATTTGATATGAGGTTTATTTCATGGAACGTAAATGGATTAAGAGCCTGTGTCCAGAAGGGATTTCTGGATTTTTTCAAGGAGATAGATGCAGACTTTTTCTGTATTCAGGAGACAAAGCTGCAGGAAGGCCAGATTTCCCTGGATTTGCCACAAGGGTATGAATCCTACTGGAATTATGCCAGGAAAAAGGGATACTCGGGGACAGCCGTTTTTACAAAACACAAACCGCTGTCGGTATCATATGGGATAGGCATGGAAGAGCACGATGCGGAAGGCCGGGTCATTACGCTGGAATATGAAAATTTTTACCTGGTAACCTGCTATACGCCAAACTCCCAAAGCGAACTGGCAAGGCTTGGTTACCGTATGGAATGGGAAGAAGCATTTCTGCAGTATTTAGACAAGTTAAAAGAGCAGAAATCTGTAATTCTCTGCGGAGACTTGAATGTGGCACATCAGGAAATTGATTTGAAAAATCCGAAAACCAACCGGAAAAATGCAGGGTTTACGGATGAGGAGAGAGAAAAATTTTCCGTTTTGCTAAGCCATGGCTATGTGGATACCTTCCGGCATTTTTACCCAGAGCTGGAACAGGTGTATTCCTGGTGGTCTTACCGCTTTAAAGCAAGGGAGAAGAATGCCGGATGGCGGATTGACTACTTTGTAGCGTCGGAGGAATTGAAGGACAAGCTAACGGATGCAAAGATTCACACGGAAGTATTTGGCTCTGACCACTGCCCGGTAGAGCTGGATGCAGAGCTGTAATGCTTGGGAGAAATGATATTCCATAAGATTAGGCATTGCTGGCAATCTATATTTCGATACACAGGAAAGGGACATCCTGCCTTGGCTTTTGTATCCAAATATATGAGGTCTGCTCTGGAACAAAAGATACAGAAGGGAACAGATATGGAAAAGGGAGAAATCAGGCTTCGGAAGGTAATTGTGCATATTTTGGATGCTTCGGCAGGTGTGCCGGTGCTTTCCGATACACTGTTAGATTACGGTTCGGATTTTGGGGATTTCCTGCGGGAGCATATTTACAAAATTGAAGCTACAGACGATAAGAAAACCTGTGAATTCCACAAGGAGGAGTCGGAGGTATTTCAGCAGATACAGGATTTTGTGGAAGCTGGGCTGACGGATGAGGCGTTTATTGCGGCAAGCCAGAATGCGGCCTCTCATCTCTATGGGATTATGAATAAAAATATAGAAATTCCCCAGGCGGATTTTGTGACGGCTTTGTTTGAAACGGATATGGGAAAATACCTGGCGCTGCTGAAGATGGATTACAAATCATCTTATACCCACAAGACCCAGTCGGATGCTTTTGGCAACAGCAATGAAATCATTAAATTCCGGGCAATTCTGCCTACGGAAACCCAGAAGCTGTCCGAGGCCGCCATTATAAATCTTGGGGATTTTGCAATTTCCATGATAGAGAAAAAGTATGAGGTCAATGGGGCAAAAACCAATTATTTTTCAAAGCTGTTCCTAAAATGCAGCGGGGCTCTCTCACCCAAATCCCAGCTGTCCATTGTGACCCGTGCCATTGATACAGTGCAGAAAAAATATTTTAATGATGGGGAACAATTTGAAGCCCAGATGGAGACCAAGCAGATTATCCATGAGCAATTGGCGGAAACGGGAGCTGTGGATGTGCCTTTCGTTTTGGATAAAGTATTTAAGGAAAAAGAAGCGTACAAGGAAGAGGTTCAGGAAAAGCTGGAAAAATATAAGATGGGAACGGATGTGAGGATTGAACCCCAGGCGGAGAGCACCACACGGAAATTTGAAAAGCAGCACCTGACCACCGATACAGGGGTGGAAATCAAGATTCCCATGGAACAGTACCAGGATGGGGAGCACATTGAATTTCTTACGGAGCCAGACGGGAGCATTTCGATTCTGATTAAAAAAGTGGGGCACATTACTTCGAAATAGGTGAGGGCATTGAACGGTAAAATATTGATTGTGGAAGATGAGCCTGTCATAAGCCGGGAGCTTCAGGCGCTTTTGGAGCAGGCAGGGTATCAGGCTGCGGAAGTAAAAGAATTTCAGAATATCCTGCCACAGGTTCAAAAAGAACAGCCGGACTTGGTTCTTCTGGATGTGAACCTTCCTGGCTGCAGCGGCTTTGATATCTGTATGCAGATTCGGGAGCAGATGGAAGTCCCGGTGATTTTTTTGACGGGCCGCACAGACTCCATGGATGAGCTGACAGGCATTTTAAAAGGCGGGGACGACTATATCACCAAGCCCTACCAGGCGCCTGTCCTGCTGGCAAGGATTGGGGCGGTGCTGAAACGGACAAAAGGGATTTCTAAGAAAGAGCGGACGCGTTTTACCTGGAAAGGGGTGGAACTAGACATTGGAGGCTGTTCCCTTTCCAGCCAGGGCAGGCTGGCAGAGCTTACGAAAAATGAGATGAAGATTATGCATCTGCTGTTTCTCCATCCAGGGGAATATGTTTCACGGATGGATTTGGTGGAATACCTTTGGGAAAATCAGGTCTTCATTGATGACAACGCCTTGAGCGTGCATATAACGAGAATCCGTGAAAAGCTTAGAGCCATTGGCGTCCATGATTTTATCGAAACTAAAAGAGGGATGGGATACCGGATATGAAGCTCCAGGCATTTTTAAAAGATAAATTTTTGCTTTTGCTGCTGCAGGTTTCCTGCATGGGCGCATTGATGGTATTTCTGCGTTTTACCGGATACAGCAAGGCGGGCGCAGCGCTGATTTTGGTTTTCTGGCTTTTGATTCTGTGTATCTGGCTGTCTGCCGCATATTTTTCCAGAAAAAAGCATTTTGACGAAATAGAAAAGATTTTGGAGCAGGTGGACCAGAGATATCTCTTAGGGGAATTGCTGCCGCCCTCCTTCCGGCTGGAGGACAAGCTGTACCAAGGATATTTCCGGCGATCTAATAAGGCGGTGATTGAGCGGATACACAGGATGGAAGAAGAGCAGCAGGAGTACCGGGAATATATCGAACGCTGGGTTCACGAGATAAAAGCGCCCATAACGGGAATTGATGCAATCTGCGGCAATGCAGGAAGGGCAAGGATGTGGGAAATCTGTGCCACGGGAACAGAAGTGGAAGGAGATTTGGGACACAGCAGGCCAGAAGTGGAAGGAGATTTAGGACACAGCAGGCCAGAAGTGGAAGGAAAATTGAAGCATAGCGGGACAGACGTGAAAGAAAACCTGCGCGCTATCCGCATGGAGAACCGGAAAATTGAGAATTATGTGGACATGGTTCTCTACTATGCAAGGTCAGGGGCAGTCTATAAAGATTATTTTATCCAGGAGACAAACCTGCAGGAGGTTGCAGAGGAGGTTCTGTTAAAGAACCGGCTGCTGCTGATTCGGAACCATGTCAGCGCAGATGTGCAGTGTGAAGATGCCGTCTATACGGACCGGAAGTGGATTGGATTTATCTTGGAGCAGATGATTTTGAACAGTGTGAAATACTGTTCCAAGTCCCCGTTGTTTCGCATGTACACGAAAGAGAAGCAAAATGGGGTTGTTTTTGTATTGGAGGACAATGGAGAGGGGATTCCCCCGGAGGAGCTTTCCCGTATTTTTGAAAAAGGATTTACAGGCAGCAACGGGAGGAACCATGAAAGAGCTACGGGAATGGGGCTTTATCTTTGCAAAAAGCTTTGCGGCAGGCTGGGCGTAGGGCTGTCTGCGGAGTCCGTGCCAGGGGAAGGCACAAGGATGCTGCTGGTGTTTCCAGTCAGCAGCTATATTATCCGGGAATTGGAGCATTGAGAAGGAGGGTTTACAGGCTTTTCATTTTGAGTCAAAAAGAAATTTTTCATTGCATATTAAGATATAAATGCCCCCAGCCTTACGAAACTGTAAGATAATTGCAATAGAATCCCATACCGGAGAACACATAACTCTGATATAATCGAAAAAGATTAGAGGAGGAAGAAATATGAGTGATGATATCAGAGTATGCGATGTGGAAAAATATTACGGAAACGCATCCAATGTGACAAAGGCGGTGGACCGTGTCACCTTTCGGGTAGGGCAGGGGGAATTTGTGGGGATTATGGGCGCCTCCGGTTCCGGCAAGACCACACTGCTGAATATGCTTGCCACCATTGACCAGGTAACTTCCGGGCATATTTATTATGGGGATACGGATATTACGGAGCTGTCGGAGGAGGGGCTGTCAGAATTCCGCAGGAAAAACCTTGGCTTTGTCTTTCAGGAGTATAATCTTTTGGACACCTTAACCATAGAGGAAAATATTATTCTGGCGCTGGCCTTGCAGGAGCGGAAAAAACAGGAAATCCAGGAAACCTGCAGCCAGGTGATGGAATTGATGGGAATTGCAGATATCAGGGAAAAATTTCCCTACCAGGTTTCCGGCGGGCAGAAACAGCGGTGCGCCTGTGCCCGGGCAATGGTGAACCATCCCAGGCTGCTTTTGGCAGATGAGCCTACCGGGGCGCTGGATTCCCGTTCTGCCCAGACCTTATTGGAGACATTTACGGGTTTGAACCAAAGGATGGGAGCCACGATTCTTATGGTGACCCACGATGCTTTTTCCGCAAGCTATTGCAGCAGGATTTTGTTTTTGAAGGATGGGCGGATATTTCATGAGCTGGTGCGGGGCGCAAAGGCCAGGAATGTATTTTTACAGGAAATTTTAGAGGTATTATCCCTGACGGGAGGTGTGAATCCTGATGATTGATGGAGTTTCGCCACATGGGCATCGTTACCGGAGAAATTTAAAGGTTAAGAATGTACTGGCCTATCGGAATATGAAGCGTTCTGCCAGGGACTATCTTGTTTACCTGCTGACCATGACAATTATAAATGCATTGATGTATGCCTTTAACAGCCTGATTTTCCAGAATGGCCTGCGGGAATATTTTGGAATGGAAGGGGTCATGGAGGTAATGATTGGCCTGGCAACGGTATTTATTGTGCTGATTGCGGCATGGCTGATTCATTACATGGTAAGGTTTATGCTGGAAAAACGGAGTGATGAGTTTGGGATTTACCTTCTGCTTGGGATGAAAAAGAAAACCGTTGCCAGCTTGTATATGCGGGAGAACCTGCTGTTGGGAGGGATTTCTTTTCTGCTAGGAATTCTGTTTGGGATATTATTGCAGCAGGTTTTGGCTATGGTAATGTTTTCCATGGTGCGGATGGAATACCACCTTAAGATTTCCTTCCATCTGCCTACCATGCTTACAACCTTGCTCTGTTATGCCGGGTGCTATCTGCTGGCATTGTTCCGGTGCCGGCGGAAGTTTCGGAAAATGAACATCAAAAGCCTGATGAATGCCAGGCGCCAGAACGAGGAAATCAAAGAAAAGCATGAGGGGGCAAGGCGTGTGCTTTTTCCCATATCTATTTTATTCATCCTGATGTTCTGGGCCTTGTTTGGAAGATTGGGCAGTACGTTTCAGGTTATGGTTTTTCTGGTTGGGCTGGTGCTTACGATTTATCTTTTTTACCTGGGGATGTCTGCATGGGTCATCTGCTATGTGAGGAGACGGGGAGCCTTGGTTTACCAGGGGCAGAACCTGTTTCTGCTGCGGCAGTTTGCTTCGAAGGTGCGGACGATGCAGTTTACCATGGGAACGCTGACGGCTTTGTTCACCCTTGCATTGCTGGGAGCTTCCATTGCCTTATTGTTTAGTGATTATGAAAATACAGTGCTGGAAGGGAAGTTTCCCTTTGACGTCCAGGCATACAGCAACGACATTCAGTATGGTTTTGAGGATGAACTGCGGATACTTCGTAAAAATACAGAAGTTTCTGGGCACTATATTTACCATATCTATACGGATAAAGAGAATCAGGTAAATACCTGGATGCTGACCCATTTGAAGGTATGGGGAACCATGTATTGCAAAGGGGATGGCAGCCCCGACGCTGGGAAAATCAAAAAGATGCTGGAGAAGGACGGGGTTTACTATGCCTATGATACCTATATGGGCATTTCTGATTACAATTATCTGCGCGGCATGCTGGGGTATGCCCAGGCAGAGCTGGGAGAAGGGGAATACCTGGTGCAGGTAAAGCCCCGCCTTTTGGAAGAAATGCAGGGGATCGGGAAGGATTTGAAGATAAGAGATGCGGCAGGAAATGGTTTCCTCTCCTGTCGGGAAGTCTGTGGGGAGCCTTTCTCCCAGGACGGGCATAACGGTGCAGATTATATTGTCGTTGTACCGGATGAGGTTTTAAGGCGCATGGAGCCTTTTTATTCTGAACTGGTGGCGGATTTGGCAGAAACGGCTCCCCTTGGCCTGGAAGATAAGCTGGATGATTTGAGGACGGTTGAGAGTTCTACGTCCCAATGGTATCAGGAGAACGATTTGCGGGGCGGCTCGGATATGATTATTTCCAGTGTGTTGGTGAACCAGGTGCGGGATAACCTGATACCGGAAATGAAATACATGCTTGCTTCTTTGATGATTCCCTTGCTCTACCTTGGACTGGTGTTTGTATGCGTAGCAGTGACCGTGCTTTCGGTGCAGCAGCTAAGCGATTCGGCAAAATATAAGGCAAACTATGATGTGCTGGCGAAGCTGGGGCTTGGCCGGGCGCAGATCCGGCGTCTGATCGGCAGGCAGCTGTCTGCCTACTACCTGTGCCCGGCAATCCTTGCCATTGTCATCAGCGGAAGGATGATCTTGCTTGTCAGCAGCCGTTTTGTGGAGGCCACCGGGGTGCCTGCGGCGCCGGGAGTGTTTTTCTTAAGGAGTATTTGTTTGTTCTTTGGGATTTATCTGGTTTATTTTATGGTGACATATGTGTGTTTCTTACGCAATGTGCAGCAGGATGGGTAGGGGCGTTCCAGCTGTTTTGAATGTGATAGAGATAATTAAAGAATTGGCTGAAAAGCTTGAACGTCAAATAATAATAGATGATTTAAGTAAAATGGAGTCAATGGGGGAGTTAAAAGAATTTATTGAAAAGCTCTGGGCAAAAAATGGATAAGAATTATCAGCAAAGAGGGTGTCAAGCGGCATCCTCTTGCTCATTGAATTTTCTGGTCAAAATAATTGGGCACTATGTTTTGCTGGGATTTCAAAATGTTCAAGCGTTGTGCACTGGCGGCAGTAACAAAAAAAATAAAAAAATTGAAAAAAGGCCTTGACATTTTTCCCCATCTTATATATAATAGCTATTGTCAGTTTTGTGCAGGAGTGGCGGAATTGGCAGACGCGCAGGCTTCAGGTGCCTGTGGTAGCAATATCGTGTGGGTTCAAGTCCCATCTCCTGCATCTAGAAAAAGAGCTGTTGCGCAGGCAATAGCTCTTTTCATGCTATCTATGGAAAAATATGAAAATGTAAAATTCTGCGGATTTTTGCAAAAAAATAAAGGAAATAAAGAATTAGTGCGGAATATATCATGTAGAGGTGATGGGAGATGCTCATTAGAGAAAATATAGAGCTGCTGGAACGTACCTATTTAAGCCCTTTTGCTGCCTTAAGCGAGAATTCCAAGGGACGTGGCAGAGAAGAACCCCAATGTGATATCCGTCCTGTTTTTCAAAGGGACAGGGACAGAATTCTCCATTGCAAGTCATTCCGGCGGCTGAAACATAAAACACAGGTATTTTTAACGCCCCGGGGAGATCATTACCGGACAAGGCTGACCCATACGCTGGAAGTTTCACAGAATGCCAGAACCATTGCAAAGGCTTTAAGGCTCAACGAGGATTTGGTGGAAGCCATTGCGCTTGGGCATGATTTGGGACATACCCCTTTTGGACATGCCGGTGAAAATATGCTGAATTCCCTTTGCGAGGATGGGTTCAAGCACAATGAACAGAGTGTCCGGATTGTGGAGATTTTGGAGAAAAATGGAAGAGGGCTGAACTTAACCTGGGAGGTTCGGGATGGAATGCTGAACCATCAGACCAGATTGATGCCATCCACAATGGAAGGAAAAATCGTCCGCCTTTCGGATAAAATTGCATATATTAATCATGATATTGATGATGCCATCCGGGGAAAGGTGCTTTCGGAAGAAGATATCCCAGCGAAATACCGGGAGATTCTGGGAAATACTACCAGGAAGCGTTTGGACACCCTGATACATAATATTATTACCAACAGCCTGGGGAAAAACGATATCTGCATGTCAAAGGATGTGGAGCAGGCCATGCAGGGACTGCGGAAGTTCATGTTTGCGCATGTGTACCGGAATCCGTTGGCAAAAGGGGAGGAAGACCGGGCAAAGGATTTGCTGAGCAGGCTTTTCTACTATTATAATAAAAATATAGATTGTCTCCCAGAACAATATTTAAGGATGATGGAGCAGGGAGAGAAAAAAGAACGGGTGGTCTGCGATTATATTGCAGGGATGACAGACCGCTATGCCATTGCCAAATTTGAAGAATATTTTATGCCCAAGGCATGGCAGATTAACTAGGGAAGGAGAAATGAATGCCTTATTATTCAGATGAATTGGTTGAGGAAGTCCGTTCTGCCAATGATATTGTGGATGTGATTTCCGGGTATGTGCGTTTACAGAAAAAGGGCAGGGATTATTTCGGCCTGTGCCCCTTTCATAACGAGCGAACCCCGTCTTTTTCCGTGTCCCAGGCAAAACAGATGTATTACTGTTTCGGCTGCGGTGCTGGGGGGAATGCGCTTACCTTTTTGATGCAGTATGAGAATGCAACATTTCAGGAAGCACTGGAAATCCTTGCGCAGAAAGCAGGAATTGAGCTTCCCAAATATGAAATGTCAGGAAAGGAGAGGCAGGAAGCCGACAAGCGGGCAAGGCTTTTGGAAATCAACAAAGCGGCTGCAAAATATTTCTATGCCCAGCTTCGCATGGAGCAGGGGCGGCAGGGAATGGAATATTTTGTGAACCGGGGCTTAAGCCCGGAGATTATGAAGAAGTTTGGATTGGGATATTCCAATAAATTCAGTGACGATTTGTACCAATACCTCCGCAGGCAAGGGTACGAGGATGGTATTTTAAAGGATTCCGGGCTGGTTGCCATAGAAGAAAGCAGAGGCGGCAGGGATAAGTTTTGGAACCGTGTGATGTTTCCGATTATGGATGTGAACCATCGTGTCATTGGATTTGGTGGGCGGGTGATGGGACAGGGAGAACCCAAATATATGAATTCACCGGAGACCATGATTTTTGATAAGAGCAGGAATCTTTACGGGCTGAATATTGCCAGGTCTTCCAGAAGGCCAGGGATACTGCTGTGCGAAGGCTATATGGATGTGATTGCTTTGCACCAGGCAGGGTTTGATAATGCGGCTGCGTCTCTTGGAACCTCATTTACCCAGGGCCATGCTTCCCTGTTGAAGCGGTATACCAAGGAGGTATATTGTACCTTTGACAGCGATGAGGCAGGGACGAAGGCGGCATTGCGGGCAATTCCGATTTTGAAGGATGCGGGCATAAGCGTGAAGATTATCAGTATGAAGCCATATAAGGATCCGGATGAATTTATCCGCAATGAGGGTGCCGGCAGCTACCAGGAAAGGATAAACAATGCAAAGAATAGTTTTATGTTTGAAATAGAGGCGATGGAACGGGACTATGATTTTACAGACCCGGAGAGCAAGACGTTATTTTATAATGGGATTGCGGAAAAGATTTTACAATTTGAGGAGGAGCTGGAGCGGGACAATTATATTGAGGCGGTGGCTAAAGAATATCAAATCGGTTATGAGAATTTAAGGAAGCTGGTGATGCATTTAGGCACCAAGGCAGGGTTCGGCAGGGAGGCTCGTTCCCTGAAATCCGGCATCAATGAAAATAAAAAGCGGGCCAGGGAGGATGGCATCAAGCAGTCCCAGAAGCTGATGCTTACCTGGCTGATTGAAAAGCCGGAATTGTTTGAAGTGGTTGCGCCTTATATCGGGCCGGAAGATTTTACGGAGGAATTGTACCAGAAAGCTGCGAAGGAAGTATTTGCCCAGTGCCGGAAAGGGGGATTGAATCCGGCGGGGATTATCAGCATGTTTACGGATGAGGAACAGCAGAGGGAAATTGCCGGGCTGTTTCATGCAAAGCTTTTGAATGTGGAGACCCAGGCGGAGAAGGAGAAGGCTTTGAAGGAGACGGTGATACGAGTGAAGGAGAATAGCATCAATTACCGGTCCCATCATTTGGATCCTTCGGATTTGGAGGGGCTGCAGAAGCTGGTTGCAGATAAGAAGAGGATGCAGGAGTTGAGAGGGGCGCGGTTTGGGATAGAGTAGAGAGACTGAGGGGATTTTAATGAACAATCATCAGGGCTCCTCCCAACAAACAGCTGGAGATTGAGAGGAGTGTGAGGGAAAGAGGGCTGTTAGGTTCCTCCTCATGGTATATTTCCACCAATTAGGGACAAAATATAAACAACGAATGGAAGGATGAAACGAAATGGAAGAAAAAAGTGTGAAATTTATCGAAAAGCTACAGGAATTGTTATCCATGGCAAAAAAGAAAAAAAATGTCCTGGAATATCAGGAGATTAACGACTTTTTTCGTGACATGGAATTGGATGCGGAACAGTTTGAGAAAATTTTGGAGTTCTTGGAATCCAACAACATTGACATACTGCGGATTTCCGATGATGACGACGATATCCTCATAGATGATGAGGAGGAGGTAGAAGTTGAGAATATTGATCTTTCCGTTCCAGATGGAATTTCCATTGAAGATCCTGTCCGTATGTATTTAAAAGAGATTGGCAAGGTTCCTCTGCTCAGCGCGGAAGAAGAAATTGAGCTTGCAAAACGTATGGAGCTGGGGGACCAGGAAGCGAAAAAACAGCTTGCTGAGGCAAATCTGCGTCTGGTGGTGTCTATTGCGAAACGTTACGTAGGGCGCGGCATGCTCTTTTTGGATTTGATCCAGGAGGGAAATCTGGGGCTTATTAAGGCTGTGGAAAAATTTGATTACCGCAAGGGATATAAGTTCTCCACCTATGCAACCTGGTGGATTCGCCAGGCCATTACCAGAGCCATTGCAGACCAGGCCAGAACCATCCGGATTCCAGTGCACATGGTGGAAACCATCAATAAATTGATCCGTGTATCCAGGCAGCTATTGCAGGAATTGGGCCGGGAGCCGTCACCGGAGGAGATTTCAGAGGAAATGAATATGCCGGTAGAGCGCGTCCGGGAAATTTTGAAGATTTCCCAGGAGCCAGTGTCTTTGGAAACGCCAATCGGTGAGGAGGAGGACAGCCATCTGGGAGATTTTATCCAGGACGATAACGTACCTGTCCCGGCAGATGCGGCGGCATTTACGCTGTTAAAAGAACAGCTGGTGGAAGTGCTTGGAACTTTGACAGAGCGGGAACAAAAGGTACTGCGGCTGCGGTTCGGATTAGATGACGGGCGTGCCAGAACCTTGGAAGAAGTGGGAAAAGAATTTAATGTAACCAGAGAACGAATCCGCCAGATTGAGGCAAAAGCTTTGCGGAAACTGCGCCATCCAAGCAGAAGCCGGAAGCTGAAAGACTATCTGGATTAGCTTTGGTGCATGAATGATGGAAGGACGAAGTTTGATGCAGGCATGAAAGAAAGGTGAAGTTTGATGCAGGCATGAAAGAAGGGCGGAGTTTGGTGCAGGTATGATACAGTTATCAAAAAGGCTGCAATCGGTAGCGGATTTTGTGGAAAATTGCGACACGATGGCAGACGTGGGGACAGATCATGGGTACATACCGGTATATCTGGTTTTGAACCGGAAGGTGAAAAGAGCCATTGCCATGGATGTAAATCCAGGCCCCTTACAGCGGGCAGAGGAACATATCTGCCAGTATGGGTTGGAGCATACCATTGAAACCAGGTTATCGGACGGCTGTTTTGCCCTTAAGCCAGGGGAAGCTGATGCGATTGTGATTGCTGGAATGGGCGGAGCACTGATGCAGCGGATTTTGGAGCAGGGGGAGGCGGCAGCAAAGGCAGCACAGAGGCTGGTGCTGCAGCCCCAGTCCGAGGCGGCAGCATTCCGGCAGTTTCTGTTTGGGCATGGATACCGGATACTTGCAGAAGATATGGTGCTGGAGGATGGGAAGTATTATCCCATAATCGCTGCGCAGTATGCGGGATGGGAAACGGATGCCGCTGCGCTGTGCTGCGGGCAGGAGAATCAAGAGGGGTTTCGCATTGCCTGCAAATTTGGGCCATTGCTTCTGGCTCAGCGCCATCCAACGCTGAAAAAATATTTGGTGTGCCAGCAGCGGCAGAAGCGGAAAATTTTAGAAAATTTAAAAGAAAATGCCAGGCAGGATGCAACAGAGCGGATACAAGAGCTTAACTTTCAATTAGAAGACATTGAGCAGGCTTTAAAAATAGTTGGCAGGAAGGAGACAGTCATATGATTTGCCGTGAGATCATAGATATTTTACAGGAGCAGTCACCAGAGCAGTATGCCTGTTCCTGGGATAACGTGGGATTATTGGTTGGAAGTTTTGAAAAAGAGGTAAAGACGGTTTATATTGCGCTGGATGCTACCGATGAGACCATACAGGAAGCAGTGGAAGCGGGGGCGGATTTGTTATTGACCCACCATCCATTGATATTCAAGGGGCTGAAAAAGGCAAACACGGATGATTTTACCGGACGCAGGGTGATTACGCTGATTCAAAATGATATTGCCTGTTATGCCATGCATACAAATTTTGACGTAAAAGGGATGGCGGATCTTGGCGCGGCGCGCATGGAATTAAAGGATTGCCAGGTTTTGGATGTTACCGGCTGCGATGAGCGGGGGCCGTCCGGCATTGGAAAATCAGGGACGCTTCCTTACGAGATGACAGTGGCAGACTGTGCCGGAAAAGTAAAGGAAGCTTTTGGCGTGGAGCTGGTGAAAATTTTCGGCAGGCCCGACCAAAAGATAACAAGAGCGGCTATCTGTCCTGGGTCTGGGAAAAGCGTCATTGGAAAAGCCATTGAGGCAAAGGCGCAGGTGCTGATTACCGGGGATATTGACCATCATGACGGAATTGATGGGGCAGCCCAGGGGCTTGCAATTATTGATGCAGGCCATTATGGGGTGGAGAAGATATTTATTCCCTATATGAAAGAGTATCTGGAATCCCGGATAACGGGGATCCGGGTGATTGCCCAACAGGAAAAGCAGCCTTTTATATATCAATAGAATGAAAAGCAGGTAAAAATTATGGAGGAAACTTTATATTGCATTAGGATAAACGGGGAGGAGAAAAAATACCCGAAAGGTACGCCTTATCGGGAAATTGCAGAAGAATATCAAGCCCAGTATGAGGATGATATTGTGCTGGTGCTTTTTAATAACCGCTTGAGGGAGTTAGGCCGGAGGGTCAAATCGGATGGAGAGCTTTTCTTTGTGACCACCAGGGATAAGGCTGGGAGGAAGGCATACCGCAGGAGCGTCACTTTTTTGATGCAGCGCGCGGTGCATAATCTTTCGAAAGAAGACGGCAAAGATGTGCTGGTGAAGGTTATGCATTCCATCAGCCAGGGGCATTATTGCAAATTAACCGGGCAGGTGCCAGATCAGGAGTATCTGGCAAGGCTGAAACAGGAAATGATGAAGCTGGTGGAAGAAAAAATACCGATTCAGAAAAAAAGCGTCTCCACCGACGATGCGGTTGCATTGTTCCGGGAACTGGGTATGCATGATAAGGAGCGGCTTTTTTCCTATCGGCGCAGCTCCAAAGTGAATATTTACAGCATCGGGCATTATAGCGATTATTTCTATGGATATATGGCGCCGGATACGGGATATTTAAAATATTTTGAGTTGGAGCCTTATGAAGATGGATTTGTGGTGCTGTTTCCGGATAAAAATACCAGGGTTACGGCAGAGTTTGCCCCGTCTCATAAATTGTTCCATGTGCTGCGGGAATCCGCGCAGTGGGGCGAAAAAATGGAGATAGGAACCATAGGGGCTTTGAATGATGCAGTAGCCCAGGGCAGAATCCGGGATGTGATTCTTGTGGCGGAGGCCTTGATGGAACGGAAAATCGGCACATTGGCAGAACAGATTGCATCCCAGCCGGATAAAAAGTTTGTGATGATTGCCGGCCCCTCATCCTCAGGGAAAACCACATTTTCCCACCGGCTTTCTATTCAGCTGATGGCTCAGGGCTTAAAACCCCATCCCATTGCGCTGGATGACTATTATGTGAACCGGGTGGATACCCCAAAGGATGCCGACGGAAATTATAATTTTGAGTGCCTGGAAGCCCTTGACATTGAACTGTTCAACCATGATATGTCCGCGCTGCTGGGCGGCGAGCGGATTTCACTTCCTACATATAACTTCCGCACAGGAAAAAGAGAATACAAAGGCATTTTTAAAAAGCTTGGCAAAAATGATATCTTGGTCTTAGAAGGAATCCACGGGTTAAACGGCAAGCTATCCTATTCCCTGCCAGAGTCCAGCAAGCTGAAAATCTATATCAGCGCACTGACCCAGCTAAGCATTGACGAACATAATAACCTCCCCACCACAGACGGCAGGATGATCCGGCGGATGGTAAGGGATGCCAGAACCAGAAACATTTCTGCCAAGGAAACCATTGCCATGTGGGATTCCGTGCGCCGGGGCGAGGAACAGTATATTTTCCCCTTCCAGGAGGAAGCAGATATTATGTTTAACTCCGCTCTGATTTATGAGCTTGCAGTGCTGAAACAGTATGCAGAACCGCTCCTGTTTCAGATTGACAAAAACTGCAGAGAATACACAGAAGCCAAACGCCTTCTAAAATTCCTGGACTATTTTCTCCCCGTGCCCAGCGAGGACATAGAAAAAAATTCTATCTTACGGGAATTTATCGGAGGGAGCTGCTTCAACGTCTAATGACAGCAGTATTACAGCGGTATTTTATATTTCCATCCGCATCCAAATACAAGAAACTTGTTCCAGAACTTGCTTTCTGAAAAAAAATATGATAGTATTCAAAGAAGGCAAGTAAGGCAGATAATCGCGGCTGCAGGCGTCGAAAGACCGCAGACGAGGAAAGTCCGGGCTTCACAGGGCAGGATGCCGGTTAACGGCCGGTGGAGGCGACTCCAAGGACAGTGCAACAGAAATGTACCGCTATTGGAAGCAATAGTAAGGGTGGAAGGGCAGTGTAAGAGACTACCGCCTGGCTGGCAACAGCCGGGGCACATGTAAACCCCATCCGAAGCAAGACCGAACGAAAGCGTTGACGTGGCCCGCCAGCTTTAGGTAGGTCGCTGGATCTGGCTGGCAACAGCTAGGCTAGATAGATGATTATCCAAGACATAACCCGGCTTATAACCTTGCTTGATAACTTCCGCAGCTTCGCTGCGGAAGTTTTTTGTATGCAATTGCTGCTTTAATCATATCTGGGAATTGCTTTCCCCCAGATGTGCAGTCCAGATTGGAAAATTCATTTCTTCCATCCGCGCTAGAGACAGCAAATCATATTTCGATGCCCAGGAAAGTGCATCCTGCCTTTCCGTTGGTATCCAAAAATGAAAAGGCTCCCTTTGCATTAACAAAATATAAAAAATTCTTAAAAGAAAATAACTCCGTTGACTTCCAAATGGTTCTGCGTTACCATTAAAACAACATAGCGGATACAGGAGTTGATAAGATGAAACAGAAGATACAGCGTTTTATGATGGGAAGATACGGTGCAGACCAGTTAGGGCAGGTTTATATGGGAATTTCCATGGTATTGTTGGTGATATCCCTGTTTTCCAGATGGAATATTTTTTATGCATTGGCTCTAGCGCTGCTGGGGTATGCCTACTATCGCATGCTGTCCAGGCAGGTGGAGAAGCGTTATCAGGAAAACCAGAAGTTTTTAAACTGGCGCTACCAGCTGGCAGTGAAGCGGAATAAGAGAAAGGAACATTGGAAGCAAAGGAAACTATATCATTTTTACAAATGCCCATCCTGCAGGCAGAAGATCCGGGTGCCCAAAGGAAAAGGCAGGATATGCATCACCTGTCCCAAATGCAAGACGGAATTTATCAAAAAAAGCTGAGAAACGATTTCTTGCTAAAGGCAGACCTGCTTTGTGAAGAATGATGACGTTCCAGTGTCAAAGAACAAAGCCCGCAAGCAATCCTGATTTTGGATGTTTGCGGGCTTTGCAACCTGAATTTGGCGCAAATATCGCGCTAAGCTGAGGAATGCAGATGGCAGGAAATGAATTGTAAGACACATGCGGAAAGCATTACCTTATTTTTTTCGGTCCCTTGTATTTTTCTTCACAGTATTTGCATCGGTAGGTTTCTGTGTTCGCATCTGTCAGCAGGAAAATCTGATCTAATTCCTGTTCAATGGAAGTGATGCACCGTGGATTTTTACATTTTATAATGTTTTTGATTTCCTTGGGAAGGTGAAGCTCCCGTTTTTCTACGATTTGCTCTCCCTTGATAATGTTAACGGTGATGTTGTGGTCAATGAAGCCCAGCACATCCAGGTTTAAAGTGTCAATGTCACATTCAACTTTTAAAATATCTTTTTTCCCCATTTTATTGCTGCGGGCGTTTTTGATAATGGCAACGCAGCAGTCCAGCTGATCCAGCTTTAAATCATGGTAGATGGAAAGGCTCATGCCTGCCTGAATATGATCCAATACAAATCCTTCTGTAATTGCGCCTACATTTAACATACGTTCACCTCCAGTAATGTCAGAATCAGAGCCATCCGCACATACACGCCGTATTGTGCCTGTTTGAAATAGGCAGCCCTTGGGTCGTCATCTACTTCTACGGAGATTTCATTGACCCTGGGAAGGGGATGCATCACAATCATGTCTTCTTTGGCAAGGGACATTTTTTTCCGGTTCAGGATATAAAAATCTTTCATCCGTACATAGTCGTCCTCATTGAAGAAACGTTCTCTCTGCACCCTGGTCATGTACAGGATGTCCAGTTCCCCCATAGCGTCCTCTAAGCGTTCCACTTCCCGGAAAGGAATGTTGTTTTTTGCTAGCACATCCTCCCGGATATAGCTTGGCACGCGAAGCTCTTCCGGTGAAATCAATACAAATCGAATATGAGGATAACGGATTAATGCGTGAATGAGAGAATGGACCGTACGTCCGAATTTCAGGTCTCCGCAAAGGCCGATTGTCAGATTATCTAGGCGTCCCTTCAGGGAACGGATGGTGAGTAAATCGGTAAGGGTCTGGGTGGGATGCTGGTGTCCGCCGTCGCCTGCGTTGATGACAGGAATGCGGGATCTCTGGGATGCCACCAGAGGCGCGCCTTCTTTTGGATGACGCATAGCGCAGATATCTGCGTAACAGGAAATGACACGAATCGTATCAGAAACACTTTCCCCTTTGGAAGCAGAACTGCTGTCTGCGCTGGAAAAGCCAAGAACGCTTCCTCCCAGGCTCAGCATAGCAGATTCAAAACTAAGTCTTGTCCGGGTGCTTGGCTCGTAGAAGCAGGTTGCAAGCTTTTTGCCTTCACATGCGTGGGCATATTTTTTCGGGTTGTGTTCAATGTCGTTTGCCAGTGTAAGCAGTTTGTCCAACTCTTCCACGGATAAGTCCAGCGGGCTCATTAAATGCTGCATAATTTTCCTCCTAAATAATGTTAGTGCCCCCTCATTTCAATCGGCGGCAAATCGTGGGAAGGCATGGGAAGAAATGCTCCGCATTTGCCTTCTTCCTAATTTTTACTATCATATAACAGAAGGTTGGAAATTGCAAGCATTTTCCAAACACACTTTGGAGATTCATTTGCAAGATGATTGGAAGTATAGTAGAATAGGAGGCAAAGAATGATTAGAGAGGTGTTTTTATGAGCAACGAAAGAGAGTTTCAGGAAAAGAAGAGGGTTTTGTTTTTTGGGCTTCCATGGACATTTACCAGGTATACGGTAGGACAGGAAATCATTACGATTCACAGCGGCCTGCTGAAAACAGAGGAGAATTATTGTTACATGTACAAAGTGCAGGATGTGAAACTGACCACAACGCTGATTGAGAGGATATTTGGATTATCTACAGTAATCTGCTATACGGGTGATGTGACCCATCCCCAGATGTCCTTGACCCATATCAAAAATGCCAGGGAAATCAAGGATTTTATATTAGAAGCGGCAGAGGAGGCAAGGCAGAAGAGAAGAACCATGAATACTCTGGATATTGGAACTGTGGACACAGAAGACATGGAGTGATTAGGGCATTTTGCTGTTCTGTTTGGATGTGCGGGTCAAAAGCTTTTCAAAAATAAGCCCGGCGGCCATCCAAAAAGGGGTATAGTCCAGCCGGATGACTCCTTTGATATTTGTGGGGGAATTGCTGTAATCCCAGGGGCACATTTGATGTTTTTTTAAAATGCTTCCGCTGATGTATTCCCCAAGAAAAATAAAGCAGGAATAAAAGGCTGCCCGGATAAGGGCGGGAAAGCGCTTGATCAGGCGGTAACAGGGCTTGATGAAGGCTGCCATGCCATAAATGGGGAACATCCAAAGGGAGGTTTTTCCCATAAGCTTAAGTTCCCGTCTGCGGAAAGAGCTGAAAGAGGTAAAAAGTATTTCCAGGCACCATCCAGTAAATCCACAAAGAAGAAAATTATGTTTCAATTGAGCGTACCTCCATCCAGTTTTCGCTGACCATAGCTGTCAAAATCAAAGATTTTTATGGGTAGTATACACTTTTTTGCACTTTTTATGCGAATTGGATAAATTTTTTCAAGAAAAAAGATTGACTGAAAAGAAAAATGGAGTTACTATAGGGGAGTAGCTAAATATACGAAAAGGAGTAATGTTATGAAGAGAATGAAAAAAGTGGCGTTGCTGCTTACAGCAGTTTTGGCAGCAGCAGTATTAGGCGGATGCGGCGGTTCCTTTGATGCCAGTGCGTATGTAAAAGCACTGATGGACAATTCCTACAAGGGAGATTCTGCGGAATTTGTGGAGCAGAAGGTTGGTACAAAAGAACAGGCAGAACAGTTGTATGAAGAAGGTATTGATACAGAGAT
The DNA here is from genome assembly GCA_947384285.1 of uncultured Lachnospiraceae bacterium. Lineage (GTDB taxonomy): Bacteria > Bacillota > Clostridia > Lachnospirales > Lachnospiraceae > Petralouisia. The sequence goes on from CANDGI010000011.1 coordinate 76,565, forward strand.
GTCTGCGATTACCCAGGGTGTCCAGCCTTCCGATGAATTGCAAAGCGAATTCAAGGATGTATTGAAGGATGTATTTAAGAATGTGAAGTATACCGTTGGTGAAGCAACAAAGAAGGATGATTCCTATGAAGTAGAAGTAAAATATCAGAAGATGAATGTTTTTGCTCCTGCAATGGAAAGCTTCAATGCAGCTTCTGAAGCATATGTAACTGAGATGACTGAGAAGGCAGCAAACGGCGAGGATACTCCGTCAGAAGAGGAAATCAATGAGCAGGTATATGTTATGCTCAAGGATGCCATCAAAGAGGCAATGGGCAGTGTAACTTACGGGGATGAAGAAAGCACCATCGTACATATCGAATTAAAAGATAAGACATGGACACCGAATGAAGATGATCTTTACAATTTGGAACTGCTTCTCTTTGACTCAGAAGCGGTATCTGCACAGTAAAGTTCGTTGTGCTTTGCCTGTAGTTTAGCCATCCTTATTGTGGAAGTCGGAGATTTTTATAGTAAGGCTCATCATGCGGCAGGCCGCATGAAAGTGTATGAAACGTAATAAAAAAGCAGTAACCGGATTTTCGGTTACTGCTTTTTTGTGCAACAGATTAATGAATATGCATACAAGCGTTCACAGCCGCTTCATGGACTTTCGAAAAAGGAACCTTGCATGTTCTGGCTGCTGCTGCCACGTCCTCATATTCCGGCTTATATTTCCGAATGCCATAGCCCGTACTGATTTTTACCGTAATTTCGCCATAGGATGTGCGGACTTTCTGGAACTGTGCATCCAGGGTCCTGCGGTAGCAGGGCTGGATACGGATGCCCCGGGTAGAAGTATGGGTCAGTATCAGGCGGCTGAAACGGCTTTCCTCCTCCAGGCTGCACAGGCAGGTCAAAAGAAGGCCGGGGCGGTTTTTCTTCATATGGACAGAGGTGGTGAAAACATCCAATGCGCCTGCTTCCATTAAAAGATTCACCGCATAGGAAACCGCTTCAGGAGTCATATCATCCAGGTTGCAGGAAAGCTCCAGAATTTGCTCTAGGCTGTGGAACTGTTCGGTGTAAAAGTCTGGGCGGGTCTCCTCTTCCCGGAAATCTGCCAGGGAATGCTCTGCATAAGAGCCTGGAAGCTGTCTGGGTGACGGTACTGGCAGGATGCTCATATTCCCCCAAAAAACCCGCAGGCAGTTGGCGGAGGGGAAATCCTTTGTTCCCATGCCATAACCGGTCTTTTCCACGGACATGGGGGGCATGGCGGTAAATTGGCTCGCAAAATGCTTCAGCAGCGCTGCGCCTGTAGGGGTGCACAGCTCTCCGTCTATGGTTCCGCAGTAAATAGGAACATCCCTTAAAATTTCCGCGGTAGCAGGAGCGGGAACCGGCAGGATGCCATGGGCGCAGCGGACGCTTCCGCTTCCAACATGGATGGGGGAGGCGATGATTTGTTCAGGATTTAAGGTTTCCAGCAAGATACAGCAGCCCACAACATCCATCAGCGCATCCAGGGTTCCCACCTCATGGAAATGAATCTGGGAGATATCGGTATGGTGGGCATGGCTTTCTGCTTCGCCGATTAAGGTATAGACAGCTTTTGCGTGCTCTTTCACCCATGGGGAAACTGGCAGGCCGTCAATCTGCGAAAGCATTTCTGGATAACTTGTGTGGAGGGTATGATGATGGGAATGGGTATGCTCCTTTTCGGACATTTCAGGTGTTTCCGAGTGTCCCAGGATCACAACATCTGCTTTTGTTCCCCAGATGCCGCATTTTTCAGAAGGCGCGGTCTTTATCATAATTTTATCAGGGAACAGGCTGTTCATGGTTTCTACAAATTGTTCCTGTTCTGGGCTTGGCAGAAGTTCATAGAGAGCGCCCATCAGCATATCTCCGGCAGCGCCCATGTTGCATTCAATAAAAAGTGTTTTCATGATTCATTACCTCCTATATGATTGATCATGCTGGCAAGGTAGCCAGCACCAAATCCGTTATCAATATTAACCACGCTGACTCCGCTGGCGCAGGAATTGAGCATGGAAAGCAAGGCAGACAGTCCCTGGAAGTTAGCGCCATACCCTACGCTGGTGGGTACGGCAATGACAGGACAGTCGCTTAAGCCTCCGATGACGCTGGCAAGGGCGCCTTCCATGCCGGCAACAGCTATGATGACGGTTGCTTTGGAAATGCTGTCTGCGTGGGAAAGCAGGCGGTGTATTCCCGCTACGCCCACATCGTAGAGCCGTTCTACCCGGCTGCCAAGGGTTTCGGCAGTAAGGGCGGCCTCTTCTGCAACGGGAATGTCACTGGTGCCTCCGGTGGCAATTAAGATTGTGCCGGAAGCGGTGACAGATTCCCTGCGGTTGACAATCCCAATGTGGGAAAGCTTGTCATAGGCAAGGGTAAAACGCTGGGACAGGTAGGAAGCAGATTCCTCAGACAGCCGGGTAATTAAAATATTTTCTGGGCAATGGGATAAAAGGGAATGGAGAATTCCTTCCATTTGTTCTGCTGTTTTGCCTGCCCCATAGATAACCTCCGGCGCACCTTGGCGTATTTTCCGGTGGTGGTCGATTTTTGCATATCCCAGATCTTCGAAAGGGCTTATTTTTAATTTTTCATAGGCAGAATGGATGTCAAGGGTGCCGTCCTGCACTTTTTGTAAAATGGATAACATGTGTTTTGATTCCATGGAAACCTCCTGTTTTGTACAGAGTAACCGTGATTATTTTCTGACATATACTGGTTGGGATAGAATAATTATAGAATTTTATCACAAAATAGTCAAGAAAGCATTCAGCCGCTGGTTTTGCAGAGGAAATGCCAAAGAAAAGGACTGGCAGTAAGAAAAGCAGAGAATTTTTATGAAATATGTAAGAACTCACAATTTTTTTGGGATAAATACGGGAAACATGGAAAAATGTACAAATGGGAGAAAATAAAACCAGGAAAAAGGTACTGGAAATTGTAGTTTCTGTGCAGAAACAAGTTTGTTTTTTTAGAAAAACCTGTTGGTTTTGCGTATTTCTCCCAAAAGGCGGGAAAAAAGAAAAAGTTGACAAAAGAAAAAAATGGTGGCATAATTTGCCACAAGTTCAGGAAAGAACTGAAAGCATTAAGAAAGCCTTATAGAAAGGATGGTAATAATATGAATGAAAAGGTTATTAAATTAGCAGATGTTGAAGAAGTATGTGATTTTGTTCGTGCTGCTGGCATGTGTGATTTTGATATAGATATATGTGACCAGCGTATGATCATCGACGCAAAATCAATTTTAGGAGTGATGGGGCTTGGAATTATGAAAGAACTGACTGTAAAATACGGCGGAGAAGACCTTGCCTTTGAAAATGTGCTGAGCAAATACGCGGTAGCATAGCGCCCTTGTAATGCACAGCCTGCCGGATGGCGTGCTGTGTGGATATCCTTGCTTATGGAAGCTTAGCTTTCATGAAAGAATAGACAAACGCCTAAAAAAGATGCATAATAAATTATGCATCTTTTTTTTATGCGCAGGTCCGTGCAGCCAAAATATGCCGCTGAAGCGGCGTGCGGGCCGCGCGGCGGGCAGTGGGAAAAACATTCCCCTGCTGGATGATTAATAACCGAAAGGCAGCAGTATCTATGGAGCAGATAAAGATTTCTGTCAGGAACCTTGTAGAATTTATCCTGCGTTCCGGCGACATTGATAACCGGCATGGGCGTGCAGCGCAGAAAGAAGCCATGCAGGAGGGCAGCAGGGTACACAGGAAAATTCAAAGAAGGATGGGAGCGTCCTACCAGCCGGAGGTTCCGCTGAAAATAGAATTGGAGCGGGAGCGGTATACGCTGGTGATAGAAGGCAGGGCAGATGGAGTAATTATAGAAGAAGATTATGTGATGATCGACGAGATCAAGGGCATTTACCAGGATGTGAATTTCATGGAAAAACCGGTGGAGGTGCATCTGGCACAGGCAAAATGCTATGCTTATATTTATGCGGTGCAGCAAAAGCTCCTGGAAATATGGGTACAGATGACCTATTGCAACCTGGACACAGAAGAAATCCGCAGATTCCAGGAATCATATTCTTTTTTTGAGATTCAGGAGTGGTTTGAAACAGTGATTTCTGCCTATGAAAAGTGGGCAGAATTCCAATACGAAGCGAAAACAGAGCGGAATGCATCCATTGCAGGGTTAGAATTCCCCTTTCCTTACCGGGAGGGGCAGAGGGATTTGGCAAGAGATGTCTACCGCACCATTTACCGGGGAAAAATTTTGTTTATCCAGGCTCCGACCGGGACAGGAAAGACAATTACCACTGTGTTTCCAGCGGTAAAGGCTGTGGGGGAGGGGCTGGCAGATAAGATTTTTTACCTGACAGCCAAAACCATTACCCGGACAGTGGCAAAGGAGGCTTTCGACCTGCTGCGGCAGCGGGGATACCGGGGGCGCGTGGTTACGATTACGGCAAAAGAAAAACTCTGCCTCTGCCAGGAGATGGATTGCAATCCTGTGCACTGTATGTATGCAAAGGGGCATTATGACAGGGTAAATGATGCGGTGTTCGATCTGGTGCAGAGAGAATATGATATTACAAGGGAGGCGCTTCTTGCCCAGGCAGAGAAGTATCAGGTCTGTCCCTTTGAATTATGTCTGGATGTTTCTCTCTGGGTGGACGATATTATCTGTGATTACAATTATGTGTTTGACCCCAACGTGTATCTGAAACGGTTTTTCGCCGAGGGGGCAAAAGGGGAGTATCTGTTTTTGGTGGACGAGGCTCATAACCTGGCAGACCGGGCCAGGGAGATGTACAGCGCGGTCTTGTACAAAGAGGATTTTCTTAAGATTCAGAAGGTGATGAAATTCCACAGCGGGACATGCGCCCAGGGATTGGGACGGTGCAATAAGCGTCTGCTGGAGCTGAAACGGCAGTGCGAAACCTATGAGGTATTGGAGCATATCGGAGATTTGGTGTTTGATCTGATGCGGCTTGGCTCTGCGATGGAAGAATTTTTCCAGAAGGAAATTAATTTCCCGGAAAAGAAGGAGGTGCAGGAATTTTATCTGGCGCTGCGGCATTTTTTGAATATGCATGAGCGGGTGGATGAAAATTATGTGATTTACACGGAGCATGAGACAGAAAAAAGGTTTAAGCTGAAGCTGCTTTGCGTGAATCCGGCGGTAAATCTCCAGGAACGCCTGGACAAGGGGAGAAGCACAGTGTTTTTTTCTGCCACGCTGCTGCCCATTCAATATTATAAGAAGCTGTTGAGCGTAAAGGAAGATAATTATGCGGTGTATGCTAAGACGGTGTTTGAGGAAAGCCAGCGGTTTTTGGCAGTGGGCACGGATGTAAGCAGCAAGTTTACCAGGCGCACCGAGACGGAGTTTGGGAAAATTGCAGACTATATCTATCAGGCAGCCAAAGGGAAAAGGGGCAATTATATGGCATTTTTCCCTTCCTATAAAATGATGCATCAGGTCTGGGAAAAATTTTTGGAAATCCAGGGGGCTTTGGAAGAGACAGACTGCATCTGCCAGGAAAGCGGCATGACGGAGCAGCAGAGGGAAACATTTCTGGGAATGTTTTCTGGGCACAGGGAAAAAACATTGATTGGGTTTTGCGTGATGGGAGGGATTTTTGCGGAGGGCATTGATTTGAAACGGGAAGCTTTGATTGGTGTTTTCATTGTGGGGACAGGGCTTCCGCAAATCAGCAATGAACGGGAAATTTTAAAGCAGTTTTATCAGGAGCGGGAGGGAGCGGGATTTGAATATGCCTTCCGGTATCCAGGTATGAACAAGGTGCTGCAGGCAGCCGGCAGGGTCATCCGAACAAGGGAGGACAGAGGGGTGATTTTACTGTTGGACGAACGTTTTTTGGAGGAAGGGTATCAAAGGCTGTTTCCGAGGGAGTGGGAGAATTGCAAACAGGTGGATGTATCCAAGGTGCAAGCGGCAGTGGAGGAATTCTGGGCAGGGATTTCAAAGGCTGAAAGCGGCAGAAAATGAAATTGATCCGGTGGAGCAGTTTTTCCTCCCCTTAACCAGCGAACCTGCAGGCATAAATTAACCTGTTGTGCTGCTATGGTTAAAAACTGTAATTTACTATATAATATAATGAGGGATTGTGGTATAATTAAAGAAGCGTATTTTACGCATAGGAGCAGGATTCAGTAATGATACCACGATTTGTAAAGCAATTATAGGAGAGAAGAATGAAGAAGAAGCAGAAAACAAGCAGAAAGGAAAGTGGGATTTCTCTGCTTTTTTCTATTATATTAATTTTTTGCATTTTGGGAGCTGCCGTATTTTCAGTGTCCCAGAAGATTTCCAAAGAAATGTCTGCATCCGCAATCCAGAATTTAAGTGAAAGCCTGGATTTAATCAAAGCTACCATAGAGGCGGTTTTGAAGAACGAAGCAGAGTTTCAGAGATTAGTGGCCAGAGAGTTGGCCATGGCAGAGGATTTTGAGGAAGCCATCTGTTCTTATGAAAAAAACAGCACAATGGTAAAAATATCAGTGATACCATTTGGGAAAACAGAAGGGATTTCCAGCACAGGGGAGAAATTTTCGGAAGAGGGCCTGGATTTCTCTGCTGGAGGAAGCATAGATGGGCTGCCGGTGACGAAGTCATATCTGAACTACATGGGAACCTGGGCTTATACGATGAAATGCCCAGTTGTAAAGGAGGATGGAAAGGAATTAGGGAGCCTTTATATCGAATATGTGTACGATTCTCTTGACCGTTCCCTTCCAGATGGATTTTATAACCAAAAGGCAAGCCTGTATGTGATGGATGCAGAGAGCGAGCGGTTTGTGTTAAAGCCAAAGGGGATGGGGCAGCGAAGCGCTGGGCATCTGAACCTGGAGGATTTTTACCGGGCAAATGACATAGAGAACCAGGAGCTTCGGGAAGGTTTGTCAAAGAGCCTGGAAGATAAGAACAGCATGCTGTTTTACCATGATATCCGAGGGGAAAAATCGCTGAATTATATGTGGGCGGTGAATGAAGGGACGGTTTACCTGGTTGGTTATGTGCCCATTGCGGCAATCCAGCAGGAGGGAAGGACAGTGAACCAGAATATCCTGATTGTTGTAGCTGCAATGCTGGTGGCATTTTTTCTGTGCTGCGTCTTGTATTATTTCAGCCATAGGCAGCAGAACAGGATCAGAAAAGAGCGGGAGGCGGAAAGAGAGATACACAACAAGCAGCTGGCAGAGGCATTGCAGGCGGCTCAGCTTGCCAATAATTCCAAGACCATGTTCCTTTCCAATATGTCGCATGATATCCGTACGCCTATGAATGCGGTTCTGGGATTCACCACGCTGCTTGACGTGGATGCGGAAAATCCGGTGAAGGTAAGAGAGTATACGAAGAAGATTAAAGCATCCGGCCAGCATCTGCTCAGCCTGATTAATGATATTCTGGATGTGTCCAAGATTGAGAGCGGGAAGGTTGTGCTTAGCATTGGAAAGTTTACGCTGGGAGATCTGGTATCTTCTGTGGATGCGATTATCCGGCCGATGACACGGGAAAGAGGACAGGATTTCCATGTGGAAATCACAGGGATACAGTATGATAGTTTTATGGGGGATGAGACCAGGCTCAATCAAATTTTGATTAATCTGCTTTCCAATGCTTCCAAATATACCCAGCAAGGGGGGAATATCTTTTTCCGTATCCTGGGGCAGAAGCAGCGTTCTGCCCAGTATGGGCATATCAGGATTGAAGTGGAGGACGATGGATATGGAATGACGCCGGAATACCTGGAAACGATTTTTGATGCATTTACCAGGGCGGAAAACAGCACCACCAATAAAGTCCAGGGCACAGGCCTTGGCATGGCAATCACAAAAAATATAGTCGAGTTGATGGGCGGCACCATAGAGGTGTTCAGTGAAGTGGGTAAAGGAACGTTGTTCCGGGTTGATTTGGAGCTGCGCATACCAGAAGGCCAGGGAGATAAGGATAAGGAATTCTGGAAGGAGAGAGGGATTGGACGTATTCTGGTCATAGACAATGAAGAGGCCTGCGAAAACATAAAGACCCTTATGAAAGATACAGAGGTTGCAGTGGATGCAGCGTTTTCATCAGAAAAAGCCATAGATGTGATGCGGCATTACGGCCTTTCGGAAGAAAGCTGCCAGATGGTTTTGCTGGGATGGGATATGCCGGGATTAGAAGGAGCCAAAGGGGCAGAAAGGATACAGGAGATTCTTCCAGGAATGCCGATTCTCTTTTTGTCATCCTATGATGCAGAGGGAGTGGAGGAAGCGCTTTTCTTAGAACGTACAGGAAATATCACCAAGCCGTTTTTTATCTCTGGATTCAAGGAGAAGATTTTAGAGATGGAGGAAAAGGGAAATGCGCAAGGTGAATTGGAAGAGAAAAAGGATGAAAATCTGGAGGGGATGCATTTCCTTGCGGCAGAGGATAATGAGGTCAACGCAGAAATATTAGAGGCGATTCTATCCATGGAAGGAGCAGCCTGCCAAATCGCTGAAAATGGACAGATTGCTGCAGAGATCTTTGAAAAATCTGAAAAGGGAGAGTTTGATGCAATCTTAATGGACGTTCAGATGCCGGTGATGAATGGATATGAGGCAACAAGAGCCATCAGGGCAATGGAGCGTGAGGACGCGAAGACGATACCTATCATAGCTATGACAGCGAATGCTTTTGTGGAAGATGAAAAGGATGCCCTGGATGCGGGGATGGATGTCCATTTGTCAAAACCAATTGATGTGGATCGATTGAAGAGGGTGATCAAAGAGTATACACAAAGAAAGGAGAACCCATGAAAAAAGCAGTGACAGCCTTCCTAACCTGCCTGGCTGTATTAATGATGGCAGCCTGCGGCAGAGAAGAGAGGGAAGAGGACAACTTAATTATTACAGATAGGCTCTCGGAATCTTGAGCCTGCCGACCAAGATTCATCGGTCGGATGAACCT
>CANDGI010000012.1 GCA_947384285.1 uncultured Lachnospiraceae bacterium
TTATGAAATTATTTGTTGCTCGTCATGGTCAAACAACTTGGAATGCTCAAAATAAAGTATGCGGTATTACTGATGTAGAATTAACAGAAAAAGGAATAGAACAAGCAAAGAAATTGGCTGATATAGTAAAAAAACACAATATTGATATAATTTTATCTTCACCATTAAAAAGAGCCATAGAAACAAGTCAAATTGTTGCTGACAAAAATAATATCACTTTACAAATAGTGGAATTGCTTATTGAACAGAATTATGGAATATATGAGGGTGTGGACAGAAAGAATGATAACTTTTTAGCCAATAAAAGAAATTTTGCATACAAATATCCTAATGGAGAATCTATGATGCAGGTAGCATATAGAATATACGGACTAATTGACAAAATAAAGGAGCAATATCAAGGAAAAAATATTTTAATTATTAGTCATGGTGGGATATGTCGTATAATTAGGACTTATTTTATAGATATGTCAAATGATGAATTTTTCAATTATACACTAGAAAATGGTAAATTAGAGGAATACGAGTTGCAAGCAGTTTTTGGTTGATCTGATTGAGAAAAAGTTTTAATAAATTTTCTTAAGAGGATAGACTGCTATATCAATTGAAGAATGAGCATAGACCTATGTTTGCATATTATGATGATGGTAAAATCATTGGCTGTTATTCATTGGCGATATAAGATAATAATGAGTGTGAACTTAATAACCTGTGCGTTTTTCCACAATATCGCCATAAACATATTGGTGCAAAGCTGTTGGAGGATGCTTATATCAAGGCAAAAGAAATTAACATAGATATGCAAGAAAGTGTTTGACGGGTCAATGCCCTAATACTATGATTTTAATATTGTATATTATTTTGCAGTGAGGATTATAAAGGAGGATGTCATATGGCTAACGTAAGAAGAAAGCTTGGTGTAAATATCAGTACGTGTATGCTGGAAGCTAACATTAGTCTTGATAGCTTTGCCAAATATTTGGGGTATTCAATTAAAGATGTGTGGAATGTTATCGAAGGAAAGGTTATAATTCCACCAGTTGAATTAGATAAGATGGCAAGTCTTCTTAAAACAACAAAGAGTGAATGGATGAATCATGAGTCAGACAGTTTTGTGCCGGATTTGCAGTATATGAAAGAGTTTAGCAATCCTGATAATTTGGATAGAATATTGGATATGATGGATGAATATGTGGAACTTAGGGAATATCCATTTATGAGAAATTGTTGCAAATATAATTTGATTACGATATTATGATAGGTAGTAAGAGTAAATTTTGTTATAAGCGGGACACTAAAAAAAGCAGGAAGGATTGATTGTATGGCTGTGGCATTAAAAGAAGATTTCCAGAGAGCTTTGGACGAACAGACAAAAGAAATCCGAGAGCTTGTAATGGCTGGACTGGAACAGATAAAAGAAGGAAAGTCAAAGGACTTTAATACTGTATGTGACAGATTGGAGAGGAAATACAGAGATGAGGCAATATCAAATTAGGATTACGGAGTTGGCAGAGGAGGATTTAGAAAATGCTGGCGATTATATTGCCTATGAATTGAAAAATTCGTCTGCCGCTGAAAATACTGTAAGTGGGATTCGTGCAAAGATAAATTCTTTGGTAAATTTTCCGAGGAAAAACGAGTTGGACGAAGATGAGTTACTTGCTGGATTGGGTGTCTGAAAAGATTATTATCGCAATTACAAGATTTATTATGTGATAGAGGAGGACACCATTTACATAGTTAGGATTCTGCATATGTTAGTTGATAGCAAAGCGTGGCTGTATCGGACATTTGGGTTGTAAAATTTCATGATACCATGTAATACCCATATGATACCTGTTTACTCTGAAAACCAAGATAATATGGAAAATATGCGAAATTAAGGATATAAAATAGTAGGAAATACGCCTGGAAGATTAACAAATAAGCTAATTATTAGAGTTGTATAAAAAGGAAAGCTGTACGAAAGTACAGCTTTTTTAAGGTGGCAAATGGATTGGGAAAAGATAAAAGAACAAATTCCAACAGTAATAGAAAAAGTTAGAATAGATTATGTTTTGAATAATATGGTAATTAGGGATGATATATTTGGAATTTTGGAAAAGCATTGTACAGTTGTATATTATCCAATAGAGAATGAGATTAACTGTGGTTTTCATACGAAGCGTTTTGTTAAAGATAAATTAAAGGACTTTGTATATATTAATACTGCAAAGACTGTTGCTGAACAAGTTTTTGCGGCTGCTCATGGGTTGGGACATGTATGGGGGCGCTGCCCGAGTATGGAAACTAGCTGGTGAACAAGGCGTATTAGAGAGTAAGATCGAAGAGCGAATAATTAATAGATTTGCAGCGGAATTATTAATGCCAGCAAAAGAATTTAGGAAAACCTTTTGGGTGCAAATATCGCGCAAAGCGGGGCGTGCTTTTCACTAAGGGGTATCAGATGCGAAGCCTGGTGGATGCCTTCATGCGGATTGGGGAATGAATTTTCAAACACGCTCTAGCCTTAGGTACATATCATACGCCGTAATAATGCCGGACAGCGCGTGCAGCATATTCAGAACAGCCTTTTCCAAACTGCTGATCGGTTGCTTCTGCAAGTTTTTCGTTTTGCAAATACTCCTTTGCCAAATCCAGCAGGATATTTCTTGCATTATCAAGTGCAAACATTGTCTTATAATTCTCTGCAAGCAGTTCAACCGAATTTTAAATGCAGCAATAAAAATTAAAATAAGAACTTGTGTTCTGTCTTGAAATATGATATTATAAAATAGACGGAAAGTAAAGTATAAAATTAATGCCGAGAATATTTTATGCGAGAAGAAAGATTTCAGAGATACAAGGAGTACAGATGATTAAGATATTGATCGTTGACGATGAGAGAGAAGAGCGGGAAGGAATTGATTATCTGCTGAAGCGGTATCAATATCCCGTAGAGACGGTACAGGCGGCCAATGGAGCGGAGGCGTCCAGATATATCCACAGCCATAAGGTGGATATATTATTTACAGATGTGAAGATGCCCGTTATGAACGGGCTGGATCTGGCAAAAGAGGTGAATGAGTATGATCCCCAGGTCAAAATCATCATTTTCAGTGCATATGGTGAGTTTGAGTATGCAAAGCAGGCGCTTGAGGCAAATGCAGTCAGCTATCTGTTAAAGCCAATCGAACTGGATGAATTCCGCCGGTTGATGGATGACGTCATTGATTCTGTCAATCAGTGTAAGGTTTTATATGAGAAAAAGCAGCAGGATGACAGGCAGAACAGGAAAAATTTGTTTTATAAGGTTTTGACCAGCGGCAGGGTAGATGAAAAAGAGGAAGAACGTTTGTGTGAAATACTTTTCCCAAGAGAAAATACGGTATATGGATTTTTGGATATTGAGTTTATGGGAAATTATTTTGAAAGACAGGAGGAGGAATTTTTACATTTTGTGAAAATGTATCTGGGAGAGCAGACGGAGTATATTGAGATATATCCCAACAAAGCATTTTTGATTATGCCCTATGTGAATAGCAAGCTGTTAGAGGAGCAGCTTAGGAAATTACTGCGGGATATTAAGATTCAGACCGGAGACGAGTGCCTGATTTTGGTTTCTTCCCAGGTTACTGCCATTGACAGCCTGATTGAACAGTTAAAACGGATGAATGAGATACATACGGAAGTTTTGGGATATGGGGATCAGATTATCCTGGTGGGAGACTACTATAATCGAACCGAGTATTATGCAGCAGATGTGGAGATTGCCAGTAAACAGCTTATGACAGCAATTGAGTCAAAGAATGCAGACCTGATCCGGGGACAGAACAAACAGTTTGCCAGCTGTATCTGTTCCCTTGAGAAAGTAAGCAGGCTGTATATCCAGAACCTTTTGTATTCCATTGTAAAGGCAATTTACGATATCGTCCCTGGCATTGCATATGAGAAGGTACTCATCTCAGCTGAGGCATTGTTCCAGGAAAATGATTTAAGGACAATGCTTCAGGAATATGAGCGGATGATAGAATTTATGATAGATTCTTTAGAACACGAGAAGGTGGACGAGTCCAGGATTGTACAAAATATCAAGAACCTGGTAGAAAAGGAATATATGAAGGATATCAGCCTGAATTATGTTGCAGATAAGGTGAATCTGGCTCCGGCATATGTCAGCTACATTTTTAAGAAGGAAACAAACCAGACGCTGGTAAAGTTCATTACAGATGTAAAGATGCAGAAGGCAAAGCAGTTATTGGAAGAGGGAAATTTAAAGATTGTCCAGATTGGACGTGCCTGCGGCTATGGGAACCAGTCGTATTTTAACAGGCTGTTTAAAAATTATTATGGTGTGACGCCGAAGCAGTACAGGGAAAAAGCATGAGAAAGATTTGGAATTGGTATTATGGAACGGCAACGATAAGGAAGAAATTAGTCATTAGTTATCTGGTCTTAGTCCTGCTTCCCATCCTGATTCTTGGCCTGTATTCTTACCATATTTCGAAGAAAAGCCTTTTAGAGCAGACCAGAAGTACAGTGGAAGGGAATCTGTCTTCCATCGCAGACAGCATGGAAAGGAATATACAAAGGGAAAACGATAACATCAAATATTTGTCTTACAATGTAAAATTCCGGGAGAAACTGGAGGCAGGCATAGAGGACGCAAGCACGCTGGCTCAGGAACTGAACAATTCCGTGGAACCCACATTCTGGTATTTTATTACCAGTGATGATAATATCAAGTCCATTGAGAGCTATTCTCCGTATGTAAGGTATGCCATTGGGAGTTTCTTAAAACCCATAGACGAAAATGAGGAAGCCCAGATATATGAAGAGAATAAGAAAACATATAAGACGCTCTGGCATTATGAGGAGGGGCAGGTTTATGCCACAAGGACATTGCTGGATTCCAATACATCTTCGAAGGCCATAGGCGTCATGAGGCTTGAGGTATTTGAGGATAATTTTGTCAGCCCGGTTTTCCAGGCGGAATATTTAAACAACGGCGTGATTCTTGCGGATGCGGAGGGAAGGATTTGCAACGGCAGGCCGGTTTTAAATTCAGAGATAGAGGATGAAATACAAGGGCTTGTGAAAGAGGGGAAAACCAGCGGATTTGTGGAAACCAGCCGGTATATGCTCCTGGCATCAGAAAGCCTGGTGAATGGCTGGAGGATTTACTATTACGTGGACAAGCAGGAGATTTCAGGTAAGTTAGACGAGATACTTGCAGGCACGGTGTTTCTTATGCTGGTGTGCCTCGGCATTATTACCGTGCTGATTAGCATTATTTCCCGGATTTTAAGTTCACGTATCTTAAGGCTCAAGGAATGTGCAGAGGAGGTCAGCAGAGGGAATTTTGACCTAATCATCAGCACGGATTCCACAGATGAAATAGGCGTTGTTGCCAATAGTTTTCATGATATGTGCAGCAAGATTAATGAGATGATGGAGGAGATGTACCAACTTGGCCTGGAGAAGCGGTCGGAGGAGCTGAAAGCACTGCAGGCTATGATTAACCCTCATTTTTTGTATAACTGCCTTTCCAGCATCAAGTGGAAGGCTATCCGGGCAGAGCAGGATGAAATCAGCGACATTACCGGGCTTCTGGCAAAATTTTACCGGACGGCGCTAAATCAGGGGAAGCAGATTACTCTGGTAAAAAATGAGATACAGAACATAAAGGCTTACCTGGAATTGCAGAGCAGGGCGCATGAGCATAGCTTTGATGTGGAATATGTTTTGTCTGAGGAGGGGATGGAGCTTGAAATGCCGAATTTCCTTTTGCAGCCAATTGTAGAGAATGCCATCTGCCATGGCATAGAATATTGTGAGGAAGGCGTAAGGGGTCTGATTAAGGTGGAATATGAGAAGAAGGACGGGTTTTTAATCTTCCGTATTTCTAACAATGGCGCCGTACTGGAGGAGGAAGCGGTATCCAGGATACTGACAACGCCTGGGCAGGGGTACGGTATCTATAATATCCAGGAACGGATCCGGATGTATTACGATGAAGAGTGCGGGGTATCCGGCAGCGTGCCAGAAGAAGGGATAGTGTGTTTTTCCATAAAACTGAAAGAGTGCATGGTTAAAGGGATATAAACTATGAAACAGCCCATGGCGCAGGTTCTGCGGTTTTAGGGCTGTTTTTATTTGCTGTGAAGCACTAAAATGCATGGCTTTTCCAGAAGATAAAAATTCCCCAGCGGTGAGCTTTCTTAAAAATATATTAGGAATCTAAAAAATGTGCAATTTTTTTATTAATTTTTTGACATTATAATAAAATTACGCTAACAAAGAAAGAGAGGAGAAATGGTATGAAAAAGAAACTTGTGAGTGTATTGCTATGTGCTATGATGGTTGTGGGAATGGTTTCAGGCTGCGGAAAGAATTCGTCAGAAGCAGATTCCGGAAAGACAAACGAGGGTACGGAAAGCGAAGGTACGGAAAGCAAAGGTACGGAAAGCGAGGGTACAAAAAATGAAGGTGAGGCAGGCGGGGATAAGACAAAGATCCGCATGACTTACTGGAACAGCGAGGATACGGTAAAAACTCTGCTGGACTACCTGAAAGAAGAAGTGCCGGATGTTGAGGTTGAATTCCAGTTCATCGACAATTCCAACTATGACACGGTAGTTGATACGCAGCTATCTGCAGAGGAAGGGCCGGACATTATCTGTGAGTCCCCGGCTTCCGCATTAAAGCATGCTAGATTAGGGTATCTTGCAGAGGTAAATGATTTGGGTGCAAAGTATTCAGATGCAGGAACAAGCGTATACAGCTATGACGGCAATATCTATGCGCTGCCGGGCATCAGCTGGTTTGAAGGGATTTATTACAACAAGCAGCTGTTTGAGGATAATCAGATTGCGCTTCCTACAACCTTTGATGAGTATATTGCTGTATGCAAGAAGTTCCAGGAACTGGACATCAAGCCCCTTGCAGCAGGATTGAAATCCTGGGAGCCTATGCTGAAAAATTCCATGGCGTTTGTGACAGCGGAATATCTTTCCACAGACGAAGGAAAATCCTTTGGCGAGGATTACCGGAACGGTGAGGCAACCTTGGACGGCACATGGAATTCCTATTTGGAGAAATGGTCTGAAATGATTTCAGAAGGGATTTATACCACCGATATGACAGGAACCGACCACGACCAGGCATTGGAGGAGTTTGCAACAGGCAAGGCAGCAATGTTCTGTTCCGGGCCTTGGGATCTTGAAACCATCACCAGCAAAAATCCGGATCTTAAGATTGACATGATGCCCTTTAACGGAACCAAGGCAAGCGACGGATGGCTGATTGGCGGGCCTGGATGTGGTATTGCAATTAACGAGAGCTCAAAGAATAAGGAAGCAGCGAAAAAGGTATTGGAAGCTATCTCAACCGTAGAAGGGCAGAAAGCATTCTGGCAGGATAACCAGGGCGGATCTTCTTATCTTGACGGTGCAGAGTTTGAACTTCCTGAGGCATATACAAGTGTTGCAAAAACACTGGCAGCAGGAAATGTATACTGCCCGTGGAACGAATGGGGCGGCGCAGCAGGCGCCCATGAGAAATATGGCATAGAGATGCAGTCCTATCTCTTAGGGCAGCAGGATATAAGCCAGACATTGCAGAATGTTGATGCTGAAGTAAAGGAATTGCTTGAGAAATAGGAAGATTTTAAAATAGGGTTGTCGGGAAATGATACGTTATCCACAATATATAATGTGGCGTTTTTAGTGGCACAACTATATATTGTAGAAAAATTCCATTTCCCGGCAGCCCCGTTTTTTTAGCCAGGAGGGGTTTTATGACAAAAAAAAGAAAGTTGAGGCCGGGAGAACTGGGAAAATATTTTATGATTTTTATTCTGCCGGCGTTGGTTATCTATTTGATATTTAGTATCGCACCGTTTTTGTATACGATTTTTTACAGCTTTACCGACTATACGGATATGAATCCCGTCAATCTGCATTTTGTGGGACTTAAGAATTATTTCAAGGTGTTCGAGACGCCGCTGATGCTGACAGCCATTGAAAATTCGGTTATCTATGCGATTCTGCTGACTGGTTTCCAGACTGTGCTGGGGCTGCCCCTGGCTGTAATCCTCAACAAGAAGCTGAAAACAAGAAACCTTCTTCGGGCAGTATTCTTTTTCCCGGCAGTGTTCAGCTCCTTGATTATCGGATATCTGTGGAACTTTATTATGTCCTCCTCAGACTTTGGGCTTATCAATAATCTTCTGCACCAGCTGGGCATGGATACCGTAAATTTCTTTACTTCTGATAATGCGCTGTATTCTGTGGTGCTTACCCAGATTTGGCAATGGACTGGATGGGGAATGGTTATTTATCTTGCAAATTTACAGAGCATATCGCCGGACTTATATGAGGCGGCAGATATAGACGGAGCCACCGGCATACAGAAGTTTTTCCGGGTTACGCTGCCCCTTATGTGCCCTTCCGTTAAGATTATCGTGGTCACCGGATTGATCGGAGGCATGAAGGTATTTGATATTATCTATTCCATGACGTCCGGCGGTCCGGGGGATGCCACACAGACAGTTATGATGGTTATGATGAAAAAAGGAATCTCAGATGGATTTTATAGTACGGGCTCTGCATTTGGCGTATGCTTTTTCGTAATTGTATTGCTGATCAGTGCAGTTGTCACAAAGCTAATGGGGAAATGGAGTGAAGCGATACAATGAGAAAAACAAAGAGAAATTTAATACTGGCAGAGCTTATCATGATTCTGATTGCAATTGTCTGGTTTATCCCGATCTATTACCTGATTGTTACAACCCTGAAAAATCCGCAGGAAGCAACGGCATCGCCGCTGGCCTTGCCCAAAACGCTGCAGCTTGAGAATTATGTAAATGCGTGGGTGAATATGGAGTATCCCCGGGCGTTTGGCAATACCTTTCTTATAACGGCGTCAGCGGTGCTTTTGATTGTGATATTGGGCTCTATGGCAGGATATGCGCTGGCAAGAACCAAATCAAGGCATGGGAATGTGATATTTCTGTTATTCCTGGCAGGATTGATTGTGCCTTTCCAGATGAATATCGTAAGCCTTTATAAGATTGTAAAAAGCTTCGGGCTGATGAATACCTTGTTTGCCGTTATCCTGGTGGACGTTGCCATAAATACGCCCCAGGCAATCTTCCTGTTCAAAGAATTCATACAATCTACCATACCAAAGGAGCTGGAGGAGGCTGCTACCATAGACGGATGCTCCGTGGTAAAACGCTTTTTTGTGATTGTCCTTCCACTGTTAAAGCCGGTCATCTCCACCGTGGTAATTATCGTTACCTTGAATGTGTGGAATGAATTTATGACGCCCTTACTGTTCCTGCAGAGCAGGGAAAACGGGGTAATCCTTCAGGAGGTAACAAGGAATATCGGCCAGTTTGCAACGGATTGGACAGCATTGTTCCCAATGCTGATGCTTGGAGTGGCGCCCCTTATGATTTTCTATATCTTTATGCAGAAGTATATTATTGCAGGCGTGGCGGCAGGCGCCGTGAAAGGTTAGGTGCAGGGATGAAAGAGCTTAAGATAGAGGAGGGCTTTGGCAGCATTATGGTTCTTGTGCCCCACCAGGATGATGAAATCCTGATGGCGGCAGGGGTGTTGTACCAGGCAGTGCAGGCGGGCCTTCCGGTTACCGTGGTTATAGTTACCAATGGCGATTGTGACTGCAGGGATTACACAAAGGGAAGAACCCGTCTTCGGGAAACGATTTTAGGCTGCAAGCGTCTTGGAATGCAGGAGGAGCAGTTGGTTTTCCTGGGATATGCAGATACGGGCATGCCAGAGGAGGACAGCTTTGTGGCGCACCTGTTTGAGGAACAGGAGCCTTCCAGGGTATATTCTTCCCACTGTTCTTACGTAACCTACAGCCTGGAGGAAAAACCAGAATTTCATATGGAAATGACAGGGGAACATGCCCCTTATACCAGGGAAATGTTAAAAAACGACCTAAAACAGGTAATTGAAGCATATCATCCCAGGAATATATTTACCACCTCGGAGTTCGACATGCATGGAGATCATTCCGGGCTGTGCAGATTTGTATATGAAGTGTTAGAGGAAATGGAAAAAGAGAATGCAGATTCCAGGCAGGTATATTGCGGGCTGATCCATTCCTGCGCAGGGGATGGCAATTGGCCCGTTCCAGATACGGAAACCTTTGACTGCCCGAAGGGGCTGGAAGAAGACACAGACTATGTATGGGACGAACGTTTTGTGCTGCAGATGCCGGATGAGCTTAAAAGAAGCGCAGGGAAAGACAATCTGAAATATCAGGCGCTTTTAGAATATGAAACGGCTTTGGAGCCAAACGCATATGGATTTCTGATGGCATTTGTGAAAGATGAAGAAATCTTCTGGAAGGTGCGGTAAGAAATGTTTCAAAGAGCGATAGAATGGAGGAAATTTGTTTGAATACAGCAAAACAGCCGATTTACCCGGTGGAGCCATGGACGATTACAGAACCCTCGTTTGATAAGGCGAATAACTATCGGAATGAGACCACCTTTGCTTTGTCCAATGGGTATATCGGAACCAGAGGAACCTTTGAGGAGGCTTATCCTTTTGATATTGATACAGGGCTGGAAGGAAATTTTGTGAATGGGTTTTATGAGAGTGAGAAAATCCGGTATGGCGAAGCGAATTTTGGCTCGCCGCTCCACAGCCAGTCCCTGTTGAACCTTCCCAATATGAAGGAAACAAAGGTTTTTCTTGACGGGGAGCTTTTTACCATGGAGGAAGGGGAAACAGAGGATTATTCCAGAACCCTCTATTTGAAGCAGGGCGTTTTGGAGCGGAAGCTTACCTGGACTTCTCCTTCCGGGAAAAAGGTTCAGATTGATATCAAAAGGCTGGTATCCTTTGAACTTAAAAACATTATGGCAATCTGCTATCAGGTGACTCCCCTTAATTTTTCAGGAGAAATAAGGTTCACATCGGTACTTCAGGCTGATGTGGAAAACCATACCAGAAAGACCAATCCCATTGTGGATTACGGTCCCTTTGGCAGAAGGCTGGAACCTCTTCGGCTTGTTACAGAAGACAACCGGATGTTTTACCAGGGAATCACAAAGGGAAGCAGGCTGACCTTAGCCTGTGGGTGCAGCCATAAAATAGAGGGAGGAAACGGCTCGGTTACCGTAAGCCAGGAGACGGGTGAGCTGGCAGCAAGGGTAAGCTTTACGCTCCAGGGCAGGCAGGAGGAGACAATTACCTTAGAAAAAATGCTCTGCTACTCTACGAATTTGGATATGGAGCCGGAAAAGCTGGATGTTTTTGTGGAGGAAACCCTGAATCTGGCAGAGGAAAAGGGCTATACAGAGCTTGAGAACAGCCAGAAAGCATATCTGGGCCGGTTCTGGGATACTGCGGATATAGAGATTCAGGGGGAGGAAAGCGAATCCCTGCAGCAGGGCATTCGTTTTAACCTGTTCCATATCCTGCAGTCTGCAGGAAGGGACGGAAGAACTGGAATGGGAGCCAAGGGCTTGTCAGGAGAGGGCTATGAAGGGCACTATTTCTGGGATACGGAGATGTATGTGCTTCCAGTGTTTGTGTATACGGAGCCGGATACGGCAAAGAAGCTTTTGGATTACCGGTATGCCACGCTGGAGCCGGCAAGGGAACGGGCGCGGATTCTGGGGCATGAGAAGGGGGCGTTATTCCCCTGGCGGACCATCAATGGTGAGGAAGCCTCCACTTATTATCCCTTAGGGACGGCGCAATATCACATTAATGCAGATATTGCATATGCGCTGTGCCTGTACCTGCAAGTGACAGGCGATACGGAGTATCTGAAAGAAAAAGGTGCGGAAATTCTTATAGAGACGGCAAGGGTCTGGGCGGATGTGGGCAGCTTTGCGGAATGTAAAGGGGGAAAATACTGCATCTGCCATGTGACCGGGCCGGACGAGTATAATGTGCTGGCAGACAATAATTTTTATACCAACCTGATGGCCCGGGAGAATCTGAAAGCTGCAAAGGCAGCGGTGGAATATCTGGCATCCCATCACAAGGAAGCGCTGGCGGGTCTGGAAAGAAAGCTGGATTTTTCACGGGAGGAGACAGCGCTTTGGCAGCAGATTATTGACAACATGTATTTCCCGTATGATGAATCCAGGCAGGTATATCCGCTGGATGACGGGTTTATGATGCGCAAACCCTGGGACGAGTCAAAGATACCAGAGGAGAAAAGAGCCTGGCTGTATGAGAATTACCATCCCCTGTTTATTATGCGGCACCGTATGTCCAAGCAGGCAGATGCAATCCTGGGGATGTATTTATACAGCAATCTTTTTACACCGGAGGAGCTTAGGCGTAATTATGATTTTTATCAGGAGGTTACGCTGCACCACTCTTCCCTGTCCACCTGTATTTTCGGCATCGTTGCATGTGACATTGGATATTATGAGGAGGCGTATCGGTATTTTTCCCAGTCTGCCAGGATGGATTTGGATGATTACCATAACAATTTTTATGCAGGAATTCATGCGGCAAATATGGCGGGCACATGGCAGGCGATTGTAAATGGGTTTGCCGGGCTGCGCTGCCAGGATTCTAAGCTGCGGTTTCGTCCGTCTCTCCCAAAAGCATGGGAAAGCTATTCTTTTAAAGCCAGGTATCGGGACGCTCTCTTAAAAGTTACCATAACCAGGAGTGAGACAATCTTTGCCTTGGAGGCTGGGGAGAGGATTACATTTTATGCAGGAGAAAAAGAAATTACTATAAAAGCGGAAGCTCCCATAGTAAGGATGGCCATGGAGCCTGTCGCACCATAGGACGTGCATGATGATGGGTTTCCTACAGAGGGAAGAGGAGGTATCTACAGTGAAAAAGTATAAGGCAGTTTTTTTTGATTGGGACGGGACGGCGGTTATGTCCAGAAAAGCGCCTGTGGATGATGCGGTAATTGCAATGGCGCCCTTGCTGGATGCAGGCGTAAAACTTGCCATTATCAGCGGAACTACCATTGAAAATATAGCAGGCGGGGAAATAGAGAAATATTTTACCGAAAAGCAGCTGAAAAATCTCTATCTGGGGCTGGGGCGCGGCGCCTATAACTATATGTTTCAGGAAGGAAAGCCCTGCTGTTTTGAAAATAGGATACCAGATGGAAAGACGCTGCTGGATATCCACAGGATATGCTTTGACGTCCATCTGGAATTAAAGGAAAAATACGGGTTAGATACGGATATTGTATTCAGCAGGCCCAATTACTGCAAGATAGATTTGATGGTAAATAGCGGAAGAGGGGACAACCTGTTTTTGCAGGAAAACGAGCTAGAGCTGCTGAAAAAAGTGATGGCGGAGCATGGGATGGAGGGCGGCATCCGGCAGCTTATGGATTTGGCAGATGAGATAGGGAAAAAATATCAGATTGCCCTTGTCCCCACATGCGATGCAAAATATCTGGAGGTAGGAATTTCCAGTAAAAGCGACAATGTAGACACTATTTTTAGGCGGATACAGGAGGAAGAGGGGATAAAACCGGAGGAGTGCGCATACTGGGGGGATGAATACGTCGGAATAGAAGAGGGGATATTTGGCAGCGACAGCTTTATGCATACGCCGGTAACAGCAGCAGGTGATTTTTTTGATGTATCTGATATAGACAGCAAGGACCGCCCGGAGTGGGCGAGGATAATAGGAGGAGGGGTAGACAGCTTTTTGAAATTTTTATGTGGACAGAACCAGGAGATTCTCATGTAAGCGTCATTGGGATAAGGTAGATAGCTTCTTGAAATTTCTATGTGGGAAGAATGATACAAGGAGGGATAAATAATGAAGAAGCTTTTAAAAATGCTGTGCAGCGCTGCCATATTTTCATTTGTATTTATGGCATCCATGAATGTCCATGCAGCAGATACGCCGGCAAACCCGGCGGAAAAAGAAGGGTATACTTTGGATTTTGCGGATGAGTTTAACGGGCCGTCCTTAGACACAGAAAAGTGGACAGACTATTATCTGCCCCATTGGTGTGAGGATGCAAGCAAAGCAAAGGGCAATTACCGGTTTGAGAACGGATGCCTGGTTGAATATATTACAGAAGATCAGGAAGCGTGGTGCCCGGAGCATGATGGGACGGTGAAGTCTTCTGCGATTATGTCATTCGACAAGAGCTGGGTGCATAATTTCAGCGGAACAACGGATAATCATGACAGGCCCACCTGGTACGGCTATAAGACCAAGTATGGATATTTTGAAATCCGGGCGAAGCTGGCAAATTGCGGCGGCGGCGGACACCAGGCTTGGTGGATGGTTGGCTTGCAGCAGGATACGGACGACTGGTTTCATTCCACGCAGACCGGGGAGATTGATATATTGGAAACATTCTTCAGCACGCCGGACGCATGGCGCATCGCTGCCTTTGGATGGAATGATCCCAATTTCCAGTCAGGAAGCTGGTGGTCCAGCCAGGATAGTGTTCCGTCTGGCCAGCCCACAGAAGAATTTCATATCTATGCAATGGATTGGACGCCTACAAGCTTAAAGTTTTACTATGATAACCAGTTGGTAAAGGTGCTTTATGATTCGCCGGATTATGAGATGGGAACCATTTTAAACATTTATACGGATGCAGGCTCTGGAGTGCATAATGATGTGTGGCCAAAAGAGTGGTATGTGGACTATTACAGGGTTTGGAAATCCAATGATGGCTACGATACACCGGATACAGGAGAATATCTGCTGAGAAACCATCAGACCGGCAAGTTCGCTTATATCGACCCGGCAGTTGAGTATGTACAATATGGAGACGTGCCTGCAGATGAAGGCTATGCCAAATGGACGCTGGAGGAATTCGAAGGGTATGTGCTGCTTAAGAATGTGGCTACAGGGGAATACATGCATATAGAAAACCTTACCGGATTTGTGGAGCATGGGGCTGTGCCATCCACCTATTGGAGCGCCCAGTGGAGGATGGATACCGTAGGCAGTTATAAGCGGTTTACCAACAGATGGCAGACAGATCAGACGATACATACGGAGGACGGGCTGTCCAAACTGCAAACTGGCACATGCCCGGAAACCTGGTGGACCAGCCAGTGGCAGTTAATAGAATTGTAAAGGAGATTGGCTAAAGAATGAAAAAAGGTATCTTACTTATCTTGATGGTTTTGTTATGCGGATGCGGCGCGCCAGAACCGGAAAAAGCTGTTTTAGAATCGTCCCAGAGTGAAAAAGAAGATACTGCAGCGCTGCAGGAGGAAGAAACCCTGTGGGCGGTATTGGATCATGATGAAAATACGGTCGGATACTTAGCGGAGGATGATAAAAATGTAGTTCAAATCAAAGAACTTATTGAAAAACACTGTAATTATGTAGATAACCGGACCGCGGATAATCTTCCCATCCAAGAAGAAATGCAGTTATATACAGAGGAATTCTGTACATTATTGGAGGAAAGCGGGTATGCACAAAGCGTGCAGGACATGTATCAGGGAAATCAGCTGGCTCTGGAGAAAAAGCAGATTATCTGGTGCCCCAATACCTTCGATGAGGAATTAAAATATGGAAAAATTACTGTGGAAGCACAATTTCTGCTGACGGAGGGAAGCGAGGGATATTTAAAGCAGCATGAGATGAGCTTAGATACCATTTACAAGGAACAGAGAGTTTACTATCTGGAAAAGACAGATGGAAACTGGAAAATAAGCAATATTAACAAAAGTGCATTAAATGCAGTAAATCCCACATAGAAATGAAAAAGTTATGATATATTTTAGAAAAGCAGCATGGCATATGCTGCTTTTCTTTTGAAAGCAGCAGGAGAATCAGCAGAGCACAGGAAGTGCGCCATGCAAGCGGTTATGATGATTTTTATATTATTTGATCCTTGCCTTTGAGAAACGGATAACATGGACAGGCACTGATATGTTTGTATCCGCATATGCTGTTTTTGCCGCTGGCAAAGCATTTCCTGCTGTTCCAGAGAAATATCAGGCTGCATCAATTTTCGTTTTTATACAGCATATAATAATCAGAGTCTAAATTCTCCAGCATTTGGGAAAACCATTTTTTTGCATCATCAAGAGCCCTGTTGTAGATAATCGGCGCAAGCTTTTCTTCAAATAAATCTATCAGCTGCATTTGTTCAATCATGCCGATTTCTTCGCCCCGCTCATCCAGATAGAACGCTTTTATTTCAGCGTTTAATTTTTCCCGCTGTAAATCCGATAATTTAATTTTTGATAAACTCTCTCTTTTTCTCATAGGAATATCCTCCCTGCCATGAAACCAAATGAAAAACCTTCTTTTTTATTTTACCATAAAAAGGGGAAAAAGACATTAATTTTTTCATTGATTATCACAGGCCTGTTGAGTATAATAGAAAAGTAAATAATCTTTTGATTTGGAAAGGAAGAAAGAAGTATGAGAGAATCTATCTATTACAAAAGAAAGCTTCGCCCCGCAATGATTCTGATCATGTCAATGGCAGTTCTTTTATTAGCAGGATGTGGGAATAAGAATATACAAAGAGATAACTCTTCACAGGAAAACCAAGGCAGCCAGGCAGAAGTGCCGGAAGAAGAGAATAAAGACAGCCAAAAGAGCCAGCCAGGGACAGCAAATGAGGGCGGCCAAAAGAGCCAGCCAGGGACAACAAATGAGGGCGGCCAAAAGAGCCAGCCAGGGACAGCAAATGAGGGCGGCCAGCCAGAGGATTTAAACCAGCAGAGCCCGGCAGGTTCTGTCAATCAACCGAAAATTGGGGCAGAGGAAGCCAAAGAGGCGGCGTTAAAACATGCTGGCCTGACTGCACCAGAAGTTACTTTCATAAAAGAGGAACTGGACTACGAGGACGGAAAAACAGAATATGATATTGAATTTGTAACGAGCACCGCAAGGTATGAATATGAAATAAGCGCAGAGGATGGAGCCGTATTGGAGAGCTCCCAGGAGCCAGTGGAACAGGTTCCGGAAAACCTGCTTGGCCCGGGGGTGGTTTCCGTGGATCAGGCCAAGGAGGCGGCATTAAACCATGCCGGATTTACCCCGGAACAGGTGGCATATATCAAGGTTGAGCTGGAGCAGGATGACGGAGCTTTGCAGTATGAAATTGAATTTTATGCAGAGGGGAAGGAGTATAGCAGCGCCATCAATGCAAACACAGGCGCGGTGATGGAATACGAGATGGAATAGCACAGCCTATGGCGTCCCTGTAAGCCAGAGCAGAAGAAAAAACAATGTTTTGCTGGGAGGAAACAAAAGTGACAAAAGAAGAGTTAGCGCTTAACATTATAGAGCGGTTGAAAAAAGAATACCCGGATGCAGGGTGCACCCTGGACTACAACCAGGCCTGGAAGCTTTTGGTAAGTGTCCGCCTGGCGGCTCAGTGCACCGACGCAAGGGTGAATGTGGTTGTACAGGATCTGTATGCAAAGTTTCCAGATGTGGCGTCATTGGCAGAGGCGCCGGTGGAAGAAATCGAAGCCATTGTCCGGCCCTGCGGGCTGGGGCGCAGCAAGGCCAGGGACATCAGCGGATGCATGAGGATGATACGGGAGGAATACGGCGGGAAGGTGCCGGATGACTTTGACGCGCTTTTGAAGCTGCCTGGGGTAGGGAGAAAAAGCGCAAACCTGATTATGGGGGATGTATTTGGCAGACCCGCCATAGTAACCGATACCCACTGTATCCGCCTGGTAAACAGGATGGGGCTTTTGGATGGCGTGAAAGACCCGAAAAAGGTGGAAATGGCATTGTGGAAGCTGATACCGCCGGAAGAAGGAAACGATTTCTGCCACAGGCTGGTATACCACGGCAGAGACGTGTGCACGGCAAGAACCAGCCCCCATTGCGAGAAATGCTGTGTCAGTGATTTGTGTGCAAAAAATATATAAGAAACGATAATTATGTTTCGTATCATACAGAAAGAGAGGAAATACAGATGGCAGTAATCAGACCTTTTTGTGCAATCAGGCCTGCTAGGGAGAAAGCAGAAAAGATAGCGGCTCTCCCATATGATGTGTACAACCGTATGGAAGCCAAGGAAGTGGTGGCAAGGAACCCAGAAAGTTTTTTAAAAATTGACCGGGCAGAAACCCAGCTTGCAGATACGGTGGATACGTATGCCCCAGAAGTATACCAAAAAGCCCATGATACACTATGGGAGATGGTGGAGAACGGCTCCTTTGTCAAAGAGGAAAAGAAATGCTATTACATATATGCGCTGTCCATGAATGGAAGAACCCAGACAGGAATTGCAGCATGCGCTTCGATAGATGATTATGAGAAGGGCGTGATTAAAAAGCATGAAAGCACCAGGGCTGAGAAAGAAAAAGACAGGATTAATCATGTGAATATCTGCAATGCCCAGACAGGGCCTATTTTTCTGGCGTACCGCTCCAATCCGGTTATTAATGAAGTGGTAAGCCAGGTGGAAAGGGAGGAGCCGCTTTACGATTTCACAGCGGAAGACGGCATCCGGCACAGCGTTTGGGCCATTTCAGAGGAAAAGCAGATTGATACGGTAGAAAAAGCATTTGCGCAGATCGGGGAAATCTATATTGCAGACGGGCATCACCGGGCGGCCTCTGCGGTGAAAGTAGGCCAGAACCGGAGAAAAGAACACCCAGGTTATACCGGGGAAGAGGAATTCAATTACTTTCTGTCTGTGCTGTTCCCAGACCAGCAGCTTATGATTATGGACTATAACCGGGTGGTAAAAAGCTTAAACGGGCTGACGGAGCAGGAATTTCTGGAAAAAGCGTCAGAAATTTTTGAAATTAAGAAAGCTGGAAGAAAGGCAGTAAAGCCGGAAAGAAAGGGATGCTTTTCCATGTATCTGGGCGGCAGCTGGTATCAATGTACCGTAAAGCCTGAGGATATTCCAGAGGATCCGGTAGAAGGATTGGATGTGTCTTTGCTGCAGAACAAATTATTGTCCCCCCTGCTTGGGATTACAGACCCAAAAACCGACAGCAGAATTGATTTCGTGGGAGGAATCCGGGGATTGGAAGAGCTGGAACGAAGGTGCAGCCAGGATTGTGTGGCAGCATTTGCTATGTATCCTACTTCCATTCAGGAGTTATTTGCAGTGGCAGATGCAGGGCGTTTGATGCCGCCAAAATCCACCTGGTTTGAGCCGAAGCTGCGAAGCGGACTGCTGATTCACGGGCTGGAAGGCTGATGCTCTGCACACTGGACTGCCTGGCATAACAGGTCAATGGCCTTTTTGATATGCTCTGGGTGGATGGAGGAGTAATTCATAATAAAAGTGTGCTCCCCCAAAGGGATGTTTGGGCATGCGGCGCCAGGCCCGGGATTTTGGAACCGGCTGCCCTCATAATATTCGGACAGGGAGGCAAGGCGGAGCCCTTTGGATTTTGCACATTGGATGATGGTTTCATCTGGCGCAGAGGTGTCTACATGCATGAGAAAATGCAGTCCGGCGTCTTCTTCCGTAATCGTAATGCGGGAGGAGAGCGGGCTGTTTTTCAGGTAATTTAAAAGCAAATCCCGTTGGTTATGGTAGAAGTTCCGCATACGGTTAATGTGCCGTTCAAAATGCCCGTTCTGGAGAAAACGTGTCAGGGTGTATTGCTCAAAATTGGATACGGTACAGGAGTAAAAGCCCATGCTCTGCTGAAACTGTTCCATTAAATGATGGGGCAGCGCCATGTAACTGATACGGATGGTGGAAGCAAGTGTTTTGGTAAAGGTATTCATATAAATCACCTTCTCCATCACATCGATGCTTTGCAGGGAAGGGATAGGCTTTCCCATAAACCGGAATTCACAATCATAATCGTCTTCAATAATGTATCTGGAATCGGATTCGGAAGCCCAGCCAAGAAGCTCATACCTGCGGCTGATGGGGGTGATAATGCCGGTAGGGAAATGGTGGGAAGGGGAAATATGTAAAATATCCGCATTGGTTTCCCGCAACTGCTCCATACAGATTCCCTGGCTGTCCATGGGGACGTGGCAGCATTTGACCTGGTTGCTCCTGTAAATGGCAGAGATTTTCTGATAGCCGGGATCTTCTACGGCGTAAAGCTTCTGGAAGCCAAGCAATTGAATCAAAAGGCCGTAGAGATATTCTGTTCCGGCTCCTACGATAATCTGTTCTGGCAATACGCTCATTCCCCGAAATGATTTTAAATGATTAGCAATGGCCTGGCGCAAAGGGAAGATGCCGCCGCTGGGAGAATTTTTCATCAATGCAAAGCTGTTTTCGCTGATGACTTCCCGTATCAGCTTTGCCCAGATAGAAAATGGGAAAGTGTCGGGATGGGTCTGGCTGCTGGCAAAGTCTGCAAAGTAAAGCTCCTCCTTTTGTTCCTTAACAGGGGCGGGGGAAGGTTTGGCCGTCGCCGGAATCCTGCCGGCGGAAATATCTGCCGCGTAGTAGCCTTTTTTTGGAATGGAATAAATATAGCCTTCTGCCAAAAGCTGGGCATATGCATTTTCAATGGTAATGGCGCTGATGTTTAAATGCTTTGCAAAGCTGCGTTTGGAGGGAAGGCGTTCCCCAGGGGAGAGAGTTCCGTTTTGAATGTCATTTTTTATGCATTTATATAAATATTCATATAGGCTGTCGGAGCCAATCTCAGAAAAAGAATAGGTCAGCATTTGTGAAAACCTCCCATCAGACTGCTTGAACTATGGAAACATTATAAGGAACAAGGATAGATTTGTAAACCTGTTTGTTTTAAAAATTATAATCCGAACATCGGGATATACTATGCATAAGATAAAAGAATGCAGGATATTTTTGATTTTGGAGGAAAATATGGAATTAAGGGATTTTTTACAGCAGGAGGATTTTATTGTAAAGTGCCAGTGGGGCATCAGTTTTATGAATGCCAAGCTGCAGATGATAAATGCGGAATTAGGCATGCGGTGCGGACGGAAAGTCATACACAGTTATTCCAGCAGGATTAAATCATATGAAAGCATTGCGGCAAAGCTGAAGAAAAAGGGGCAGGAGGAGAGCGTAGCGGCCATGGAGGAGCATGTCAATGACCTGGCAGGCGTCCGGGCGGTCTGCACCTATACGGATGATTTATACCGGATTGGCGAAATGCTCTGCGCCCAGCCGGATATGCGCCTGTTAAAGAAAAAGGATTATATCAGGAATCCCAAGAAAAGCGGCTACCGGAGCCTGCATTTGATTTTCCAGGTGCCGGTTTCAGTTCAGGAGGATGCCCGGTGGATGAAGATAGAGGTACAGCTCCGCACCGGAGCCATGGACTATTGGGCGGGATTGGATTATCAGCTCCAATATAAAAAAGAAAACCGGGGAGCGAAAAATATCAGCAGAGAGCTGAAAGCCTACGCCAACGCTATAGAGCAGATTGACAGTAAGGTATTGGAGCTTCGGAAACGGATAGAGGCCATATAAAAAAGTTAAAAAGCAATGGGTATGATATGGCTTGTTTGTGTGCTGGATTCCATGGGAGCGCCCAATATTGTGCAGATTTTCATATAAATTTCACAAAACTGCAGAATTACAGTTGAATCATGCACTTTAAAAAGCTATAATTATTTTAGTAATGATTTGGGTGAATAAAAAAGTGTATGGAGGCGGAATCGGTGAAAGAACAAACAGGTCAGAAGAAAATGAAATTTGGTATCATGCAGAAGATATTAGCCCTTGGGTTTATTCCTATGTTGTTCCTTGCGGTTGTTTCAGCTGCAATTTCTGCAAAGACCATTCGAAAAGGGATGCAGGACGAAGCGGTGAAGCGGCTGGAGGATATTACGGTTGGCCTGGAAGAGGCATTAGGGGTTGTTGATAAAGGGGATTACCGTTTCGATGGACAAAGCCTTTGGAAAGGGGAACACAATATTTCCGAGGATATAGGGGCTTTCCAGGAGTTTTATGGCAGCTCGGGCATTGATGTTACAATATGCTGGGGAGATGTCCGTATAGTGACAACTCTGGTTGACAAAAACACCGGGGAAAGCATGGCAGGCACACAGATATTGGATGAAGTGGCTCAGAGAGTGTTAAAGGACGGCATGGAATATACCGATATGGATATGCTGATTAATGGCGAGCCATATTTTTGCTGTTACATACCTTTAAAGAACAATGATGGGACAATTGCTGGGCTGGCCTTTGCGGGAGAACCCAGCAGCGGAATTGAAAAATATATCAATGAGGAGCTGGTAGAAGTCACCATCATGAATGTGGCGCTGATTTTGCTGGCCAGCGGGGGAATCGTTCTTTTTTCAAGGAATCTGGCCAAGGCAATCCGCAAGGAGGAAGCTATTATCCAGCAGCTTGCAGAAGGCAATTTGAATCTGGAAGTAGAAGGGAAGCTGAGGAATCGGGGAGATGAGCTTGGCAGCATTGCGAGAGCCTTGCAGAACCTGGTTCAGCAATTGTCGGCGATTATCCAGCATATCCAGAAATCCTCCGGTGAATTGATGCAGTCCGGCCAGTCCTTGGATGAGATGGCGGAGCGGGTGAATGCCAATGCAGCAGAAATCAGCCGGGCGGTGGAAGAAATCTCTACTGGCGCGGTTTCCCAGTCAGAGGAGATTGAGACTGCGTCCAGCCAGATTATGGATATGGGTTCTGTGATTGAACATATTGTGCAGGATGTAGATAAATTGAATAACACCTCGAAAACCATGAAACAGGCGGGAGATACTTCGGCAGAGATTATGAAGCATCTGGCGGATTCTACGGAACGTACCAATGAAGCCATCCAAAAAATCGCAGTACAAATTTATGCAACCAATGAGTCTGCCCAGAAGATCCGTACGGCAGTGGATATGATTTCTTCCATTGCCAGCCAGACCTCCCTGCTGTCTTTAAATGCAAGCATAGAAGCAGCAAGGGCTGGGGAGTTCGGCAAGGGATTTGCAGTGGTGGCCTCAGAGATTCAAAAGCTGGCAGATGAATCCAGCGATTCTGCAAAGACCATTACCGATGTGATTAATTCCCTGGTGGCGGATTCAGAAATGACAGTGGAGATTATGAAGGAAGTAGAGGAAATTATCATAGACCAAAGGGAGAAATTGGAGGCGACCCAAAGCCACTTTGTGGACGTGGAAACAGGCATCAACAGTTCCAGGGAGGATACCACTATGATTGAGGAACGGGCGCATATCTGTGATTCCTCCAGAAAGACCGTTGTGGATGTGATTAATAACCTCACTGCATTGTCCCAGGAAAATGCGGCCTCTGCCCAGGAGACCACTGCTTCTATGGAAGAGTTGAATGAAACCATCCATTTGCTGGCAGACGCAGCCAATAGCTTAAGGGGTATGTCTGACCAGATGGAGGAGCAGATGAAGTTCTTTAAGTTATAAGGAATGATCCAGGTTAGGAGATGCCGGGAAATAAAAATTATTTCACAGCCTGTTTGTGGCTGAGCGAAATAAAAATTATTTTACTGCCTGTTTGTGACTGAGCAAAATAAAAATTATTTTACTGCCTGTTTGTGACTGAACGAAAGGAATGTAAGTTAGAATGAATGAATTCAGGACTATGGAAATTAAACGAAGCATTTTTGAGGACAATGACAAGGATGCAGAATGCCTGCGGCAGGAACTGAAAGAGAAGAAGACGTTTCTGCTGAACCTTATGTCGTCGCCAGGGGCGGGGAAAACCACCACGCTGGCTGGCACCATAGAGGCATTGAAGGATGAGATGAGGATTGGCGTTATGGAAGCGGATATTGATTCTGATGTGGATGCACAGACGATTTCAAGGACAGGGGCAAAGGTTATTCAGCTCCACACAGGGGGCATGTGCCATCTGGACGCGGATATGACCCGCCAGGGAATCCAGGGGCTTGGCATAGAAGAGATAGACCTGGCGATTCTGGAAAACGTGGGGAACCTTGTGTGCCCTGCGGAATTTGATACGGGGGCTTCCAGGAATGCCATGATTTTGAGTGTACCGGAAGGAGATGACAAGCCGCTGAAATATCCATTGATGTTTTCCATCTGCGACGTATTGCTGATTAATAAAATAGATGTTTTGGAGTATTTTGATTTTGACCTGGAAGCATGTAAGGAACGGGCAAGGAAGCTGAATCCTGGTATTAAGATTATCCCCATTTCAGCCAAGACTGGAGAGGGGATAGAAGAATGGGCGGATTGGTTAAGGCAGGAAGTCAAAGTGTGGAAAGAAGGGGCAAAAAGTGTTTCATGTGCAATGAATGTGTGTTGTAATTGGTAAATAGTATATTCTTATTATTGCGCGTTTATACCGGAATTTCAATCGCCTTTTTAAAATAGAAAAAAGATTTCGATAATATGAAAAAATTTTGATATAATAAAAATCAATCAAGAACAGGAAAAAGATTTCGATATAACGAAATCTTTTTTCTGCATTAAGATTTATATTTTCCCACATTCCATTTATATGGCATTGCGCCGGATAGGGGTAATGTCATAGACATTAGCTGCAGCAGGCTTCGAATCCTGTTCCCGTACAATATAGATGGGGCGGTTTTTATTTTCCAGGTAATCCTTGGAAAGGTATTCTCCCAGAATGAAAATCATCATCATCTGCAGGCTGCTGAGAAATATTACAATGTCGGAAACGAAGTAAAGGGTTCCCATATTGTGGTGGAAGAATATCTGCTGTGCCAGCCCCAGGCCTCCAAGGAGGAAAGAGAGCAATAACAGGAATGCCCCAAGGATGCCGGGCAGCTTCAAAGGCGCGGTGGAGAAGGATAAAATTCCGTCAAAGGCGTAGGAAAACAGGCTTCCCAGGTTCCATTTAGACGTTCCGGCGGCCCGCTGCACGTTGTGGAATTCCAGCCACTTGGTTTCAAAGCCTACAAAGGAGAAAATGCCTTTGGTGTAACGGTTATATTCCTTCATTTGAAGAATGGCTTCTACCATTTTGCGGTTCATCATTCGGAAATCCCCGGCACCGTCGCTCATATCCATATGGGTCATGTTTTGGATAATTTTATAAAAACTGCGGGAGAGGAAACCCCGGAGCGCGCCGTCCCCTTCCCTTCCGATGCGCTTTCCGGCGCAGCAGTCATATCCTTCCTGGGTGAGCGCCTGATACATAGAAGCGAGAAGCACTGGCGGATGCTGCAGATCTGCGTCCATGATGACACAGTAGTCTCCGCAGGATTGCTCCAGACCCGCATACATGGCGGCTTCCTTGCCGAAATTTCTGGAAAAGGAAAGATAATGGCAGTTTTTGTCCTGACAGGAGAGAACCCGAAGGATGTCGAGCGTGTGATCCTTGCTGCCGTCATCAATGAAAATAAATTCATAATCCAGGTCTGGGATGCTGGTTACTGCTTTGTGGGTTTCCTGGTAAAAAAGGGAAACTACATCTTCCTCGTTATAGCATGGTACGATAATACTTAATTTCTTCATGATCATTCTCTCCTTTCACTGTAACTCTTCCTTTTGAAAAATCTGCGCCCTTGCAGCTGCATGGTTCTTTTCAGAATCTGCATGCAGGTATCCAGAGGGTTTACGGAAAATCTGGCATTTGCAAATCACATAGTTGGCGGCCACTGTGACAAAGCTTACGGCAATTTTTGATGCTGCCGGGTGGAACTGGCAGTACTGAACCAAAAGGATTAAAAGGGCATTTTCCATCAGCAGCGTGAGAAACCGCAGGGATACAAAGGAAAACAATTCTTTTCCAACCCGGTTCCGGGAGCGGAACACAAAGGTGCGGTTGCTGACATAGGCAAAAGCTGCTGCAAAGACCCAGGCAACGGTGTTGGCAGCCAGGTAATCTGCCTTAAGGTGCAAAAGCGACAGATATATCATGTAGTTAATCAGGGTAGTCGCTCCTCCCGTCAGCAGGTAGCTTACGATTTCCAGGATTGAATCTTTGGAAAGGGAGGCTGTGGGTAGCAAGATCCGTTTTTTTAGCTGTAATACATGTTTCATAATGATTCCTCTTTTCTGTTTACATTTATTTATGTTGAGAACCTTTCTAGGAAAGGTTACGGAAATTCTTTTTCTTGTGTTCTGCCCTATGCCTGGAAAACATGCTAAGGAAAAACAAAAGCAGTGATGCAAGGCTGATCATGCCAGCAGCCGTTTTTCCAGGGGGCTGGTAGGTTACGGTAATCTTATGGGAACCGGCAGACAGCGGGAAGCCCACAAAGCTTTCATTGACAAGCTGGACGGGAACTTGTTTTCCATCTACCCAGGCCTCATAGCCTTTGCGGAAGGGAAATGAGGTAACAAAGAAGCTGTCTGCACTGCAGGAAGCTGTTCCCTGAACGAGGGTTTTTCCCATGGCTGTTTCAAAATCTGCAGTGCGAATGCTGCTGTTGCCCCACGCTTTCGTATCCATGGCCCAGAACTTGAATTCTGACAAAAGATATTCTCCAGCTTTCAGGTCAATATCAAGGGCGTTTATCTCCTGATTCGAAGAAACCAGGTAGGTAAAGGTATGGTTTTGGTTGGGGTAGGGCGCCCTGCTGCCGGAAAGCTTATTTCGGATTCCGTTGATATCTATGGTAACTTCTTTGTGTTTCGGGGATTCCACCGCAAAAGAGCAGATGAGAATCTTATTTTTCATAGGCTCTGGCAGAGGAAATGATATCTGCATGCTTTTTTTCAGGGATACCGCTAATGTTCCTTCTTGTTTTTCCTGGTTCCAATCTACGGAAGGAATATCCTCGAAAAGAGCAGCCGGCTCCTTTCCGGTCAGTGTTTCTATGGAAACAGGAGTAATCCGGGAGGTTTCCATAAAGCGTTCCGCAGTAATGGCTGGGGCTTTTCTATCAGGCGTAACCGTATATCTGGCCAGCGCTTCCAAGGTATAAGGAAATTCTAATTTCTCAAATTCCGCCTGTTCCATGAATGAAGCGCTGGTATAAGCGGTGGGAAGCACCTGGCTGTTTTCTGCGATGACGGTCTGCCCTTTCCTTGCAATGGGCTCATAGCCCAGGGGAAGTGCATCCTCCTTTGCCTGGATATACCGTATCCCCATCAGGTAAGCAAAAAAGGGGTTTGCGTCTGTCATCAATGCTACCCGGTTGCGGATGCGGATAGGGTTTCGCATGGTGTTATAAAAAAAGTCTGCATACCTGCTGTCCGTGACAGAGGAATACATGCAGGTGCTTCCTATGCCCTGCAAGGGAAGCACATTGGCATTGGCAAAAGGCTCCATCAGGCAGTCAAAGCGGTAGCTGCCGTCTAAATCCAATGCTTCCAGTTCCTCTTTGGAAAAAACAGCCTGCCGGTTATCAGAAGCTAAAATAAACTGGTCATTGCTTCCAACCGTAATGGATACGATGGCCGGGGACAGGCAGAGCAAAAGGTAAAGATTTCGTATTGTCCTTCCTGCCCCAATCACAGTAAATGCCAGGATGGTCAATATGTAGTCTGCCAATGCTGCATCAAAGGGCTTGAAAAAGAACACTGGAACCAGGCAGAGCAGGCCGCAAAGGAGGCTGTGATGTTCTTTTTTTTCAGAAAGCAATTCCAAAGTCTGTGTGCAGAGCAGAAGAATCAGCGGAACCAGCGGAATCAGCGTCTTATACCGTATATATAAAAAACCGCTCAGCACATAAGGGCATGCATTCACTGTAAGGCACAGAAGCAGCAGAAAGCTTAGTATTCTTGTGCTCTTGCGCCGGACGCTTAACAGCAGCGTGTACAGGCAGAGCATGGTAAGCCCGCATCCGCCTGGATGGTAAAGCAGTGATTCCAGGGAAAGGCGGATGGACCATATCTCGGAAAGGGAAGGAGGGATGCCCGCATCCTTCCTTGTGGAAAGCAGATCCAGTCCTGTGGGCAGCAGCAGAATAGCTGCCATTCCTACCGAAATTCCAATGGAAAAGAAAAGGAAAAGCCAATACTTTCCCTTGCCCTTTTCCCACCGGTATTTCTTTTCAAAATACAGGCGGTAGAGGAAGTAGAGGAAAACGACTGCAAGTACTGCCGGGGCAAAATAATAGCTATGTAAATAGGCAAGCACCAGGGATACGGCCAGCAAGCCGTGTTTTTCCTTTTCCAGCATCCGGTCAATGCCCAAAAGCGCCAGCAGCAGAAAAGGCATATAATTCACAAACATAATCTGGTGGTGGGCCTGGTAAAAGCATCCGGCGCAGGAATACAGGATTCCCCCCAGAAAAGCAAAAAACGAAGAGGATACATGCTGTTTCAGCCAGTAATAGCACAGGATGCTGCCAGCCACAAGCTCCAAAATGGCGTAACCGGAAATAATAAAAGCCATAGGAACCTTCGGAAGCAGAAAGGAAATTAAAACATCCGGCCGAAGGAGCCCGTAATAGGAAAAATCATAAATATTGCTGCCAGCGCCGGCGGGGGAAAGGTCAGGAATCATCTGCCCTGTCGCATAAAAAATCGTCCGGAATTGTTCTGCGATTGCAACATGCTGGCTGAACCAGTCCCCTTCCGAGCCGAACAATGCATGCTCTGGTAAAATCGCCAGTATGCAGAAAAAAATAAATAAGGTTAAGAAAGCTGGATAAATCAATGGATGCATATATTTTTGATAAAAGTTCCTGTTCATGATGCCCTCCTGGTTTGCAGCGGAACAAATACAGTTCTTGCAAAATACTTGTTTCTGATTGTTAAAATGAATCAAACTTTCATCTGACTGCAAAGAGAAGTATAAAGTCATTTTCTTAAAAATTCACCAAAGAAAATCTTAAAGATTCTTAAGAATTTTTGAAAAGGGGCGCAGATGTGCTAGAATTAGTATGAAAGTTTTATGTAAATTTCAGACAGGAGATAAGAATTATGGATACAGGGAATGCATCAAGAATCCTGATGGTAGACGACAACCAAGAAATCCGCGAGGTGGTGAATATATTGCTGGCAGGGGAAGGGTATGCGGTGGATGAGGCTGGAAACGGCAGGGAGGCTCTTGAAAAAATCCGGGCAGATGATTATGATTTGGTTATCCTGGATGTGATGATGCCCGGCATGAATGGGTATCAGGCCTGCATGGAAATCCGCAAAAGCAAAAACACGCCTATTTTGTTTTTAAGCGCCAAGTCCCAGGTGGAAGACAAGACCCTGGGTTTTTCCAGCGGCGGAGATGATTATCTGCCCAAACCTTTCTCTTATCAGGAGCTTTTAAGCAGGGTGAAGGCCTTGATACGCAGATATCAGGTGTATAAAGGAAAAGAGGAAGAGGGGCAGGAAGAAGCCGAAGCAGAAGCGCACAAGGAGCAGAAACGGGTGGATAAGGAAAAAGCTATTGTCCTGCCACGGCTTAAAATTTATGAGAACCAGGAAAAGGTGCTGCTTGAGGGGAAAGAAATCGAGCTGACAGACATTGAATTTGCAATATTATGCCTGCT
Source organism: uncultured Lachnospiraceae bacterium (assembly GCA_947384285.1). Taxonomy (GTDB): domain Bacteria; phylum Bacillota; class Clostridia; order Lachnospirales; family Lachnospiraceae; genus Petralouisia. Next base: position 29,237 of record CANDGI010000012.1, read on the forward strand.
GGGAAAACACAGGGGGCAGATATTTTCTGTCCAGCATTTGTATGAGAGCATTTGGGAGGAGGATTATTATTACGGGGCTTCCAACACGGTGATGGTGCATATCCGTAACCTGCGGGGGAAAATAGAGGAAGACCCCCATAACCCGAAAATTATTAAAAATGTCTGGGGAAAGGGATATCGCTGTGAATAGAGAAAAATGGACAGAAAAGATGACGGTAAGGCTCTTTTTGCTGCTCATCATATGCGGGATTATGAGTATCTGCTGCTTTAGGTATCTGATGCAGTGGCAGACCTGGGCCTATGTAGAGCTGCTGGAAAAGGGATATATCAATTTTGAACCGAAAAAAATTGTGGCGGAAATGCAGGAGAAGGCAAAAAATATCAGCTATGGAAAAATGGGGGAAGAAGAGCTGAAAGAGCTTTTGGATATTGAGAAATATGATGATGGCTTCACCTCAATTATGTTCTACGACGCAGAAGGAAAATTTCTGTTTTACGGAATAGAGCCAGCCGTGTGGGATTCCTACATCAGTGATGTTTTCTGGTATTCTGACGTGAGTAACTACCGGATGATGGATTACTCTGGTGAATTGGAATTTCAGGATGTTACGGGGCAGGTGATGATTTATTCTATGCACCAGGCCAAGATTGTAATGCCGTATTTTTTCGCTGCCTTAGGGGTTAGCATGCTGCTGTTTCTTCCGGTGCTGCTTTATGTGTGGAACAGGATGCGGTATGTAGGAAAATTGAAAGACGAAATCCTTGTCATGGCGGATGGAGATTTGGAGCATCCCATTACCGTGAAGGGAAAGGATGAAATCGGGGTTTTGGCAAGGAACCTGGATGAAATGCGCCGTGCCTTGGATGAAAATATCTACAGGGAACAGGAAGGGCAGAAGGCCAACCATGATTTGATAAGCTCCATTTCCCATGATTTGCGGACGCCGATGACCACTTTATATGGATATTTGGAGATTATGGCACAGAAGAAATGCCCGGAGGAAAAACGAGAAGAATATGTCAGCAGATGCATTGGGAAGGTGGAGGAAATCCGTGCATTGTCCGATAAAATGTTTGAATATGCCCTGGTCTATGAGAAAAATGAAAAAGTGGAGCTGACAGAGATTTTTTTGTGGGAGCTGTTGGAGGAGATGGAGAGCAGCCAGGAGTTTTTAAGGCTGAAAGGCTTTCAGGTGCTGGCAGAGCGAAAGGCGCCAGAGAACGTGAAGGTGGAAGGAAACCGGGTATTTTTCCAGCGTATTTTTAACAATCTTTTTTCCAATATTTTAAAGTACGGGGAAAAGGAAAAGCCGGTGTATATCACCACGGCAGCGGACAAGGGCAGCGTGGAGTTTGGATTCCTGAACGGGAAAAAGCAGCTGGCACAGCAGGTGGAAAGCAACCGGATTGGCTTAAAAAGCGTACAGAAAATGATGGAGCTGCAGGGGGGCAGCCTTTTTATGGCAGAGGAGGCAGATATTTTTGCAGTTACGATTCGGATGCCTCTTGGATAGGAAATGATGGGGCAGCAGAATCCATTGGGGCAGAAGATTAGGAAGCAGTAAAATATATAGGGAATTTTCAGGAGGGTAAAAATGAGAGAACAACTGACAGAGAGTGATGTAAAGAAGATAGAGGAAGAAATTGAATACCGGAAGCTGGTGGTGCGCAAGGAAGCTATAGAGGCAGTAAAGGAAGCCCGGGCTCATGGAGACTTGAGCGAGAATTTTGAGTACCATGCAGCCAAAAAGGATAAAAATAAAAATGAAAGCAGAATCCGGTATCTGGAACGGATGCTGAAAACCGCAGTGATTGTTTCCGATGTTTCCAAAGAGGATGAAGTAGGCATCAATAATACGGTGACCGTGTATTTTGAAGAGGATGAGGAGGAACAGGTTTTCCGCCTTGTGACCTCCATCCGGGGAAATTCCATGAAGAATTTAATCAGCACGGAATCTCCCATAGGGAAGGCAATCCTGGGCCGCAAGGCGGGCGAACGGGTGCAGATAAGGGTCAATGACGTTTACAGCTATTATGTTGTAATCCGCAAGATTGAAAATACTTCTGAAAGCGAAAACGATACTATCCGCGGATTTTAGGGTATATTGGGATACGCAGGTCAAGGCAGGATGACCCTTTGCCACACAGACTTGGGCGGTTCTTCCGCTATTTTATAAATTTTTCTATGGCGGTTTTTAAGTCTTCCAGCGCTTGCTCATCCCCGTGCTCCACGGCGTCTACGATGCAGTGGGAGATATGGTCTTCCAGGATGATTTTTCCAATGTTATTGATGGCGGAACGGACGGCGGCGATTTGTATCAGCACTTCGCTGCAGTCCCTTCCGTCTTCTACCATGCGCTTTACCGCTTCCATATGGCCGATGGCCCGGGACATGCGGTTTAACACAGCCTGGGTCTGGGTATGGCTGTGGGTATGAGGGTGTGTGTGGGAAGCGGCTTGTTCTGTATGGCTGTCTGGTTCGTCTTCATAAATGTTTTGATTTTCTATGTCCAATTCTAACATTCCTCCTACAAAAACCAAATGTTTTCACTGGTAGAGGATACGCAGGAGGCTCCAGCGGAACGCATGGAGGTGATATCTTCTTTTTCAGAAATCAGGCCTCCCGTAATTACCGGAACATGGCTGATGCTGCAGATGCGGGTAAGGATTCTGGGCATAAGCGCTGGAAGCACTTCGATCACATCCGGCTTCACGTTTTGAATCTGCTTTTCCATATTGGAAAAGGCAAGGGAGTCAATTACAAAAAACCGAAGCACAGTGAACATAGAGAGTTTTCTTGCGTATTTCACCAATGCGGGCTTTGTGGAAATGATGCCGTCTGCGTCTGTACGCTCCTTGATAAAGTCCACAGCAATTTCTTTTGAAGCCAGTCCGGTAATCAGGTCGATATGAACCACAGCCAGTTTTCCGGCCTCCTTTATTTTTGCAACAATCTCTGAAATATTGCAGATATTTCCAAAAAGGATAAAAATAATGCGGCTGCTGCAGGACAAAGATTTTTCCAGGCTTTCAAAACTGTTGACTGCAGCAATGACAGGAGATTCATAAAGAGCGTCGCGATGTTCCTTTTTCATAATCCCACTCCTTTGTATCGTTAAGTTTTTTGGCAGGCTGCCACTATGCTTAACTATTATACATGATAGAAAGCAAAATGGCTATAAGCAACTGTTGTTTCATCTTTTTTTCTGGCTTTTCTCTGTGCTGCTTCCAGATATTGATAAAGTTTTGCTTGTTCCACAATTCAGTTCCTGCCGTTCCGGGGGCAGGGCGCGGTAAGCGATGTGAAGCTCCGTAGAAAATTGCCTTCCAAACGCGAATGAGATCCACAAACGTGGATTTTGAGGATGCCATGGCGCCTGCTGGGCGGTGGGATAAGCCTGATGGAGGGGGTTACTGCCAGCCCCCATCCATGGCAATAATCTGGCCGGTCATGTAAGAAGGTGCATTTATCATGGAGTAAGCCAGCTTTGCAACTTCTGTGGGGGAGCCGAACCTTCCGGCAGGAATCTCTTCCTGGAGCTGCCTGTGTTCTTCCGCAGAAAAGCATTGGTTCATTCTGGTATCAATCACGCCGCAGGCAATGGCGTTGACGGTGATATTGCTGGGGGCAAGCTCCTTTGCCAGTGCTTTGGTAAAAGCATTTACGCCGCCTTTGGAAGCAGAATATGCAACCTCGCAGGAAGCGCCTATATTCCCCCACACAGAGGAGATGTTTAGGATGGCGCCGGATTTTTGCCGGACCATAGCAGGGATGGCATGCTTGCAGCAGCAGAACAGGGAGGTGAGATTGACCTGCATCACCCGGTTCCATTCTCCAAGGCTCATGTCAGATAACAGGCCGATATGGGAAATACCTGCGTTGTTGATAAGGATATCCACCCTTCCAAATGCCTGGCCTATGCGTTGAAAAGTATCTGCAGCGAATCTCTCATCGCTTGCATCTCCAATGAAAGGAAGGCAGAAGATGCCAAAGGCATCATGGAGGTATCCGGCAAATGCTTTTAATTCTTCCCCGGAGCTTTGGCAGTTGATGGCAAGGGAATAGCCGTGACGTGCAAATTCTTCTGCAATGGCACGGCCGATTCCATGGGAAGCGCCGGTAATAAAGGCAGTTTTTGGCTTCATAGTCAGATGTTCCTTTCTGCAGCTTGATTGATGTAATATTAGGACGGATTACGGGAAATGTCAAGAATTCCCAGAGATTTGTTGTATTCAGTTTTTAGGTATGATATAATATCGGCAGATATTAGGTGCGCCGAAGGGTGCGCAGGCAGCCATGCTATATCGCAAAGTTATGCACCTGGCATAAATATCTAAAATAAATGGAAAAGGGGTTGGACACCATGCGTATTACAATCAGTGGAAAAAATATTGATATAACGGACGGATTGAGAAAAGCAGTAGAGGACAAGTTATCGAAGCTGGAAAGGTATTTTACTCCTGAAACAGATATTGCTGTAACCTTAAGCGTGGAAAAAGAGCGCCAGAAGATTGAGGTTACAATTCCGGTAAAGGGAAATATTATCCGCTCAGAGCAGGTGAGCAATGACATGTATGTCTCCATAGATTTGGTGGAGGAAGTTATTGAACGGCAATTGAAGAAATATAAGAATAAAATTGTAGACCAGAAGCAGGCGGCAGGCAATTTCCAACAGGAATTCATTGAAAAAGAGGTAGAGGATGAAGAGGAAATCAAGATTATCCGTACCAAACGTTTTGGGATGAAGCCGATGTATCCAGAAGACGCCTGCATCCAGATGGAGCTGCTGGGGCATAATTTCTTTGTGTTCCAGAATGCGGAGACAGAAGAGGTTAATGTGGTGTATAAGAGGAAGGGCAATACTTACGGTTTGATTGAGCCGGAGTTTTAGGAATTGCTGAAGAGGGCAAGGTATCTTTGGATGCGGAAGGAGATTGAAGAGGGCATTTTATCTTTGGAAACAAACGGAGTGAGCGGATTGCCCTCTGTCATACAAACTGGGCAGCGTTCCGGCGGACTAAGAACGCTCGTGAATCGTTTGCTTAGCCAAAGGGCAATCCGCTCGTTCCTGTGTATCGAAATATAGATTGTCCGATATTCCGCGTATAAGTACTTAGACATAAGGCATTCCCCAAAAAGGAGGGGCTGTCGGAAAAATGACAAGTTATCCACAATATATACTGTGCGCTTTCAGTGACACAACTATATATCGTAGATAAACTCCATTTCCCGGCAGCTCCTTCTTATTATCTCTACAGGTGGGTATACCTTGCGCTCTGCCGCTGCAATGCACTTTATATCCCAATACACAGAAAAAATATGTGCAAGTTATTGATACAATGAATAAAATAGTATAAGATATCGGCAGAGCATTGAAATACAAGGAGGATTTAGAAATGGATATTGTGGTGTTGGCAGGGGGCTTAAGCACAGAACGGGATGTATCTTTTGTAACAGGAAACAACGTAGCAGGGGCATTGCGGCAAAAGGGCCATCGAGTGATTCTGTTGGATGTTTTTATGGGATACAGCGACAAGCCAGAAGACCTGACGGGAATTTTTGAACATTCCGAGGAAGCAAGTGTTTCTGTAGCAGGCATATCTGAAAAAGCTCCTGATTTGGAGGCTGTAAAAAAGAGCAGAAAAGACCAGAGCAGCAGTTTTTTCGGTCCCAATGTCATTGAATTGTGCCGGATGGCGGATATCGTTTTTATGGCGCTTCATGGAGAGAACGGGGAGGACGGCAGGATTCAGGCAGCCTTTGACCTGTATGGCATCCAGTATACTGGGACTGGCTATTTAAGCAGCGCCCTTGCCATGGATAAAGCGTTGTCCAAACGGCTGTTTGCGGCAAACAACATTCCCACCCCGGCAGGGATTTCCATGGAAAAAGAAACCTGCCAATGGGACTTTGACAAGACGGGGCTATTGCTGCCCTGTGTGGTAAAACCTTGCTGCGGCGGTTCCAGCATCGGAGTATCGATCGTACAAACTAAAGAGGAGTACCGCCGCGCGCTGGAAGAAGCCTTCCGCTGGGAGGAACGGCTGATTGTGGAAAGCTATATAAAAGGCCGGGAATTTTCTGTGGGAGTCATTGATTTTAAAGCGCTGCCTGTAATTGAGATTGCGCCCCTGGAAGGATTTTATGACTATAAAAATAAATATGCTGCTGGAAGCACAGTGGAAACATGCCCTGCGGATCTCCCCTGGGCTATTGCAAAAAAAATGCAGCATTATGCAGAAGAGGCAGCCCGGGCGCTGAACTTAGAGACCTATGCCCGGATGGATTTCTTATTGGACAGCCAGGAGAAGCTATACTGCCTGGAAGCCAATACCCTTCCCGGCATGACGCCGATGAGCCTGCTTCCCCAGGAGGCACAGGCGGCAGGCATGGACTTCGGAGAACTTTGCGAAGAGATTATTCGGATTTCTAAGAAAAAATATGCATAAAGGTGGAGAAAAGTTATGAAAAATATGACTTTGGAAAATATTGCAAAAGCATGTAAAGGCGTTTACTTTGGCGGGGAACAGGAGAAACAGAAGGAAATCTGCGGGGCAGCCACAGACAGCAGGCAGGCAGCGGAGGGATTTCTCTTTATCCCCATCAAGGGCGCAAGAGTGGATGGGCATGATTTTATCCCGGATGTGTTTGAAAAAGGAGCCTTGGCAGTACTTTCGGAGAGGAAGCTTCCCGGCTGTGAGAAACCCTATATCTTAGTAACATCCACAGAGCAGGCCTTGAAAGACATAGCAAGGTTTTACCGCCGCCAGCTTACAATTCCTGTGGTAGGCGTCACCGGAAGCGTGGGAAAGACCAGCACCAAAGAGATGATAGCTTCTGTGCTTTCAGAGAAATACAATGTATTGAAGACAGCGGGAAATTATAATAATGAAATCGGGCTTCCCCTTACGCTTTTGCGTATCCAGGAAGAGCACGAAGCGGCAGTGGTGGAGATGGGGATTTCTGATTTCGGGGAAATGCACCGTCTGGCAGAGATGGCGCAGCCGGATATCTGCGTGATAACCAATATTGGAATCTGCCATCTGGAAAATCTCAAAACCAGGGACGGGATTTTAAAAGCCAAAAGTGAAATCTTCGATTTCCTGAAACCAAAGGGACGCATCCTGCTAAATGGGGAGGATGATAAGCTGTCCACGTTAAAATGTGTCAAAGGCATCCAGCCTGTATTTTATGGATTTGGAGAAAAAAAGGATGTGCAGCAGGATATCTATGGGGACAATATCAGAAATTGCGGCCTTAAGGGCATGGAGGCTGATATCCACACGCCGGAGGGCATGATTTCCGTGCATATTCCCATTCCAGGACAGCACAATATTTTCAATGCTATGGCGGCTGCAGGGGTTGGGCTTGCGCTGGGCATGGAGCTTGGGGAAATCCAGGCAGGCATTGCCTCCGTGGAAACCATAGGGGGACGCACCAACCTCATAGAAACCGGAGGCCTGATGGTGATTGACGACTGTTACAATGCGAACCCGGTGTCCATGCGCGCTTCCATTGACGTGCTCAGCAATGGGCTTGCCCGGACGGTGGCGGTATTAGGGGATATGGGAGAATTGGGGGAGGATGAAAGAGCGCTTCATTACCAGGTCGGCGCCTATGTGGCTGAAAAGCAGATTGACACGTTATTCTGTGCAGGGACATTATCGGAGGAGACTGCCCGGGGGGCCAGAGAAGCTAATGACTGGTGCGAGGTATTCCACTTTGATTCCCGGGATGAAATGCTGTCCCAGGTTTTAGATTATCTACAGGAAGGGGATACGGTACTGGTCAAAGCTTCCCATTTTATGGATTATCCGAAAGTAGTTGAGGCAATCAAGGAAAAATTCCAGTAGATGTGGAGCAGGCCAAACATATTTTACAGCATGGACTTATGTTTTTTTAACATTTCTTCAATTTTGGACTGGGTATAGGCACCGGAGAATTTCCGCTGTTCTTTATCCAGTTCTTTGATGTAAATAGGTTCTCCATATTCTACAATTACATGGCATTTCTTGATCCATGGAATGTGGCTTTCAAAAATGTTATTGGTGTTGCTGATTGCAATGGGAATGATGGGGCAGCCGGATTTTTCAGCCATCTTTAGGCTTCCTTCTTTAAAGGCCAGCATTCCCTCTTCCGGGTGGGGGTTCCTTGTTCCTTCCGGGAAAATGCATACGGAAATTCCCCGTTTAATCTGGTCGATTCCTGTTAAAACCATTTTCAGCCCTTCCCGCATGTCCTTCCGGTCCAGAAACAGGCAGTACAGCCGTTTCATCCATACAGAGAGCACGGGGTAACGAGCCATTTTGTCTTTCGCGATATATCCTGTCAGCCCGGGGCATCTGGAGTAGGTGATGACAATATCAAAATAGCTCAGATGGTTGGGGACATAGAGTACGGCCTGGTCTTTGGGCACATGTTCCTCCCCGATGATGGTAATTTTAGTCCCGGCAAGCAAGAGAACCACTTTAAATGCCCATTGGACGATACGCAGGCTGCTTAAGTCCGCCGCATAGGGATTGAATTCTCCCACAATCCACTCTAAAAACAAAATGGGAATAGAAACAATCAGAAAAGTAATTAAAAAAACTGCTACTAAAATTATTCGTATCATAACATCATACCTTTTCCTTTAAAGAATTCATGTGCTTATACTATTATACAGAGGGGGACGGGGAAATACAATCATAAATAAAGGAATTTTTTCATAGAATTCAGGAAGAATGTAAAAAAATCGGTGAACGGATGATGAGAAAATTGAAGCAATGGAGTGCGTGCATTTGTACCTGGCCAATCCTTTTTCTTTTGAGCGCAGCTTTTTGTTTTTTGCAAGGATGCGGATTGGAGGAGACAGACACAAAAAAATTAAAGGATCTCTCCTATGAAATCCTGGAGGAAAAAGAAATTCCAGAGGAATTCCTGTCGGTTATCGAGGGGAAGAAAGAAACGGTTTTCAAGCTGACCTACACGGACAAGGAATATTTGTACATAGCAGCAGGTTACGGGGTACAGGAAACCGGGGGCTACAGTATTTCCGTCAATGACTGTTATCTGACGAAAAACGCCATTTATTTTGACACAACCTTGATAGGCCCTTCCAAAGGGGAGAAGATTAATCAGGTAAAATCATATCCATATATTGTGGTGCGGACGAAATATTTGGAAAAAAACGTAGTGTTTGAGTAAAAAGATAATTGTAGGAATTTTATTTCAAATATGTTAAAATAAGAAACAGAAATTATTTCTCGTTTTACACAGGGAAGGGGTAAAATGGGAATAATTTCTGTTTCATTTTTTTATTTTAATGGAAGAACCGCAAAAGCGGCGCATGATTTTTTGAGAAAGGCCTATACTAAAAACAGTGGTTTTTTGAAAAAGGCTTATACGAAAAGCGGTGTTTTTCAGTGGGAATTGAATATCCTGCCAATGATTTTTCCTAGGGCCATGCACGGATGATGCAATTTCACATAAAATAAGATAAGCTGAATTGTAATTTAACGTCATTATGCTGGACTGTAAAGGAAAGATTTACAAATCGACAAAGTGTGTTATAATAGTACATAAAGATTTTTTGCCAAAAACTTGACAAGGAAGAAAAAATGTTACTATAATAACTTCTTGTACGAAAAATATAGCATAGAGGTGCAATATGGAACAATATGTAATAAAGGGAGGCAATCCGTTAGTGGGCGAAGTGGAAATCAGCGGAGCGAAAAACGCAGCGCTGGCAATTCTGGCAGCAGCGATCATGACGGATGAAACCGTAACAATAGATAATTTACCCGATGTAAGAGATGTTAACGCGCTGCTCCAGGCCATGGGAGATATTGGAGCAAAGATAACCAGAACAGATGCCCATACCGTGAAAATAAACGGTTCCTTTGTAAAAGATATTCCAGTAGACTATGATTCTATGAAAAAAATCAGAGCCTCCTATTATCTTTTGGGTGCTATGCTTGGAAAATATAAGAGGGCGGAGGTTACGCTGCCGGGAGGGTGCAACATTGGGAGCCGTCCGATGGATTTGCATATTAAGGGGTTCCGTGCGCTGGGCGCCCATGTGGAAATCCGTAACGGGGCAGTTGCGGCTGAGGCAGAACGCTTAATTGGAAGCCATATTTATTTAGACAAGGTATCTGTGGGAGCTACCATTAATATTATGATGGCCGCGGCCATGGCAGAAGGGAAAACTACCATTGAAAATGCAGCAAAGGAGCCTCATGTGGTGGATGTGGCCAATTTCCTCAACAGCATGGGAGCGAATATCCGCGGCGCCGGAACCGATGTGGTCCGTATTGTAGGCGTAGAGAAGCTTCACAGGACGGAATATTCTGTGATACCAGATCAAATCGAAGCAGGAACCTTTATGTTTGCAGCGGCAGCCACCAGGGGAGATGTTACGGTTAAGAATGTAATTCCCAAACATTTAGAAGCTACCACCGCCAAGCTGCTGGAAGCAGGCTGTGAGGTGGAAGAATTTGACGATGCTGTCCGGGTGGTAGCCTCCAAGCCTTTGCGCCATACCCAGGTCACGACCCTGCCCTATCCAGGATTTCCTACAGATATGCAGCCCCAGATGTCCGTGGTGCTTGGGATTGCCCAGGGAACCAGTACGGTAACGGAAGGTATTTTTGAGAATCGTTTTAAATATGTGGATGAATTGACCCGTATGGGAGCGGACATTAAGGTAGAGAGCAATATTGCTATTATCAATGGCGTAAAAGGCTATACCGGCGCTAGGGTCAGCGCGCCGGATCTGCGTGCCGGGGCAGCTCTTGTGATTGCAGGCCTTTCTGCAGAAGGGGTTACAATTGTAGACGATATCCACTATATCCAGCGCGGCTATGAAGCCTTTGAGGAAAAATTGGAGAGCCTGGGGGCGCAGATTGCCCGGGTCAGCTCAGAAAAAGAGATTCAAAAATTCCAATTTAAGGCAATTGGCTAAATATCTCTTGACAGAATCGGGAAAAGAGAGTATGTTAATGGATAGAGAAGATTTGAAAACCGAATATTGTTACGCTGATAGAATATTTGATATTTTATCAGTTATTAATTTCTCTTATTCAGAGTGGTGGAGATACATAGGATCTGTGAAGCCACGGCAACCCCTCTACGGAAGGTGCCAACCTGAGCGAGCAATCGAACAATAAGAGGATTTGATAATCTTTTTGGAAGAATCGGGTCCGCTTATATTGTTTAAGCGGACTTTTTTATGCGCACGGGCATCCGGCGCGCGAGCAGGGGAAGATGGCTCTCCCCTGCTTGATTGCACACAGGTGTCCAGAGTAACGAGTTGAGGAAACCGAATTTTCCTTATTCAATTATGCACATGGATGTCCAGAGGAAAGATATCAGCAGAGCTGGCAGGCGTCCAGCGCGCAAGGAGGAAAAAAGAATTTTCCCTATTTTTATTATCAGACAGGAGGAGAAAAATGGAAAAAAGATTATTTACTTCAGAATCAGTAACAGAAGGCCATCCCGACAAGCTTTGCGATGCCGTATCGGATGCAATTTTGGATGCACTGATGGCACAGGATCCCATGAGCAGGGTGGCATGCGAGACAGCGGCATGCACTGGATTTGTGCTTGTAACAGGAGAAATCACCACCAAGGCAAATATAGATATTCCCCAGATTGTAAGGGAGACGGTAAATGAGATTGGGTACAATGACGCCGCCACCGGATTTGATGGGAATACCTGTGCGGTTATGGTAGCCCTGGATCAGCAGTCCGCAGATATTGCAATGGGCGTGGACAAAGCGCTGGAAGCAAAGGAAAATAAGATGTCTGAGGAAGAGTTGGAAGCAATCGGGGCAGGCGACCAGGGCATGATGTTTGGTTATGCAACCAACGAAACACCGGAATTGATGCCTTATCCCATTTCACTGGCACATAAACTGGCATTGCAGCTGACGAAAGTCCGCAAGGACGGCACATTGAGCTATCTGCGCCCGGATGGGAAAACCCAGGTTTCTGTAGAGTATGATGAAACTGGGAAGCCCAGAAGGCTGGAGGCGGTGGTATTATCCACCCAGCATGATGCAGATGTCACTCAGGAGCAGATTCACGCAGATATCAAAAAACACGTATTTGACCCGATTCTGCCCCAGGAGATGGTGGATGGAGAGACAAAATTTTTCATCAATCCTACGGGACGCTTTGTGATTGGAGGCCCCCACGGGGATGCTGGCTTGACCGGGCGTAAAATTATTGTGGATACATACGGCGGATACGCCCGCCACGGCGGCGGAGCTTTCTCCGGCAAGGACTGCACCAAAGTGGACCGTTCCGCAGCCTATGCGGCGCGGTATGTGGCAAAGAATATTGTAGCCGCAGGCCTGGCAGAGAAATGTGAAATCCAGCTGTCTTATGCCATCGGCGTAGCGCAGCCCACCTCCGTTATGGTGGATACATTTGGAACAGGAAAAATTTCGGATGAGAGGCTGGTAGAAATTATCCGGGAGAACTTTGACCTTCGCCCAGCAGGAATCATTAAGATGCTGGATTTAAGGCGTCCCATCTACAAGCAGACGGCAGCTTACGGACATTTTGGAAGGAATGATTTGAACCTGCCCTGGGAAGCAGCCGATAAGGTAGAAATTTTAAAAAAATATTTGTAAATGCTGATAGGGGCTGCCGGGAAATGGCAGCCCCTTACTGTTAAGGGCGCTTCATTCCTGCACAGGTCTAATACCCCAAAGCTCTGCCGCGGAGAAGTTTAATCAGATTTCATAGGAGTCTGCTGAAATCAGCTTTCTGTCAGACGTTCCAAGCAGGATCCAAAGGTTAGAGACCAAACCTTTTCCATATTTCCTCGTCAGGGGGGTACGGTGAACTTGAGTTCACGGCAGAAAAATGCTAAGATGAAATTCCCCAACGAACATTTTTTAGGCCGAAAAATGACGGTTGATGAAATAGCGGAAGATACAGGACTCAGCGTGACGGAAATAGAACAGCTTGCCGGGCTTCAAACAGTCTAGGATGAAAAGCAGAATACAAATTTATGCCCTAGAGCATGCTTATTTACCAAATGATTTGGTATACGGCTTGGGATAATTTGAGGTTGTCGGCAGAACATTTGGCTTATGGGTATAAGCTTGCAGTTATAAAGCAGGGAAATAACGGACGATTCCGTTTTTTTGTTGAAAAGGCTTGGCATGGATGGTATAATAAAGGCGGAACGCTTGATGTTATAGGCATAAAGGAGGGAACTCGCTTTGATTTATACACCCTTAACCAAAAAAGCCATGGAAATTGCTTACCAAGCCCATCATGGGCAGAAAGATGCCGGCGGAGTTCCCTATATATTCCACGCCATCCATCTGGCAGAGCAGATGAAAGAAGAAATCACCACATGTGCAGCGCTGCTTCATGATGTGGTAGAGGACACAAGCGTAACCCTGGAAATGCTGCAGAAAGAATTTCCAAAGGAAGTGACAGAGCTGGTATCCTTGCTGACCCACATTCCCGGGGAGGATTACTTTGACTATATACGTAAAATCCGCAAGAATCATGCAGCAGCCATAATAAAGCTGGCAGATTTAGCGCACAATTCTGATGAAAGCCGGTTGTGCGGCAGTTCGTCTGTCACAGAGGAAAAGAAAAGAGCCTGGCGCATAAAGTATGAAAAGGCTCGGAGGATTTTGAACGGAGAAGGTGCACAGCTATAGGAAGAATCCTAGAGCGTGTCTTAAAATTCATTCCCCTAATCTGCACGAAGGAATCCACCAGGCTTCGCATCTGATACCCCCTTAGTGCAAGGCACGCCCCGCTATGCGCGATATCTGCACCATCAGATTGAACCTTAGTAGTTCAATCTGCATGAATTCAGGCGGCATAGACCGCTATGCGCCCTTCATTTGGCACAAATCCCCACAGGGCGTCTTCGGTGTCCCGCAAACTGTGGCGTACATCTTGGAGAAAGCAATTTTCAAACACGTACTAGAGTATTTTTCAGACATGCGTTAGGGAGCAGGGCATTGGCCAAATAATCCAGAAGTCTATCAAACAAGTCTGACAAGAGAACCCAAAACTGTAATTAGGCGCTTAAGAATGAAATCTCGCGCAAAATGGCAAAATTTTTGTATCGCGCTATTCTGCTCTATCCAGGTTAGGCAATTTATACAAATTTTATAAATTTTTAGAAAAATTCCATATGATTTTCTATGAAAGCTGTTATAATATAATCTGTCAGAGATTATGAGGCTTATGAAGTGTAAAGCGGATCATGTTATTTGTTCCGCAAATACTGTTGGAGGCTGCAGCAGTTTATGAAATTAAGAACCAGATTGATTATCTCATTTTGTATCATTATATTTGTTCCAGTGCTTTTGGCAGTGGCAACCATATGGGGATTTGGCCGTTATCAGATGAAAGCGGTGCGGCAGATTTATAATATAGATGGAAATGCCTATGACTATTTCGTCAATTCTTTTAAGGTGCTCAGCCATTTTACCAAATCAGAATATGAGGATTTGCAGAAGGCGGCGGAAGCCACCCCTGAAAAATTGGAAGACATGTCTTATCTGGATCAGGTGAACCGTGAGCTTGCGGAAAAATATTCCTATTTGATTGTGCGTAAGGGCGATGAACTGATTTATGGAAGCAGAAAGGAAAAGGAGGGTTTCCCGGAGGAGAAGCTGCCGGAATATGACAGTGATGTCCTGCAGGGCTCCGGTTCCGGTTTTTATATCGAAGGCGAGACGCAGTCTTTAGTGAAGCAGATTGATTTTCTGTTTTCGGATGGAGGCCATGGGAGTATTTTTATTGTTACATCCATGGAACAGATACAGCCGGAGATTCGGGGGATTCTGTTTGATTTGCTGATTTCCGTGGTATTAATTTTGGTTTTTACCGCAGGAATGCTTACCGTATGGATTTATCAGGGAATCATTAACCCGATACGGAAATTAGAAATAGCAGCCCAGAATATTAAAGCAGGCAATCTGGACTTTACCATTGAAGCGGATGGAAAGGACGAAATCGGGGAGCTTTGCCGGAATTTTGAGGAAATGCGTTTCCGCCTGAAGGAATCCGCAGAGGAAAAGGTGGAAGGAGAAAAGGAAAACAAAGTTTTAATCAGCAATATTTCCCATGATTTGAAAACGCCTATTACAGCCATTAAAGGGTATGTGGAGGGTATCATGGATGGGGTTGCGGACACGCCGGAGAAGCATGACAAGTATATCCGCACCATTTACAATAAGGCAAATGAGATGGACATGCTCATCAATGAGCTGACATTATATTCAAAAATAGATACAAACCGGATACCTTATAACTTTAACCGTATCAATGTAGCGGACTATTTCGAAGACTGTGTGGAAGAAGTAGGGCTGGATTTGGAGGCTAAGGACATCAAGCTTACCTACATTGATTATGTGGATAAGGATGTACTGATTATTGCAGACCCAGAGCAGCTCCGCCGCGTCATAAATAATATTATTGGGAATTCTATCAAATATCTGGACAAGGAACAAGGCTTTATCAATATCCGGATCCGCGATGCAGGAGATTTCATCCAGGTTGAAATTGAGGATAATGGAAGAGGGATTGCAGCCAAAGACCTGCCCTATATTTTTGACCGGTTCTACCGCACGGACGCTTCCAGGAATTCAGCCACAGGAGGCAGCGGTATTGGTTTGTCCATTGTGAAGAAGATAATTGAAGACCATGGCGGTAAAATCTGGGCTAACAGCAAAGAAGAAAGCGGAACGATTATGTATTTTGTAATCCGAAAATACCAGGAGGTAATAACTTGAGTAAAGTATTGATTATTGAGGATGAAGTGGCAATTGCAGATTTGGAAAAGGATTATCTGGAGTTAAGCGGTTTTGATGTAGAGATAGAGAATAACGGCAATCATGGATTGGTGCGGGCATTAGGGGAAGATTTTGATATGTTTATCCTTGACCTGATGCTGCCAGGAGTAGATGGATTTGAGATTTGCAAGAAAATACGTGAAAATAAAAACACACCCATTCTGATGGTATCTGCAAAGAAGGATGATATTGATAAAATCCGCGGTCTGGGTCTTGGAGCGGATGATTACATTACAAAGCCCTTCTCCCCCAGCGAATTAGTAGCAAGGGTGAAAGCCCATCTTTCCCGGTATGAGCGGCTGATTAACAGCAGCGTGCAGGAGAATGATGTGATAGAGATCCGCGGCTTGAAAATCGACAAGACTGCAAGGAGGGTATGGGTCAACGAGGAGGAAAAGCAGTTTACCACCAAGGAGTTTGATTTGCTGACATTCCTTGCCCAGAATCCCAACCATGTATTTTCCAAGGAGGAGCTGTTCAGCCAGATTTGGGATTTGGAATCGGTGGGGGATATTGCGACTGTCACGGTGCACATTAAGAAGATTCGGGAGAAGATTGAATTCAGCACGACGAAGCCACAGTATATAGAAACAATTTGGGGAGTAGGATACCGTTTTAAGGTATAATAGGATATAAGCATTATGATGGAAATTATGTATGAAGACCGCCACATTCTGGTCTGCCATAAGCCGCCGGGGATTCCCGTGCAGACGGCTCATGCTTCCCAGCAGGATATGGTGAGCATGCTGCGGAATTATTTTGCAGATAAAAAGGAATCCGCAGAGGTTTTTGTCATCCGGCGTTTGGACCAGCCGGTGGAGGGAGTCATGGTGTTTGCCAAGAACCCACAGGCAGCAGCCGTATTAAGCCGCCAGGTACGGGACAGAGCCGTGGAAAAAGAGTATCTTGCATTGGTGGAAGGCAGCTTTGAGGAGCCTGAGGGGGTATTGGAGGATTATCTCTTGCGAGATGGGAAAACCAATACGTCCAAGGTAGTCCCAAAGGGAACAAAAGGCGCCAAGCTGGCAAGGCTTTCCTACCAGGCAAAGAAAAAAATAACAGATGCGGAAAAATTATCCGACATCTTAATTGCTGGCTGTCCGAGCCAGACGGCCAGCTTAGTAAGCGTTTGCCTGGACACAGGGCGCCACCACCAGATAAGGGTTCAGATGGCGCATGCAGGCCATCCCCTGATTGGGGACAAAAAATATAATAAAAATTGCCCGAAAGGCTATCTGCCCATAGGCTTGTGCTCGGTTCGAACCTCTTTTTCCCATCCCGTTACCGGACAGCGGATGGAATTCTGTGTACAGCCCAAGGGAAAGCTGTTTGAAGAATTGGAATGTCTTTGAGAAATGATTCCTTTTGGATGTGATTGGTAATGTGGAAATAATCAAAGTGCAGGCAGATTTTTCCCGCATAAAAAGCGCAAAACACCGCATACTGATTCCATGAAAAAAGAAGCAAAAGAAAGCATGCGGAGCATAGGAAAAGTTCTGGGAATTACCCTTATTGTTTATGCTGGCATCCGCTGGCTGCTCCCATTGGTAATTCCCTTTTTTATTGCCTTTTTACTGGCAAAATTTTTGAATCCGCTGGTAGAGAAACTAGAGAATAAATTAAAACTGAAGAGAAGCATATGGTCCTCATTGCTGGTAGGAATGCTGCTGCTGCTCTTAGGATTTGCTGTATTTTTTTTCCTGAAAACGCTGATTGAGCAGATGAAGCATGTGATGGATAATCTGGATTTGTACAGACAGCAGGCAGGAGAGTTTTGGCAGGAATGCTGCTGCCAGATTGAGAACATGACCGGGATAGAGGCAAGGATGATCCAGCATGGCGTGGAAAAGCAGCTGCCGGAAATGATGAATCATGCAAAGCAGAATGTGATTCCCGCCGTGATGAATGGCACCATTCTGTACGCAAAAAATATATTTGTATTTCTGGGCGTCTGTTTTGTGGTGGTGATCAGCACAATCCTCATTCTAAAGGATTATAAGAAAATGCGGGCGGCTCTGGAACATCATCCGGTTGGAAGCATGGCTTTAAAAGTCTGCCGCAGGGCTTATGAAGCCGGGGGAGCCTATATCAAATCCCAGATTATCATCATGATCATTATCACAGCCATTTGTGTATTAGGCTTATATTTTTCCGGGAACGAATATGCATTGCTGGCAGGCTGCGGAATTGGAATTTGTGATGCAATGCCTTTTTTGGGAACCGGCACGATTTTTGTGCCCTGGGCGGTAATTGAGCTGATTCAGGGAAAATATATGCTGGCGGCAATCTATACGGTTATTTATACGGTTTGCAGCCTGATGCGTGAGATCCTGGAGCCAAAGCTTCTGGGCAATAAGCTGGGGATGCATCCTCTGGCTGTCATTGTCAGCATGTATGTGGGTTTGGAAATTTATGGTTTGTGGGGATTTGCCCTTGGCCCCCTTTCCTATATTTTGATAAAGGAAATCTATTTGGTGGCTTGACAATTGAGGGACTTTGGCTTAGAATAACCCTTATATAAAAACACAATTGGCAAAGAAAAGTGTCAGTCCAGACAGGAAGATAAGGATTTTGGTTCAGAACAACTCTTATATAAAAACAAAAATGGCAAGGAAAAGGACTAGTACAGACAGGAAGATGCACAGAGAGGAAATCAGCGGTGAGAGATTTTCCATACGAATATCTGGAACCTGCCTTGGAGCTGCGTATGAAAGTACGACGTTTTGCCGCGTTAAGGCGATTGAGAGAATGAAAGCATGTTCATTAATCAGGGTGGTACCGCCGGATATCCGGTCCCTATTGGGATTGGATGTCCGTTTTTTTATCTATAGGAGCTTGCCAACAGGTTTTTGCGCAAAACAGTATAATTTTTATATCACGCTTTTCTGGTTTATCCAGGTTAGGAAAGGAGAGGTAAAATGGCGAAAGAAAAAAAATTAGTGGAGGCAATTACATCCATGGAGGATGATTTTGCACAATGGTATACGGATGTAGTGAAAAAAGCGGAGCTGATTGATTATTCCAGCGTAAAGGGATGCATGGTAATTAAGCCGGCAGGCTACGCAATCTGGGAAAATATCCAGAAAGAGCTGGATAGAAGGTTTAAGGAAACGGGAGTGGAGAATGTATATATGCCCATGTTTATCCCAGAGAGCTTGCTGCAGAAAGAAAAAGACCATGTAGAAGGATTTGCGCCGGAGGTAGCCTGGGTAACCCATGGAGGGCTGAATCCGCTGCAGGAGAGGATGTGCGTCAGGCCCACATCAGAGACATTGTTCTGTGATTTTTATGCAAATGATATCCAATCTTACCGGGATTTGCCCAAATGCTACAATCAGTGGTGTTCTGTGGTCCGCTGGGAAAAGGAAACCAGGCCTTTCCTGCGCTCCAGGGAATTTCTATGGCAGGAGGGGCATACCGCCCACGCTGCCGCAGAGGAAGCAGAAGAAAGAACCCTTCAAATGCTGCATCTTTACGCCGATTTTTGCGAAGAGGTGCTGGCAATGCCTGTGATTAGAGGAAAAAAGACCGATAAGGAGAAGTTTGCCGGGGCAGAGGCCACCTATACGATTGAGGCATTGATGCACGATGGAAAAGCACTTCAATCCGGCACCAGCCACAACTTTGGGGATGGGTTTGCAAAAGCCTTTGGCATCCAATATACCGATAAAGATAATAAGCTGCAATATGTCCATCAGACCTCCTGGGGAATGACGACCCGGCTGATTGGGGCGATTATTATGGTGCATGGGGATGATTCCGGTTTGGTGCTTCCGCCAAGGATTGCTCCCACCCAGGTCATGGTAATTCCTATCCAGCAGCATAAGGAAGGAGTGCTGGAGAAAGCAGGCGAATTAAAAGATGCGCTGAAAAATGCAGGAATCCGGGTGAAAATGGACGACAGTGAAAAGAGCCCCGGATGGAAGTTCTCTGAGCAGGAGATGCGCGGAATTCCCATTCGCGTGGAATTGGGACCGAAGGATATTGCCGAAGGGAAATGTGTGCTGGTGCGCCGGGATACCAGAGAAAAAACCCAGTGTGCGCTGGAAGAAGCAGCCTCCGTTGCAGCAGAATTGTTAGAGACAATCCAAAAGGAAATGTTTGACCGGGCAAAGGAACATCAAAAATCCCACATGACAGATGCCAGGTCTTATGAAGAATTCAAGGATGCTGTGGAGCATAAGCCAGGATTTATCCGCGCTATGTGGTGCGGGGATGTGGAATGCGAAAATAAGATTAAAGAAGACACAACAGCTACCTCCCGCTGTATGCCTTTGGAGGATCAGGAAGCAGTTTCAGATGTATGTGTGTGCTGTGGAAAACCAGCTCATAAATTGGTTTATTGGGGAAAAGCATATTAATTACGGAGGAAAATAGTGATATTGGGGAAGAACATATTAATTCAGCGGAAAAAGTGATATTGGGTATAGGCAGGAAAACAGCAGGTTCTTTCTTACACGAATAAAAATTCACACAACAAAAGGCTGCACTGACATCAATTTCATCTAGTGCAGCCTTCTATACTATACTGTCCACGGGAATTTACCTCGTTCTTTCCGAAATCTTGATTCTTTCCTGAGAAATTTGTTACCTCTGAATAAAATGGTACGTATCCATATGATGAATGAATCTTACTGGAATATCATACACTCTTCTCTTTTCAATTACTGATTCAGGGCTTCTTTTGAAAATCCTCTTGATTTCTGTTTACTATGAAAATCTTCGACTTCCATAGCAGGGATGGCCATGCGGCCTGTCACACAATAGGTTAAATATAATGGAGAGTGTTACTATAAAAGCCTCCAACTTCCTATAGTGGGATTACCATGCTACCTACCGGACGGCAGGATAAATATGATGGTGAATCACTTTCTTCTTATCTTTTACTTTCAATCTGCAAATCTCTTGTAGAACTCTGTCTGGAACACTTGATAGTTGTTTTTATCTTGGTTTTATTTCCCCATTCCGAAAATATAAGATCGGATGTTACCACGTTTGTTAATATCTATTTCAGATACCATCAGGTTGGATAATAACCTTATTATAATTTCCCATTCCGAAAATTCAACTTCTAATATCGACATCTAAAAACTATTCTATTTCAGAAATTCAACTTTCGTTTTGCATCTTCAAAGTTCCTGATAAGGAAGAAGCCAGTTCCATTTGTCTTGTACCTCTAATAATAATTGAGGGAAGTTAATTTAGGTTTTTGGTGGTCCGTACCTTCCTTTCTTAAATTATGAGATATTTCATTCTGTTCTCGGTGGTCTGTACCTCCTTCTTTAGATTTTGTTGTGTGTTTGTTGTTTCTTTGTTTTGATGAGTTCATTATATCTAATAAAAAACAAAATGTCAACAACTATTTTAAAAATTTTATATTAAAGATACTTATAATTAAAATAATACAAATAAGCTTAAAAATATTCTGAAAATTAAACAGCTTCTAAAAGAATAACTGACAGCATCTATTTCAACCCCAGTCAACTCCCCCAGCAGGCAATCCATATTCTAATACACAGGAAAGGCAGGAGGACCCGCTGCCTAAGCAAACCATTCATGGGCTCTCCTGCCTTGGCCTTCGTATCCATATATTAAAGGTTTTCCTTCTCCTTCTGATACAGCTCCAGGAAATAGCTATTGCCTGCCAGCAGCTCCTCAAAGGTTCCATGCCCAGCAATCTTTCCATCACGAAATACGAAAATCTGATCAAAGTCCCGGATGGAAGCCAGGTGATGGGCAATTGCTATGACAGAAGCCTGGCTTGCCTGCGCTAAAACATTTTTCATGACAATCCGTTCTGTCACATTGTCCAATGCTGATGTTGCTTCGTCCAGGACAACTATTTGGGAATCATCAAACCACAGCCTTGCCAATGCCAGCCTCTGCTGTTCGCCGCCGGATAAGAGGGTTCCCTTTTCTCCGATTATTGTATCCAATCCATGGCTCAGTGACGCAAGCAAGGGCTGCAATTGCGTGGCTTCAAGGCTTGCATAAATATCTTCATCAGGAACTTCTTTGTCAAATACCAGGTTTTCCCGGAGTGTTCCATTGAATACAGGAGTGTTCTGGGAGAAATAGGATGCCTTTTCATATAAGGATTCCAAGGAAAAGCTTTTCAGCGGCTTATGGTCAAAAAGAATCTCGCCCTCCTCATATTTGAGCAATCCAATCAGCGCCTTTGCCAATGTGGATTTTCCAGAGCCCGATTCACCTACAAATGCTGTTTTTTCTCCCTTTCGGATTGTCAGCTGAAGAGATTGAAAAATTTTCTCACCTTTGAAGCCACATTTCATTTTCCAATTTTGCTGCAGGGTACTCATCCAGGTAGTTTATGCCATAATCAACAACCAGGATCGTGCCGTAAAACAGGATTCCGTAAATGGTAATGGTCTGATCCGTCAGTCCGTCTACGATTTTCTGAAAATAGCCTGCCTTATAATTGGCCAGGAACGCATTGAATAATCCAATTGCCAGATATACAATCACAAGGTTCCTGTTATTTTTTAAAATTTCTTTCATAAAATGAGCCACCTCAATTCTGTATGAAATATTCGCATGATTCATTATAGCATACGTCCCATTCCCTGCAAGGACAGTATATCCAGAAAATCAGGTTGACCTTATGGTTTTTAGGTATATAATAGTAAGAAAGGGGAACGGGAAGGAGAAGTGTTTGAATGGAAAATCTGCAAAAGAAGAAAATATGGGGAAAAGGAATTGTCTGCATTCTTTTCTGGCTGTTTTTTGCAGCAGCTCCGCTTTGCGCCCATGCGGCAGAGGAGGATTTGGAGACAGCGATTTATGGTCTGGACAGCAAAGCGCAGGAAGTGTTAAGCATACCGGGAAATCTGCCCCAAAGTTACCAGATTCCAACGGGAAGCAATGCAGCATACAGTGTGGTAAGCGGCAAATCTGTAAAGGTTTCAGCCGATGGGCTGGTTACGCCCAAATACACCTATTGGAAGAAATATCCCGGTTATAGTTCATCTGTGCCGGAAGGGCAGGAATATGATTATTATACGTTGAACGAGGGAGATGCCAGGATTGCAGTAAAGACCCGGGAAGGGACATTTTATGTTACGGTGCATGTTAAGGATTACGAAATTACTTATTGTGATG
Organism: uncultured Lachnospiraceae bacterium; assembly: GCA_947384285.1. Classification (GTDB taxonomy): domain Bacteria; phylum Bacillota; class Clostridia; order Lachnospirales; family Lachnospiraceae; genus Petralouisia. The sequence goes on from CANDGI010000012.1 coordinate 52,178, forward strand.
AGGTTATGGACGCATATATAAATGAAAATATTACGGCTTCCATGACAGATGAGGAAATTATGAATGCAATTGCCAGGTTTCCGGCAAGGTATGATTATTCGGCTTCCTATTCCAGCGCTTATTCCATGATATTATATGGCGGCGGCGACTGCTGGGCCAGTACAGGCGCAATCATAACACTGTGTGAGAAAATGGGAATCAAAGCCTGGGCAAGAAATGGAAACAAGGATCCTGGAGCCGGCGGCGGGCATATGAACGCCATGGCAGAATTAAATGGAACTTATTATGAACTGGAAGCAGGATTTTCTATGGAAAAAGGAGAGGATGGATACCGGCCTTATTCTGTTGCAGTAAGGGAATCCCTGTTTAGCTATTATGTATCCTCCGGCAGCGTTACGATTTATCAGTATGATGGATATGACAGCTCTGGAGTGCTGGAAGTGCCGGAAACCATTGACGGCAGGACAGTAACAGGAATTGCAGAGAGAACCTTCAGCCGCGCTCAATTTTCGGAAATCAGGCTGCCGGACACCCTGGCTGAAATAGGGGATTTTGCATTCAGCGCTTGCGGGAACTTAACCAGTATGGAGCTTCCAGCCTCCCTTGCATCTATTGGAAAGGGTGCGTTTGCCAGCTGTGAAAAGCTGACGGGCCTTTCCATGGCAGACGGGAATGAAAATTATCAGATACAGGATCAGGTCATTTACAGCAAGGATGGAACCACGCTGGCTGCCTGCCCGGTGTCCGGGAATATTACAATTCCATCCACAGTCACGAAGATTGCGGATTACGCGTTTTATTATAATGAAAATCTTACAAGCATTGTGATTCCCCAGTCGGTGGCAGAACTGGGGGAAGGGGCATTTGGAAACTGCACCCAGTTGTCCAAGGTAACTTTTGAAGGAAATGGAATCACCAGCATTGGGAATTTCTGTTTTAAGGATGACAGCTCCCTTTTTGTGCTGAGACTCCCGGCTTCTGTAAAAGCAATAGGCGCTATGGCATTTGATAGCTGCCGTTGTTTAAAATATATTTACTTTCTGGGGGATGCGCCGGAATTCGGGGCGACGGTAGAGGGCGTTTTCTATGACCGGGTGTTTGAAGGATGCAATGTCAATGCCTATTATATCAATGGAAATGCTGCCTGGACGCAGGAAAACCTGACAGATCACGGCGGCACAGTTGTTTGGTCTTTCTGGGACGGCATGCAGGGGAAAACCATTGAGCAGGGGGTTTTGACGCTGGAAAAGGATTCTTATACCTTTAAGGGCAGAGAGATAAAACCAGCGGTGACGCTTACGGTAGACGGCCTGGTTTTGGAGGAAAATAAAGATTTTGTGGTAAACTACCTTCATAACATAAACGCTGGTACCGCAACTGTTACAGCCATGGGAATTGGTTCCTATTACGGGGACATCCAGATGCCTTTTACTATTGCAAAGGCAGAAGGAAACGTCAGGGTTTCTTTGAATTCCAATAAGATTATGGAGAAAGATGATACAAAAGTCCTTTATTATGGAAATGTATTTGGAACCTGTACCTATCAATCAGACAATCCATCGGTAGCAGCCGTGGACAGTGAAGGGAATGTCAGAGGAATTTCCGCAGGAACAGCGAATATTATCCTGGAATTTCCAGAGTCCGCAAATTATCTTGCGGTAACCGGAAAGGTGCAGGTTACAGTGACCCATGATAGCAGCGGACAGGTTGTGGACGCAGCGGTGGTGGATGGATGCATTAAAATGAAGTGCAGCCGCTGCAGCCAGATTTGCAATATGACGGTGCCCACAAGGTATGAGCTTTATTGGTTAAAGGGTGAGGAAATTTATCCTTTCAACCCCGGCAGCAAATATAAAGCTGGAGATATTTTAGAGTGTGAATGTTATGATGTTTCTGATGCTGATTTGGGGGAAATGGAGGTTATCTCCCAGGATACCAATGTCATTCGGATTACAGAAAACAGGTATTTGAATTTTATTGCAGATGGAGTTGGGCGCGTGACGGTTCGACCTAAGTATCATCCGGCAATTGGGAAAACCTTCACCTTCTATGTGGGAAATGCTGCGGATCAAGCGGAAGACGGCAAAGAAGACGGCAAAGAAGACGGGAAGCAGGAAGACGGCAAAGAGGACGGGAAACAAGAAGATAGCAAGCAGGAAAATGAGGGGCAGGCCAATGCCAGCAGCAGGAAGTATTATGATAAGAAAACAGGAATCACTATTTCCGTCAATGGAAAAGGAAAAAAAGAAGCTGCCCTGGTAAAAGTGGATAACAAACATGCCAAAGGAACGTTCAAAGTGCCGGACACATTGAAAGCAAAAGGAAAAACATATAAGCTTACTGCAATCGGCAAAAATGCCTTTAAGAACCAAAAGCAGCTGAAAAAGGTTGTAATCGGAAAGAATATCAAAAGGATAGACGAGGGTGCTTTTTACGGCTGTGAAAGGCTGCAGAGTGTCACCGGTGGAAAGAATATTACCGCAATTGGAAGCAAGGCCTTTTATAAATGCAGAAAACTCCTGAAGATTACGATTCCGTCTAAGGTTAATAAAATTGGAAAGAGTGCTTTTTATGGATGTAAAAGCCTAAAGAGCATTACGGTCCAGTCCAAAAAACTGACGAAAAAGAATGTGGGGAGCAAGGCTTTTCAGGGGATACATCCAAGAGCCGTTATCAAAGCGCCGAAAAGTAAGATTTCTGCATATAAGAAGCTGTTGAGGTCGAAAGGTGCGGGCGCGAAGGTGAGGTGGAAAAAGTAATTCCATGAATGAAGCATAAAAGGAGCTGGGGCTGTCTTGGAAACGTAACCAGTTTTCATTGATTGTGGCGGGATGCTCTCATGATTGCCTGCCGGAAAATAGAATTTGTCTACAATATATGGTTGTGCCGCTGAAGGCGCCACAGCATATATTGTGGATAACTTATCATTTTCCGATTGCCCCAGCTCCCTTTCATTTTGCGCAGCCTCCAAAGCAGATTGAATCCGGTTCTAATTCTGTGCAGCTTCGAAAGCGGCCCGGCAGGCTTTTGCAAGCTGGTCTCCACAGGAGGTCGGCCTTCCGTTGCAGGAAATTCCGCCGATTTTTTCCTCTACCTGTTCGATGGTCAGGCCTTCCACCAGCTTGGGGATTGCCTGCAGGTTGCCGTTGCAGCCTCCGGTAAATTTCACATATTTTACAATGTTGCCGTCAAGCTCCACCTCAATTAATGTGGAACAGGTTCCCTTGGTCTTATAAGTATAGCTCATTTCATCCTCTCCTTAATTTGTAGAAATATTTTTTGAATAGTTTCTCATTTCACAGATTTAATGGAAAGTATAACATAAAAGAAGTGAAAGTGAAAGGGAATTTCATAAAAAGTTCATAATTCGTTCATGGGATTAAGTATTGTGAATGAAATCATTAAGTGGTACAATGTAAGAAGTTGTCCGTATAAAAATGGAATAAAATCGGCATGATGGAAGTCTACTGCCGAAGTGGAAATAGGAGCATAGTATTATGGGTATTATGGATAAATTCTTCGGGACACATAGTGAACGGGAATTAAAAAGAATCAATCCCATTGTGGAAAAGATTGAATCTTATCGGCCGTCCATGATGGAGATGGCGGATGAACAGCTTAAGAGCAAGACAAAAGAATTTAAGAAGAGGCTGGAGGATGGGGAGACCTTGGATCAGATTCTGCCGGAAGCATATGCAGTTGTCCGGGAAGCAGCAAGGCGCACGCTGGGAATGGAGCATTACAAGGTGCAGTTAATCGGCGGTATTATCCTCCATCAGGGACGTATCGCAGAGATGAAGACCGGTGAAGGAAAAACGCTGGTATCCACCCTTCCGGCTTACCTGAATGCCCTGGAGGGAAAGGGCGTCCATATCGTAACCGTCAATGATTACTTGGCACATCGTGATGCGGAATGGATGGGAAAGGTACATGAATTCCTGGGGCTTACGGTAGGCGTGGTATTGAACTCTATGGATAATGATGAGCGCCGCGAAGCCTACGGCTGCGATATCACATATGTTACCAACAATGAGCTGGGATTTGATTACCTGCGAGATAATATGGTAATTTACAAAGAGCAGCTTGTGCAGCGTGATCTTCATTATGCCATTATTGACGAGGTGGACTCCGTATTGATTGACGAGGCCCGCACCCCCCTTATTATTTCCGGCCAGAGCGGAAAATCTACCAGTCTGTATGAAGCTTGCGATATCCTGGCAAGGCAGCTGACCCGCGGCGAGGATATGCCGGAATTTTCCAAAATGGACGCCATTATGGGGGTAGAGCAGGAAGAGACAGGGGATTTCATTGTCAATGAGAAGGATAAGGTGGTGAACCTTACCGAAGAGGGCGTGAAGAAGGTGGAGAAATTCTTTCAGATTGAGAACCTGGCAGATGCGGAGAATCTGGAGATCCAGCACAACATCATTCTTGCCCTCAGGGCTCACAACCTGATGTTCCGGGATCAGGATTATGTGGTTCAGAATGAAAAGGTTCTGATTGTAGATGAATTTACCGGGCGTATCATGCCGGGACGCCGTTATTCCGACGGGCTTCATCAAGCTATCGAGGCAAAAGAGCATGTGAAGGTAAAACGGGAGAGCAAGACCCTGGCAAATATTACATTCCAGAACTTTTTTAATAAATATACCAAGAAGGCCGGCATGACCGGTACGGCCTTGACCGAGGAAAAAGAGTTCCGTGATATTTACGGCATGGACGTGATTGAGATTCCTACCAATATGCCGGTCGTCCGTGAAGATTTGCAGGATGCGGTATATAAGACCAAGAAAGAAAAGTTCCATGCGGTTGTGGAGGAGATTGAGAAATCCCATGAGAAAGGCCAGCCCGTTTTGGTTGGCACGATTACCATTGAAACCTCTGAGTTAATCAGCGGAATGCTGAAGAGACGGGGCATCCAGCATAAGGTATTGAATGCCAAGTTCCATGAGCTGGAAGCTGAGATCGTAGCAGAAGCAGGCCAGCACGGGGCGGTTACCATCGCCACCAACATGGCAGGCCGTGGTACGGACATCAAGCTGGATGAGGATGCAAAGGCAGCCGGAGGTTTGAAGATTATTGGAACCGAGCGCCATGAGTCCAGGCGTATTGATAACCAGCTTAGAGGGCGTTCCGGGCGGCAGGGAGATCCGGGCGAGTCCCAGTTCTTTATTTCCCTGGAGGACGATTTGATGCGTCTGTTCGGCTCAGAAAAGCTGATGGGCATGTTTAATGCATTGGGCGTGCCGGAAAACGAACAGATTCAGCATAAAATGCTTACAAGCGCCATTGAAAAGGCTCAGATGAAAATAGAGAGCAACAACTTTGGAATCCGTAAAAACCTGCTGGAATACGACCAGGTCATGAATGAGCAGAGAGAAATTATCTATGCAGAACGCCGCCGGGTGCTGGATGGAGAGAGTATGCGGGATGTGATTTACAAGATGATTACAGACCGGGTAGAAAACACGGTGGACACCTGTATTTCTGCAGACCAGGACAGCGGAGAATGGGATTTAAAAGAATTGAACCAGCTTCTTCTTCCGATTATCCCTCTTAAGCCGGTGGCTCCTGAGGATGTGAAAGGCATTCAGGCCAATGAGCTCAAGCACCGCCTGAAGGAACAGGCTGTGAAAGCTTATGAGATGAAGGAAGCGGAATTCCCAGAGCCAGAGGCAGTCCGTGAGCTGGAGCGTGTGGTTCTTTTGAAAACCATTGACCGCAAATGGATGGATCATATTGATGATATGGATCAGCTCCGCCAGGGAATCGGCTTGCAGGCATATGGGCAGCGTGATCCGCTGGTAGAGTACAAGATGAGCGGTTACGATATGTTTGACGGGATGATTGCAAACATCCAGGAAGATACGGTCCGGCTTTTGTTCCATGTGCGGATTGAACAGAAAGTAGAGAGGGAGCAGGTGGCAAAGGTAACAGGAACCAACCGGGATGAGTCCATGCAGAAGGGACCTAAGAGAAGGGAATCTGCTAAGATATATCCCAATGATCCCTGCCCCTGCGGCAGCGGAAAGAAATATAAGCAGTGCTGCGGAAGAAAATAGATATATTATGAAAAGGGCTGTCAGGAAATCATCTTTCTATACAATATATAGATATGGTTTGTGTAAATCATGCTGTATATTGTGGAAAACGAATATTTCCCGGCAGTCCCTCTTTTTGAGGAATGAGAAATTGCGCGGACAAGGCATACAGCGGATTTTTCAATGACCTTTGTTCCTCTTTTTGCGGAATGAAAAATTGTGTGGAAAAGCAATGTAAAAAATGCAGGATTCTACAAAAAATTCAAAAAAAATTAAGAAATAAGCCATGGGCTATTTAAGAAGTGTAGTTTATATTGTTATAGAAGAAAGGGAAAAACCCATGAAGAAAAAGATTGAGATCATACCAGGGATTATGTGGCTGCCAATGATTCTTACACTTGTCTGCAATACCATAGCTTATAATGGCTCCAGGCTGTTCATGGCTGATAAATACCACTATAATCTTTCGAACGCTTTGGATGACAAGATTCCATTTGTCCCCTGGACAGTCGCCATTTATTTTGGCTGTTATGTATTTTGGATTGTTAATTACATCATTGGGTGCAGGCAGGACAGGGAAGAGGCCTTTCGCTTTTTAAGCGCGGATTTACTGTCAAAGCTGGTATGCCTGATTTGCTTTCTGTTTCTTCCCACCACAAATGTAAGGCCGGCGGTGGAAGGGAATTCTATTTGGGATGAACTGATGCGTATACTGTATCAGATAGATGCAGCAGATAATTTATTTCCTTCCATTCATTGTTCCACCAGCTGGTTCTGCTTTCTTGCAGTAAGGAAAAATGACAAGATACCAAAATGGTATTCTCTGGCGTCCCTTTTGATGGCTTTAAGCGTCTGCGTATCCACCCTTACCACAAAGCAGCATGTGCTGATAGATGTGATTGGAGGAGTGGCATTGGCAGAGGGAAGCTATTGGCTTGCCCCAAAAAGCGGATTTGCCAGATGGTATATGGATTTTATAGGGAAAATTTATGGCAGGAGAAAGGAAAGGCTGCATGAATAAAAAGATAAAAACAGGGATAATGATAATTGTCTGTGCCATCATATTGTTTATTGCAAAAGATTTTTTTAACCAGAAATTTGATTCTGTAGAAACTCTGCAGGCTTATATGAAAGATTTCGGCATTGCTGCGCCTTTGGTGCTTACCCTATTCCAGGCCATCCAGGTTGTGATTCCTGTGTTGCCAGGGTATTTAGGCTGCGCGGCGGGGGCGGTTGCATTTGGCAGCATGTCAGGGTTTTGGTGCAATTACATAGGTATCAGCGCTGGCTCTATTATTGCTTATTTTCTGGCACGGAAATATGGGAAGAATCTTGTGCTGTCCTTATTTCCAGAAAATCAGTATAGAAAATGGAGCGGACGGGTGGAAAAGAGCAAATCATACGGCCTGTTTCTTTTTGTTGCAACCTTGCTGCCGCTGTTTCCAGATGATTTTCTATGCTATTTTTCCGGGTTAATGAAAATGAACAGCAGAAAATTCATTTGGATTATCATTCTTGGAAAACCATGGTGTATTCTGGCATACAGTATAGCGTTTGGACTAATATAGAGGGAGAAATGAGATGAAGAAAAAATTGCTTGGATATTATGATTACACGGTGGTTCTTACATATTGCGGGATGTTGTCTGCTTTTTGCGGCATACTGCAGGCCATCGGGCAGAATTATTGGAATGCAGTGTTCTGCCTGATGCTGGCGGGGGTCTGTGATATGTTTGATGGAACCGTTGCCGCTACGAAAATGAGGACGGAAAGTGAAAAAAGATTTGGAATTCAAATTGATTCCTTAAGCGATCTGATAAGCTTTGGTGTTCTGCCGGGAATTTTTGTATATATGATTTCAGGGAAAAATCCATTGGCAGGGATGACTGCTTCGGTATTTGTCCTGTGCGCCCTGATACGCCTGGCATATTTTAATGTGCTGGAGGAAGAAAGGCAGAAGGAGACGGCGGAGAAGCGGAAAAGCTATCTGGGCGTCCCGGTCACTACCATAGCTGTTCTGCTGCCGGCGGTCTATCTCTTATATGACTATAAGCTGTGTAAAACAGTTGTTTGTTTCCCGGTGCTCTTAATTTTTATGGGGATTGGCTATCTTTCTCCCATTGAAATAAAAAAGCCGGGGGCAGTTGGAAAAATAGCCATTATTGTTTTGGGCATTTTTGAGGCAGTGTGGATGATGCTTTTTATGGGATGGGATATGGTGTAAGAAATATTAGCGTCTGTGCATAAAAAATATATGGATTTGTATAAATATGCCACTTGAATTCTTTGGGAACAAGTGGTATATTTAGTTTAAAATTAAACTATGAGGTGGAATCGATGGACTGGATGCTGGAAGGGCTTTTGCAGGGGACGCAGTTTCGGACATTATATAACCGGAAAATCGAATCATTACGCGAGGAGTACCATCTGCGGAAAATTGATATTGATATTTTATATTTTCTCTATAAATCAGGAGAACATAATACATCGAAGGATATCTGCAGCCTTAATTTATTTAACAAGGGGCATATTTCCCAGTCTGTGGACCGTATGGTAAAGGAAGAATTGATCCACACAGTCCATGACGTAGAAGACCGCCGGTGCGTGCACCTGGTGCTGACAAAAAAGGCAGTGGGGATTATTGAGCAGGCCACAAAGCTGCGGAGCCAGATGTATAATATTATTTTGCAGGGAGTGACGGAGGAGGAACGGGAGGTATTGCGCCAGGTTTCTAAGAAAGTCAATGAAAATATCAAAAATGCCTTGCGAAATTCTTAAATAATTCTAAAATCAGTTGGCAGCGGTATGGGTTTATGATAAAATAGTTTAAAATTAAACAATTGATGGGTTACAGATTAAGGAGGGATCGAATCTATGAGAAATGAAAACGAATTGATGAATTATGCGATCAAGCAGGAAGCAATCTGCCGGAAAAATGACAGTATTTCAGATAGTTTATTTGAAGAATATGGGGTAAACAGAGGCCTGCGCGACATGAATGGAAAGGGCGTATTGACGGGGCTCACAAATATTTCCAAGATTCTGTCCTTTGAAGATGTGAATGGGGTAAAGACCCCTTGCGACGGCCAGCTGTGGTACCGGGGCTATAAGGTTCAGAGCCTTGTGAAACAGATGGCGGAGAATGGATTTGGTTTTGAAAAAACGGCATATCTTTTGTTGTTCGGCGAGATGCCGGATGAGGCAGAGCTGCAGGAATTCTGCAAGGTGATGGCACAGTGCAGAACCCTCCCTACAAATTTTACCAGGGATGTTATCATGAAGGCGGCGACGAAGGATATTATGAATTCCATGACAAGAAGCATTTTAACATTGGCTTCCTATGATAATCAGCTGAATTCCCCAGATGTTATCAGCAACAGCCTGCGGCAGTGCATTGAGCTGATTAGTATTTTCCCTATGCTTGCGGTATACGGTTATCATGCTTATAACCATTATGAAAATGATGACAGCATGTATATCCATCGGCCAGAACCAGAGCTTTCTACAGCGGAAAACTTATTGATGATGCTGCGGCCGGATAAGACTTACAGCAAGCTGGAAGCAAAGGTGCTGGATGTGGCTCTGCTTCTGCATATGGAGCATGGCGGAGGGAATAACTCTACATTTACCACAAGGGTGGTAACTTCCTCCGGGTCAGATACGTATTCTTCCATTGCGGCGGCAATGTCTTCCCTGAAGGGGCCCAAGCATGGCGGCGCGAACATTAAGGTAATGGAAATGATGGAGAACATTCGTGAGAATATCAGGGATATCCATGATAAGGATGAGATTGAAGCATACCTTGCTAAGATTCTTGCAGGACAAGCTTTTGACCGCAAAGGATTGATTTATGGCATGGGCCATGCGGTTTACTCCCTTTCAGACCCCAGGGAACGTGTCTTTAAAAGTTATGTGGAGAAGCTGGCCGGGGCAAAGGGCCGGGGCGATGATATGTTCTTATACAACAGCATTGAGGAGCTGGCGCCTAAGCTGATTGCCGGGAAGCGCAAGATCTTTAAGGGTGTAAGCCCCAATGTGGATTTTTACAGTGGATTTGTATATGAAATGCTGGGAATTCCCAGGGAATTGTACACGGCGATTTTTGCGATTGCCAGGATTGTGGGCTGGAGTGCACACCGGATGGAGGAATTGATTGGGATGAGCAAGATTATCCGCCCGGCTTATATGAGTGTTATGGAAGAAAAAGAGTGAGAATTGCGTTTTTTTGGAAAATTGGGTGATTGACAAATCAAAAAAAATATGTTATTATGCCATAGTGATATCGATGCGTGGCTCAGCTTGGTAGAGCGCTGCGTTCGGGACGCAGAGGTCGCAGGTTCAAATCCTGTCGCATCGATTCTTGGCAATGATGCTGGAAGCCTTTAAATTCAAGGGTTTCCAGCCTTTTTTTGCGTTTATGGGAGTGTATGCTTGGGAATAAAATACAGGGTCGGGTCAACAAAGTTCCAACAAATTTTTAAGGGACGTATGCATGGGGAATATTCCAAGAGTGTTTTCAGATATATGGGAATAGGGTTTCTGGTTGTTTATTTTAGAAAGGATGGATATGGTACAAAACAAAACCAAATGAAAAATAAGGAGATTTTTGGATGAAGGTAAGAATAGTAAGATAGTGGTAGAAAAAGTGGAAATTTGGGAGAATTACAAAGCCAGAAAGGTATCTGGAAAGATTGTTTATTTTAGGAAGGATGAATATGGTACAGAACAGAACCAAATGCAAAATAAGGAGATTTTTGAATGAAGGTAAGGAATTGTAAGGTAGTAGTGAGAAAAGTGGAAATTTGGGAGAATTACAAAGCCAGAAAGGTATTAGGGAAATAGTTGGATTGGAAAAATATATGGGTGGTTCGATAGGGAAATGTAAAAATATTGGTTTCCCACAAAGATAAGATTTTTAGGCTGTGCTTTTCATAGATGTAAGGCATGGCCTTTTTTATATGGCTGCGGAATGAAATGTTTTTGGAAGTGCACTTACAAGCAGTTACACCAGAATGGAACGTTTTTGGAAGTGCACTTACAAGCAGTTACATCAGGAGTGGGATGGATATGCCTGTGCAGCTTCCCTAAAAACAATGGCGCAACACTGTCTATTTCCACGTCTATGCACTGCAACATCCCAGCGTTATGATTGTAAATGTAAGGAACAGAAAAAATAAAAAAACAGTAAAAAAAGTAAACAGGAGGGCATGGATATGTGCAGGAAATTAGTGGTAGTCAATGAATTGTACTTAGGGAACAGGCAGCTTGGGTTTGAGACATTCTCACTCCCGAAAGGGGAACTGTTAGAATTCACGTCCAAGCAGTTAAAGGACATAATGAAACAGGGGAAAGATGAAGTGTACGGGCTTGAACTTTCAGAAACAAATGAACTGGCAGCGGACACAGAGCATTTCTTCTGCAGCAACTGGATGGTGAAGTCACACATCAATTCCTTAACGCCTAAATTTGAAAGTGAAAGCATGGCAAACATTTTCTACATTGTCATAGGGGCGCATAAAGAGAAAGGGGGCATGGTTTATGACATGGTGTCGTCAAGGTATGAAAGGGCGGGCTTTTCGGAAGAGAAAACAAAGACTCTGCTGGAAATGGGCATCATAAGCGCAGGCGCAAAATTACAGGATGGGAAGATAATAGTCGCCCCATTGGAGAAACAACAGCAGGAGGAGCATGAAGAACAGGAAAAGGAAGCCGTAACAGCAACGAAAAAAGAAACAGTAAAGACAAAAGCAACAGCGGATAAAAAAGAGCCAGCAAAGGAAGAAAAGAAAGCTGTGACAGGAACGACAAAAGAAACAGTAAAGATAAAGGAAACAACAATGGCAAAAGAAACAGCAAAGACAAAAGCAACAGCAGGAACAGGAAAATAACATAACAGGGAAGCCGGGGCATGGATTGATATGCCCCGGCTGCATTTTTAAGGAGGAGAACGCAATGGGCAAAAAAGGACTTATGGAATTTGCAAATGAAATGAAAGCGGCGGTCAAATTAAAAACAAATAAGGAAGTGGACATTGTAAAGAGCAGAAAGACCAATGGGTGCACGCTGACCGGGTTATCCATAACAACGGACAATGACATAATCAGCACAGCCATTTACCTTGACAATATGTATAAGGAATACCAAAACGGCATGGACAGGGAGCAGATTGTAACAGACATCATCCGGATGTATGAGGAAAACAGGGACGTACAGGAATGGGATGTTTCGTACTTAGGCGATTATGGGAGGGTTGCGCCCCTTATCCGCGCGTCTTTGGTAAACTATGGGGAGAACGTGGAAATGCTAAAAGGGATGCCGCACAGGAAATTCCTTGACCTTGCAGTTGTTTACCATATCGAAGTGGAAATACCAGGAAAAGAAAGGGGGACAGGGGGCATCAACGTGCAGAATGTATGTCTGGAACTCTGGGGCGTAAGTGAAGCTGATTTGTATGGACAGGCGATGCGCAACATGGAGCATGAGGCATTGGTTATGGATTTATGTGAGACACTGGAAGGCTGCCTGCCAAAGGGGGAATTTAAAATACATGAACCAAATGTAAAAATGCTGGTGCTGACAAACAAAAAAATGTGGCATGGCGCAGCAATGGTTTTACAGACGGAAACCTTAGACAACGCCTGTATGCAGATGCAGACGGAACGGCTTGTCATCATACCGAGCAGCATACACGAAACCATACTGATTCCCTATGGGGAAGATGACATGCATGGAATGTCCGAAATGATAAATGAAGTGAACAGGGAATATCTGGACATTACGGAAGTCTTAAGCGGACACCCTTATATTTATGACAAAGGGACAAAAACGGTGTCAATAGCAGATGGGAAGTAAGCAAGGGACATGGCACGCCGCTTTTAGGCAGGGTGGCGTGCCATATATGAAACCAGCAGCCATATAAAGTTTTAAGCCCGGATAAGTTTAGCCTGCACTAAGATTAAAAAACAGTTTAACTTCCATAAAATTCCAGATGATGAATGATTGGGAACGTACTCTGGGAAGGGAAATTATAATAGCGTAAGAAAAAAATATTTTATTGGACTGTTAAAATGCAATCCGATAAAAATTCATTGGATTATATTTTTAAAATTATTTTTCAGATTTCTTTTTTTGAAAAAACATAGGAAATGTAGGGGATTTGGAGAAAAAATTTCCAGAAAGAAATGTGTATGGCTGGATGGAGCCAGATTAATAAATTTTTATTGAATCCATATATCGGGATTCCGATAAAATTTCACCGGAAACCGTAAATGGAATTACAGGACGGCACATTAGCTGTCTGGACAGGAGATAAAAAATAATTTCAATAATTTTAGAATTTCCAAGCCGGGCTTCCTGTTTCAAATGTTCCAACTTTCCCAGCAACATAGGAGCGAGCCTGTCAAAAACATTTTTGGAGGTGAAAGGGGATGCTGAAAAACATGCAGGAAACCTTAGAACAAGGGTTTGACGTGCTGAACAGGGTTTATTTTGGGGGAGGGCTGCCGCCTGTCGTAATCACCATCATGAGCAACCCAAGGACTTATGGGCATTTTACCGTGGGGAAAGTCTGGAAAGCTGAGGAAAACCATTATAATGAAATCAACATCAGCGCAGAGCATTTGGACAGGGACATGGAAAATGTGATGGCGACCCTGCAGCATGAGCTTATCCATTTTTACTGCCAGCTGCATGGCATTGCAGACACAAGCCAGAATGGGAGGTACCATAACAAGAACTTCAAAAGGGAGGCGGAAGCAAGGGGGCTTAAGATAAGCTATGCAAAATATATCGGCTATTCCGTCACGGAACCGACAGAGGGGTTTATAAGGACACTGGAGGAGCATGGGATAAAAAAACCACTCAACATCAACCGTGACGGGGCAAAAGGGTTTATAAACGTTGGAGGGGGCAATGGGGGCAATGGGAAAAACGGAAAGGGCGGAGCGCAGACAGGGAAAAGGAAAACCAGCACAAGAAAATACCAGTGCCCTTGTTGCGGAAACAGTTTCCGTGCGACAAAAGACATAAATGTCATGTGCATGGACTGTAACAGGCAGTTTGAAAAAACAGAAAAATAAGATTTGAAAAGCACACACTAAAAAAATGCCGGGCATCTCCTGTATACAGCATATGGGGGGAACCCTGGCATTTTATTATGTAAATATATATAAGGTAATTTTGTAAAGTGTATGCCAAGAATTATATGGACATTGAGATAATTTTGAGAAGTGCACGCCAAGAACCATATGGACATTGAGATTATTTTAAAAAGTGTATGCCAAGAATTGGAAACATCAGGGTGTGGCTTATATGCAGCATATTGGAAATGCAGCGACATTTTATTTTACAGGCGTATACATGTAAATGCGCTCTAAAATGAATAGGGGATATAAATGATATATGCAGCAAAAGCCGCTCCATATATCATGAAATAGCTCTATTGGGACAGCCGGGATATTGGAAGATTCTGCATAAACAGGGTATAGCCAAATGAAACAGTTGTGGAAAAGGGATTTTTTGGAATATGGCACATTTGCCAGACTTGTTGGAAGAGTGGGAAACATGGAGTATATGGAAAGGGGCGGTATATGTTTTATGGAGATATCCAAGTACATCCATTAAACTGGTTGGAAGAAAATGGACATGGGGCATATGAAAAGAATTCTGCAAGTCTGACAGGAAAAACAATATCATTTTCAGGACTGGTTGGAAGAATGGAGACATAGGACATATAAAAAGAATTCTGCAAGTCTGACAGGAAAAACAATTTCATTTGCCAGACTTGTTAGGAAGAAAATGGACATGGAGAATATGAAAAAATTTGTATGTTTAACAGGAAAACAATATCATTTTCCAATCTTGTTATGAAAAGGAGGCACATAAGATTATGAAAATCGGCTATGTAAGGGTAAGCACACAGGAACAGAACACCGTACGCCAAGAGAAATTAATGGAAACGCTGGATGTTGACAAAGTCTATATTGACAAAACCAGCGGAAAAAATATGGAAAGGCCAGCCTTAATAGAAATGATGGGCTTTGTGCGTGAGGGTGATTTAATCGTTACAGAAAGCATTTCAAGATTTGCAAGGAACACCAAAGATTTGCTTGAACTGGTGGAACAGCTGCATAAGAAAAAGGTAAGGTTCGTCAGCCAGAAAGAGAACATTGACACAGACACCCCGACAGGGAAATTCATGCTCACAGTCTTTGGGGCAGTGGCAGAGCTGGAAAGGGAGTACATCAGGCAAAGGCAAAAGGAAGGCATAGAGATAGCAAAGGGACAGGGGAAGTATAAGGGCAGACCAACAAAGGAATTAAAAGGCTTTGAGGATATCTATCCGGCATGGAAATCAGGAAAGATAACAGCGGCTGGTGCAAGCAGGCAGCTCGGAATAAGCAGGAGCACTTTCTATAGGAAAGTGGCAGGGCATGAAAACAAGGGCACGGCAGAATAGAGGGTGGCAAACAATATATATGACAGCAAGTACAATAGGTATAATAGCAGGCACAATACAAAATGAAAGCAAGCACATAACCATTTTATTAAGTGATACATTACAATTTAACCAGTAAAATGTGTATGGCAGCAAGTACAATAAGTATAAAATCAAGCACAATACAAAATGCAAGCAAATACATAAGCATTTTATTAAGTGATACATCACAATTTAACCAGTATAATATATAAATTAGTATGTACAATATAGAATTTAAGACAAGTACTTGATGACAAAGCCAAGAACAATATAGAATTTAGATAAGGACATAGGCGGTTCTGGTATCTGCGGTAGCCAAAATAAAGGATGACTTTTGGCTACCGCTGTTTCAAATGTTTCAAATGCCATCAAGGTCATTTGGGGGCAGGACAATAATGCAAACAGGCAGACAAATAGCGTTTATGGGAAAACAAAGGGATGCTGCTGCCAAGCCATTTAGAAATATATTAAAACAACCAGAAAACCTATGCCATACCTGCCCGGAAATGTTTTATTTGAATGCCACCATGTAAGAAATGAATATGAGACAGCTATTTGGAAAAATAGACATGGAAAGGAAAAATGGTTACAATACGCTGGGGTAACAGGACTTTCCAATAAAAAAATGGACAAGGTTATCAAGAAACTACAGGAGGGCGCAAAATTATATGCATCCATTTCCATTCTCCCACATATGGATTTACACCCCATACATAAGTGAAAAAAACTGCATACGGCAAAACCTACAGTAAATGGATTTATTTCCAACAAAACCCAGAAAGCAGAATAAAAAAGTATGACTGTATCAGTTTTTATACTTGTATAGTTAGCCAGAAAGATTGGGGAAACATTTACAAAAGCATATGAAAACATTTAATGCCTTTACCCAACACCAGCATAATGAGCCAGTGTGATTGGCAGAGCATTTAAAAAGCATATGGAAACATTTCAGAAAATTTATCCCATGCCTGTTTTAGGATGTGTTTGTCCATGCCAACATATTTGAAAAAATATACCAGCCGGAATAAAGAAAATGGACAAATGATAAAAAAAACATACACATGGAAACAGAAAAGGATGTTATGGTTTATCAGGGGAAAGGAATGTATTTTTGGCAGTGCACTTCCAAATGGGTTGTATTGGACATTAAGCGCAACAAAGACAAATACTGTGGTAGCCAAAATAAAGTACAATTTTGGGCTACCATTGTTTCAAATGTTTCAACTATTATATATAGAAGAAAGTGCAATGGGACATTTAAAACAGGGCGTGCTTTTTTAATTACACTATCCCCTGAAAAACATAAAAAAATCCAAACCCAGTCTTGACACCAGACCCCACAGCGTTACAATCCCATCCCAATAAAAACATATGAAAGGAGAAAAAGCAATGAAAGGAAACACAGACGGCATGGAAAAAGGGAGGGGGGATTTCAAGGAACTGTTGGACGAAGCTGCAAGCATAGCCTTACTGCTGGAAGAAAATTTAGAGCTGACAAAGGAAGAACGGAACACACTTTATGCAGTAAAAGCCCTGCACAGGATATTGAAAGAAATGCAGGGAATGTTAAATGCCTTACCCGAGGGAGGAAATGAAACTCTGGAGTAAGGACATCTGTTTATCAGAAAGCATGGGGCAGTCAAGCAGCCTGTCATTCGTGTCTTTGCTAAGCCCAAGGAGATAATCTGTGGAGCAGTGGTAAAGGCCAGCCAGTGACATAAGCATTTCAACGCTTGGCGTGCGTTCGCCATTTTCATAGTTGGAAATAACGGCAGGTGACACGCCAAGCATGGATGCGACTTCTTTCTGTGAGAGTTTATGCAGCATGCGCTGCGACTGTAATTTTTCACCAAGACCACGAACCATAAGGGAACCTCCATAGCATAATAAGATTTTATACCATCATTTTACAGTTCCTTTTATATCAGCAGGTTAATAAAAATATGCTATAAGCATTGAAACGATTGCTCAAAGATGATATAATGTACCATACTAAAAAAGAAAAGGAGATAAAAACATGGATACACAAAAGATTGAATTAAACGAAGATGACTTATCAGCGCTGGTGCTTTTACAGTCATTGGATGAGTTCGATGAGGCACAGACCATATATGGAGAAGAAGTGACAAGCCTAAGGGAGAAGCTTGACCAGTATGAAGAGGGCATGACTTTCGGATATGATGAACTGGACATGATGGACCAGAGCATAGAGAACCTTGAAGCGGCAGGGTTGCTGAAGGTAGACCCAAACGATAATGAGATATACATACTCCCACAGGGGAAAGATGCGGTAAATGCCATCACAGGAAATGGGGATTTCAGTAAGGACAGTCTGGAAACAGGTGAAAAGGTCATTAAGGGTTTAACCTTAAATGACATCACACAGGCAATCAAAAGACTGGACAAAGCAAAACTGTTAAAGAACCTTGACCGGGTTCTGGCAGGCTTAAGCAATGCCGTAACCGTAGCAGGATTTATCCGTCCATAAAAAGCTGGCACATAGCCAAAAATGACAGGTTATACAACAAATGTAACGAAAGCGCCTAGTGTTGGGACAGTTCCAAGCTAGGCGCTTACCTTTAAAGATGGTGTAAATAAAGTGGTTTAGCGGCAATGGCAACGTAGAGATAGGTGGGATAGAAAACAAACCAACAAAACATACACGAAATAAAAAATTTCAAACAAGGGAAAGGCGGTAACAAACATGAATAAAAAATTTATGAAAGTCAGGAGAATAGCAGTACCCACATTAACATTAATAATCATGGCATCACAGTTTATGGGCTGTGCAGCTAACACACAGGAAACAATGAAAATGATGGAGGGGAACCAAGAAGCAGGAGCGGCAGATTTAGACAGTGACAAAGCAACATCAAATAATGAACAGACAGGGGATATAAAAGGGAAAGAGGAGGAATTAGGCTGGACAGAGTTAGCATCCTTGGAGACGGTGCCAGAGATTAGGGAAAACTGGGAGACAACAGTAGGAGTGCAAAAAACAGACACAGGCAAAGAGGGAATGTTTTATACCAACAGTAAAGGGGAGAATGATAACAACAACACCCTCATGGGAGCATTAAGCCTTGGGAATTTAACATCAATTGTTAATGCACAAAATGGAGCAACAAATGGAGATACAAATTTCTACATGAAAGCATTACTAGCAGCAATTACAGCAGACCGTTATACAGATATTGATAATGTAGAATTTCCTGACTATACACAACTTCAAAATTTAAAAGTAGATAATGAAGAAGAATATCATACAGCATTTTTAGCAGGGTTAAATGCATATTACAATTTACTTCCAGACACAGAGCAAGGCAAAGCCAACATGAATGAATCTTTAACACGAAAAGAGTTTATGGCAATGGTTTACCGAGCAGACACGCCAGTTCAAGAGGTTAAAGAAGATGGAGATTTCACAAAAGCAGTAGGCAATTCAGAGTACAATGTATATGCACAGAATCTTAATAACAACTCTTATTTATCAACAGACAGTGGAGACCTTAATGAAACAACCTACAATTCAGCCATCAGCAGAGCAGAAGCGGTATACATGCTTGTAAACAGGTATTACAGAGACGACCTGTCAAAGATAAATACCAACAACATAGACATAAAATTTACAGATGCGAAAGATAATGGTATGTCAGGACAAGATAAATTAGATGCATTAAATGAGAGTATAAAAGACGCGGACAAGGGACTGCCAACGGAGTTATATGCTGGTTTAGCGGTAGCATCAGAACGTAATATCATAAACCCAGAGTTAGATACCAGATGGGACGAAAGCCTTACTAAGGAAGAGGCTCTGCAGCTTCTTATAAACGCTTACACATCAAACACAGGAACAGTAGCAAGTTTATCATCAGATGAATTTGAGTTCAAGACAGCGGAACAAAAGGAAACAGACAAAGAAGCTGAGCGGAAAGCGGAGCAAGAGAGGTTGATAGAGGAATGTAAACAAGCAATAGCAAGTGGAAACACAGGTTCCACAGAATCAAAAGCACATCAAGCTAGAGCAAAAATTATAAATAACATGACACCTGAGGAAAGAGAAGCACTTGGAGATAATTATGAGTTAGAAGCTGGATATAGAGTAGAGCAACATGAAGATGGTACCCATTATCTTGTAGATTGTATTTCTGGTGACACAGTAGAAATAGGTGAACATACTTCAAGTGGCATTCAATATATAGGGGATGTAGAGCATTGTAGAGAAGATGCAATCAAATGGTTTAGGTTTATCAATCCAGATACAGATAAGACAGATGAATGGATAGCAAGCTTTTATGGGTTTTAAAAAATGACAATAGAAATTTTTTTTACAACAAAAGAATGCTTAGAGCATAATGGTTTATACAACAAGCAATAAAAGAACATAGTTTAACACAGTATTAGATGGCAATCCATTCAGTTGGATTGCCATTTATCATAAAAAGCGTGTAATATATGAAAAATACAGCAATTAAAGATAACGAGACATTAAATGCATATTCACTATGTTTAGCAATAGCAATAAGTATACTAGCCGTTTATCCACTCTTTTTTATTGAAAACAAGGGAACACATGAGGACACAAGGAAAAGCAAAGAGAATACAAGCAGTATAAGAAATACAAGGAGGAAAAGTGTGGAGATAGGATAGATATGATGGCACAATCCAGAAAACAACCTAAATACATATTGAAAAAAGTAAGTACATATTAAAAAGAATTTATTAACTATATGGATAAAATCAATTTAATAAAGATAAAAATATCATCCATATTATATAAAAAATAAACAACAGATAAAAGGAAGCACCAATGTAAAGATAAAGTTTATCTTATGGGAAAAAGGAATCGGGCAATGTGGCATACACCAAGGTGATATAGGGGTATAAAAATTGGAAAGGAGAAAGAAACCATGGTAAATGAAAATGACATCATCAAACTGCTGCAGGCCAATTACATCCAGCTAAGACAGCAACAAGCACAACTGGTAAAACTTACAGAGACAGTGGGGAGTTTAACCTATAATGCGGGAAAATACAGTCAAATTTTGCCATTCGGAGTTCTGAACATTTCTACATCCCAGTTAGTAAATGCCTATATGAGGGGACTTTCCATGGAACAGTTAGTGGCACTTGCAAATGGGAAATACACAGCGGAACAGATTAAGGCAAAGATTGCGAAGGCAATGGGAGGGAACATGTAATGAATGGATGCACCAAAGCAAATGCAATCCAACAGCATACTGAGGAAATGTAGCATACAGACAGAAGATGGAACATCCCATACAGTGGATTTAAGCGTGTGCGTTGGAAGTGCACTCCCAAGAAAATGTGTCCTGTCCGGGTAGCCAAAATAAAGGATGGTTTTTGGTTACCGTTACCATGTCAGGCTGGGATGGAACCTGTGTTTATAACAGCAGCCAAAATAAAGGGTGATTTTTGTCTGCCGCCATTGTATAATGGAATGGCACAGAAAGGCGGTGTTTTACATGGCGGGACAGACAGACAACCAGCCCAAAAGAATCAGGAACCTGTTTGACAGCAATACAGGGCTTCCGATTATGATTAACCTGTATGTGATAAAGTATGTTTATTACCACATTAAAAAAGCGGACTGCTTTATTGAAGAAAAGGGGGAAGGGAGAAAGCCAAGGGCCTACCCAATCTATGGGAACTGGCTCCCTGTCTCAAGACAGCGCTTTGACCGCATCAACCGTGGGGAAAGGTTTGAAATCTCCAACAGGGAGGCGGCGGAGATATGCAGCAGGTTTGGGATAGACATTAAGCATTTCAGGCGGGACAACCCTGTTGCGTTTGAAATAGGGGGCCTTAGCGATGCTGACTGGAAATGCTTCTATAATGAAAATTATGATGGACACTACAGGCTGGCTAATGGCACTGACAGCGTGGCAGGGGCAAAAAAGGTAGGGGCAGCACTGAAAACCCTGCTGTCTCCTGACTGGGAAAGGCGTCTGGACAGGGACGGGCCCCTGTTTAAAATCTGCCACTACTTCCATTATGGGAAAAGGTCGGACAAACCGGACAGCAAGAAGCTGCTGAAGGAGGCGTTAGGGCAGATAGGTTACCGTGAATGGGAGGGTGAGACGGCGGAATCGCTGGAAGAGTTCCACAGCCTGTTGGGGAAGCATTACGGATATATTGATTCCCTCATCACAATCAGGAACCTGCGCAATGAAAAATAAAATAAAAAAAATTACAAAAAATTTTAAAAAGACGGTGTGCGCAAAAACACCGTCTTTTTTTTCAGGCATTGCAAAACCATCAAATGGCATGGCATGGATTTTTTTATTAGCATGGCTTTATACCGCGTATACAAGGCATTATATCATTCGTATCAGACATATAGTATTGATAGCATAACCGCTATATAATAATATCATAAGGTACAGCAAGGGAGGCGGTAAACATGGATGTATAAACCTTAGAATTATAAAGGGTACATTGACAAGAGTAAGCGAACTGGATTTTTACGGATATGCACGTATAAAAAAGGGGCTGCTGAAAGCATATGGTGCTAGCGCAGAAAATACAGGCTGTCTCCGGGCATATACGGGGCGGCTTAAGAAGTGTGCCTTTATTTTAGAACGAAAAATTAAGTTTAAATATAAAGGAGTGAAACATGATGGACAAACAGAGATTAGGTGAATTAATACATACAAACGGCTGGTACAGTGTTTATGCAGTGAAAATGAGGGACACAAGCAGCTGCAGGGTTTCACTGGAGCTGTATGTGGTTTCGGAAGACGGTGAAATGTCAGACCTCATTACAATTACACGTAAAGATTTTTACACGAAAAAAAACTGCTTCGATGTTTTCCTTGATTTATCCTGCGGGTTCATAAGGGATGACATCGACAGCATTAAAAATAAAGCTTCAGACATCCTGCGGAAAGAACATACAGCGGAACTGGCGCAGGGTAGGGCCACGCTTTTGGAAATGCACCTTGCGTTAAGCAGATACATCAGGGAAAATGGGGAAGATTTACCGGACAACCCTGACACGGGGATATTCATAAAAGACGGATACGGCTATATGTCCACGCAGCTCATGGACAGTTTCATAAAAGAACATAAGGAAGTTGGCTACAAACGGATTGAGATTCTGAAACGCTTAAAAATCATGGGGGCTTTGGAAAATGGGAAAGGCAGGCCTTATGACACGCTTGTCAGCATAAAAGGGAATAAAAGACATTTTTACAAAATCCTCCTTGCAGAGGAAACGGGCACGGACACAGAGGAAGATGAGGTGATTGCATTATGACGATTAAAGCATACAAGTGGTATGGGGGCAAATTAAGGATGGCGCATACCATAAGCCTGCTCATGCCGGAACATACAGCCTACTACGAACCCTTCATGGGTTCGGGGGCTGTGCTGTTAAACCATCCGCGGAGCAGCCTGGAGGTACTGAATGACCTTGACAAAGACCTTGCGTGCCTGATGAAAACCCTGGCGGACAGGCAGAAAGGGGAAATCTTGACGGAGAGGCTTGGAAAGCTCTGGTATGGGAGGGAATTCTTTAACGAAGCGGCGGAACACAGGAAACGCCATTACAGGGGGCTTGACGACATTGAAAAATCCGCCATGGTGTTTACCCTGATTACACAGAGCTTCAACGGGACACGGAAAGATTTTTCGGCAAAAGCCTACCGTGACACAAATGCATACAGGGCGGACATAAAGTTCCACATCCCGAAAGTGCATGAGCGTTTAAAGGGCGTCCATGTGCTGAACATGGATGGGATTGACTTAATGGCGGGGATTGCGGACAACCCCAATGCGTTTGTGTTCGCCGACCCACCTTACCGGAAAGAATTAAGGGGCGCTGGATCTGGCAAAATCTATGCATGTGAACTCCCACACAGCCAGCAGGTGAGGATGCTGAAAACCATACAGCGGGCGAAATGTAAAACCATGCTCTGCGGGTACAGGGCGGAAAATGGGGACGACCTATATGATGCCTACCTTATCCCTTACGGCTGGAAATGCTACAAATTAGCGGACGTGAGCAAGTCATGCCAAGCGTCAAAGGAACACAGGGACATTGGGCATGAGTACATATGGGTGAATTACCAGCTGCCCGAAACGGCAGGATTCGTTATCAGCCTGAAAGAATATGGGGCAGCCTGACAGGGGGCAGGACAGGCGTGGACATACAGCCCACAAAAAATAACATTGACAAATGGGGATGGCAGCGTTACCATCCCCACACTAAAAAAAGACAGAGACAGGAGGGAACAGCCATGGCAAAGGAAAACAACGTAGGCGGATGCCTTATTGAAAGGAAAGGGAAATATTATGTGGTTATCAGTTATTATGTCGGGAGCCAACGTAAGCAGGACACAAAATCCACTGGCATTTCCGTCAACTCACATAAGAAAAGGGAAGCTGAAAAGATAAAGGAACGGCTCGTGCAGGAAAAAGAAAAGGAACTGTGCAGGGAAACAGAGCAGAAAAAGAAGCATCCATTTATTGAATGTTTCAGGAGGTGGGTGGACTATAAGTCAGGGCAGACAGAAATCACGACGGCATGGGGATATAAAAGCCGGAGCAAAGCCATACTGAAATATTTCAGCGGAAAGGACATCATGATAGAGGATTTAGAGCCTAAAGATTTGCTGGCATACTATGAATGGGCGCTGGAGCATGGGAGGATGAACGTCTGCCATGAAGGCTCCAATACAGGCTTAAAAAGAAGGACGGTAAGGGACCATGCAGCCCTGATAAAGGAATTCCTAAATGATGCAGTGGTACAGGGTGTCATAGACACGAACCCTGCGGACAAAGTGCAGGTGCCGAGGGTGAAGGAAGATAACGTAAAGGAAAAAGCATACATGGACAAGGGACAGGCAATGGCATTCCTTGCCTATGTTAAAAGCGAGCCAATGTTTGAAAAACTGTACTGCTTCTCAAAGCTGGGCTTATACTATGGGCTGAGGCGTTCGGAGCTTCTGGGTTTAAGGTGGGGCGCAATTGACTTTGGGAAAGGCGAGATAGCCATAAACCATACAGTGGTAAGGGGAGAACATGGGGATATCTTCAGGGACAACGTAAAAACAAAAAGCTCACACCGATACCTGCCATTACTGGAAAGCGTGAAAGGGGACTTATTGGAGCTGATGGAATCCCAGAAAGAACTGGGGATATACTCTGAAAATGGATATGTGTTCACATGGGAGGACGGGAGGGTATACAGCCCTGATTATATGAGCAAGCTGTTTAAGAAAGCAGTCAAAAGGTGTGGGGAAGTCCCAGAGGATTTAACTTTGCACGGGCTGAGGCACAGCTGCTGTGCCATCCTGTTTGAGGAAGGATGGGAGTTAGCCAAAGTGCAACAATGGCTCGGTCACAGCGACATAAGCGTGACTGCGAACATTTACAACCATGTCAGCAAGAAGTGGAAAAACAAACATGGGGAGATGGTGGATGGAATCTTTGGGTAAAAGCACTGTCCATTTCAAAAAAACTTCTTGAACACTCTTAGCAGATGTGCTATATTATAGGCATAAAAACAACCGCCCACAAGGGGTTGACTAAATGTTAAAGATAGCAATGCCACCCTTACACCGGTCAAAGTACAAGGGTGGTTTTGCTATGTAAGGCTACTTACAAAACGTAAAAACGAACGTAAGCAATGCCAAAAGGAAAAGACCAAAGGTCATTAAATCCTTAAAATCAAAATGATTTTTCATAGGCATCACCCCCATCCTTTTAGGAATGAAGGCCAACGCACCCTGTAACACGGTTGTTTTCACTGATAACCATACCATAAAAAGCAGGTGGAATCAATGGTTTTTGGGGAGGGTCAACAAAGTTCCAACAAAAATACGAAAAAGTGCAGGGGAATGTATATAAGGGGGAAAAACAGACGTATAAAAGGGCATCCCAACGTATATTATGGGGAAAAGAGACGTATGCATGGGAAAAAGCGTGGAACTTCTGGTTCGGGACGCAGAGGTCGCAGGTTCAAATCCTGTCGCATCGATTCTTGGCAGGGGTGCCGGAAGCCTTTAAAATC
>CANDGI010000013.1 GCA_947384285.1 uncultured Lachnospiraceae bacterium
CATGCGGCCCGCCAAACGGCAGGCTGAGCATGATGGAGTGTTTACTGTGAAAGCTAAGGCTTCCATAATAAAGATGGCCATGCGGCCCGCCAAACGGCAGGCTGAGCATGATGGAGTGTTTACTGTGAAAGCTGAAGCTTCCATAAAGGGATAAATACAGGCGGGGAAAAGTATGTACAGAGTAAAGAAAGTATTGAACCATAATACAGTGATTGGAATCCAATCGGAGGATAACCAGGAATATCTGCTGATGGGAAAAGGAATTGGATTTGGCAAAAAGATTACAGAAAGGCTGGAACCAGGGCCGGGGGTTACCGTGTATTCCCTCCAGAAATCTACAGACCGGGGAAATCCAGGGGAACTTTTGAAATCCATTTCTCCAGCCTGCCTGGAGATTGCCAGCCAGATACTGGATGCAGCAGAAAAGGAATTTGGAAAAATTGACAGAAACATACTTTTCCCCATGGCAGACCATATTGAATACGCTGTCCGGCGCATCAGAGGCCAGGAACAAATCAGCAACCCGCTGACCGAGGATATCCGGGTTCTGTTCCATATGGAATACAAGGTGGCGGAGCAGATTATCCCCATTTTAAAAACCCAGATGGGCATTGAGATTGATGCAGATGAGGTTGGGTATATTGCGCTGCATATCCATTCAGCGATTGAGGATGAGAAGGTTTCCCAGGCCATGCAGGTGGCTCAGGCTGTCCGGGAGTGCATTTCCCAGATTGAACAGGAAATTGGAAGGCCCATTGATGTGATGTCTTTGGCATATAACCGGCTGATGAACCATATCCGCTACATGGCGGCTCGTGCCATGAAAGGGGAAAAACTGAAGGTTAACATGAATGATTATATGGGCATAAAGTTTCCCAATGCTTTTGGGATTGCAGAGCGGGTATGCAGGCAGGTGGAACGGAATCTGCGATGCGAGTTGAGCGAAGTGGAAATCGGATACCTGGCAATGCATATTGAACGGGTGGCAGATGAGGAATTGGACGAAAAAGAGATGGAATAGGCAGGAGTAATTTTAAATGGCTCCGGCGGTTAGATATCAGCAGTTTTTTTGGAAAGGCTGGTATTCAGCCGCCGGAGAATGTTTTTTTAGAAAAAGGGAAGGCCGTGGTTTAGTGTTTTTTCTGAATTTGTAATTTTTCTCCAAAAAAATTCTGATTTCTTGACTTTGCTTGGTAAATGTGTATAATAAAGATATTAGAATGTGTTTTGAAAGTGAAAGGTGAGGATTTATGAAAGAAAAAAAGACAAATGAGAAACAAAAGACAAAGAAATACCGAAGCCTGACCGTAATGTTAGTATCTATTATCTGTATTATGGTTTCTATACCTACAATTGGATTGGCTTGCCTGGGCGTTTATTATTTAAGGCAGTCTATGGATGAATCAGCCCAGCTGTATGAAGAGACGATGATGGATGGCTATTGTATGGAGATCCAGTCTCAGGTACAGGGGGCGCTGGCTGTGGTGCAGAATTATTACGACCAAAGCCAGAGCGGCAAGATTACAGAGGAAGAGGCGCAGAAAATGGCTGCAGATGCAGTCCGTGCCATGCGCTACCGTGAGGATGCTTCCGGCTATATTTGGATAGATGGGGAAGATTACGTATTGGTAGAACATCCGATTTTAACAGATCAAGAAGGAACGAATCGGTATGATTTGACCGATCAGAATGGCGTGAAGGTTACCCAAAGCGTTGTGAGTACTGCCAAAGGCGGCGGCGGATTTAACGAGTTTTATTTCACAAAATCAGATGGAGTGACAGTTGCGCCGAAAATCGCGTACTGCCAGATGTTTGAGCCCTGGGGATGGGCAGTGGCTACAGGCAATTATGTGGATGAGATGAATGCGAAGATTGATGCAAGGAAAGAGAGCATTCAAAAGGAGTTTGCAGGGATGCTGACGATTTACGGCATTGCGGCGGTTATCATGCTGGCAGCGGCATTGGTTATTTCTGCGTTGAGCGGAAGCCGGATTACCAAGGGCGTGAAGGTTGTGGAGGGCCACCTGCGCCAGGTGGCTACCGGGGATTTGAGCTTTACCATAAGCCCTAAGTTACGGAAACGGGGAGATGAGATTGGTGAGATGGCACGTTCCCTGGAGGATGTCCGGCAGTCGCTGGCCACTATGATCGGCAGTGTGCTTGAAACCGGCGAGACCTTGAATCAGAGCAGTGAGAAGTTCAGTGAGAAATTTGGCTATATTTCAGAAAGCATCCAGAACACCAACCAGGCTATTGATGATTTGGCACAGGGAGCAACCAACAGTGCCAATGAAACAGAGACGATGAATGAAAAAATCACAGAGCTGGGCGGCGTTATTGAGGTGGAAAAGACCGGCGTACAGAAATTGGAGGAAGCTGTTTCTGCTATGGCAAAATACTCCTCAGGAGCTGCCGACAGCATCCAGGAGTTAGAGCGCATTACTAGTGTGACCATTGAAGCCATTGATGTGGTATCAGAGCAGACCAACCGCAACAACAATTCTGCAGCAGATATCAATAAGACGATCGAAATTATTAAGGGATTGGCATCTCAGACCAATTTGCTTTCTTTGAATGCCAGCATAGAGGCAGCCAGAGCCGGAGATGCTGGCCGGGGATTTGCTGTTGTAGCGGAAGAAATCAGAAACCTTTCCGAGGAATCCTCAGGCAATGCCCAGGAGATTGAAGGAATCGTAAAAGAGCTGGTGGGCAATGTAGAAGTTTCTGTAAGCAAGATGCAGGAAGTCATCGACAATGTGCAAAAGCAGCAGAAATGCCTGGAAGAAACCAGAACGGCGTTTATGAGTTTGAAACAGGAGGTTTCTTTGGTAGAGGGAGTTACAAAAGAAATCGGCGGACAGACAGAGGTTTTGAATTCCTTAAAGAAGATCGTAACAGATTCTGCAAACAGTTTGGCTAGCGTGGTGGAACAGAATGCAGCGTCTACAGAAGAGACAAGCGCAAGCATGATGCTTCTGTCCCAGACAATCGATGAATGTACGGAGGATACCCAGGGACTTGTGGAATTGAGCCGCCGGCAGAATGACCAGGCAAGTAAGTTCCAGCTGTAGTGTAGAAGACGGATAGAATATTATGATAATGAAGCTGTGAATTTGAAACGCCATAATGATGAAAGTTGGTTTATTGATGAAAAACGTTAATTGGGATTTTTTAATTCCAAGATAAAAGGGTCTGACTATTTACTGGCGACACGGCAGGATGTTTACGAGAAAGCAATTTTTAAACACGCACTAAGGAACAGTGCAGAGTAATTTGCGACTGTTCCTAAGCATGGGCAGTAAAATGCCTGTGCTTTTTTTATATAATTTTTTGGAGTATTATTTGCAAATGAATAAGGCTGAGAGCATTTGATAATAGCAATAGCTGTATAAAAAAGATATGTGGCTGCCTGTCAAAAATCATTGACACAGCATAGGACGAAACGTATAATGGTTTTTAGCTGTAGAGGAATACGCCGTAAGCAAAGCATTATTCGAACTGTCCTCCGGCGACTTGCCGCCGGGCGAAGGAGGGCTGATGCGAAGCATTATACGGAATGCCTTCCGACGACTTGCCGCCGGAGCGAAGAGAAGGGGGCATTTCATTAAAAAGAGGAGGACAAAGAAATGGCATTGGCAAAGAAGCCTGTAAATGGCATGAAAGATATTTTACCAGAGGAAATGCAGATCCGGGATTATGTGATGAACGTAATCAAGGAAACGTACCGCAGCTTTGGATTTACCCCCATTGAAACACCCTGTATGGAGAACATTGGGAATCTCACCAACAAGCAGGGCGGGGAAAATGAAAAGCTGATTTTTAAAGTATTAAAACGTGGGGAAAAGCTGAAATTAGAGACGGCAGAGAATGAAAATGATGTGGTGGATTTCGGCATGCGTTATGATTTGACGGTTCCCCTGGCAAGGTTTTATTCCAACAATTCCAACAGTCTGCCTGCTCCCTTCAAAGCATTGCAGATGGGAAACGTATGGCGGGCGGATCGTCCCCAGCGGGGAAGATACCGCCAGTTTATGCAGTGTGATATTGATATTCTGGGGGAACCCAGCAATCTGGCAGAAATTGAATTGATTCTTGCCACCACAACCACGCTGGGCAGGCTGGGCTTTCATGGTTTCCAAATCCGTATCAATGAAAGGCGGATTTTGAAAGCCATGGCAGCTTACAGCGGATTTTCAGAGGATTCCTATGATACGGTTTTTATTATCCTGGACAAGATGGACAAGATCGGCCTGGAAGGCGTAGCGGAGGAATTGGAAAAAAGCGGATTTGGGAAAGCACCCATAGATAAGTACCTGGAATTGTTTGAGAACCTGAAGGGCAAAGCGGATGTGGCAGATGGGCTTTCCTATCTGGCAGAGAAGCTTGGAGATTTTCTGGAAGCGGATGTGGCCGCGAATTTGGAAGAAATTGCAGCATGTGTGAATGACACCAAGGAGGCAGAATTTGACCTGGTTTTTGACCCTGCGCTGGTACGGGGCATGTCCTACTACACAGGGACTATTTTTGAGATTGCCATGCCGGAATTTGGCGGAAGCTGCGGCGGAGGCGGCCGTTACGATAAGATGATTGGCAAATTCACAGGAAACGACGTGCCGGCCTGCGGATTTTCCATTGGCTTTGAACGGATTATCCTGCTGCTGTTGGAAAATGGTTTCCAGGTGCCGGGGCAGTCAGAAAAAATTGCTTATTTAGTTGAGAAAAATTATCCGGGAGAAAAGCTGTCCCAGGTGATTGCAAAGGCCCAGGAAGAACGGAAAGCAGGAAAACAGGTTCTTGTCGCCCGTATGAACAAGAATAAAAAGTTCCAGAAGGAAAAGCTGGCGAAAGAAGGATATGGGGAAATAAAAGAATTTTTCAGAGTATAAAAGTGAGAAGCAGAAGTAATTTCAGGAGGAAAGAACATGGCAGAATCAATGAAGGGGCTCCACAGAAGCCACAGATGCACCGAGGTTTCCAGCAGCAATATCGGACAGAAGGTTACGGTAATGGGCTGGGTGCAGAAACGAAGGAATTTGGGAAGCTTGATTTTTATAGATTTGCGGGACCGTTCCGGCTTGCTTCAGATTGTATTTGACGAGCCTAAGGTAGGCAGCCAAGGATTTGCCAAGGCGGAAGCTTTGCGGAGCGAATTTGTAGTTGCAGTGACAGGAACCGTGGAAAAGCGGACGGCAGCGGTGAATGAGAATTTAAAGACAGGTGACATTGAGGTGATTGCAGAGGATATCCGTATCCTGTCGGAATCCGAGACGCCGCCCTTCCCCATTGAGGAAAATTCCCAGACAAAAGAGGACATGCGGCTGCGTTACCGTTTTTTGGATTTGCGCAGGCCTGATATCCAGCGGAATCTGATGATGAAAAGCAAAGTGTCCATGCTGCTGCGTAACTTTATGGAACAGGAAGGGTTTCTGGAAATTGAGACTCCTATACTGACCAAATCCACGCCGGAGGGAGCCAGGGATTACCTGGTGCCAAGCCGGGTGCATCCAGGAAGTTTTTATGCGCTTCCCCAGTCCCCTCAATTGTTTAAGCAGCTTTTGATGTGTTCCGGGTATGACAGGTATTTCCAGATTGCAAGATGTTTCCGGGATGAGGATCTGCGTGCAGACCGCCAGCCGGAATTTACCCAGGCGGATATGGAATTGTCTTTTGTAGATGTAGATGATGTGATAGATGTCAATGAGCGTTTATTAAAATATGTATTTCAGGAAGCCATTGGCGTGGAGGTGAAGCTTCCCATTCCCCGGATGACCTGGCAGGAGGCCATGGACCGCTATGGCAGCGATAAGCCGGATACCCGGTTTGGCATGGAATTGGTCAATGTGTCTGACGTAGTAAAAGAGTGCGGCTTTGGCGTATTTACCGGAGCCTTGGGGCAAGGCGGCTCTGTCCGGGGCATCAATGCCAAGGGCCAGGGGACTATGCCCAGGAAAAAGATTGACAAGTTTGTGGAATTTGCCAAAGGCTATGGCGCCAAGGGATTGGCGTATCTGGCGGTAAATGAGGATGGGACTTACAAGTCTTCTTTTGCAAAATTCATGACGGAGGAAGAACTGAAAGCTTTAGTGGAGCGTATGCAGGGCCAGCCAGGAGATTTGCTGCTTTTTGCTGCTGATAAAGACAAAGTAGTCTGGGATGTATTGGGAGCGCTGCGCCTGGAGCTGGCCAGAGAGCTGGGGCTGTTGGATAAGAACCAGTATAATTTCCTGTGGGTAACGGAATTCCCACTGCTGGAGTGGTCGGAGGAAGAGAATCGTTTTATGGCAATGCACCATCCCTTTACCATGCCCATGGAGGAGGATTGGGATAAGATTGATTCTGACCCAGGGGCAGTGAGGGCCAAGGCATATGACATTGTGTTAAACGGTACGGAGCTTGGGGGCGGCTCTGTCCGTATCCATCAGGATGATATTCAGGAGAAGATGCTGGAGGTGCTGGGCTTTACCAAAGAACGCGCCTATGAGCAGTTTGGATTCTTGCTGAATGCTTTTAAGTATGGCGTGCCCCCTCATGCGGGCCTTGCTTATGGGCTGGACCGTATGGTGATGCTGATGATGCAGTGCGATTCCATCCGGGACGTGATTGCGTTCCCCAAAGTGAAGGATGCTTCCTGCCTGATGACAGAGGCGCCAGGCGCCGTGGATGAAAAGCAGCTGGAGGAATTGGCATTGCTGGTGCAGCAGGCAGAGGAGCCTGACATGAAGATGGAATAGCAGAAGGGAAGCATATGCCGCTGCCCCGGGAACCCATTTATGACTCGAAAGACTATTGGAACCTCCCGGAAGGACGGCATGCGGAGCTGATTGGGTGGTTGAGGTTATTTCGCCCAGTACGCAAAGCCATGGCTATTTAAGGAAGCTGTGGTTCTGCCAGAAAAGCGGGGTTGTATATCCAATCGGCGTGCTGCTTTGCGCAATGGCGACATTGATTTTAGGCGGAAAACGTGATAAAATGTGAAAAGATGTATTGGAGGACAGGAGGAAGGCCGGTGTAAGCATTACTAGGAATGCCTTCCGACGATTTGCAGCCGGAGCGGAGCGGGCATTTCAATTAGAAAAGGAGGAACCATGAGAAGAGGGATTATATTTGACTTGGATGGAACCTTATGGGATTCATCAAAAGGAGTGGCAGCGTCCTGGCAGGAGACACTGGAAAAAAAATTTGATATTGAAAAAATTATTACTGCAGACATGATCCAGGGCGTAATGGGAAAGAGCATGTATGAAATTTCAGATATTCTTTTTTCTGAATTTGAAATGAAGAAACGCAGGGAATTGCTTTCCTGCTGCTGTGAAAGGGAAAATGAATATATCCGCAGTCATGGCGGAGTTCTGGTAGAGGGCCTGGAGGAGGTTTTAACGCAGCTTCGGGACAGCGGCTATCATTTGAGCATTGTCAGCAACTGCCAGGACGGGTATATTGAAGCATTTTTGGAATACCACAAGCTGGGAGCGTATTTTGACGATTTTGAATCTTTTGGCAGGACAGGCAGGGAGAAGGGACGCAATATCCGCCTGGTGATGGAGAGAAATCAATTAGAGCAGGCTGTTTATGTGGGAGACGTCCAGGGAGATTATTATGCTGCAGTAGAAGCGGGCGTGCCTTTTATCCATGCAGAAAATGGATATGGAACCATCCGGGAGGAGGTGCCAGGCATTACGAGTTTGTCCCAGCTTCCCAAGGCAGCAGAGGAGGTTTTCGCAGCAGAAAAGCATGCCTGGTGCAAGACCATGGAAAAGATTGCCAGCTTTACCATAGACCATATCAAATTAGAGCCAGGCATTTATGTTTCCAGAAAAGATTATGTAGGCGATGAGGTGGTTACAACCTTTGATTTGCGGATGACGTCGCCCAATGATGAGCCGGTCATGAATACGGCAGAGGTACATACCATAGAGCATTTGGCGGCTACTTACCTGCGCAATGATCCGGCATACGGGGAGAAAATTATTTATTTCGGCCCCATGGGATGCCGTACCGGCTTCTATCTGCTGCTGGCAGGGGACTATGAATCCAAAGACATTATAAAATTGATTACGGATATGTATGAGTTTATCCGGGATTATGAAGGGGAAGTGCCAGGAGCAAGCCCCAAGGACTGCGGCAATTATCTGGACATGAACCTGGGAATGGCAAAATATCTGGCCAACCGCTATTTGGAGCATACGTTATACAAGATAGACGAGAAACACTTGGTATATCCGGAATAAGAAATCTAACGCAGCAGGAGAATAGTATGAAAAAAATTGGAATTATCGGCGCTATGGAGCTGGAAGTGGAAGCGCTGAAAGGAAAGATGGTGATCCGCCGCAGGGTGGAAAAGGCATCCATGGAATTTTTGGAAGGGAAATTAAACAACACGGAGGTTGTGGTTGTACGGAGCGGAATCGGGAAAGTAAATGCCGCAGTCTGCGCTCAGATTTTATGTGACTGCTTTAAAGTGACACACATCATCAATACAGGCGTTGCCGGTTCTTTGAAGAATGAAATCAATATTGGAGATATTGTGGTATCTATCGATGCCCTTCACCATGATGTGGATGTGCGGGTGTTCGGTTATCCCCTGGGCGAGGTTCCCCAGATGGGCTGCCTGGCATTCCCGGCAGATGAACGTTTGGCTCAGCTTGCAGTGTCATGCTGTAAGGAGGTAAACCCGGAAATTGCCGTATACACAGGAAGGATTGTCAGCGGAGACCAGTTTATCAGCGATAAGCAGGTGAAAGAGAGCATTATCAATAACTTCCAGGGATTCTGCGTTGAAATGGAAGGCGCATCCATTGCACATGCCGCATATTTGAACCATGTGCCCTTTGTGGTTATCCGGGCGATTTCGGATAAGGCGGACGACAGCGCCGAGATGGATTATCCTTCCTTTGAAAAGGCGGCGGCAGCTCATTCTGCGAAGCTTGTGGAGCATATGCTGCCAGCAATTTAAAATACCTGTAAGGCAGGAATATGAGGTGGGAAGAATCTTTGGCCGTTGTTTGTATTTAGAAGTTGAAGAGCGAATAATGAAGTGTCAGACAATTGATAGACTTTGCCGCCCGATAATGCTATGGGAAAGACGATACAACAATGTGTTTGATGGTTTAGGAGATGGCCATATGCCTGGTATGCCAGACATTGTAAGGGATTCTGTAATTGTTTTTTCAAGATTGCAGGACTGTATGTTATCAGCGGAAAAAATAATGATCTTGAAACATATGAACTAATGGGTATGCGCTGCATGGAATTAAAAGTTCTCTTGTCAACTGCAGGTGTAAATCTTACAGAACTTGACAGAACCAAAGAATAAAACTGAATAGCAGCAAATAAAAAGGGTGCAAGGTCTATCATTTTTGGATTGTATAACCAGAAAAAATATCATATAACGGGAAGGCTGGAAAATGGGTGGCAGGCACCCCCGGTAAATCAGCCGCAGTAAAAAGCCGAAGCCTTGTGAAAGCAGGGCTTCTTTTACATGGGGTATAGGATGGAAATCCATTTTGCAATATTCCCCGTAAAATTTTATAAGAATTTCTTAATTCAGAAAAAATTCATTGTTTCTTAGGGTTTCCTGTGCTATAATCCAGTGAGATAATTTAGAGGAAAGTGTTACGGAACCGCGCAGCCTGCACAAGCTGTTTCTGCGCAGTTTCCAGGAAAAGGGTGATTTTCATGAAGGAGACAGTAAAAGACTTTTTGTATCGTTATCGGCATGGATGGATTTTATCATATTTTTTGATTTATTTATCCTGGTTTGCATATCTGGAGCAGACGGTAACCAGGCGTTTTCATGTGATACATATGCCGGTGGATGATTATATTCCGTTTATTGAAGTGTTTGTCATCCCCTATTTCCTGTGGTTTGGGTATGTGGCGCTTGCAATTGCATATTTCTTTTTTACAAATGCGCAGGATTATTATAAACTCTGTATTTTCCTGTTTGTGGGCATGACGGTTTTTCTGGTGGTATCTACGGTATATCCCAATGGACATTATTTAAGGCCCAGGGTATTTGAGAGCGACAATATTTTTGTCGCCATGGTGCAGGGGCTGTATATGGTGGATACGCCCACCAACCTGTTTCCAAGCATCCATGTGTATAATTCCATTGGGGTGCACCTTTCTGTAATGCACAGCGAGAAGCTGAAGGAAAAAAAGTGGGTGCGGAGGATTTCATTTGTGTTGATGGCGTCTATCATTGCATCTACCATGTTTTTAAAACAGCATTCTGTGTTTGATGTGATTACCGGGTGCATCATGGCCATTGTTATGTATACCCTGGTATATGGCGGCGAATTGCTGACAGGCAGAAGGCGCGTGTATGGCCGTCCCTACAGGCAGATCAATAGTTAAAAAATCATCCGGCGGGCGAACGGTGCCGGAGTATCATAGAAGGATTTGGCAGAATAGTAAGAAGACAGTGGAATCGCAACGAAGGAAGTTGTGATATCCACTGTCTTTTTCTTTAAACTGGTGTCATTTTTCACAAAATTGGTATGATAAATAGAACCAATTATAACAAAAATAGAACCAAAACAAGAAAAAGTAAGGAGAAAGAATACCAGAAAATCCAGAAAACACAAGGCGTTTGTGCAAATTTACCAATAAAAATCAATGTGGTACAGTAATTAAAAAAATTGGTATTGCAAAATGAAAAAGTTTTGGTATAATAAAATCAACAAGTGGATTACTAAACGAACCACAATAAGGCGCGCGGTGGAAAACTTGTTTCCATTGCAGCTTGAGCCTGATTCAAACTGTGCCGGAGCAAGGCGGAAGGAATGGGTGGTTATCATGAAAAAGGATATGAGATATTATGTGGAGATATCTGGACAGAGAATGGAAGAGAATCTGACACGGAGGAGAGAGCTTCTGGGGGAGCTTGCAGATTTATACCGGCAAAGCCAGCAGAAAGATATCTGTATCATTGCCTCAGGCTCATCGCTCAACGCAGCGATGGCGGCGGAAAGCTTTATGAGAAGTTATTGCGGCAGCAGGGTGCTGCTTATGAGCTCCACGGAGTATATGGATTACCGGAGGGAAGAAGCGAAAAGATATTTTTGCATCACCATTTCCCAGAGTGGGTGCAGTACCAATACCATAGAAGCCGTAAAGTGCATGAAGGAAGATAAGATCCCGGCGATTGTGCTGACAGGAAATGTGCATGCTGGCATGAAAGAGTATGCAGATTGCCTGATTGAGTACGGCGTAGGAAATGAGGCCGTTGATTATGTAACCTTAGGCTTTTCCACTTTGGTGGAATATCTGATGCTGCTGGCCGTGGAGGCTGGAAAACAAAATGGGGCGCTGAGCCATGAGGAATGCCAGAGGCTTCTTGCTGAAATAAAGATAGGCTGCCAGGCAAACAGCCAGATGTACCAGAAGGCAGAGGAATTTACTAGAAAGCATTATCAGGAATTCTTAGAAATGAGCCAGGCGGTAATTGTAAGCGACGGGGCAGGCGTGGGAATTGCAAGGGAAGCAGCATTGAAGTTCCAGGAGACTTTGAAAATTCCTGCTTTGTACTATGAAAGCGAAGAGTACATCCATGGGCCAAATATGCAGCTTACCCCGGACTATGCTGTGTTCTTTATCGATACCAATGAAAAACATGGAAGGATGCAGGAAATCTTTGCAGCTACCGGGCTGGTAACGGAAAAAATTTATATGGTTACCAACAAAAAGGTGGAAGAGAATGAACGGGTGTGCGTCGTAGAGAACCAGGTGGGAAATGAAGTTACGCCGTTGTTTACCGGGGTGCTGTTCCAATACATTGCAGCCGTGGTAACAGAGGAAAAGAACGGGTTTTTGTGCCACCCATTGTTTGAAAAATTTGAAGAAAAAATTCACTGCAAGACAGAGGATTATAAAGAAATCATAAAAGAAAAAGAGGAAATGGAAAGGAGGAAAGAGGATGCGTAAGTATGTAATTGCAACCCACGGCAGGATGGCGGAGGGCATTCGGACGACGGTGGAGCTGATTGCCGGGCCCCAGGAAAATTTAATCTGCATCAATGCCTACACAGAGGAATGCCAGGACCCTATGCCGGAATTTCAAAGAATCCTGGCAGAAAATCCTGAGGATGAGGTGGTTATTATGACGGATTTGATGGGCGGAAGCGTGAATAACAATGCGCTCACGCTGGCCGGGGAGGAACGGGTGCATGTGGTTACGGGGATTTCGTTGGTATTTGTAATCGGGATGCTGATGTCAGACCAAGGGGAGGATACGAAGGCGGCTATTGCCGGGGCGCTCAAGGAGGCTCGGGAAAACATGGTTTACTGCGAAAATCCAGGGACAGAGGAACTGGAAGATGATGAGTTTTAAGAGAAGGAGGATGGAATTATGATTCAAGCGACACGGGTGGACTATCGGCTTTTACATGGACAGGTGGCAGTTTCCTGGACGTCTGCACTTGGCGCGGACTGCCTTTTGCTGGTCAGCGATACGGTGAAAAATGACCCTCTGCGGATGAATGCGTTAAAGCTTGCGAAACCTGCCGGGGTAAAGGTGGTGATTAAAAATACCCAGGAGGCAGTAGAGGCCTTAAAGAGCGGGGTGACAGATAAGTATAAACTGTTTATTATCTGCGAGGACCTTAAGACTGCCAAAGTGGTTATGGAAGCCACCGGGGAAAAGGATTTGAATATCGGCAATACGCCGTACCGGGAGGGAACCAAGCAGTATGGGAAAAGCGCCCATCTGCTTCCAGAGGAGGAGCAGATGGTACGGGAAATGATGGAAAGTGGAAAAAATCTTTTTATCCAGATGGTTCCCGCAGAGAAAAAGATAAAATGTGAAGGGCTGTTTTAACACAGGAGGAAGGCTGATGCGAAGCATTATTCGAAATGCCTTCCGACGATTTGCCGCCGGACCAAAAGGAAGGGGGCGTTTCATAAAAAAAGGAGGGAACACAGCATGATAGTAAAAACAATACTTATTTTCCTGATTGGCCTGCTGGGTTATTCGGAATGGCTGACTGGAACCAGCTATCTGCAGCGTCCCATTGTGCTGGGACCGTTGGTGGGTCTGGTGCTTGGGGATATGCAGGCAGGGATAATCATGGGCGCCACATTGGAGCTTGCAATGATTGGGGCAATTTCCGTAGGCGCATATAACCCGCCGGATTTGATTTCGGGAACGGTGCTTGGGGTGTCGCTGGCAATCCAGGCCGGGGCTGGGCCGGAAGCGGCATTGACCCTTGGCATTCCCATCGCCACAGTTATGTTAGCGGTAAATACAGGGCTTGGACAGCCGTTGATGCTTTTATTTATCCACAAATGTGACAGGGACGCAGAGGATGGCAATGTGAAGGCATTCACCCGGGATATGCTGATTGCGGGATATGTCCAGAATATCTGGGGGATTATCTGTATCCCCATTGCATTTTATTTCGGAGCCGATGCGGTAACCCGGGTGCTGGGCGTAATTCCAGAGTTTGTACAGACCGGCATGGATATTACGGCAGCGCTGCTTCCGGCGCTGGGATTTGCAATGCTGGCGCAGACAATGATGAATAAAAAGGTTGCACCGTTTTTCTTTATCGGGTTCTTTATCGTTGCATATCTGGGAGTAACCACCACAGGCGTGGCAATTTTCTCCATCTGCCTGGTGCTGATTATGGTTATGTTTGGGATTATCGGCCCTAAGCCTGGGGCAGTTATAGAGGAAGAGGGTACAGGAGGTGATTTTGATGAGTTTTAGCATACACGGTGATTATAGCAATAAGCTGACCAAACAGGATTTAAAGAAGGTATTCTGGCGTTCCATTCCCTATGAGCATTCCTGGAATTATGAGCGCATGGGAAATGTGGGATTTACCTTCGCCATGCTCCCGGTTTTACAGAAATTATATCCTGGCAAAGAGGATTTGTCCAAAGCCATGAAAAGGCATTTGACGGTTTATAATATCACGCCCTACATCAGCACATTTCCATTGGGAATCAGTGCAGCCATGGAAGAGGCAAATGCCACCCAGGAGGATTTTGACCCAGAAGCAATCAGCGATGTGAAGGCGGCGCTGATGGGACCCTTATCTGGAATCGGGGATGCATTTTTCTGGGGAACCTTGCGGGTGATTGCAACTGGAATTGGATGCGCCCTTGCCATGAAGGGGAATCTCCTAGGACCGGTTCTGTTTCTTCTGGCATTCAATATCCCCCACTATATCATCCGTTATCTGGGCACATTCCTGGGATATAAGCTGGGAAGTGAATCCATTGCAAAGCTGACTTCGTCCGGCTTGATGAACAGCGTGATGGAAGCGGCTTCTATTGTGGGCATGATGGTTGTGGGAGCCATGACCATGGAAATGACCGCCATAAACTTTGTAACACAGATTGGAAGCGGTGAGGAAGCTTCCACCCTGCAGGACGTGCTGACCGGCATTTTCCCGGGGCTTCCGGTGCTGGCTTTGTTCGGTGTGGTTTACTGGATGCTGAAAAAGAAAATGAATCCGCTGATTATTATGCTGCTTCTTCTGGTGTTCGGCATTGCGGGAGCAGGCCTGGGATTCTTAGGGGTATAAGATTATTTGTAAAAACAATAGAGGCCTTATATAGCGCCATCCAGGTTGCACTGGGTTTGGCATGGAAAATCATTCCATAATTTGTAAAAACAATGGAGGCCTTATATAGCGCCATCCAGATTGCACTGGGTTTGGCATGGAAAATCACTACATAAAATTTAGGAGGAAAGAAAAATGGCAATGAGGAATTTTAAATTGGAAAAATATTTAAAGGATGGGGAGAAAACTTAC
This sequence comes from uncultured Lachnospiraceae bacterium, assembly GCA_947384285.1. Lineage (GTDB taxonomy): Bacteria > Bacillota > Clostridia > Lachnospirales > Lachnospiraceae > Petralouisia. The sequence goes on from CANDGI010000013.1 coordinate 14,763, forward strand.
GCATTAAGAGGCGAGATTGAAAAGGTTGTGGATGAACTGACGGCAAAGGATTATGACAGCGTATGCATGATTGGCATCGGCGGAACCTGGGCAGAGTGGTATCCAGTGATTGAAGTGGCAAAGAAATATACAGATTTTCCGATTTACCTGGAAAATGCGGCAGAATTTATGATAAAAGACAGAAGGCATCTTTCGGATAAAACCTTGTTCTTTACCTCATCTGCTTCCGGGGATACCAAGGAGGTTCTGGATGCGGTGAAGTTATGCAAGAGCAATGGCTGGAAGGTATATGGATTTACCAAGGATGCAACCACGCCTTTGGCAGAGCTTTTGACCAATCCAATCTATAACGCCTGCGGTGACTGTGAGCATTCCTATTTGATTTATTATTTTGTAATGCTGCGGATTTTAAAGAACAGAGGGGAATTCCCCCAGTATGACAGATGGGCGGATCAGATGGAGAACATTTTCAAGGCCCTGGTACAGGTAAGGGAGCAGTTTGAGCCCCAGGCAGCAGAGATTGCGAAAACATATGCCCATGAGCCGTACACCATGTTTACTGGTTCCGGCGTCCTGTGGGGGGAGACATATCTGTTTACCATGTGCATTTTAGAGGAAATGCAGTGGGTAAGGACCAAGGCGGTAACTTCCGCAGATTTCTTCCATGGCCCGCTGGAGCTGGTGGACGACAGGGTTCCAGTATTTGTAATCATGGGCGAAGACGAATGCCGGCCATTGGATGAGAGGGTGGAGCGGTTTGTAAAGAAGCATACCAAAAAGCACGTCATTATTGATACGAAAGACTTCCCGTTGGAAGGAATTGATGATGAATTCCGGGTAATCTGTTCCCCTATGATTATCACGGCAATCTTAACGGAGCGGCTGGCTATCCACTATGAGCTGAATACCGGGCACAGCCTGGAATTCAGAAGATATTACCGCCAGTTTGCATATTAAGATGGTGAAAGCGGTAATTTTTGACATGGACGGCGTCATAGTTGACAGCGAACCGGTGTATCTGGAATGGCTGCGTGGGTTCCTGAAGGAATGCCAGGTGGCGGTTTCAAAAGAAGAGCTTATGGGGATGGTGGGCATATCTTCCCAGAATTACCAGAAGAACCTAGAACGCTGGTGGCGGCGTTCGGGGAAAAGGCTTCCCCAGGGGGAGACCCCCTGCCAAATGTTTGACCGATACACAGCGAAACAGGATTTTTCGCCGGATGCGTTGAAAAATCCTCATGTTACCCCTTTGTTTGAGGAGTTGAAAGCCAGAGGCATCAGGATTGCCCTGGCTTCTTCCTCTTCCATGAATGACATCAGGAAAATAGTAAAAGGTACGGGGCTTTTCCCGTATCTGGACCTAATTGTCAGCGGAGCGGATTTCGCAGAAAGCAAACCGAACCCGGAAATCTATCTTCATACCATGGACAGATTGGGAGTTGGACGGGAATCCTGTATTGCTGTGGAGGATTCGGAATATGGGATACAGGCAGCTAAGCGGGCAGGGATTTTTGTGGTGGCAAAGAAGGAGGAGCGGTTTGGATTTTCCCAAAAGGAGGCGGATGCCCAGATTCAGGATCTGGATCAGCTTTTGGGGCTTTTGGAAGTCCTTCCATAGAAGGAGGCGGATGCCCGGATTCAGGACCCGGATCAGCTTTTGGGGCTTTTAAAGGTCCTTCCATAGCAGGCAACTGGTATATTTTTCCACAAAATGGGTTGAAAAAGAGAACCAGAACTGGTATATTGATTTCATCAGGGAGGACAGAGGAAATGAAGCTGTTAAATAAAGATGAATTTCTTGCCAATGAATTGAAATTTTATTTTATGCAGGAAAATCTCAAAGAAGGGGACAAACTTCCTTCGGAACGGGAGCTTGCAGAAGAATATGGGGTGCAGCGTGTCACCGTGCGTTCTGCATACCAGATTTTGGAGGAAGAGGGAATTGTGGAAAACCGTACCAGAAGCGGCCATTACATGGGCCATGGGAGGATACGCACGGATTTGTGCCAGATACAGTCCTTCCGCGAGAAGGCAAAGAGCCTTGGGATGGATAGTGAGAATAAGCTCCTGGCTTTTGAGCTGGTAGAGGTCGATAAAGGACTGTCTAAGAAAATCAAACTGCCCATTGGGACTGTTTTAAATAAGATTACCAGGATCCGCAAGGTCAGGAGGGAGGAAGAGATGTTCCCGGTGGCCATTGAATACGCCTATATACCCGAGGCCATGGCGGAGAAATTGATGAAATATGATTTGGAGGAGCGTTCCCTGTTCCAGATTTTATCCCAGGAATACGGCAGGGTTCCAAAGCGGGAGGAACAGGTGGTGGAGATTGTATATGCGGATGAATTCGAGGCAAGGACACTGCAGGTGGATCAGCGGACTACACTGGTTATGAAGGAAGGGATTACTTACGATGATAAGGGCAATATCCTGCAGTTTCTGCATACAGTGATGAAGAAGGACTGGGTGGTTTTCGAGCAGGGGAACGACAGAATCCGCCAGAAAATGGAAGAGGTGGCACATGGATTATAGAATGCCTTTGTATATCCAGATTCAGGATATTATTATTAAGAAAATTGAAGAGCGGATATTTCTTCCAGGCGAAATGATTCCCAGCGAGAGGAAGATGGCAGAAACCTACGGCGTGAACCGTATGACGGTAAAGCGTGCCATTGAAAAGCTGGTGGAGGAGGGTTACCTTGTGCGTAAGCCTGGCTCCGGCACTTATGTGGCAAAGTGGGACAACAAGAAAATTGATTATGATGATGCGCTGCAAGGAAGCAATGTGGGCATCACAGCTATGCTTAAAACGATAGGGGTGGAGCTGACCAACCGGGTGCTTGGAAGCGGGGAGATCTGCGGCAGCAGATATTTGAATTACCAGCTGGGATTGGAAAAGGACAAAACGGTCTTCGGCCTGCACCGCGTTCGTCTTGGAGACGGCGCGCTGTTTGCCGTGGAGTATACTTACCTGCCCAAGCATTATTTTGAGGATGTGGAGAAAATGGATTTTGGAAAGGTTTCCCTTTATGATTATATGGATGCGAAAGGCCATCTTCCGGTTCATTTTACCATCCGGCTGACCATCTGTGACGCCAGCGCCAAGGTGGCTGGCCATTTGCAGGTGGAACGAGGAACCACGGTGTATATGCTTGAGTACCAGGGCGCAGACAAGGATTATAATATTGTGGAGTATACCAAGAGCTATATGAATCCGGCCTTTGCAGAGTACCGGTATAATGCAGGGGATGCGTAAGCACTTGGGTTTTGGCATGGTTTGCAAAGGAAAACCCTTTTTGGCGGCGAAGATTATATCCGTGTGGGAAATAAAATCGACGCCTTAAGGAGCAGCCGCCTTCATAAATTGTCCGCTTGGACAGGTGTTACACTTTTCTCTAAATCCGCTATGATTAAAAACAAATAGCAATTGCTTTTGGGATGAGGGCGGTGAGAACTGTGGGAGTGTTGGAAATGACAGATAAAGAATTAAGAGCTGGAAAGAAGGAACAACAAGGATTACGGATGCAGAAATTTTCCTGCCGGATTTTACGTTACAGGCATATAATGGTCAAGGTATTCCAATATCTTCCTCATATATTCTCCATACACTTTATTGTCATTTTGTAAGCCATGGCCGGAATGCTCACATAAATAGTAATCATGGGGCACATGGTTCTCTTCCAGGGCTTTTTTTAGCCTTTTGGAGCCTTTATAGGGCTGAACCTTATCATATTTTCCGTATGCTACGAGAGTGGGAACGCTGTTCTCATCTATCCAGAGCAGGGCGGAAATGTCTTTTATCTCCTGGTCGTATTCCGGCGTGCCAAATTCTGCCGTAAGCTCTTTGCCAGCCATTGCCCCAAACATTGCCCTTGCAGCGTCATCGCTTTCCTTGCTTCCCCTGTCAAACCCATAGCAGTTCCAGTCCTCCGGGTAAAAGGAGGATGGGCCTACAGCCCCAAAGGCCATTTTCACAGGAACAGGGGAGGCTTTGGCATCTCGATACGCATACAGCAGGGCAAGGCAGCAGCCTGCAGAGCCGCCGGAAATGGCCATTTTGTCAATGTGATACCCCAATTTTTCCGCTTCTGCAATGACATGGGGGATGCTTTCTTTGATTTCCATGGATTGAGAGTATACGCTTGCATCAGGCTGTTCCTGGCTGACCAGGGTATAGTTGATGCCTGCGGCCACATATCCTTTTGAGCAGAGCCACTCCAGCATTTCTGCGTCGCCTGATTTGTCCCCGCTTGTAAAGCCGCCTGCATGGAGATATACGACCAGGCCATAGCTGCTTTTGGAATTATCAGCTGGAACATAGAGGTCAAACTTATTTGCCTCGCCTTCACCGTAGGCCATATCGGTATATGCCTTGCCCGTCGAATCGTTCCAGTCAGCTTTAAATTCACCGCCGAATGGGTCATGCTTCATTTTAAATGCGATCGACCCTAAAAAAGCGGCAATAAATGAAAAAGCATAGATAAATCCCCACATAACTCTTCCCTTCTTTTTCTCTTTTTGGATTTTTTTCTCTTTACTCATAAAAAGTTACCTCCAAACATTGTGCCGCCGATTAAGGCATTCATAGCTGCCCGGACGGCAAGGCGTCCCAGGATTGCGCCTATGGCAATGATGATAAATAAAATAAGAATGCGTTTTTGTGTAAGTGTCATTTTCCGTTCCTTTCTGCCCGCTTGATGATGGGGCCGGATGGTTGATTTTTGAAATAAGGTGTGTTACCATCTTTGTGAGACATTTGTATTGTCGATATAATTGTATCAGCGATTTTTAAAATGTCAATAGGAGGAGAAGAAATGAGACAAAACAGAGAAAATGTATCACCGATGAGCAATGAAGGGAGAAATCTTTATGTGATAGAGCACATCACGGAATCTCTTCTGGCATTATTGCAGGAAAAAGAAATGGAAGATATTTCCATCCGCGAATTATGTGAAAATGCAGGGATTGGACGGGCCTCCTTCTATCGCAATTTTAATAGCAAGGAAGATATTTTAAGGGCATATATCAATCAATTGTTTCATGGGTGGAGAAGTGGATGGGAAAAAAACAGCAGTATGCCTCTTAGCTTGGCTGTTGGCATGATATTCGAACATTTTGAACAGCATAAACCCTTTTATCATCTTCTGGGTCAACGGAATCTGGCTTATTTGCTGAAAGACGTTATTTTAGACATGATGGAATTAAAACCGGATCTGCCCAAAGGTGAGGCCTATGCAAAGGCTTTTGCTGCATACAGCCTGTATGGCTGGATTGAGGTGTGGTTCCAGCGGGGAATGAAGGAATCTGCAGAAGAAATGAAACAGCTGTTCCAAAGCCAGGGGCTGTAACCGATAGATGAATCATCTATACTGGATAAATTAAATTGTGATATGGGAGCTTCGCTGCTTCAGGCGGCAGTATTGGGACTGGAAATGTGGGCGTTGCAGGTTTGCAGAAATCTGTTATAATGAAATTGGAGAAGATGTAATTATACTCTAAAACATAATTGATTTGTTATATGGACTGCAATTTTCTTATAAAAATCTGTCGGCGCGCAGGTATTATAGAAATCCAGCAGAGCAGTTTGGAAAATAAGAGGGATGCGAAATTAATTTAGGGACGAAAACGCAGGCAGCATCAGAATCTGGCTTCCAGAAAACAGATGTGAAAACAACATCCAAGGGAAAGAGTATTGCCGGGACGAGGGAAGGAGGTTGTAAACATCATGATGGGCTTGCCGGAAAGCATGATCGCCCAAATTTTGAACGTGGGGCTGAATATTGTGCAGGAATGGGCAACAGGGACAGCCGTGACAAGATAATAAGAGCAGATATAGCTTTGAAAGAGTGAGGACAGATGAACAATGTGATAATCAATCCATCCGAGAGAATCAAAAGAAAATTTATAGAGGCGCTGAAAATTTTAATGCAGTCAGAACCTTTAGACCGGATTACCGTTACCGAGATTGTAAACGCCTGTGAGGTGACCAGGCCTACGTTTTACCGCTATTTCAAGGACAAATATGATTTAGTGAACTGGTATTTTGATATCCTTGCCCAGAAATCCTTCCGGCAGATGGGCGTAAGCCTGTCGCTGCGGGAAGGGCTGGTGAAGAAATTCCAGCTGATGATGGAAGAACGGGTGTTTTTTTCCTCTGCATTTTCTTCTTCTGCACAAAATTGCCTGATTGATTACGACTATGAATGTATCTATCAGTTTTATCAGGATGTGATATATAAAAAAGATCCGGCTCTTCTGACCCCTGAGATTGATTTCCTGCTGCGGATGTACTGCCACGGTTCCATCTTTATGACGGCAGAATGGACGAAAAACCATATGGATCTGCCGCCGGAGGAAATTTCAGGCCGTCTGCTGGATGCGCTGCCGCCGAAATTGTATGAATTGTTAAAAGATTTGTGAAAATTAAGAATACGTTACAGCCAGGTAAAAATGTAACATATATTACAGTTTCATCTGCCTGTAACGTATGTTACATTTGCCAGGAAGTGTAACTTGTATCTGGGTGTTCTGGAACCTACAATAAAAGTACAAATATTTTACAGAAAAAGAAAGGAAGGTATTTTTATGGGTAACATTCCAGAGATAGCAAAAATAGCAGTATTGACAGGGGAAAAAAGAATCGATATCAAAGAACTGCCAATCCCGGAAATCAATGACGATGAGGTTCTTGTGAAGGTTGAGGGATGCGGAATCTGCGGAACCGACGTCCATGAATACAAGGGTGATCCCTTTGATTATATTCCCATTCAGCTTGGCCATGAGGGAACCGGAACCATTGTAAAAATCGGCAGGAATGTAACGGCGGATTATTCTGGGAAGCCGCTTAAGGAGGGCGATAAAATTGTAACTGGATTAAAGCCCTGCGGAACCTGCGATACTTGTAAAAACCACCCGGAACAGATTCACTTATGTGACGGCGGAGAGATTTTCGGCTTGTTAGCAGGGGAAGATCATTTTTTCAACGGCTGGTTCGGCGAATATATCAAAATCAACGCCGGAGGGGTTATTTTCAATGTATCAGACATGGAGGATTTAGACAGCCGCCTGTTGATTGAGCCGGCAGCGGTGGTTGTTCATGCGGTAGAGCAGGCAAAGCAGATTTTTAATTTCAAACACAATTCCTATGTCTTGGTTCAGGGCTGCGGACCCATCGGATTGCTTTTGCTGACAACCGTGCGCACTATGGGCTGTAGGAATATCATTGCGGTAGACGGGGACGAAAAGCGTCTTGCAATGGCTCAGAAATTAGGGGCGGAATGGACCGTTAATTTCATGAAAGAGGATGGGGAAGCTGTTGTAAAAGAAATTACCGAAGGCAAAGGGGCAGAGATGGCGTTCCAGTGCACTGGTTCTCCGAAGGCTGCTTCCACCATTTGGCATTATGTACGCAGGGGCGGATCCATGTGTGAATTGGGATTTTTCGTAAATAACGGCGATACCACTTATAACCCCCACCTGGATATCTGCAATAAGGAAATCAAGGTCATTGGCTCCTGGACCTACCAGGCAAAGGACTGGCTGCATGCAATGGAAATGCTCAAAGAGGCTGCAGCAATCGGTTTGCCAGTTGGAGAACTGGTTTCCCACAAATTCCCGTTGGATGAAATCAATGAGGCAATGGAGACGAATATCCGAACGGATGGGTTTAAGATTGCGATTGTGAATGGGTAACGGCTTGTTCATATTGCAGAGAAAAGTAATATGAGAAAACGGAAGGATGGTAAGAGGCGGCAGCCAGCCATAGGCCGGGAATCTGGAAACAGATTCCCGATTTTTTTATGTGCCTGGTGATGAAACGGTTCAAGCGGATCAAGAATTTGAGGGAGCGGTGCATAAAAATAATAACCAGGCTCTGGATTTCCATCTGCTACGTTGCCATCAATCGCTGCAGCTCATTCTTGCGCCTTGCAGATGAACATTTATCCTGCGTAAAATTCTGCGGTATTTAACCGCCGGAGTAATAGCTGCATAGAACAGATTGGTAAAAATTCAAGAAAAGTTTGCAATAGAATTGATTCAAAGATATAATATAGGAATCAAATTATGGAGGAAAAGAAAATGAATGAAATCATAAAATCGCTGCACATGAGAAAATCCGTCCGTGTGTTTACCGAGGAGCCAATCTCGCCAGAGGACCGGGAAAGCATATTAAATGCTGCCCTCCAGGCGCCCACCGCAGGCTGCCAGCTTTTGTACACTATTTTAGATATCACAGACCAGGGCAGAAAAGAAAGGCTTGCTGAACTCTGCGACCACCAGCCCTTTATAGCAAAAGCAAAGCTGGTATTGATTTTCTGTGCAGACTGCCGGAAATGGCTTACCTTTTATAGAGAAGCCGGACTTTCGCCAAGAAAGCCTGGAACAGGTGATTTGCTGCTGGCGGCAGAGGATGCAGTGATTGCGGCTCAGAATGCGGTAACGGCGGCGGAGAGCCTTGGAATCGGCTCCTGCTATATCGGTGACGTGATGGAACGGGCAGAAGAAATGAAAGAGCTTTTGGCTCTTCCAAAATATGTGTATCCAGCCTGTATGCTGGTGTTCGGGCATCCCGCCCAGCAGCAGAAGGAACGGAAAAAGCCAGAACGGTTCCGCCTTTCGGATATTGTCTGTGAGAATGCGTATCAGGATAAAAGCAGCCAGGAAATCCGGGCAATGTTCTCAGGAAAGACGGAAGCAAAAGGTTATGAGGAATGGATGGAAGCATTCTGGAAAAGAAAATATGAATCAGATTTTTCCAGGGAGATGAGCCGTTCCATGGATGTATACTTAAAGGATTTCCAGTCATAAAGAACTGCCATGGAAAAGCAGATTTTTATTGCTGCTTTGCCAGAGTATGTTCAAACACGCGCGAATGAGAATGAAAGGGATGGGTGCTTATCATGAAAAGATATGTGACAGGTATATTGCTGATGGCATGGATGGCAGTTATTTTTCTTTTTTCTGCCCAAAATGCAACGGAATCCTCTCAGACCAGCCAGTCCGTATCCTACCGGATTGCCAAATGGCAGGACAGGCTGCTTGGGCAGGAAAAGACAGAGGAGGAACTGCTCATTCAGGCAGAGAAGATGCAGCTTGTCATCCGCAAAGGCGCCCATATGAGCGAGTATGCATTGCTGGCCATTCTTTTCCTGGCGCATTTGGGATGCTATTCATTCAGCAGGAGGAAAACGATCCTTCTGGCATTGGCGCTGTCTGTGTGTTATGCGGCTGCCGATGAATTCCATCAGCTGTTCGTGCCAGGCCGGGCTGGCAGGTTTGCAGATGTTTGTATTGACGGCATAGGGAGCCTGGCAGGAATATTTTTTTATTCCATAGTTGTTTTGTGCAGGAAGGATGATGCGAAGCATCATTAGGAATGCCTTTTGGTGGTTTGCCGCTGGAGCGAAGGGAAGGGGCATTTCATGGAAAAAGGAGGAATGTGGATTTGGGAAGGCATTTGAACAGTATGGTTCCTTTTGAAGCATGGAAACAGATTGCCGGGACGCGGTTTTTCATATAATTTTAGCAGGATATCCTGCAATTTTAACACGATATCCCACAATTTTGAAACGGCAAAACAGTTGCCTGAGCCTATAGGCCTATGATAAAATAAAAAATGGAAATTTGTCCGGTTTTTATTTTATCATAGGATCTTTTACCATAGGCTCATAGTATATCATGCAGCTTATGAAGTATCATGAAGCAGGGAGGGAATCTTACAATGGATGCACAGAAGAAAGAATACAGCAGAGAGAAATCGGCCAATCAGTTTGTCCTCATTATCATGACGGTTATCGACGCCTTTTTATTTGCAGGCTACATAAAAGATTACCAGCAGGGAAATATTGGATTTGGATTTATGCTTTCCGTGGTGATTGCGGTGTTGGTTTCCCTTGCAGCCTCTTACGCTGTGTTCCTGAAAAAGCGGGATACGGATAAGTTTAAGCATGTGTCCATGACAGGATATGTTGTAGTGTACAGCCTGGCAGTGTTCGGGGCACAGAACGATTTGGTGTTTCTCATGGTGTTTCCGCTGACGGTAATTTATATCCTTTATTATGATTTCAAAGTGATTCTTCGGATTGCAGTAGTCTTTGGAGCAATCAATGTGGCGGATCTGGTATATGCGGTTGCATTTTTAAAGCATATGCATTCCGGAAACCAGTGGAACAGCGCCTCATTTTTGCTGCAGGGCGCATCGGTGCTTGTATATCTGACTGTGCTTTGCGGAACCACAAAGCTTTCTAACCGGAATAATGATCTGCGGATTGCAAGCCTGAATGAGGAGAAGGAGAAAAGCGCAGGGCTTTTGGAGGATGTGCTGGAAGTGGTGTCCGTTGTCCGCAAGAATTCCCAGGAGGCGGAAGAACATATCAAAGTGCTAAGCCAAAACATTGCTTCTGCTTCCTCGGCATTGGGGGATATTTCTACAGGAAATAGCATTAACACAGAAAACATCGGAAAACAGACGGTCATGACAGGGAATATCCAGAGTATGATTTCAAGAACCAAGGAAATGTCCGATGAAATGCTGGAGTTATCCAAGCAGTCCGCCCAGGCAGTCAGAGAAGGGCAAAAGGCAGCAGACAGCCTGCAGATGCAGTCAGAAAAAACCAGGGAAGCCAATGGAAGGGTGGTGGAATCTGTGGCCAGCCTGATTGGGAACGCCAAGGCGGTGGAGGAAATTACAGAACAGATTTTTGCTATTTCAAGCCAGACCAATCTGCTGGCTTTGAATGCTTCCATAGAAAGCGCCCGGGCGGGGGAAGCCGGCAGGGGCTTTGCCGTGGTTGCAGACGAGATACGGATGCTTGCGGATGAGACACGGAAATTGACAGAGGAGATACAGAAGATTGTCTCTGAATTAAGGCAGAATGCAGATACAGCCAAAAATACGGTAGACAATGTGATGGAGGTTACCCATGAGGAATATGAAATCATCCGCAGCACAGAGGGACAGTTTTCCAGCATCGGAGAAAAGATGGGCGTGCTGGATCAAAATGTACAGGAGATATACAAAAAGATTGATGAAATCCTTACCTCAAACCAGGCGATTGTGGACAGCATCAACCAGATATCCGCAGTAAGCCAGGAGGTATTTGCCAGCACACAGCAGGCGGTGGAGCTGGGAGAGGACACCAACAGGCAGGCCGAGCAGGTGAGGGAGCGTATGGAGGAGCTGAGGAAAACCGTAGATTCTGTAGATAAGTATATGACAGCTTGACGCCTGGAAATGGTGGATTTCATCGGTATGTTTTTACATTTTTCTTACAATTTCCTGAATACTTTTTCTGAAGTTTCCGATATAATATCTATCGGTACCATACGCGCCGAAGTGTGCAGAAATAAGGACGGAAGAAGAGGACAGGATGCAGGATGATAAAAATTTTGATTGTAGAAGATGATGCCAATATAGCAAAGCTGATGGAAGCTACTGTGGCAATCGGCGGTTACGAAGGAATTGTGTGTAACAACGGCGCGGAGGCTTTTGAGGAGATAGAGCACGGAAATTATGATTTGATACTGCTGGACGTGATGCTGCCGGATATGAACGGCTTTGAGATTATGCAGAAACGTACCAACACAGAGACCCCGGTGATTTTTATTACTGCAAAACAGGAATTGACCGATAAGGTGCGGGGGCTCCGGCTGGGGGCTGAGGATTATATTGTGAAGCCTTTTGAAGCCATGGAGCTTTTGGCGCGGATTGAGGTGATCCTGCGCCGGGTGAAGCGGACGGAGAATATCTATTCTTATGGGAATATCTCTGTGAACGTGGAAGAACATACCTGCAAATCCAATGGGGAGGAGGTTTATCTGACGCCCAAGGAATTTGAAGTGCTTGTGTTTTTTATCCAGCACAAGGATGTTGCAATTTCCAGGGATCGTTTGCTTGCGGCAGTCTGGGGCTTTGAATACGAAGGGGAGACAAGAACCATTGACATCCACATCCAGCAGCTCCGCAAAAAACTGAATCTGAAAGATAAACTGGTGACCATACCTAAGCTGGGCTACCGGCTGGAAAGCGCAAAGGAGCAGTAGTATGAAATTATGGCAGAAGGTTTTCTTATATACGTTGATACTGGTGATGCTGGCAGTAAGCATGACCAGTATTTTGCTGTTAAAAAACAGTTTTTCTTTTGCATTGGACCAGAAAAAGCAGAGCGTGTACAGTGAACATGAATTTTTGGTTACCAGCTTTAAAAGCATGATGATTACAGAACGGCTGAAGGAAAATGCCATTGTATTGGAAGAGAAGAAGCTGAAAAAATTTATGGAAGAGACCTTTGGGAAAAACGATAAGGGCAGCGGGATTCTTTTCTGCAATGCCCAGAATGAGCAGGTTTACAGCAACCGGGAAATGCTTGTGCCAGCCGGACTGCTGGAGGCGGTTCGGGACACGGGGAAAAGCTATATGCAGGTGGACGGCTACCAGCTGTACACGGCATCCGCAGAAAGCATGGAGGGAAAGACCTATTATGTAGTGATGGAAAACGATATTTCGGATGTCATGGAAATCCATGAGAATATGCTGTGGCAGATTCAGGTTATCAGCATGGTATGCGCGGTGGTGATTGCGCTGATTCTGCTGGTTGTGGTGAAGATACTGCTGCATCCTCTAAAGAAAATTAATGAGGGCACCCGTTCCATTGCCCAGGGGAATTATCAGGAACGCATTCCAGAGCGGGGGCATGACGAGCTCTCCGAGCTTGCCCATAATATGAACTGCATGGCAGAGGCGGTGGAGACCAATGTACAGGCCTTAGAGCATGTAGCGGAGGACAGGAAGCATTTTATTGACAATCTTTCCCACGAGATGAAAACGCCCCTTACATCTATTTTAGGATTTTCAGATTTATTACAGATTAAAAAGGACATTACGGAGGAAAGCAGGATTGAGTATGCGGGAATCATCAAATCCGAGGCAACCCGGATGCGTACCCTTTCTGGAAAATTGATGGAATTAATTACAGTCGGAGAAACAAACCTGGATTGGAAACAGGAGGACATGGGAGAACTTTTTTCTGAAATCGGAACTTCGCTAAAAGTCATTGCAGATAACAGGAATATGAATCTGGCCTGTGAGTCAGAGCCAGGAAATTTGTGTGTGGACAGGGAGCTGTTTAAGTCGCTGCTTTATAATCTGGTGGACAATGCGGTGAAGGCCTCTGCAGAGGGCAGCAGGATTCAGGTGAAAGGAAGGTTTGAGGATGGTCAGTTCTATATCGAAGTGCTGGATGAAGGGGTAGGCATTGCTAAGGAGGAAATGGAGAAGATTACCCAGGCGTTTTATATGGTAGATAAAGCCAGAAGCAGAGCCAACGGCGGTGCGGGGCTGGGGCTTGCTTTATGCGAGGAGATTGTATCCCTCCATCAAGGAAAGATGAAGTTTGAAAGCCGCCCGGGGGAGGGAACACGGGTACTCATTAGGATGAAAGGAGGCCTTTCCTATGCGTAGGGTAAAGTCTATGCTTTTGACGGTTTTGTGTATGGGGATGATTCTGGGAGCCGGGTATTTTGTCATTGTAGAGAGCGGACAGAAGGTTCTGGAAAAGGAGCGGGTTTTGGAAGAATCATCCTATGAAGATACCAGCTCCAATATTTTTTACGGTAAAATTGAAGAAAATATTGAATTATTCCCATGGAGTTATTATCCAGAGGAAGGGGAGGAAAGGATTCTTGGGGAGTATCCCAGATTTCAGGAAGCGGTACTGGGATGGGAAGCCAAGGGTTTTGAAGAGGAATTAAAGGCGGTGCAGGAATGGTATCTCTACCAGCTTATTGCCTGCGAAAGCAATACCCGGCTGGAAGAAGTGGGCAAGTGGTACCGTGAAAGCCAGAAGAGCATTATGGACAGTATGGTTATGGTGGATACGCCTCAGTTTGGTTCCATTTATTTTTACCAGGATATCCTGGAATTAGAGAAAAAACAGTACCAGGTGCGGATTGCCTGTAATGAATGGAATATCATAAGCTTTGCCTGCATGGAATACCGCAATGGGCAAAAGCAGAATCGGGATGTATGGGAGGAGGGAAAGCAAAAGCTGGTTTCCGTTTTGGAGCGCGCGGAAGAGAAGATGACAGGATATTTTGACTATATGATGTTTCTGCGTTATCAGAGCATTGAGTATTTTGCGGATGAAGCGGAGGGAGAATATATCAATGCTTATCTGGAGGGATTTCATTGGCTGGAACAGATTTTGGACAACAAAGAGTATGAGCTTTCGTATATGCCAAAGAAAGTCCAGATCATTATGAAGGAGCTGGGATATGCTGCGGAAAGTACGATAGAAGCCAATGCATTAAGCGATAAAGAAAAGGAGAGCATCATGGAGGATTCCCAGCCGGGCTATTCCTACCAGATTGTGGAATTAAAGGATATGATTCTGCTGCTGATGCAGGGACAAGAGACCCTTGGGGTTTATTATGACCCCATTGCCCAGAGGTTTTGCGGCTATAATTTCTTTTATGAATATTAAATTTTTCGAAAGCATTTTGAAAAACGGTTGTGCTATTGGATACTCTGGCTTATAATGAAACCATGCTTCGGATGATAAATTTCGGAAGGAAAGAGGAGATGGAAGATGAGTGATACAGAGAAGTTTGACGATACAGATTTTCGGGAAGTGGTTTTGGACGCAGAGGGAAAAGGCAAAGATGCTGAACCAGAAAAGGGCAGGGATATCCCACAGGAAGATTTGGGTGCTTCTGGCAGTGTTCCGGAAGAAGGCAGCGAATCTTTGGGGAAAGTTCCGGGAGAGGGCAGTGAATCTTCGGGTAATGTTCTAGGAGAAGCCGATGGCTCTTCAGATGGCGCAGTTTCGGGCGGGCCAGGAAATGGAGAAAGCGAATATGAGGATATCTGCTATATCTGCCACCGGCCGGAGAGCAAGGCTGGCAAGATGATTAAGATACCTAATGAAATATGCATCTGTGCCGATTGCATGCAGAAAACCTTTGACAGCATGAACCATGTGGGATTTCCCATTGGGGATATGAGCAGTTTTGGTAACATGCCCAACATCAGCATGATTAACATATCTGATTTATCGAGTATGGGCATGAATATGATGCCAAAGAACCAGAAATTAAAAAAGAAGAAGAAAAAAGAGGAGAAGAAGGAGAAGCCTGTGCTGAACGTTAAGTCCATCCCGGCTCCCCACAAGATAAAGGCAAGCCTGGATGAATATGTGGTGGGGCAGGAGCATGCCAAGAAGGTTATGTCCGTGGCAGTCTATAACCATTACAAGCGGGTAGGCTGCGATATCCAGGATGGCGTGGAAATTGAGAAATCCAATATGCTGATGATAGGGCCTACGGGAAGCGGGAAGACCTACATGGTGCGGATGCTTGCAAAATTGCTGGATGTGCCTCTTGCCATTGCGGACGCAACTTCCCTGACAGAAGCCGGATACATTGGAGATGATATTGAAAGCGTGGTTTCCAAGCTTTTAGCCGCTGCAGATAATGATGTGGAAAAGGCGGAGCATGGGATTATTTTTATTGATGAGATAGATAAGATTGCCAAGAAGAAAAATACCCACCAGAGGGATGTAAGCGGCGAGAGTGTGCAGCAGGGAATGCTAAAGCTCTTGGAAGGAGCGGAAATTGAGGTTCCGGTAGGGGCAAACAGCAAGAATGCCATGGTGCCCCTTGCCACGGTAAATACCAAGGATATCCTGTTTATCTGCGGCGGCGCCTTTCCTGATTTGGAGGATGTGATTAAGGAACGCCTGAACAAAAAATCTGCCATGGGATTTCATGCGGATTTGAAGGATAAATACGATAAGGAAGAAAATATCCTGCACCGGGTGGAAGTGGAGGATATCCGCAAGTACGGTATGATACCTGAATTTTTAGGGCGGCTTCCGGTGATTTTTTCATTGGACGCCTTATCCGAGGATATGCTGGTGCGTATTTTGACGGAGCCAAGGAATGCGATTATCAAACAGTACCAAAAGCTCCTTGCCATGGATGAGGTGAAGCTGGAATTTGAGGAGGAGGCGCTGCGCTCCATCGCCGGGAAAGCAAAGAAAAAGGATGTGGGCGCTAGGGCATTGCGCTCCATTATTGAGGAGTTTATGCTGGATATCATGTATGAGATTCCAAAGGATGACAATATCGGCACGGTGACGATTACCAAAGATTACATAGAGAATCAGGGAGGTCCCATCATCAGCATGCGGGGCTGCCTGGCGTTGGAAGAGAAAACAGCGGCAGCAGGAGCTTGACAGGGTGCCGAAAACAAGTGAAACGATGGGGCGCCAGGGAAAATATGGAATTTATCATTTATCCCCTGTCTTACCGGAAAGAAAACGAAAAGCAGGGGATGATGAGGAAGCATTGCGGAAAGAGGTTATGGAGAAGGATGATTGACATTGCCAAGGGAAATCTGGAGGATAGCGCCTCATTGAGTTTCCCAGCAGATTTAGCCGCGGCAGCCTGAATATTTTTCCGGCTTTATACATAATATGATAAAAAAGAAAAGAGCAGCTTATGGAATGTGAAGAAGCCGTGTATTCCAATGATTATTATGATTTTATCATGGAATATGTATTGCAGGGCAGGCCGGTGATTAAGGACTGCACGCAGAAGATAAATGATATTTTCGAGATTGCATACCTGTCCAGGAACAGTAACCTTCTTTTGAATATTCAGAATTATGAATATACTTCAATTCCGAAATGCTATACCCTTTTGGACGAGAGTGCTTTGGAAGCAAGCGGAATATTGAGGATTCAGAACCAGCCCGCCCTGTCCTTAAAGGGACAGGGCGTTTTGATTGGATTTTTGGACACCGGAATCAATTACGAAAACCCTGTATTCCGCAACAGCGATGGGAGCACCAGAATTGCAGCAGTTTGGGATCAGACAGACAGGAGCGGTACACCGCCGGAGGGCTTTATTTATGGAAGCGAATATACGAGCGCCCAGATTAATGAAGCGCTGCAGTCTGGAAATCCCAGAGAAATTGTGCCGGTTACCGACCCGGACGGACACGGGACGTTCATGGCCAGCGTTGCGGCTGGAACCCAGATTCCAGAGGAGGAATTTATTGGCGCGGCTCCCTATGCCAAAATTGCCATGGTAAAGTTAAAGCCTGCGAAGGAGTATCTGAGAGAGTTCTTTTTTATCCCGAAAAACGCAGAGGCATTCCAGGAAAATGATATTATGGCTGGTCTGGAGTACCTAGACAGGCTTGCACGAAGGCTCCATATGCCCATGGTGGTCTGTTTTGGGCTGGGAACCAATATGGGAAGCCATACAGGGGTGAGCCATCTGGCTTCTATGTTGAATGCCATGGCTTTGCGCGTTGGCCGGGCGATTGTGACTGCTGCTGGAAATGAGGGGAATGAAAGGCATCATTATTTCGGGCGGATGGAGGAAGGCCAGTCCTACCAGAATGTGGAAATCAGCGTCGGGGAACGGGTAGAGGGATTTGCGGTGGAGCTTTGGGCAAGGGCTCCCCAGCGTTTTATCGTGGAAATTATTTCGCCCACCGGGGAACGGATGCCCAGCGAGTATATCTTATCGGGCGGAAGGGAGTACCGGTTTCTTTTCGAAAATACAAGCGTGACTGTGGATTACCGGATTACCGGGATTTTGGACGGGGCACAGGTAATTTACATGCGTTTTGAGAATCCTTCCCAGGGATTGTGGAATATCCGGGTGTTTCCAGAAGCGGATATGGCAAGCGTATTTAATATGTGGCTGCCTATGAAAGAATTGCTGTCAGGAGAAGTGTTTTTTGTCCGTTCGAACCCAGATACTACCGTTACCGTTCCTGCCACTACCATTGTCCCAATCAGTGTTGGGGCCTATGATGTAAGGGATAACAGCATTTATCTGCGTTCTGGCCGGGGATTTACCCCCAATGGGCTGGTGAAGCCAGATTTGGTGGCGCCGGGAGTGGGGGTGTTTGGCGCCGGGCAGCGGAATCAGTTTACCACCCGGGATGGAACCAGCGTTGCGGCGGCCGTTACGTCAGGCGCAGTGGCCTTGGTGTTGGAATGGGGAATTGTCCGGGGCAATTATACGACAATCACCAACAATGAGATTAAGAATGTGTTAGTCCGCGGTGCGGCAAGGGACAGTAAAAGGACTTATCCCAATAAAGCATTTGGCTGGGGAAGATTGGATTTGTACCAGGCCTTTGAGGATTTCCGCATCCGGTAAAGAGAGGAGACAGGAGATGAAGTATGCAATGGCGGCGGCAGCTGTGTTTGCCGGAGATTTTTTTCTGAAAGAGCATATAGAAAAACGAAGAGGGTGTAAGGAGGAAACAAAAATCTGCGGCGGCAGGGTGGTGATAAAAAAATACCATAACAAAGGAGCCGCATTGAATTTTATGGAGCAGCAGCCAGCAGCTGTAAAAAAAGTCTGTGGGGCTGTACTGCTGCTTTTGGGGATCCTGTGGTCTTTCTTTTTCCGAAGAAAAGCAAATCCCTGCCTTTTGCTGGGCTTAAGCCTTGCCATTGGCGGCGGGGCCAGCAATTTTTATGACAGGATGACACGAGGGTATGTGGTGGACTATTTCAGTTTTTGCACGCCCTGGAAATGGCTGAATCGAATTATATTCAATATTTCCGATTTTTGTATTTTTCTGGGCAGCTTGCTGATCATATTATCTGGAAAGGATTTATAGAGATTGCGGGGCAGCTTGGTGGAATATGCCATAAATGGCATCTGTGGATGGTCTGCTGACAGGCAGGACTGGCGCTGGAAGGATGTGGTTCTTTTCAGAGGGGAAAGACAGCGGTATAAGATTTGCAGGCAGTTATACCGCTGTCTTTTATTTACAATGTTTTATTGTCCGGCTGGCTCAAGGCGGATGGTAGATTCTCTGGCAATGATACGGGATTCCAGTTCATACATACGTGGTTCTGCATTGTTGTTTATTTGATCCAATAGGATTTCTACGGATTTTTTTCCAATCTCATCCAAAGGCTGCGCCAAAGCGGTGAGCTTGGGACTGATTTCCTTGGACAGCAGGGAATTGTCAAAACCTGCAATGGCAATATCCTGTGGGACGGCGTAACCTAATTCCCGGAAAGCAGTGATGGCTTCACAGGCTGTGATGTCGTCGTTGGCCAGATATGCTTCACAGTGCAGTCCTGAATCTTTTGCATATTGCTTTACCAGCTTGTAGACCAGGCTGGCGTTCATGTTTTTCGGCGCCGGACATTCAATCACATCGGTTAGGCCGACCTGGCAGGCAGACAAATACTGCTGAAATCCCGCATATTTCAGTGCGGAGGTGGATTCCTTGGTGGGGCCGATATAGCCTATTTTCTGAAAACCCATGTTTAGAAAATGCCGGGCAATCTGCTGGCCGCCATTGTAATGGGAGATATATACACTGCTGAATCCATCCATCCGCTTGGTAATCATTACGGCTGGAACCTGCAGGCGCTGGTAAGCGGGAAGGCTCTGCTTTGTAGAAACCGGAACGGCAATGATGCCGTCCACTTTCCGCTGGCGCAATTGAGTAAGAATATTCTTTTCCTTCTCCAGGCTGCGGTGGGTGTTGCAGATAATAATGCTGTATCCTTCATAAAATGCCTGGTTCTCTATTGACTCTATAATTTCGCTGAAAAAAGGGTAGGCGATTTCTGGAACCAGCAAGCCGATGATGTTTGTCCGGTTTCCGGCCAGGCTTTGGGCAATGAGATTGGGTTCATAATCCAGTTCTTTCACCCAGTGGAGTACTTTTTGCCGTGTCTCTGGCTTAACAGAAGGGTGATTAGAAAGAACTCTGGAAACTGTGACCCTGGAAACTCCTGCTTTGTTGGCAATGTCCTGCATACTAACCACGGCAATCCCTCCTTTCTTCCTCTGCAGAATCGTTTGGCCCGCATTGAGCCAAACAGGCATTTATCACGAAATGCTGCTTCATAACCTTACATAAAAATATTTTATTCCAGACAATCAGGATTGTCAAGAATGAAAAGAGCCGCCCTTATGGGCGGTTCTTTTGGGGTTCCATGAAATTCTGCCTTAGCGGATGTTTTCGCCTTTAGAACTAAACAAGACAGCGGTATTATGCCGTCAGGCGCATCAGGGGATCGCCGGGCATAAGGTTTTTGGAGGCCGCTGCTTCCACAGATGCCAGGTCGTCAGAATTCGTAACGATTACCATAATGGTTGCAGGGTGGCCGGCTGCCTTGATTTTTTCCAGATCCATGGTCAGAAGCAGGTCTCCTTTTTTCACCGCTTGGCCTTCCTTGACGTGGCTCTTGAAGCCGTCGCCCTTCATTGCTACGGTGTCTATGCCTACATGGATAAGCAGTTCCACACCGCCCGCTTCAATGCCGATAGCATGGAGTGTGTCAGCCAGCTGGGCGATTGTGCCATCCATAGGGGAATAAACCTTGCCGATTTCCGGCTCAATGCCGCAGCATGCCCCAAGGATACCCTCGGAAAATGTTGGATCAGGAATTTCTTCCATGGGAACGAAAGTCCCTTTTGCTGCAGCGCCTAGCACATCCGGGAAGGGCGCAGGAGCAGGTACAGGCACAGGGGCAGGCGCAGGTGCATCCTTTTTTACTGCAGTTTCGGTTTCCATGACTTCTGGAGGTACTGCGAAGAACCAGCACAGGCAGAAAGCAGTGATAAAAACAGAAAGAGCAAGTATCACGTACATGGCTAACTGGGAGGGGCTGTATATGTACAGCAGCATGCCAGGGATCGTGGTGATGCCATTTCCGGTGCCTTTCATTCCAAGCAGCATGGCGATCATGCCTGCCACGCCGTTGATGGAGCAGCTGAGAAGGAACGGCTTCATGCCATAACGCAAGATAACGCCGAACAATGCTGGCTCACCGATGCCCAATAGGGCAGATACGGTAGCACTGGGGCCGATGGCACGGATTTCTTTCTTTTTGGCTTTTATGGAGATGGCAAGGCACACACCAGCCGAGGAAAAGCCGCACATGCACAAGATAGCGTTGAAAGGATTGAAGCCGGTGCTGGCTAACAGGCTGATTTCCAGCATATTGAATATATGATGGACACCTGTAAGGGTGATGATAGACCAGAAGAAGCCAACGATAAGGCCGCCGATGCCAAAAGGAAGCTCCAAGGCATATTCCACAATGACTAACAGGACGTTTTCCAGTGCATGGAGGAGAGGCCCGATTGCCAGCAGCGAGAGAATCAGCATAATAAACAGCACCAGAAAAGGTGTCACCATAAAGTCAAAGACAGCGGGAATAGTTTTCCGCAGTTTCTTTTCCAGCTTGCTGCCGATGACGCCGGCTACGAAGGCTGGCAGGATGCTGCCTTGGTAACCTACAATTGGAATGAAACCAAAAAGCATAAGGGGCGTCACACCGCTGGCAGGATCTGCCACAGAGTAGGCATTTGGCAGGGAGCCGTTTACCAGCATCAGCCCCAGGATAAGCCCCAGGACAGGGGAACCGCCAAATACGCGAAACGTGGACCAGCAGACAATCGCAGGTAAAAATGCAAATGTAGTGCCTGAGAGCACATCTACCAGAACTTGAAAGGTTTGCGGGATATCGGCGTTCGTCATGCCCAATAGAGCCAGGAAGTTATCATTGAGCAGGGCTCCCTTTAAACCAAGAAACAGACCGGTGGCTACCAGGGCGGGGATAACAGGCACAAAAACATCCCCAAAGGTACGGATGGCTTTTTGCAGCTGGTTTTTCCCATCCATTTTGGCTTCTTTCGCTTCGCTTGCAGTGGTTTCTGCAATGCCCAGCTGGGTAATCTGTTCATAAACCCGGTTGACATGGCCGGTGCCGAAGATAATCTGATACTGCCCGGCAGTGAAAAAGGTTCCTTTCACTGCATCAATTTCGCCAACTTTTTCATCGTTTGCCAGAGAACGGTCTGCCACAATGAGACGCAGGCGGGTGGCGCAATGGGCGGCAGATTTGATATTCTCTGGCCCGCCCACGGCCTGAATGACTTCTTTTGCAATTTTTGCATAATCGTAACTCATAGCTTCCTCCTTAAATAATTATTTTGATACATTACAGAATGTTTCGTAATGTACGCGTGTTCATCATGAATGGAGAATAACATGCAAGTGAATGGGAAGTCAATATAACAGCTAAAAATAATTTAAAAATAGCATTTTAAACAAAAAATGTTTCTTCATTTTGTTAAAAACAGAAAAAGAAGCGTGATGGATTGACAGGCATATTTTTCAAATATATAATAAACAAAATGAAAGCGAGTTCATGATGAAGATTTCATGCAGGGAGGTTATTATGGAACAGAAATTAATTTTTTTAGATATTGATGGCACTTTGACGGAACCTGGGAAAAATGTTCCGCCCCAATCTGCTGTCAGCGCAGTCTGCCAGGCCAGGAAAAAGGGGCATAAGGTGGTTTTGTGCTCCGGGCGGAATTACGGGATGCTTTTTCCTGTGATGCAGTATGGTTTTGACGGGCTGGCTGCCAGCGCCGGAGGGTATATTGAGTATAACGGACAGGTGGTTTATGACTGCCCCATGACCCCGGAGCAGCAGGCCAGGGTATTGGATGTTTTTAAGGAAAACGGCATTTACCGTACAATAGGGGGCAGGAACCACAGTTATACAGATGAGGGGTTTAAGGAATTTCTAGCAGAAAATATACAATCGAAAGCCAACAGCGAGCTTCTGCGGTGGAGGATTCAGATTGAAAATGAATTGGGCATCCATCCCATGTCTGAATATGACGGGGAGCCTATCTATGGGATGGCATTCATGAGCCGCGGGGCGGAGCGGCTGAAAAAACCTATGCAGGAATTGCAGGAAGAATTTGATTTCTGTGTGCAGGATGAGGATGCCTGCGGCATCGTGAATGGAGAATTGTCAAGCAAGGCTTTCGATAAGGGAAGGGCGGTGGAAAGGCTGTGCAGCTTCCTGGGTATTTCCAAAGAGGATACCATTGCTTTTGGAGACAGCATGAATGATTTGGAGATGCTTCAAGCTGTGGGAACCAGCGTCTGTATGGCCAATGGCAGCCCTTCTCTTTTGAAGATTGCCCATATGGTATGCCCGTCCGTAACAGAAGACGGTCTTTCCATTGCTTTTGAAAAATTGAAATTGCTATAAGAAAACAGGTGATAATCAGGTGGTTCCTCGTTCCACAATGGAAACTGGCAGGACAATATGATCCGCCAAATGTGCGCTCTGGGCAAGCTGCTGGAAGAGAAGCTCTGTGGCGCGCCTGGCCATGGCAAATGGGTCCTGGCGTACCGAAGAGAGGGCAGGGTAGCATTGGCGGCATACAGAAGTATCATCAAAGCCAATTACTTTCACTTGTTCAGGAACCAAGAAACCATTTTGCTTGAGCGCCTGCAAGGCTCCGCTGGCACGCAGGTCGCTGGAAGCAAAAATTCCGTCGAACTCTATTTTCTTTTTGATGGCGTAGCACACAAGGTCCCGTGACCGTTCGTATGGATGGTCCGGGCTTTCTATGTTAAGAACTAATTCTGGAAGGACGGGAAGCTGGTATTCCTTTAATGCGTCCTGATATCCCCTTTTGCGGGAGGAGATTACAGAAGCGTGCTGGCTTCTGCCGATAAACAGGATTTTTTTGCATCCCTTCTGGATTAAGAGCTCTGTTGCCATGCAGCCCCCGATATAATTGTCCGATTCCAGGCAGAGGAATCTGCCGGAAGCCTTAGGAATCCGGTCAATGAACAGTACCGGAAATGGTGCGGATGCCGCCAGGGATACCAGTTCTTCAGAACCTAAAAAGGAGATAATAGCGGATACCTTTAACTCCGTCAGCCCTTCAAAGCAGAAACGTTCCCGGGAGGGAATTTCATCGGTGCTGCTGATATAACAGTGGAAATTCTGGGTGTATAACTCCTGCTCCAGGCAGCGGACGGTCTCGGCAAACCATTCGTTGGTTAGATTGGGAACCAGGATGCCGATTTTTGGCAGGGCTTGGTTTTTGACGGAGTAATTCAATTCTTTTGCAATATCCATGACCCGGTTTTGGGTTTCTTTGGAATAACCTCCCTGATGGTTTAGGACACGGGATACGGTGGCGGTGGAATAGCCGCTCTTTTGGGCGATATCTTTGATGGAAATGTCTTTTCTAGGTTTCAATGGGGGTGCTCCTTTCAAAAAGGCGGGGGATTTGGGGGCTGCCTGCCGTTGCCTGTGTGCCAAAAGCCCGGTTGTGTTGTGTCTGGTGGCTGGTTTTTTGTATTATCTGATTTTTCGTGCATTGTGCCTGTTGATTGTATTATTTATTATACAGAATGTTCTTGGTTATGTAAAGGAAAAAAGCGTAACGTTACGTTTTAGGCAGCTTATATTTGTTTCTTTCAATGGCAAGGTGGGTTCAGTGTGTATTCAGCTTGAGTGTGGGTGGATTGGAAAAATGTGGTTTCTTTTCAGGGCGTGGCCGAGGAATCGGGCATTAAAAATGAGCGGGACGTCATAAAACTTGTAAAGGAAATTCGTGCAGAAAGAGGAGGACAATACATAAACTGGTTTTGTCCTCTTTTATAATTGACGAATTAACTGCCGAAAGAGTAATATGTAACGTTACGTAATAATATGAGAAAAGCAAGTGTAAAATCTGTTGACTTTTGCGGAAGGACGAATTATAATAGGATAATGAAAGAGGAAAACATAAAAAATAAGTAAATTTACGTAATTCTCTATGTAAAGAAAAGCAAAGAGGACAGGACTGCATAGAGATACAACGCCAGCAGTGCCAACCGTGCACCGCAATGATTCAAAGCATAAAGCACAAAGTGTCAAGCTTATATTTCGATACCCAGGAAAGACCAGAGCACTTTTAGGAGGAAAAAACATGATAACAATCGCATACGTAGGATTTGGCGTCAGCGTCCGGGAATACCACATCCCATATGTAGAAAATGACAAACGGATAAAAGTAAAATACGTCTTCCGCCGGGAAGAAGACATTGCCCAGAATTCCGCATACGAGCCCTTCTACCCGGAAATCACATTTACCACAGACTTTACACAGATTCTTCAGGATGATGAGGTGGATCTTGTGGTGGTCAGCGCGCCAGATCCCTTCCATGTGCCCTATGCCAAACAGATTTTAAACGCAGGAAAACATGCATTGATTGAGAAGCCTTTCTCCAAGACGGCCAGGGAGGCCAGGGAAGTGTTTTCCCTGGCAAAGGAAAAGGGGCTGGTCTGCATGCCCAACCAAAACAGGCGTTTCGACGCAGATTTCCTTGCCTTGAAGGAAGTATTGGAGAGTGGGAAAATCGGGCAGCTTGTCCGTCTGGAAAGCCATTACGATTATTTTAAGGAAAATGGCTGGTATGATCATCTAGGGACATTGTACAATCTTGCGGTGCATACCATAGACCAGGTCATCAGCCTGCTTGGCATGCCAAGCGATACGCGCTTTGACGTAAGGAGCATTCACCATCCCGGCGTTGGGGACGACTATTATGATTTGGAGTTCTATTACAAAAATGCGAAAGCTTCTGTCAATACCAGCATGTGCGTGTTGATTGATTATCCCCGCTTCACCCTCCATGGGACGAAAGGAAGCTTCACCCTGCCCCCGGTGATTCATAATTCTGGAAAGAAAAAGGAAGTGGGCCGCCACATCATCAGCCGGGAGCCTGCGCCAGAGGAACGGTGGGGAACCCTTGTATACAAAAATGAGGCGGGAGAGACAGTGACAGAGAAGGTTCCGGTAGGATGTGCCCGTTATGAAAAAATCTATGACAGCCTGATTGGAGCCATTGAACGAGGAGAGGAAAAATGCGTCAAGGACGAAGAGGTTGCCAAAGTGCTTGAAATCCTGGAAGAAGCAACGGAAATTGCAAAATCTCACAAATAATATAATAGGATAAGAAAAAATTTTTCGCGTATTGTTTTAAAACAATACCATATTGCATCATTGGCAGAACAATATTTTAGAAGAAGGGAATCGTAACAATATGGAAGAAATCAGGTTAGGAACCATTGGAAGCGGAGTCATTGTGCATTCCATCCTGGATGCGGTCAAGGAGACGGAGGGCATTACCTGCCGCGCCGTTTATTCCAGGACGCAGGAAAAAGGACAGGAACTGGCAGAGGAATATGAGGTATCGAAAGTATACACGGATTTGGATGCGATGCTTGGGGATGAAGAAATAAATTTTGTTTACGTGGCGTCCCCGAACCTTCTGCATTATGAGCAGACAAAACGGGCATTGCTGGCAGGGAAAAACGTAATCTGCGAAAAGCCCTTTTGTACCAAGGCCGGGCAGGCACAGGAGCTGGCAGCCCTTGCCAAGGAAAAGCATTTGTTTTTGATCGACGCAGCCCCCACGGCATTTCTGCCGAATTTTGAAATTTTAAAACGGGAGCTTCCAAAGGTTGGCAAGGTGAAGCTGGTGCTTAGCAATTACAGCCAGTATTCCAGCCGCTATGACCTTCTGGAGCAAGGAGAAGTCCCCAATATTTTCAACCCTGAATTCGGCGGCGGATGCTTGATGGACATCAATTTTTATAACGTATACCTAAATGCCGCCCTGTTTGGAAAACCCAGAAAATCCGTGTATTATCCCAACATTTATGGAAACCTGGCGGACACCTCGGGCATCCTTATCATGCAGTATGACGGCTTCGTCAGCCAGTGCGCCGGAGCAAAAGATACCTGGGGCGTAAATTCCGTGCAGATTGAAGGAGAAAAAGGGTACATCTATATCAAAGACGGAAGCAATGGAATCGCAG
Source organism: uncultured Lachnospiraceae bacterium (assembly GCA_947384285.1). GTDB lineage: Bacteria > Bacillota > Clostridia > Lachnospirales > Lachnospiraceae > Petralouisia. The sequence goes on from CANDGI010000013.1 coordinate 41,447, forward strand.
AAGTAAAAGTGGTAACCAAAGAAACCCAAGAGGTTTTTAACCAGCAGAACAATCTCAACCGCTGGTTCTATGAAGTGCAGAACTTAACCAAAATGGTTCTTGCAGGAGACCACGAAAGCAATGATAGAAACCAAAAGGTCATGCTGGACGTAATGGAAATCCTGGAATCCTCCCGAAAAGAAGCCGGGATTTTCTTCCCCGGAGATGAGAACTAACGAAGGCTTTCGCCAATGCGATGATTCCAGGCGCAGCGGCATGGCATTTCATGAATAAAGGAGCGCAGCCATGGAAGAAAATTACATCATAGGCATTGATATCGGCGGCACGAATTTCCGCATTGGCGCCGTAGGCAGAGGGCAGCAGACCCGCTTCTTCCGGAAAATCCCGGTGGGAGAAGTATTCTGCCAGGAAAATACCTTGAAAGCCTTGGCGGAGTATATAAAAAAGTATATCTCCCAGCTGGACAAAAATGCGGCGGCAATAGCCATCGGCCTGCCCGCTACCTTAAACCGTCAGCGGACAATTCTCTTACAGGCTCCTAATATCCCCCATATGGAAAACCTGCCCGTTGCCAGAACCCTGGAAGAAATGTTCCGCATTCCTGTTTATCTGGAAAAGGATGTTTCCATGGCTCTTTACTATGATAAGCAGAAATATAAGATTCCAAGCTGCGAGGTGCTGGCAGGATGCTACTTTGGCACAGGGATTGGCAATGCCATCATGGTAAACGGCCATATCCTGGCCGGGAAGGATGGGACAGCAGGAGAGCTGGGGCATATCCCTGCAGATGGAAGCAGCCTTCCCTGCGGATGTGGGAATACAGGCTGTATGGAAAATCTTGCCGGAGGAAAATATCTGGCAGGGCTGTGCCGTGGAATATATAAAGATACCTACGTTGGAGACGTATTTACGGCACATGGGAAGGAGGAACTGCTGCTTGAGTTTGTGGACAGGATTGCCATGACGGTTGCAACGGAAATCAATATTCTGAACCCAGACTACATATTGGTTGGCGGCGGAGTCCCCGCTATGAAGGATTTTCCCCGGAAATATCTGGATGAGCGGATTCATTTCCATGTGCGCAAGCCCTGCCCGGAAATGAGTCTTCAGGTGATTTATACCGAAGATGAAGAAGATAAATGTGTAGTTGGGGCGGCATTGTACGCTGCCGAGAAATTAAAAACTAAAAATGAAATAAATTGAAAATTTTTGAATCTTCCTGATAAATGCAGAAATGCAGGCATTGGGGAGATTTTTTTATGAAAGTATCCGGTTTCCGCAGCAGGATGCCATGGAGCCTGCCGGACGATAGGTTAAGCGCGGTAGTATGTTGATTATGAAAGGTGGAGCTTCTGTGGCAGAGAGAACCATGCGGCTTGCAGTACAATAAGCTGCATATCATGAGGTTTCCGGTATGTTCCATGGGAATTCCTGGATAAAATGATAAAAAATGGAATAAAAGGAAAGAATATGAATTTCCTATTGTGAAAAATGTACAATTTCCTCCTTTAAAATTCAACAAAATGATGAAAAGTATGAAATGTATTGACATAAAATGAAAAAAGTATTATTATAAATGCAACAAGTTGAAAATATTTGAAAAATATTGGAATGTGGGAGGAAAAGAAATGAATTACGCAGGGAGATTTAATTCTTTTATTTTTAAAGGGCAGAATGTCTATGATGCCATTGAGGCATATAAAAATATGGATGGAATTACACATCTGGAATTCAATTATCCAGAGCATATTGCAGGATATGATTTGGAAGAATTGAAACGGGCGATGGAGCCTTTAAAGGTAAACGGGCTTGCCCTTAGGTGGAGGAAAGAATTTCTGGATGGAGATTTGACGAACCCGGATGAGACGCTGCGGCAAAAGGCTATAAAGATGGCGAAGGATGCTGCGGATGTCTGCCGTAAGCTGGGCGGAAGCATAATTACGCTGTGGCTGGAAAATGATGGATTCGATTATCCGTTCCAGATGGATTATGAAAAATGCTGGAAGCAGGTGGTTGAGGCGGTAAGGGAAATCGCGGATTATGCCCAGGATATTAAAATCAGCATTGAGTACAAGCCTTATGAGGAACGGGAATTTGCGATGATTGACAGCGCGGGCATGACATTTTACCTGATACAGGAGGTGGACAGGGACAATGTGGGATGCACCTTGGATTTCTGCCATATGTTAATGAAGCATGACAGCCCGGCGTATGGACTGGCTCTGGCAGCGTCAAAGGGAAAATTGTTCGGCCTGCATATGAATGATGGCTATGGATGGAAGGACAGCGGATTGATTTTCGGATCTGTGAACTTCTCCCAGTCAGCGGAATTTATCTATTATCTGGAGCGGTATGGCTACGATGGGGTGGTATTTTTTGATACATTCCCAATCCGGGAGGAATCAAAAGCGGAATGCCGCGCCAATATTGAGGCCTTTGAGCTGATAAAAAAGAAGGTTGATGCCATCGGCGTAGAGGGGATTAATGAAATTGTATCGAAACATGACGGAATCAGCGCACAGCATTTGATTCTGGACATGATGAGATAAAGGCTGTATCTGGTATGTACAGCAGAAAAATTTAAACCATTACAACAAAAAGGAGGAGAAAGTAATGAAAAAGAAAGTTTTAGCAGTTTTACTGGCAACGGCAATGGTATTTACCCTCACAGCATGCGGGTCAAATGGAGGTTCCTCGAATTCCAAAAATGATGGAGGTTCATCCAGCAGCCAGACAGAAGAATCCAACGAGGAGCCAGCTGGGGACGCGGAAGAATCTACCGATGGCACAGAGGAAGAACCGGCAGAAGACGCTGGAAGTACAGGAGAATTCAACCCGGATCAGGCCGAGGATGCTATGACAATTGAAGAAGTCCGTGAAAAGAATGGCGTGGAAGTGCCGGTAGACAGCGGGAAAAAGCTTGGCGTGGTAATGAAATCCCTTTCCAATGAATTCTGGAGAACCCTCCAAGAAGGATATGAACAGGCAGCAGCAGATACAGGACTGAGCATTGACATCCAGGCAACCACGGACGAAGGCGACGAGACAGGCCAGCAGACCATGACAGAGGCATTGACCACACAGGGCGTGGACGCTCTGCTGATGAGCCCTATTTCTGATTCTAACCTGACATCGGCGGTGGAAAGCGCCAATGATGCAGATGTCCTTACGGTAAATGTAAACGATGGATTGATTGCAGAAGCGAACCATTATGTAGGACCTAATGCTTACCAGAATGGGCAGCTTGCAGCAGAATGGATTTCCGGGAAGCTGGGAGATGAAGGCCAGGTGGCAATTGTGGTTGGTATGGCGAAAGCTTTTGCAGCCAGAGAGCGTACCGCAGGATTTAAGGATTGGGTTTCTGATAACAATTCCAAGCTTGAAATCGTAGCAGAGCAGAATGCAGACTGGGATCGCCAGAAAGCAAAAGAGCTGGCAAATACCTGGATTACCCAGTATCCAGACTTGAAAGCTATTTTCTGCAACAATGACGATATGGCTCTTGGCGTAGTAGAAGCGGTAGAAGAGTCCAATGCCGACATTCTCGTAGTAGGCGTGGATGGAATCGGAGAAGCTTATGAATCTATCCGTGCTGGAAAATTAGATGCTACGGTAGATTCCTTCCCATTCTATATGGCACAGGTAGCGGTAGAATGTACACTCCGCTCTTTGGCTGGACAGGAACTTCCAAGTGCAGTTGCAACTCCTCAGGCATTGATTGATTCTGAAAATGTAGATACAGATGCTGCAGAGATTATCAACTGGACAGCTCCCACATATACAAAATAAGCGATAAATGCATGGGAAGGGGAATCCGTAACCACCCAGATACCGTAGGGGCTGCGGGATTCCCCTCCCGCATTTTTACGAGGAGGAAGGGGCATTTCATAAAAAGGAGGAAGGACCAGAATGGGAAAAGCTGTAGAATTTGTGGGAATCAACAAATACTTTCCAGGCGTGCATGTCTTAAAAGACATATCTTTCTCGGTGGAAGAGGGAGAAGTGCATGCGCTGCTGGGGGAAAACGGAGCGGGAAAATCTACAATATTAAATATACTTCATGGGGTATATTCTGAATATGAAGGAGACGTTTTTCTTCATGGAAAAAAAGTTGCTTTTAAAAATCCGAATGACGCCATCTTGAATGGCAATATATCAAAAGTCCACCAGGAGACGATGGTGGTAGAAGAACTGACGGTTGGACAAAATGTAACGTTGGGATATCAGCCGAAAAAGGGCTTATTTATAGATTTTAACAAGATGCATAAGGAGGTGGATGCAATTCTTACGGAGCTGGACTGCCGGTTCCGTTCCAGGGATATTGTAAAGACATTGACGGCAGGGGAAAAGCAGATGCTTGCCATCGCGAAGGCGATTTATCATCATTCCAATATCATTTCCCTGGATGAGCCTACCGCTTCCCTGACATCCAAGGAAACGGAGGCGCTGTTTGCCGTCATACGGAAATTAAAGGCGGATGGAATTACCATTTTATATGTAAGCCATCATTTGGAAGAGATTTTCCAGATTTGCGACAGGGCGTCAATCATGCGCGACGGGGAATATATTGAGACTTTGGAGATCAAGGATACCACGGAGGATGAATTGATCCATGCCATGGTGGGAAGGAGCGTTTCGGCGGTGGCTTCCAGGCTGAAACCTTCCAGGGCCGCAGATGAGGTTGTCTTAAAAGTAGAGCATCTTTCCGATAATGATGGAAAATACAAGGATGTAAGCTTTGAATTACATAAGGGAGAAATTTTGGGCTTTTATGGGCTGGTAGGCGCGGGAAGGACAGAGGTAATGAGGGTTTTGGCTGGCGCAGACCGGAAAATCAGCGGGAATATTATTTTTAAGGGGCAGGAAATCAAGGGAAATTGGAATTCCACAAAAGCATTGAAATATGGAATCGGCATGCTTCCAGAGGACCGGAAAACACAAGGCTTTAATAAATTAGACACGAATTACAATAATATCGCTATTTCCAGCTTGGAGAAATATATGTCCGGGGTCTTTACCAGTGAGGCGAAAAAATTAAAGAATGCAGAACGTTTCTTTGAAGAACTGGATATTCATCCCAATAAGCCGGAGTATCTGACAGTGAATATGTCTGGCGGAAACCAGCAGAAGGTGATTCTTGCCAGATGGATGTCCACAAACATTGATGTTATTATCTTTGATGAACCCACCAAGGGCGTGGATGTGGCGGCAAAGGCTGAAATTTACCGCCTGATGGAGGAATTGGTGGAAGAAGGCAAGAGCCTGATTGTGGTATCCAGCGAGCTGCCGGAAGCAATGGGCTTAAGCGACCGCCTGATTGTGATGAGTGAAGGCAGGATTACAAAGGAGCTTACGGACCGGGAAGCATTTCATTCAGATGAGATTTTAAATTATGCGATTGGAGGAAACTAAAATGAAGGCTATTTATACAAAATATAAACGGGAGATTCTCGTATTCCTTGCAACTATTATTTTAGGCGTCGTTTTTACCGTTTTAAATCCCAACTTTTTGATGTGGAGAACAATGCTGACCATTTTTCAGCAGATGGTGCTGAACGGCTTGCTTGCAGTGGGAATTATGTTTACAATCTTAACAGGCGGCATTGATCTTTCCATTGGCTGTACCTTTGCCATAGTGGGAATTGCAGTTGCAAACTGCTGCGTCAGGGGGATGAATCCCTTCCTTGCTATTATCATCGGCCTTGCAGTAGGCGTTGTCCTGGGTGCGTTTAACGGATTTCTTGTTACAAACTTAAAGCTGCAGCCCTTTATTGCAACCCTTGGCACCATGAGCTTATACCGTGGTATTGCTTATGTGGTAACAGGCGGCGCGCCTGTCACAAATGTTCCAGATAGTTTCCGTAATATTTTCAACGGCCAGATGCCAGGCGGCATCCGCTATTATGTGATTGTTATGGTGGTTGTATTTATCATTGCCCATGTCATCCTGTCAAAAACCAGAACCGGGGATTATCTGTATGCGGTAGGCGGCAACGAGGAAGCGGCAAAGCTCTCCGGTGTAAATGTAAGAAAGACGAAATATATTGCATACATTGCAAGCGGCGCCTGTACCGCAGTTGCAGGATTGGTTATGCTGGCAAGCCTAGGCTCTGCAGAGGCAACAGCGGGCATCGGCTATGAGACAAATGCCATCGCTGCTGCAGCAATCGGCGGAACCTCCATGGCAGGAGGCCGGGGCACGGCTCTTGGCACATTTTTCGGAGCTCTTCTCCTTGCAGTATTGAAGGTTGGAATGGTAGTTATCAATGTGGATTCCTTCTGGCAGTACGTCGTAACAGGCCTTATCATTGTGGCAGCTTCTTATTTCGAATTCATGAAGGGAGACCTTGCAGCATTTGCAGCCCGCCATAAAAAAGCATAGAGAACGGGGATGATGGATGATGAGAGATAAAATTACAGTAATTGGAAGTTTGAATTATGACATTGTTGTAAAGATTCCCCGCCTGCCCAAGCTGGGGGAAAACCTTCTGGCAGACGAGACTGTATTCAGTGCAGGGGGGAAAGGCGCAAACCAGGCCGTGCAGGCTTCAAAGCTGGGTGTGCCTGTCTATATGGTAGGATGCGTGGGGGAGGATGCCCATGGGGATTTTCTTCTGGAAGCGGCGGAAAAATACGGCGTAAATACAGAATATGTCCGCAGATGCAGCGAGCATACTGGCATGGGGCTTATCAATGCGCTGAAGGATGGAAGCGTATTTGCAAGCATTGTCCGGGGCGCAAATTTTGCAATGGCAAAAGAAGATATAGATAAGGCCCAGGAGCTTCTGAAAGAGACGTATCTTGTAATCCTCCAGATGGAGATTCCTCAGGAAATCAACGAGTATGCCATCGAAAAGGCAAAAGAATGCGGATGCAAGGTGCTCCTGAATGCGGCTCCGGCGGCGGAAATACCCCTGGACTATTTGAAGATGTGTGATATAATAGTGGTAAATGAGGTAGAAGCCGGCTTTTATCTGAAGGCCGATGTGAAAAATGAGGAAGAGGCAAGGAAGGGAATTGCTGCTTTGGCAAAAGCTTATGAGACGGATATTATTATAACCCTGGGGAAAGCTGGAGCAGTTGTTTCCGAGCAGGGCAGCGTATCATTTATCCCGTCCCATAAAGTGCAGGCCATTGAGACCACCGGTGCAGGAGACAGCTTTATCGGAGCTGTTGGATATGCGCTCTTAAATGGCCAAAGCCTTACAAAGGCTTGCGGGTTTGCCACCTGCTGCAGCGCTGTTACAGTCTGCCGCCTTGGCGCGCAGGATTCCATGCCCTTCCTTAGAGAAGTGGAACAGTAAGGGGGCTTGGGATGCCCTTCCTTGAAGAAGCGGTAAGGGGGCTTGGGATGCCTTTCCTTGAGGAAGTGAAACGATAAGGAGGGCATAGGAAGCCGCCTGTGGGAAGTAAACAATAGGGAGGGCTTGGGATGCCCTTCCTTAACAGAATTTAGACAACAGAGAATGGATGCCGGGCATCCTGGGAGGAATGGGGATTATGATACCTTATCAGAGAAGAACACAAATGCTGCAGCTGCTGGAGAAGAATGAAGTGGTTTCCTTGGACAGCTTCTGCGGGGAATTGAAGGATGTTTCTGAATCTACCGTGCGGAGGGATTTGAAGACGTTGGAGGCAGAAGGCCAGATTATACTTCTTCGGGGCGGCGGAGCCCGTCTGAAAAAGGGGTCATATGAAGTTCCTATGAATTCCAAATCAATTAAAAACGTCAATGAGAAAGAGGATATTGCAAGGTATGCGGCAGGCCTGGTGAAGGATGGGGAATCCATCTACCTGGATTCTGGAAGCACAGTGCTGCGCATGGTAAAATATTTGAAGAATAAGGATATCACAATTGTCACCACCAACGCAATGATTCTTTCTGAAATTCAGGAGACGAAGCTGAAATGCTTTCTGGCAGGCGGAGAAATCAACGTTTCCAGCGCTTCTATCCTGGGAACGAAGACCAACAGTGATTTGTCTGTGCTGTATTTTGATAAAGCGTTTTTGGGAGCAAACGGCTTTTCCGACAGGGCTGGAATCAGCACCCCGGATCTGCGGGAAGCAGAGAAAAAGCAAATCGTATGCCGAAACTCCACAGAAACTTATGTATTATTGGATAGCAGTAAAAGCGGCAAAAATACCCTGAGCAAAGTCTTTGAATTAGGGGAAGTCACGATTATCTGCGATAAAGAGACAGATATGCTGATTACCAGCGGAAATTATATTGTAGCGAGATAGATTTCCAGCCTGCCGCATTTCGATACACAGGAAAGGCAGGATTAATGAAGAGTTCGATTTAGGCTGCTGCAGAAAAGATAAGAGTACAGGATATGGTATTTCCACAGAGTGGATATGCCATATCCTGTTTTTTCGTTTATAGAACATTGTGCCTTATAAAGAAGATTGTCCAAAATGATAATCTTATTGTATCTTCCCTGTGGCTTCCCGCCAGTATTCAAGTTAAAATTTTTGAGTGTGAAAAGGTTTTAAAATAAAAGTAATAATAGGAAAAAGTTTTAAAATAACAGTTGACAAACCGGGAAAAAGCTGTTATTATAACAATACAAACTTTCGAATCAACAATTTACAGAAAAAAGTTTTTAAAACGAAAGTAAAGGTTGAAGAAATGGAAAAGAATGGTAAAATGAAAGGGGTAGATCATTATGAAGTGAGAGAAGGGAAAGCATAGCTTAAGCTTGGCTATGTTTTTGCAGGAGGTATAAAAATGGATACAATGGAACAGCGCAGGAATACAATCGTAGATTTGGTGAATCAAAGCGGAAATATCAGCTTTGCACAGTTAAAGAAAAAATTTCCCCAAATATCTGAAATGACACTGCGCACAGATTTAAAGGCTCTTGACGAAGCAAAACGAATTGTCCGGGTGCATGGGGGTGCAAAATCTGTAGATGTGGTAATAGGAACTGATGATATGTTAAGCCGGAGGCTGGTGCGCAACATTGAGGCAAAGCAATTAATCGCACAAAAAGCATTGCGGTTTATTCGGAAGGATACCACGATTTTTTTGGATTCTGGGAGCACTACCACGGCATTGGCGTCTTATATGCCAGACCAGTCAAATCTGATTTATACCAATTCCCTGACCTGTGCGGCGGAGCTTTCCAGATTAAAGGAACCCGCGGTGCATGTGGTGGGAGGGATTATGAACCGGTACAGCATGAGCGTATGCGGAATCCATACCATTCAGGAGGTGCAAAGAATCAATTTTGACCAGGTGTTCATGGGTGTGACCAGTTACAGTGACCAGACAGGATTTACCTGCGGCGTGGACGAGGAAGCGGTTTTGAAAAAAACAGTGATGGATCAGGCCGAGCAGAGAATTATTCTGATGGATTCCTCCAAAGTGGGAGTGAAAAGTACATATTCTATCTGCGGGCTAAAGGATGTGGACGTCATCATATCGGATGGCGGCCTTCCAGAAGAATTTGAAGAAGCCTGCAGGGATATGAACATACAGATTATTTAGGTTTCCCCAGGGGGTTTCCACACTGCAGAAGGTTTACACATGAAAGTCCTCGGTTTCCGCAGCAAGGATAGCCATGGGGACAGCCGGCTGGGCATAATGGAGTCCGGTTATGCATTTTACGGCAAAGCTTTTATTAAGAGCAGCGAATGTAAAGGAGATTATTTATGAAAAATGGAGTTCAGCGTTTTGGTAAATTTCTCTCAGCAATGATCATGCCCAATATCGGCGCGTTGATTGCATTCGGTTTCCTTGCTGCGTTTTTTAACGGCAGCGGTTGGATTCCGCATGAGGGGTTTGCAACAATCTTTTCAGCAATTTTAGTTTATTTGATTCCCATTTTAATCGCATCTACAGGCGGAAAATTGATTGGCGGCGAGCGAGGCAGCATTGTAGCGGCGATTGCAGTGGTAGGCGCAATTATGAGCGATCCGAATACCACGATGCTGATGGCAGCTATGATTATGGGTCCTCTGGCAGGCTTTTGCATTAAGAAGTTTGATGATGCCATGGACGGACACATGCCGGCAGGATTTGAAATGCTGATTAACAATTTTTCCGTAGGCATCATAGGAATGCTGTTGGCAATGATGGGATTTTTAGCAGTAGGGCCCTTCATGAACCTGGTGCTTGGGATTTTGTCTGGAGGGGTAAACTTCCTTGTAGAACACAGTGTATTGCCGCTGATTGCTGTCTTTATTGAACCGGCGAAGGTTTTGTTCCTGAATAATGCTATTAACCACGGCATTTTCACACCGATTGCAACGGCACAGGCAGCAGAGACAGGAAGATCTATCATGTATATGCTGGAAGCAAATCCAGGCCCAGGCCTTGGCGTATTGCTGGCATACATGTTTTTCTGCAAAGATAAGGAAACAAAGCAGTCTGCGCCTGGTGCGGTTATCATCCATCTTTTGGGAGGTATCCACGAAATATATTTCCCGTATATTTTGATGAACCCGCTTGTGATTGTAGGGCCGATTTTGGGAAATATGGCAGCAATTTTCTGGTTCAATCTGACGGACTGCGGAATGGTAGGCCCCGCTTCCCCGGGCTCCATCATTGCATATCTGATGATGACGCCAGGAGATAAGATGGTTCAGGTTATTGTGGGCGTGGTAATCGCTACCGTGATTTCCTTTGTAGTTTCCGCCGCAATTGTACGTATGTCCAAAGGCAAGAGCCTGGAGGAAGCCCAGGAAGAGATGGCAAGCCGGAAGGCAGAGGCAAAAGGAACAGCTGCGCCGGTGGCAATTACAAAAGCAGAAGGTGTGAGAAAGGTAGTATTTGCCTGTGACGCAGGCATGGGCTCCTCGGCAATGGGCGCTACAAAATTCAGGAACCGGGTAAAGGCGTTAAGGCCGGATTTGACCGTTATCAATACATCCGTAGATACCATTCCGCAGGATTGCGATATCGCGGTTGTCCAGGTTACCTTAGTAGACCGGGCGAGGAAATGCGTGCCCAATGCACAGATGGTAACCATTAACAATTTCCTGGCAGACCCTGCCCTGGATGCATTGTATGCACAGCTGACACAAGGCGGACAGCAGACTGGCGCACCCCAGGCAGCGGGAAATGCACAGGTGAAATCCTCTGCAGCCAGCGGAAAAGAAATTTTGGTAAAAGATGGAATTAGGCTGAACTTAAAGCCGGTTTCCAAGGAAGAAGCCATCCAGGCAGCCGGAGAGCTGCTGGCTAAGCTTGGCTATGTAGACCCATCCTACATTGATGCAATGCAGGAGCGTGAAAAGCTTGTGACTACATATATGGGGCTTGGGGTAGCAATTCCCCATGGAACCTCCCAGGCAAAAGGAACGGTAAAGAAAACAGGCATCGTAGTGATGCAGTATCCAGAAGGCGTTGCGTTCGGGGATGAAAAGGCACAGCTTGTGTTCGGTATTGCCGGCGTAGGCGACGAGCATCTGGAGCTTTTGGAGAAAATCTGCGGCATGCTGGAAGATGAAAAAGTACTGGAAGAATTCAAGAAAACGAATAATATTGACTGGGTATTAGAAAAATTACAATAGACCATAGTAAGGATGGCCATCTGGCCCGCCGCAGGGCAGGCAGAGCATGCTGGTGGGTGTATAATAGGGACATAATAAAAAAATATAAAAAACCAGGAGGTAAAGGTATGAAAGCAAGAGGCGTAAGGTTGTATGGAGTAAATGATATCAGGTTAGAGGAGTTCGAACTTCCCGAAATCAAAGAGGATGAAATTCTGGTAAAGGTTGTCAGCGACAGTATCTGCATGTCTACCTGGAAAATGGTGCAGGCAGGAAAGAATCATAAGCGTGTGCCGGAAAATGTGGCAGAGCATCCGGTTATTATCGGCCATGAATTTACCGGGGATATCGTAAAAGTAGGGGAGAAATGGAAAGGCCAGTTCCATGAAGGCAAGAAATTTGCCCAGCAGCCGGCAATTCCTGGGCAGATGGAATCTCCAGGATATTCCTATGAATATTTCGGAGGCGCTTCCACTTACTGCATTTTCCCAGGGGATGTAATTGAGAAAGGATGCATCTGGGAGTATGAGGGGGACAGCTACTTTGAAGCTTCCTTAGGTGAGCCTATGAGCTGCTGCATTGGCGGATACCACAGCAATTATCACAATGAGCATCTTTCCTATGAGCACAAAATGGGCACCTTAGAGGGCGGAGATATTCTGATTCTCGGCGGATGCGGCCCGATGGGCCTTGGGGCAGTCAGCTATGGCCTTACTTTTGAAAACAAGCCGAAGCGCATTGTTGTAACCGACATCAATGATGCCAAGATTGCCAGGGCAAAGGAAGTAATTCCAGAGTCAGAGGCAGCAGAAAAAGGCGTGGAGCTCCATTATGTCAATACAGCAAATATGGAAGATCCGGTTGCAGAACTGAAAGCAATCACAGGCGGCAAAGGCTACAGCGATGTATTTGTATATGCTCCGGTTAAGAGCATTGCAGAGATGGGGAACAGGCTTCTGGCAGAAGACGGATGCATGAATTTCTTTGCAGGGCCTACCGATACACAGTTTTCTGCAAGCATGAACCTCTATGACTGCCATTATGCAAGAACCAAGATTATGGGTTCCACAGGCGGCAACACAGACGACATGAAAGAAGCTATTGAAAAATCTGCCAAAGGGCTGATTAACTCTGCAGTTATGGTAACACATGTAGGCGGCATGGATTCTATCGTGGAAACCACAAAGAACCTGCCCAATATCCCGGGCGGCAAGAAACTGGCTTATACTCAGTTTGATATGCCGATGACGGCCATTGAGGATTTTGGAAAATTAGGTGAGCAGGATCCCTTCTACAAAGAGTTGGATGAGTGCTGCAAGAGACATAAAGGGCTTTGGTCCAAGGAAGCAGAGGATATGCTGTTTGAGCATTTTGGCGTAAAGGCGTAATCAGCAATAAGAAATAAGAACTGCATCAGCTGCAGGATAAATGTTGGGAAGGGACAGTCTTTGACAGGGGCAAGGGCTGTCTCTTTCTTTCGGATTCTTTAGGTGTTTAGGAACAATTTCTTACGCAGAATGGCAAAATTTTTGTGCTGCGCTTTTCTGATTTATCCAGGTTAGGAGATTTCATTTTCCATTGGTTTTAGTTTTTTATCCATAATGTTGGAGATGGCAAGCAATAATTCGTTGTCTGTCATGGCAATCTCCATTCCGCCGCCAAGTCGGCGGCACAAATAGTAACGAAAGGCTGTCCTCTGCTTTCTTTCACAGTATCGTACTCCTTATAAAATTCTATGAGATTTCGTCATCAAGGTAACAGGGCAGCTGTTTGGCTGTAAGTATATCATAGCTGGGGCAGTGCGTCATTTAATTTGTGGTTGAAAATCAAGGAGAAAATTTTTTGAAGATATAAGGGATACATGGTATAATAATGGCAGATGTTTGGAGTGTGCAGGTGGTGGGACAGCTTGTTTGTGCCTTGGAAAGGAATGGTGAAACAGATGAAGAAAATACTCGCGGTAGATGACGAACAGGATATCCGTACATTATTAAAAGAATATCTGGAATTGGAAGGCTATCTGGTTTATACGGCAAAAAACGGCATGGAAGCCATGGAAGGCCTGAAATACCAGCCAGATTTAATCATATTGGACATCAATATGCCGGACATGGACGGCCTTACAGTCTGCGAGAAAATCAGGGATTATGTGGACTGCCCCATTTTGTTCCTCACTGCCCGGACAGAGGAACAGGACAAGGTCAGCGGATTTAAGGCAGGCGGGGACGACTATATTTTAAAGCCCTTTGGGATGGATGAACTGCTGGCCCGGGTGGAAGCCCATCTGCGCCGGGAGGAACGCAGGCAGCAAAACAGCAGCGTCTATCTGAAAGGGGACCTTATGGTGGATTTTTCCGGGCATCAGGTATTGCTGGAGGGAAAAGACGCCAGGCTTACTAAGACGGAGTTTTCCATTGTGGAGCTTTTGCTGTCCCACAGCGGCCAGGTGTTTGAAAAAGAGCAGATTTATGAACGGGTTCGTGGATTTGACGGGGAGGCGGATGCATCCATCATTGCGGAACATGTACGGCGCATCCGCCAGAAAATCGACAAAAAGACGAAACATATCGAGACAGTCTGGGGTGTGGGTTATAAATGGATTGGCTAGAAGAAAAAGCAAAACAGCTTCGGAAATATTTACAGGAAGAATCCCTGGTCCGCACATTGGTGTGGTATCTGTCCATTGGCATGGCAGGGGTTTTCACCTTGTATTGGATTACCAGGAACATCTGCCTGGCATGGCTGGATGTATTGGAAAGGCGCAGGGACAGCCTGCTGCCTGGCAGCCAGCAATTTCAGAGCATGGCGGAATGGGGCGCAGCAGTGATGGGAGGCGGAGTAAAATTTGGAAGCGAAGAGCTTCTTTTGAACCTGCTTCGGCTGTTTTACAATAGCTGCCTGTACCTTTATATTATTATCTGTTTTGCAATTGTAGGGAAAATTTTTTTGGAAACAAAAATAAAGCCTGCGGTTTCTGCCGTCGCACAGAGCCTGAATTATATTAATATGGGAGATTACAGCCATGAAATATCCTGGCGAAGCCCGGATGAAATGGGCCTTCTCTGCCAGGAAGCGGAGCAGATACGAAGAACTCTTTTGAAAAATAGGAAGGATCAGTGGAGACAGCAGGAGGAGCAGCGGAAAATCAATGCGGCATTTGCCCATGATATCCGTACGCCTTTGACTGTCATCCGGGGCTACACAGAATTTCTCCAGAAATATGTGCCTCAGGGGAAGGTTACAGAGGAGATGCTGCTGGAGAAATTGAAAACCATCCACGAACAGGAGGAACGCCTGTTTCGCTTTTCTGCAACTATGACCACCATCCAGAACATGGAAAAATGGGAAATTTCCGGGAACTGGTATGAGGTTTCGGCCTTGCGGGAGGCCATGGAAGCGGTGGTGGAGGGCATTCGTCCTGGTACAGACAGGAACATCAGCCTGCATGTGGATATTTCCCATCAGCAGGTATTTCTGGACAAAAATCTTTTGATGGAGGTCTTTGAAAATCTTTTAAATAATGGCCTGCGGTATGCCAGGGCATCCATTCAGGTGGAAATGGAAATGAATGGAAAAGAACTTATCTTGTTTGTGAAAGACGACGGGCCAGGATTTTCAGAAAAGGCATTGCGAAGCGGCATGGAAACATATTTCAGCGAGGAGGAAAACAGCAGGGAGCATTTCGGCATTGGATTATCTATCTGCCGGATGCTCTGTGAAAATCATGGAGGAAGCCTTTCTCTTCAGAACAGCGTAACACAGGGAGCCATTGCAGCCGCTGCGCTGGCTGTTGGCGTGCGGGCAAGGTGAAGAGGAAGATTTGAAAAAGAATCATAATTTTATAGGAAATTCGTAGATAAATTCTTTTTATACTATGTTCCATAAGCAGGGCGCGCTCTGATTTGCGCCTGCTGCAGAAAGAGAGGAAAGGATTATGGGCAGCGCCAGGATAGAAATTAAGGATTTATCCAAAAATTATGGAAAAAAACAGGCCTTAAACCATGTAAGCCTGGAAATTGAACAAGGAATGTTCGGGTTATTGGGGCCCAATGGAGCGGGAAAAACCACATTGATGAAAGTATTGACGACCCTGACAAAAAAGAGCAGCGGCCAAGTAAGCTTGTGCGGAATTCCTGTGGAGCAATGCAATGAGATACGCCGAATGACCGGCTATCTCCCCCAGGATTTTTCCATGTATGGGAATATGGGGGCGTATGAGGCTTTGGATTATCTAGCGGTATTATCCGGCATGGATAAGAAAAAGCGGGTCGAAAAGGTGCCCGAAATGCTTGAAAAAGTAAATCTGGGCGACCAGCACAAGACAAAGGTAAGGGCTATGTCCGGCGGCATGAGACGCCGCCTTGGAATCGCCCAGGCAATCATCCATGACCCCAGGATTATTGTGGTGGACGAACCCACTGCCGGGCTGGATCCAGAGGAACGGGTAAGGTTCCGAAACCTGCTCTGTGAAATCGCCAAAGACAGGATTGTAATTCTGTCTACTCACATTGTAGGGGATATTGAGGCAACCTGTGAAAATATTGCTGTGCTAAGCCAGGGGGAAATTCTGTTTCGGGGAACCGTATCCCAATTGCTGGAATCTGTGCGGGGAAAGGCCTATACCATGGAAGTGTCTGCCATGGAGCTTCCCATGGTGAAGGAGCAGTTTCTGGTAACCGGAATCCTTACCAATGGAAGTACGGCTAATATCAAGATTATTGCAGATGAGCCGCCGGTGAAAGGGGCAAAACCAGCGAGACCGGACGTGGAAGACGCCTATATGTACCTGATGAGCCATGCTTCTGCCTTCCCATGCAGGGAATAGGAGGAAGACCGATGCGAAACATTATTCGAAATGCCTGCCGGCGGAACGAAGTGGAGGGGGCATTTCATTGAAAAAGGAGGCGCCAGTATGTTTGGTACGTTATTTTTGAAAGAATGCAGACAGGTGTTAAGAAGCATGGTTTACTATTTGTACGTGGTAATCTTTGTGATGTTTCTTTCCAGCCAGATGGGGGAAGTGGTCACTGCAGATCTGGATCGGCCAAAGCCGGGGCAGGAAAGCTATGGTTCCACTAGCAGCCACGAGGAGGGCGCGGTGATGGAAAAAATATTGGCGGGCCTTGTGATGGAAACATACCACAATTCTTATGCCACTTATCCCATGGGCTTTTACCGGGGCGTCACATTGAATGAAAGGGAACTGGCAGAGATGGCGTCTATCATTGAGGAATGCACAGGAAAAAGCTGGGATGAGATACTTGAAAATATGGAAAACCATTTTGCAAAGTCAGACCAGACCACCATGGAGGGAGCTTTGCGGGCCCAGATATCATATTCTGTTGTCCCGAAAGCTTCCCTTAGCTATGAAGAATTCTGTGAAAATATGGAAAAGGCCTGTGAAATCATAGGGGCTGGAAGCTCTTATACACAGAAGCATCTGGATGCAGGCGTAGGGGTTCCCATGACTTATGAGCAGGCGGTGGAGGAATTTGAAACTCTTTGCGGAAAAGACAGGATTACAGGGGCTGTGGTAAGGCTGTTTTGTGACTATGCCGGAATTATTCTTTCCATTCTTCCTATTTTTCTGGGCGTGACACGCTGCCTTCGGGATAAACGAGCCAAGGTAAGCCAGGCAGTGTTTTCCCGCAGCACTTCGGCATTCCAGATTATCGCAAGCCGTTACCTGGCCAATGTGTGCATGGCATTCCTCCCGGTGGCAATTACCATATTTGTGGTGCAGATGCCCTATCAGTATCATGCAAGAACCATAGGGATCACGCCGGATGCACTGGCATTTTTGAAGTACAGCCTTGTGTGGCTGCTGCCGGAGATTATGATAGTGCTTGCAGTATCGTTTTTTATCACAGAACTTACAGAAAATGTAATTTCTATTTTTATCCAGGTTTTCTGGGCAATTGGCAGTGTGTTTGGCGCAGCGGGCCTGCAAGGGGATTTTGGATTCCACTTGATTGCCCGGTGGAATGCATTGGGGAATACCAGCGCGTTTTGGAGCCAGCGGCAGGAGCTGTTTTGGAACCGAGGGTTTTATTTCGCCCTGGCGGTTCTGTTTCTAGGTTTGACCGTTGGGTTTTATGAGAAAAAGCGCAGGGAAGGAGAGACTGTTTATGGAAAGATATTTAAGCGCAGGAAGTAGCTTTGTCCGCAGGCAGTACGCGCCCCATCTGCTGGCTGCGCTGGTGCTTTGCTGCATGTCAGGTTTCTTTGTGAGCTTTCGGAACCTGGATGCTTTGCAGGCTGCGAAGGTGATGGAGATGTACGCGGCATTTCTTGGAATCCTTTTGATGACGCCTTTGTTCCTGCCAGAGCAGAACCGGGAAATCTGGCTGCTGGAAAAATCCAAGGCAACGCCTTTGTGGAAGCTGTACCTGCTCCGCCTGGCGATAGCCACAGTGCTTGTGGCAGCGGAGGTAACGGTATTCTGCCAGATGATGCGGCAGGGGAACAGCCAGTTTGACGGGAAGGCGTTGTGGATTGGCTCTTTCTGTGAGAATTTTTTCCTGGGAAGCATTGGGTTTTTTGTCAGCGGAATCACCAATCAGGCAGTACTGGGCTATATGGTATCCATCGTGTATTTTTTTGCAAATATAGGCGCGTCCAGGTATCTAGGGAAACTTGCCCTGTTCCAGATGATGAAGGGAGAGTATGGGTTTATCCTTCCCATGGCGGCTGCGGCATTGGCTCTTGCGGCAGGAGGGATTGTGCTGAGGGAAAAAATAGGTTGAGTGTTGAGTTTGGGAAGGAAAGAGAGAATACGCTCTAGGGCATATAGATAAATTCAGAAAGGAATACGCCGAAGATCAATAAGATATTCAATATAAAGGATATGAATAGAATATCGGGATAAATGCTGCAGGCAAAGGGATTCTGGCAAAGTGGCTGCTGCCAGAGTCCCTTGTTTTCTGGGATCTGCTAAAACGGCATGGGAGCGGCAGTTATGGGACTGCAGCATTCATAAGTCTGCTTCTTCTGGCATGGGTTCTTATTATGCAGATATCTTTTTTGAAAAATTATGGAAAACAGGTTAGATTTATGATATATTATGCTTAAAAAAGTACTTAAAAAAAGTATGGGAGATAAAATGGATAAAAAGAAAATTTTGAGCGGTTAAAGCAGGGGGAGCAGGAAGCAGCCTGTCTTTGGGAGCAGTATACGTCTTATCTGGCTATGGCAGTGAATAATATTCATATGGTCTTAGACTGTGATATTGTTCTGGGAGGATATGTAGGAAGCTGTATGGGTGAGCTTGTCCAGAATATCCGGGACAAAGTATTGGAAAGGAATACATTTAAAGAAGAAAGTTCTTTTATTAAAACCTGTAAACATAAGACAGGGGCTGCTGCGTTAGGGGCATCATTAAAAGTGCTAGAACTGTTTGTAGAACAGATATAAAATCTGGTTAAGCATTAATATCCTCCATAACGAAAAAGGAAGTTTTGTTTTAAGGGATTTCAGAGATGGAATCTCTTTTTTTGTTGCAAATTACTAAAAACAAAATTGGCATTTTGGAAGAAGTGACGAAAGTTGTTAGATTCTTGATTTTCTATTGACAAAAAGGTATGTGCCAAATAATAAAACTATTTAATAAAGTATCAAACAAAGAAAAGGAGGAACTAATTTATGAAAGGAGAAAGGCAAACATGTATGATGTAGCTGCATTAGGGGAACTGCTGGTTGACTTTATCCAAAATGGAAGCAGCCAGAATGGAAACTTGGAGTTTGAAGCAAATCCGGGAGGCGCGCCATGCAATGTGCTTGCAATGCTGGCGCGGCTTGGATATCAGACCGCTTTTATTGGGAAAGTGGGTGATGATTCTTTTGGAAGGATGTTAGGGAAGATAATTCAGGAGACAGGAATTTCAGCAGAAGGGCTGATTTATGACAGAAATGTAAAAACGACGCTGGCTTTTGTCCATTCACTGGCAGACGGCGACAGGGATTTTTCATTTTACAGAAATCCGGGGGCAGACATTATGCTGGCGGAGCAGGAAGTCAGCGAAAAACTGGTGGAAGGGTGCAGGATCTTCCATTTTGGCTCCCTTTCCCTTACCGATGAACCAGCAGAGTCAGCAACAAAAAGAGCCGTTGCTGTTGCGAAGGAAGCAGGAAAACTGATTTCTTTTGATCCAAATTACAGGGAACCGCTATGGGAAAATGAGGAACAGGCAAAAGAGGCAGCCTGCCTGTTTTTTCTGATTCGGCATTACAAAAATTTGGAATAATTGTTTAGAAAAGATTGACGAAAAAAGAGAAACGCGGTAAAATTAAAAAAGAATGCCATAGGAAAATATAAACATGAAACCCAATATGTATCAGACAGTTTTGGTACAGCGGCGTTCTTGTCTGCATTTCGGATATGGCATCTATCCGAAAGATGTATATCGCATGTGTTTGTTTAAGGATAATTCGCGGTGGAGAGGTATATCAGCATATTTCGGAAATTCATAAAAAGGACGGAGAGAGAGGTATGTTAGAAAAGCTAAATAGTATGAGGATTCGAGAGCGCCTCAAAAGAGCATTTACTTTAATTTCAGCAATGATGGCGACAGTTGCAGTGATTGGGGTAGTCGCAATGGTTATTATGTCCAATATGTATGCAGATGCGTTAGTGGATTATGGATTTGCCCAGGGCGACGTGGGCAGGGCAATGGCAAGCTTTGCAGATACAAGATCGGCATTGCGGGGTACAATTGGATATGAGGAGCAGAGCGCTATTGATTCCATGGTGGCACAGCATGAGCAGTGCAAGGCGGAATTTACGACAGAATTTGAAAACCTTGAGAAGTCTATGGTGACGGAGGCTAACAAGAAAATCTATAAGGAGCTTCAGGAAAAGCTGGTAGACTATTGGGCGCTGGAGCAGCAGATTATGGATTTGGGAGCAACCACAGACCAGGAGAAATGCATTCAGGCTCAGGAAATGGCCATGAATGATTTGGCGTCCATGTATGAGGAAGTTTATAATGACCTGACAGAGATTATGAGCGTTAAGGTTACAAACGGATCCGCATTATCTAACAGGCTTTTTATTATAAGTATTGTAGTGCCTGTAATTATCGCTGTGGTTATTGTGCTGGCAATCGTTTTGTCAAGCCATCTTGGCACAGGGATTGCCGATGGCATTGTTACGCCGACCGTGAAGTTAAGAGATCGTTTGGAGAAGTTTGCGCAGGGCGACCTCTCTTCTCCTTTTCCGGATGCAGATACCCAGGATGAGGTTGCCGAGATGATAGAGATAGCCCGGCATATGGCAGCAACCTTGAACTTTGTCATTGCCGATGAGGAGAGGCTGTTAGGAGAGATGGCCAATGCCAATTACGATGTCCGTTCTGAGGATTCCACCAGATACAGGGGGGATTTGGAGCAGATTTATCTGTCTTTGCGTGAGTTGAAGAGACAGATGGCTACGACCATTCAGTCCATTGACGAAGCTTCTACCCAGGTATCAGCAGGCTCCACCAATTTGGCGGAGGCTTCCCAGAGCCTGGCAGAAGGGGCAACAGAGCAGGCTGGCGCCGTGCAGCAGATGCAGGCAACCATTATGACAATTACAGATAACATTGTGCTGGCAGCGGAAAAGGCAGAGGAATCTTATCAGCTTGCACAGCAGTATGCAGATGAGGCAGACCGCAGCCGCGGCGAGATGGAAATGATGGTAGCTGCAATGGAGCGTATCAATGAAGCGTCCCAGAAGATTGGAAATATTATTTCAGAGATTGAAGACATTGCATCCCAGACAAACCTGCTTTCCTTGAATGCTTCCATTGAGGCTGCAAGGGCAGGAGAGGCAGGAAGAGGATTCTCTGTTGTGGCAGATCAGATCCGCCAGCTTGCAGAACAGAGCTCTACAGCGGCGGTTGAGACCAGAGAACTGATTGAGGGTGCCATCCGCGAGGTAGAGCAAGGAAATGAAGCGGCAGAACGTGCATCTGCTTCTATCAAGATTGTGGTAGAGGGTATTGGAAAGATCGCATCCTCCTCCAAGATGGTAAGCAGCACATCTGCAGACCAGGCAACAGCCATGAAGCAGGCAGAACAGGGTGTAAACCAGATTTCAGAAGTGGTTCAGTCCAATTCGGCTACAGCGGAAGAATCTTCTGCAACCAGCGAGGAATTGTCCGCACAGGCAGTTTGTTTGGATGAGTTGATTGGTAAATTTATTTTGCCGTCAGATCTTTAAAAGCAAGAATGGTAACATAACGTACGGAGGCTTTTTTTGAAGGCCTCCGTTTTTTTGAAAATATGTGGATGCCTGTTTTTGGCAAGAGTTACCAGCAATATATCTTTAGCATCATTAAAAAATGGAAAAGTGATTTGCTGGATGCTTATCCCTGGCTGAAGGGGAAGGATTATGATATGGCCAGTGAAATGCTGCTGGACATGGGAGATTCATTTTTGTTTATTTTGGATGAATGGGACTATCTATTTCATAACAAATTCATGAGCGAGGAGAATATAGTTCTGCCTGGAAAGGAATGGTGAAACTTATGGAGAATTATTTTCCAATATTTATCAATATGGAGGGAAAACGGGTGCAGGTATTTGGCGGTGGGACGATTGCTGCCAGGCGTGTGTCCGTTCTATTGGAATTCGGAGCCAAAGTGCGGGTGGCGGCGCCGGAAATATCCGAAATGTTAGAAGAACTGGCGCAGCGGAATAAGAATCTGGTGTTGGAATACCGTCCATACCAGCCAGGAGAATTGCAGGAAGCAGAAATTGTCATTGCCGCAACCGGAGACGGCGCGGTGGATGAGATGATTTTCCGGGAGTGCCGGCATAAGGACATCCCGGTCAATATAGCCTCTGATAAGGAGAAATGTGATTTTTATTTCCCAGGAATTGCAAGGGAGGGAGAGATTACAGTGGGAGTGACTGCCAGCGGCAGAAACCACCAAAAGGCGGCTGAGGTAACGAAGGAAATCCGAAGGCTGCTGAAAGAAATTATGCCCGTATAACAACGGCTGGGCAAACGGCCTATTATTTTTGGATGCAATATGAAATTGATTTCATAATACTATACAAAAAATTCTGGATAGAATTGGTTAGTGTGACAATTTACAAAAAAAAGTTTGCAGGGTAATATTATACCATAAATGAAATCGATAACATAAGCTTTGAGTGGGCATTATGATGTTTTCCTGGAATGCCCTGCAAGGATAGTATAACAAACTAAAAAATAATAGGAAGGTGAGAGCATGAGCAAGAAGGAGAAAAAGAACCTCATGGCAGAGGATAAGAAAACTGGAAAAAAGGTTTTGCCAGTAGAGGAGACGGTATCTGGAGACGAAATTTTTCAAGAGAGATTAAAGAAGCATCATGATGAGCTCCGGTGGCTTTATATGGAATTATACCAAAATGACTCTATGTTTGCAGAGCTTTGTAATGAGCTGAGGCGGTTTTACCTGGAAAGAAATGAGGAATTGAAGGCTGCCGACTGTAAACGGGAGAAAGAGCGGGAATGGTATAAGCGAAATGACATGATGGGGATGATGCTCTACATTGACAATTTTGCAGGAAATATGAAAGGCGTGGAACAAAAGCTTGATTATATTGACCAGTGCAATGTGAATTATATCCATCTAATGCCGTTTTTGGATACTCCAAAAGGGCGCTCCGACGGTGGATATGCTGTATCGGATTTCCGCAAGGTGCAAGAAGAACTGGGATCTATGGAGGATTTGGAGAGACTGACGGCTGCCTGCCATAAAAAAGGAATCAATATCTGCATGGATTTTGTAATGAACCATACCTCGGAGGATCATGAGTGGGCAAAGAGGGCCCGCCAGGGCGAAGGGGAGTATATGAGCCGCTACTTCTTTTTTGACAATGACAGGGAACCGGCTTTGTATGAAAAGACAGTGCCCCAGGTATTTCCTACCACCGCTCCAGGGAATTTTACATGGCTTCCTGAGATGGGATATTTTGTAATGACCACCTTTTATCCCTACCAGTGGGATTTGAATTATAGAAATCCGAGGGTATTCAATGAGATGATGTACAACTTCCTTTATCTGGCAAACAGAGGGATTGATATTATCCGAATTGATGCAGTGCCCTATATTTGGAAGGAGCTGAATACCCCATGCCGCAATCTTCCCCAGGTACATACCATTGTGCGCATGATGCGCATTATCAGCGAGATTGTCTGCCCAGGCGTTCTTCTGCTGGGAGAGGTTGTCATGGAGCCGGAAAAGGTTGTGCCTTATTTTGGAACCCTGGAGAAGCCGGAATGCCATATGCTTTATAACGTTACCACAATGGCAACGACCTGGCATACGGTGGCGACAAGGGACGTAAAGCTATTGAAAAGACAGCTTGATATTGTTAATTCCCTTCCGAAGGATTATGTATTTTTAAATTATCTCCGCTGCCATGATGACATCGGATGGGGTCTTGATTTCGGCACCCTGATGACAGAAGGGATTGGGGAACGGAGCCATAAACAGTACCTGAATAATTATTTCCAGGGATATGCAGGGGAAAGCAAAAGCCGCGGAGAGCTTTACAACTATGACCCTGTGACCGGAGACGCCAGGTTCTGCGGAACCACTGCATCCATGTGCGGCGTAGAGAAAGCTGGGTTTGAGCAGAATGGCCAGGAAATGGAGCAGGCAGTCAAAATGGATTTGATGCTCCATGCATATATGTTTATGCAGTCAGGCATTCCCGTGCTGTACAGCGGAGATGAGGTTGGCCAGGTCAATGATTATACCTATAAGGATAATCCCGACAAAGCGGCGGATTCCCGCTATATCCACCGGGGAAAGATGAATTGGGATCTGGTGAAAGACATTGATGATACAACCACCGTATCAGGGAAGATTTTCCAGGGATTGAAGCAGTTAGAGACAATCCGCAAGGCAGAAAAAGCATTTGTGTCAAATGCCGACACCTGGACCATCGACACCTGGGATCCATCTGTATTGTGCATTGGCAGGTATTATGACGGAGACAAGATTATCGGCCTGTTTAATTTCAGCGAGTTTGATAAAACAGCATGGATTAACGAGGACGATGGAGATTATGTGGAATTGATTTCAGGAGAAGAGATGAAGCCAGTCGGGGTTAATATTCCGGCATATGGATTTTATTACCTGAAAAAGAAATAGGGAACCGTGCAGATGAATATTGCAGATATTGCGAGACTGGCAGGCGTATCCAGGGCAGCCGTTTCACGTTATTTTAATGATGGATATATTTCTAAAGAGAAGCGGGAGGCAATCCGCAAGGTGGTGGAAGAAACAGGATACCGCCCGTCTGTCCAGGCGCAGACTCTTCGGACGAAGAAAACGAAAATGATTGGCGTTATTGTGCCGAAGGTTGCTTCTGCATCCATTGGGAGGATTGTGGAAGGCGTGCTTTCGGTTTTGAATGAGAGCAGGTATCAGACCCTTCTGGCAGTGACCCAGAACGATCCGAAGAAAGAACTGGAATATTTGTCCGCCTTCCATGAAAAACAGGTGGATGGCGTGATATTAGCGGCAACTGTACTGACGCCGGAGCATAAGTGTTTGTTAAAAACCGTATCGGTTCCGGTTGTCATTGTGGGGCAGCAGTTATCTGGACATTACTGTGTGTTCCATGATGATTACCATGCCACCTGCAGCCTGACAAAATTGTTCCTGGAAAATGGAAGGAAGAAGCTGGGGTATATAAGTGCAATCCAGCAGGATCAGGCGGTGGGGGCTGAGCGCTTCCGGGGCTTCCAGGATGCAGTGTGCGGCATGGGATGTGAGGAGCTTATGGATCATTTTGTAACCGCCTCCTTTTCTGTGGCCTCCGGGTATGAAAAGACAAGGGAGCTTTTGGAAAGGTACAGGGATTTGGATGGCATCATTTGCGCGACGGATTCCATGGCAGCTGGCTGCATGCAGTATCTGCGCGACCATAAGATTGAGGTTCCGAAACAAATTCTCGTGGCAGGCCATGGGGATTCCGACCTGGCAAGGGTGACAACGCCGCCTTTGGTTACCGTCCATTATTTTTATGAAAAAAGCGGGGAGATTGCAGTAAAGATGCTGCTGGAATTGCTGGGACAGGGGAAAACAGCGTTACAGGAAGTAAAGCTGGGATATGAAATTGTTGGTTTGAAAGATAACCGGGGTGCGTAAGCAAGGAAACACTTATCGACGAATGCCTCTTTTTGTGCTATGATAATGGATGTATTACCATAGACAACAGAAAGGGGCATTTTTGATGGACGAATCATCAGATGATAAGTCAATAAAATATATTACTGCAGGCCTTTTAGCCCATGTGGATGCAGGAAAAACAACCTTATCGGAGGCTCTGCTGTATACTGGCGGCAGCATCCGCAAGCTGGGACGGGTGGACAACGGGGATGCCTTTTTGGATACCTGCCAATTAGAACGGGCCAGGGGCATTACCATATTTTCCAAACAGGCGCTGCTGCAGGCCGAAGATATGGTGGTTACGCTTTTGGATACCCCGGGCCATGTGGATTTTTCAGCGGAAATGGAGCGCACCCTGCAGGTTCTTGACTATGGAATCCTGGTAATCAGCGGAGCGGACGGCCTGCAGGGCCACACCCGTACCCTGTGGCGGCTGCTGGAAAAATATCAGATTCCGGTATTTCTTTTTGTCAACAAAATGGATCAGCCAGGAACAGATAAAGAAGCGCTGATGGGACAGCTGCGTGCAGGGCTAGATGGGAACTGCCTGGATTTTACCCAGGCAGATACGGAAGAATTTTATGAAAATGCAGCCATGTGCGAGGAGGAAGCGCTGGAATATTTTCTGGAGCATGGCAGCCTTAAGAAAGAACAGATTCAGGGAATGATTGCCAGGAGAAAGCTTTTTCCATGTTTTTTTGGTTCCGCCTTGAAGCTGGCAGGCATCCTGGAATTCCTGGAAGGCTTTGGAACCTATGCCTGTCCCAAGGAATATCCCGGGGAATTTGGCGCAAAGGTATTTAAGATAACCAGGGACAGCCAGGGGAACCGCCTTACCTGGCTGAAAATTACCGGGGGAAGCTTGAAAGTAAAGACAGCGCTTACGGTAAACTCCCCATCATGCCTGGCCAGCCGTCCGGCGGACTCCATGGATGTCCCTGCTATGGAAGCCGGAGGCTTTCATGGTAAACAGGAAAAAGTAAACCAGATACGCATTTATTCTGGGGAGAAATATGGGATGGTGGATGAAGCAGTTCCCGGGATGGTTTGTGCGGTGACAGGATTGAGCGATACCAGGCCGGGAACCGGGCTTGGAAGGGAGCAGCATGCCATGCCGCCGCTTTTAACGCCGGTGCTGACCTATCGGCTGGATGTCCCAGAAACCTGCGATACCGCTGTTATGCTGTCAAACCTGTACCAATTGGAGGAGGAGGAGCCGGAGCTTCATATTGTCTGGGATCAGCAGCTTAAGGAAATACAGGTGCAGATTATGGGGGAGGTACAGCTTGAAATCATAAAGAGCCTGATTGCAGAGCGGTTTGGGGTGGAGGTAACCTTTGGGGCAGGAAATATTTTGTACAAAGAAACCATCGCCCATCCGGTGGAGGGCGCGGGCCATTATGAGCCCCTGCGCCATTATGCAGAGGTGCATCTTTTGCTGGAGCCGGGAGAGCCGGGAAGCGGGCTTGTCTTTGACACCTGCTGCAGTGAGGATGTGCTGGACAAGAACTGGCAGAGATTGGTATTGACCCATCTGGAGGAAAAAATGCACCGGGGCGTACTGACGGGTTCTGAGATTACAGATATGAAAATTACGCTGGCTGCAGGCCGCGCCCATCAAAAGCACACAGAGGGAGGGGATTTCCGGCAGGCCACCTACCGGGCGCTGCGGCAAGGACTGATGGAAGCGGAATCCATCTTGCTGGAGCCATATTATAATTTCCGGCTGGAAGTGCCGGAGTCCATGATCGGCCGGGCGATGACAGATATTGACAGGATGCATGGAACCGCAGAACCGCCCCAGATACAAGGGGAGATGGCAGTATTTACCGGCAGCGCCCCGGTGGCAGCTATGGGGGATTACCAGAGGGAAGTGATTTCTTATACCAGAGGAAATGGAAGGCTTTCCTGCAGCCTGAAAGGATATGAGCCTTGCCATAATTCCAAAGAGGTTATAGAAAAGACAGCTTATGACCCGGAGCGTGACCTGGAGAACTCCCCGGATTCTGTATTTTGTGCCCATGGAGCTGGTTTTTTGGTGAAATGGGATGAAGCAAAATCCCATATGCATGTGGAACTCCCGGATTTTCTGCGGAAAAAAATCCAGGGCAGCATTCCGGTAATGGAAAGGGAGAACCTCAAGGAACAGGCAGGGCGGCAGAAGGATTTGAACGAGGAGGCCTGGATCGGGGAAGAGGAAGTGAACGCCATACTCTCCCATACCCTGGATGCCAATAGAAGGGAAAAGCAGCCCGGGAAAAAGGGATTTCATAAGAAAAAAAGCGTATCCGCCCAGAGAGCCGCTCCTGTGACCCGCACCTACCAGAGCCAGGAGCCCAAAGAAGAATATATGCTGGTGGATGGCTACAATGTGATTTTTTCCTGGGAGGATTTGAAGGAGCTGGCGGAAGCAAACATTGACGGGGCAAGGGGAAGGCTCCTTGATATCCTTTCCAACTATCAAGGAGTCCGCAGATGCAATATGATTGCAGTGTTTGATGCCTACCGGGTGCAGCAGCATAAAACGGAAATCCTGGATTACCATAACATCCTTGTAGTGTTTACCAAGGAGGCAGAGACTGCGGATCAATATATTGAAAAGTTTGCCCATGAAAATGCCCGGAAATACCGGGTGACCGTGGTAACCTCCGATGGCTTGGAGCAGATTATTATCCGGGGCCAGGGCTGCGGGCTGATTTCTGCCAGGGAGTTCCAGGAGGAAATCAAATCATCTATGGAGACAGCCCGGCAGGAATATGAAGGAAAGCAGGAAAAGAGCAGGAATTATCTCAAGGATGCCATTCCAGAGGAATTTAAGAAAAGGATAAAGGAGGAAGGCTAATGCGAAGCATTATTAAAATGCCTTCTGACGACTTGCCGCCGGAGTGAAGCAAAGGGGCATTTCACTGAAAAAGGAGGAAGAGTGAAGATGGAATTAATAAACCGTCCCCGCAGGCTGCGGGGAAGTGGAATTTTGCGTAAAATGGTACGGGAAACCAGAATGGATAAATCCTCTTTGGTATATCCTATGTTTGTTGTGGAAGGAAATAATATCAAAGAAGAAATCCCTTCCATGGCGGGGCAGTACCGTTACAGCGTAGACCGGATGGAAGAAAAACTGGTCGAGCTTCAGGATGCAGGAGTTTCCAGCATTATGCTGTTTGGAATTCCTGCGGATAAGGATGAGATGGGAAGCGGAGCCTATGCCCAGGATGGAATTGTCCAGAAGGCATTCCGCAAAGCTAAGGAAGCCTGTCCGGGGCTGTATCTGATTGGGGATGTTTGCATGTGCGAGTATACCTCCCATGGCCACTGCGGAATACTTTGCGGCCAGGACGTGGACAACGACAAAACCCTTACATATCTGGCAAAAACGGCGCTTTCCCAGGTACAGGCAGGGGCGGATATGGTGGCTCCTTCCGATATGATGGATGGGCGTGTGGCAGCAATCCGCAGGATGTTAGATGAAAATGGGTATATCAATACGCCCATTATGTCTTATGCGGTGAAGTTTGCTTCTTCCTTTTACGGGCCATTCCGGGATGCGGCGGATTCCGCTCCGGCCTTTGGCGACCGCAAATCTTACCAGATGGATTACCACAACCGCAGGGAGGCGTTAAAGGAGGCTGCGCTGGATGCGGCGGAGGGCGCGGATATCCTGATGGTGAAGCCTGCCATGGCTTACGGGGATTTGATTCGGGAGGTAAAGGACAGGACAGATCTTCCCATTGCCGCTTACTCGGTCAGCGGGGAATATGCCATGGTAAAAACAACGGCACAAGCAGGATTTATTGATGAAACCAGCATTATGTGTGAAATGGCAGCCAGCGCCTTTCGGGCAGGAACCGATATCTATCTCACCTATTTTGCCCAGGAACTGGCGAAGTGCATGGATGATGGATTGATTGGATGATGCTGCAAAGGATGCACCCTATTTGGATAAGGATAAAAATATAGGATTGGAAGTTCTGGGACGTCATTGCAAAGCTGGGGAAACAAGATTAGCATAAATAGAAAGGGATAAGATATGGGAAAATCAGAAACATTGTTTGAAAGGGCGGTAAAAGTAATGCCAGGGGGCGTGAACTCTCCGGTGCGCGCTTTTGGTTCTGTTGGGAGCACTCCCAGATTTATAAAAAGCGCTAAAGGCGCCTGCCTCTACGACGAGGATGGAAACAAATATATAGATTACATTGGCTCCTGGGGACCGATGATTTTAGGCCATGGGCAGCCGGAGGTTCTTAGCAGCGTCATAGATGCCTGTAAGCGGGGCTTAAGCTTTGGGGCGGCCACCGCTCCAGAGGTGGAAATGGCGGAATTGGTCTGCAGCCTGATTCCATCCATAGAAATGGTGCGGATGGTCAATTCCGGCACAGAGGCGGTGATGAGCGCCATCCGCCTAGCCAGAGGATATACGAAACGGAATAAAATTATAAAGTTTACCGGGTGCTACCATGGGCATTCGGACGGGCTTTTGGTAAAGGCAGGCTCCGGCGCTATGACGTCAGGAATCCCGGACAGCCTGGGCGTACCGGCAGGCTGCACACAGGATACCCTATCCGCTGATTACAATAGCCTGGGCAGTGTAACAGAGCATT
Source organism: uncultured Lachnospiraceae bacterium (assembly GCA_947384285.1). GTDB lineage: Bacteria > Bacillota > Clostridia > Lachnospirales > Lachnospiraceae > Petralouisia. The sequence goes on from CANDGI010000013.1 coordinate 71,694, forward strand.
TTCAAAGATGCGGAGAGGAAATTGCGGCAGTAATTGTGGAGCCTGCAGCGGCAAATATGGGGGTTGTTCCTCCTAAGCCAGGTTTCCTTGAAGGCCTGCGCAGCCTTTGTGATGAATATGGCACTCTATTGATTTTTGACGAAGTAATCACTGGATTCCGGCTTGGCATCAGCGGCGCCCAGGGCTATTATGGCATTGAGCCGGATCTTACCACCTTTGGAAAAATTATCGGCGGCGGCATGCCGGTAGGAGCTTACGGCGGAAGACGGGAAATTATGGAACTGGTGGCTCCGGCAGGCGGCGTGTACCAGGCAGGAACCTTAAGTGGAAATCCTGTTGCCATGGCGGCAGGGATTGCACAGCTTACGATTTTAAAAGAGCATCCCGAGTATTATACAGATTTGAATGAAAAAGCAAATAAGTTCTATCAGGACATGCAAAAGATTCTTAAGAAATCCGGGCGTCCTTACCAGGTAAATCATGTAGGTTCCCTGGGATGCCTGTATTTTACAGAAAAAGAAGTGGCAGATTACGAAAGTGCGAAAACCTCTGACACAAAGGCATTTGCAGATTACTGCAATTATATGACAGCCAATGGGGTTTATCTGGCACCCTCCCAGTTTGAGGCCATGTTCCTGTCACTGGCTCATACCGAAGAAATGCTGCAGGAAACACTGGAAATTATGGAGCAGTATTTTATGGGAACCTAGTACTCCAACAAGCAGCCTATAGTTCGATACATAGGAAAGGGGCATCCTGCCTCTCCTATGTATCCCAATATGAAACGTTCGTTGTAGTGCAGAGGATATTAAAAGATGCTTTAGGGTTGGAGGGGGCATAGGAGGCGGATAGTAATTTCTTACTTTTTTCTTACAAAAAATTTAAAGAAAGTTAATTCTTTTTATAAATAAGTAGCGCTATAATAGGCTTATGGAAGATTTTGAATGTGTTTTTATATATTATATCTAAAATTTACAAAAAGAGCGGAGAGAGATACAGTGACCAGGGAAGAGAAAAGAAGAAAAGAAGTATACTTAGCCAGGAGAAGACGCCGGAAATTAAGAAGAAGGATACAGATTATAAAAAGAGTTGGGATTCTTTGTTTTGCAGTGTTTTTGATCGTATTTGGAATTACAAGGATTCTAAAGAAAAATGATTCACCGGATGAGGTAAAGGCGCAGAAGGAACCGCCGAAAACGATGCAGGGGGAAATCGAAAAAGGATTCCAGCAGAAAGTAATTGCTCAGGATCCAGAGTACCAGGTGGAACTTTTAACCCCCAATCCTTATTCCAGGCCTCAGACAGCGCTGGAGGAGGTAAAGGGAATTGTTGTGCATTACACTGCCAATCCGGGCACAACGGCAATTCAGAACCGCAGCTATTTTGAAAGCCTGAAGGATACCCAGAAGACCAAGGCAAGCAGCCATTTTGTTGTGGGCTTGGAGGGAGAGATTGTCCAGTGCATTCCAAGCACGGAGATTTCCTATGCATCCAATGACCGGAATGTGGATACGCTGTCCATCGAATGCTGCCACAAGGATGAAACAGGGCAGTTCACCCAGGAAACCTATGATTCTTTGGTGGAGCTGACGGCATGGCTTTGCGGAAAATTTAACCTTCCGGTGGAAAATGTCATCCGGCACTATGATGTGACTGGAAAAGAGTGCCCGATTTATTATGTGAAAAATGAAGATGCGTGGAAACGTTTCAAAGAGGATGTGCAGAAATATCTGGATACATATGGAACGGAGCCGGAGTAACAGGAAAGAAGAATCAAATGTAAACCCAAAATAAAATGTGGTTGACAATCGGAGCCATAGTAATTATAATGCTCTTAGAAACGATGTAAAACTTATGCAGCCTGTTCCTTGGAAGGCTGTATAAGGCAGGAGTAGATAGGAGGAGAAAGATTATGAACGATCCGGTTTCAAACACAAGAGCAGCGCTGCAGAAAGCCAATGGGCCCAAGCTGCCTGTACGCCAGATAGCGGTAATTGGGCTGATGACGGCTGTTACCTGCATTTTGGCGCCTTTTAGCATACCCATCGGGCCTGTGCCCATATCGCTGGCCAGCTTTTCCATTTATATTTCACTCTATGTGCTGGGGATGAAAGAGGGAACCCTCAGTTATCTGATGTATCTGCTGATGGGACTGATTGGACTTCCGGTTTTTTCCGGGTTTACCAGCGGCCCCCAGAAGCTGTTTGGGCCAACCGGCGGCTATCTGATTGGTTTTATTCCGATGGCATTGCTGGCAGGGATGGTGGTTGACCATTCGGCAAAGGCAAAAGAAAAGGCCTGGAACAAGGTTCTGTGTTTTGGAGGCATGGTTCTTGGTACAGCTGTCTGCTACATATTGGGGACTGCCTGGCTGGCCTATCAGGCGAATTTGGACTGGAAAGCTGCACTGTTTGCGGGAGTGGTTCCATTTATTCCAGGGGATTTGGCGAAAATGGCAGTTGCAGCTCTTATCGGCCCGAAAATCAGGCGGCAGCTGGTTCAGGCAGGTCTGCGATCTTAGGTTCGTTTTGAAGTTGTAAAACAGCGGTTATTGTTGTGGCGGAAAAGCCAGGCAATAGCCGCTGTTTTGGCGTGCTGGTTATGTATAGAGAAAAATGAAATGGTATATAATGCAGATAAAACAACATAAAAAATGTTGATAGAATAAAAAAGTATGGTATAATTCTGAATGTATATATTAAAAAAGATGGTAACAGAAAAAACATTAGCCAAAAGAGAATTAGATTAGAAACGATAATAATATCAGATGATACCAGGCGGCAGGAAGTCAGGACAAAGAAAAGAGAGTTTGTTAAAGTCCATTTTTCAAAAGGCTGGAGCAGCAGGCGAATTTGGATTGTAATATTACATATTTTTAAAGGGTTGCTGCGTTGCAGGAATAGGAGAACCATACATGGTAAAAGAACAATATGAGAGCTTGAAGACAGGAGAAAATCTAAGAAAAAATTTGATTGATTTAAAGCAGGAATTGAAATCAGAAGAGGAAAGAGAGGAACTGCTGGAATTGCTGCAGGGGGACTACAGCCTGCTGACCGGGCTTTTGCAGCATGAGGAGCCTAAGGTGCGGGGAAATGCAGCGATTGTGCTGGGAAGGCTCTTGCAGGATGAGTTTGCCGCGCCTTTGTATGAAGCATACCAAAGGGAGGAGAAGCTTTTTATAAAAAGCAATTATTTGTCTGCCCTTGCAGGAATTGACAGCTCTGCTTACAGGCCCCAGCTGGAAGCGCGGTTGGAAGAATTGGAAAGCTACGCTCCAAAAGAGGAAGAAGAAAAGCATATCCGGGAGGAGCTTTTGGCGCTCCGGGCTTTGCTGCATTCTGGCCAGAAGAAGCCAAAGCACAGGTTCCAGGGATATGATGAGACATATGAGATAATACTTACCACCGGCAGGCAGCACCAGGAAGTAACTGCAGCACAGGTAAAAGGCGGGGACGTGGCTGTTTTGAAAAGCGGGGTGCGTGTGGTAACCAGCCGCATCAAGCCCATTTTGGAGATTCCCACTTACCGGGAAATGCTGTTTCCATTGAATAGGAAGAAGCTGGAACCGGAGCCAAAGTCAGCGGCGAAAGCGCTGGCAGGGTCGAATCTGCTGGAATTGCTGGAAAGAGCCCATCAGGCAAAGGACAGTTTTTATTTCCGTCTGGGAATCCATAGCCGGATGCCCTTGGATAAACGCAGTGATTTTGCAAAAAAATGTTCTTTTGCATTAGAGCAGGAGACAGGCCATAGGCTGTATAATTCCACCTCCGATTACGAGGTGGAGATCCGTCTGATGGAGAGCCGGGAAGGGACGTTTCTGCCTTTGGTGAAATTGTTTACATTTCGTGAGGAGCGTTTTGCCTACCGGAAGCGTTTCGTAGCCGCTTCCATACGGCCAGAGCAGGCAGCCTTGGCGGCACACCTGGCAAAGCCTTATATGAAAGAAGGAGCGCAGATTTTAGATCCCTTCTGCGGCGTTGGGACTATGCTGATAGAGCGGGACAGGGCATGTCCTGCAAAAATGATGTATGGAATAGACACCTTTGGAGAAGCCATTGATGGGGCCTGGGAGAATGCAAGGCTGGCAGGGAAGCATGTGAATTATATTCACCGGGATTTCTTTGCGTTCCGCCATAGGTATCTTTTTGACGAAATCATTACCAATATGCCAGACAGAGGGCAGAAATCGAAAGAAGAACAGGATTTGTTCTATGGAATGTTTTTCGAGAAAGCCAGTGGGCTTTTGGCCAAACAAGGAAAGATCATTTTGTATTCCAATGAGAAGAATTATGTAAAAAAGCATCTTCGGCTTAAAAAAGAATTTATGCTCCTGAAAGAATACAGCATGGATGAGAAGGATAATTACTATTTGTTTATCATTGGAAAAAAGAATTGATACTGGATGTTTGGATTGGAGCATAGGCTTTAGGATTTTATAAAAATAAAAAATATGTATAAAATTTATAAAATCCTATTGACATTTCTGGCTGAATTTGTTATGATGCATGAGTCGTCAGAAATGCGGAAGTGCTGGAATTGGCAGACAGGCAAGACTAAGGATCTTGTGTCTGTATAGACGTGTGGGTTCAAGTCCCATCTTCCGCATTGAGTTAAAAGTGTGGGAAACCTTGATTTTATTGAGGTTTCCCCTTTTTTTTATTGTTAAAATAATTGGTTACAGTTGGTTACACTTTCTTAGTATAAGAAAGTGCTTTTTCATAGGCATCTGCCCTCTTATCCATAGAATTAGTCGGAAACTCATAGTATTTTTCCGTTGTGGCAAAATCTTCATGTCTTGCAAAGACTCGGATTTCCTCATTTGTTAATTGACCAGAAGAAATCAGAAAAGAAATACAGGTTTTTCTGATTTTATGATTAGATTTTTGAGCAGTTCCGATTTTTCTATTTAACTCTCGCAGTACATTGTTAATAGCAAATTCATGGATTCGTTCTCCATTATCATCTAACAGCAAATATTCGCTTTTAAAACCGCTATTTTGGTTATGCTCCAAAATCATAGCAAGATATCTCTTTGCATCTGCTGATAAATATAATTCCCGTTTCCCCATTTTTGTTTTTGTATGGCTAGAAATTTCATACCCATTCCTACGACAAATATTATTTTCATCAACATAATAGGTTTTTACTTCCTGTCTGTCTATTTTTACAGAGGAATCCGTAAAATCATTTGTCCGTAAAGCAACGAGTTCACCAACTCTTAAAGCAAGTGAGAAGTTCAGGCAAATCGCTAAACAAGCAACATTATGAGTTTTTTTGTAGTGTCGCTCTGCTTCTTCAATAAGCAATTTCGCTGCATCATCAATATATACTTGCTCTGTTACTTCTTTTTTAAGTGGTTCAGTGAACTTTTTACTGGATATTCCATGAACACACCTTGATACATTAGTAGAAACTAATCGTTTTTACACCGCATAATCCAACAGCATATTTGCCACAGATTTCATTTCCTTATACTTCCTACTGGAAAGTTCATACTTTTTAATCACTTTAAGAAACCATTCTTTAATAATGATTACATCAATGCTTGATATGTCCATGTTCACAATTTCTGAATCAGCATAATAAGTATTCCATACCCACTGTAGTTTGGTTGCATTCGCCTTTGAAGTATCGACCGCCTTATATTTTATCCATTCTGGATATAAGGCTTTCATTGTTCGAGGATTCTCTTTTTGCTCCTGTATGCCTTTATAATATTTAATTATGCACTTTTCAAGGTCCTCTCTGCATGTTTTGGCAATAATCTTTTTACCATTAGGTTTACTTTCATCGGGCAGTTTTGTTTTATACCGTCCGTCTGTTGCATGCCATATCTTACAAAATTGTTCGTGTTGTTCTAAAATTTCTTTATTCTTCATAATTTCATTTTTTCCAA
>CANDGI010000014.1 GCA_947384285.1 uncultured Lachnospiraceae bacterium
TCCGCTGTGGCGGCTCGTACCTCTTGGGAGAGGGCGTTATAAGGTGCGCCGTACTTTAAACGGGTGAGGGGAATGTCTGTGCTGTTTTTAATACCCGGCGTTGGTGTAATTTTATCTCCAATCCCAGAAAAGCAAATGCCGGGGAGCGGGGCGGCTGCATGGCTTCCAGCGGTATCATATCGGCAAGGGCGGCTATGGCATTCTTTGCCGTCATTTTTTATGTAAATCTTTTTCTTGACAATATCCCCATACAATGCTATTATGTTTATGAACATTTTATAAGAATATTCGTAAATATAGTTCAGGAAGGAGAGAGACAGGAATGCCATCAAAACCAGTGCTTTCAGATGCCGACAAAGAGAATATCCGCAAAAAGCTGAAAGGATTATGCGAAGAATGCTGGATATCACAGGGATATAAAAAGACAAGCATTAAAAGCCTGTGTGAGAAAACGGGGATATCAGTCGGCACATTTTATACGCTGTACCCAACCAAAGAAGATTTATTTTTTGAAACAATCGAGACAATACAAAGGAGGCTGAAAGAAAAGATTTTTGAGATTAACAGGGACAGGCAGACGAAGGATGGATTTGCCGAATCAATGAAAGTACTTTTTAAGGAATATGACAGCAAGCCTTTCCTGTATAACGTCAATACGCCCGATTTCCAATCTTTTATCACAAAACTGCCAGAAGAAACAATAAAAAAAGTTAAATTTGACAGCTTTGATTTTTTTAGGCAGGCAGTTCATGCCGCCGGCCTTGAGCTGAAAATGGAAGAATCTAAGGCGTATGGAATATTAAGTGCGTTATTATCTACGATCAATGCAAAGGGGACACTCTCTGTCACCTGTGATTATTTTTCTGTCTTTGAGTTCATGGTGGACAGCCTTGTGGCTGATATTTTTAAGTAAAGGAGGTCTTTATGGAGGAATTTGAGTACAAAACAATGTCAGTTGACAGCAAGGAAACTGATAAACCAGACAGCCTGCTGGCAGGCAGGTTAAACCAGTATGGCAAAGACGGATGGGAACTGGCAGCTGCTTTTGCCTGCCCATACATAGGCAGTTCACAATATTCCCTTATCGGGCTGGCACAGAAAACAACTTTTATCTTTAAAAGGCGGCTGCTTTCTGAAAAGGGGGCGCACGAATGACATATGCTGTTAAAGTCCAGAATTTATCCAAATCCATAGATAGCTGCCCTATACTGGAAAATATCTGCATAAGGGTAAAACAGGGTGAAATTTATGGATTTCCAGGGGCAGGCGGGGCGGGGAAAACGTCACTGATGAAAACGCTGTACCATATCATACGCCACGATTGTGGAACGGTATGTTTGCAGGCGGGCGTGTTGCAGGAGGAAACAGCGGCTTGCCCTTGCAAGGGCTTTCCTCACAAGACCAGAGCTGCTTATGCTTGACGAGCCTATCAACGGGTTAGGCCCACAGGGAATCATACATGTTCGGGAACTGCTTTTACATCCAATTCACAGGGCAGTCATGCAGGGCTGCTGTCAATGCCTGCTGCCGCAATGATTTTGGGCATTATTGGGATTGTTTTTTCAGCGATGGCCCTTCACAGGATGGCTGCATCTGATTTGAACAACTAAAAGAAAGGGGGCAGAAGAATGGATTTTCCAATTCCAGATTTTATACCTGTGCCTAACACAGAAACCATGCAAATGATATCAATCGCATCATTGATTGCTGGTATCTGTCTGGTTGTGGCGGGAGCGGTATTCTTGTTGCTGAATAAAAGAAAAGAGAAAAAAACACACCTCGCATGGATTTTGATATGCGCAGGGGCATTGCTCATTGTAAATCATGGAATACAGTTGATATTTTAGGAGGACAGAGAATGATTAAAGAAGTAAATCAAATTTGCGGGAAATTAAATGAAGCGTTGGGCTTTTCGGTTAAGCTCCCAACCCCTGGCAAAAAAGCAGTAAAATCTGCTGCGTTATGCAACTTAATTGCGGGGGCTGGCTTATTTGCAGCAGGGGCGGCTTTTTCTTCAAAATGGTGCGCGGCATTGGGTGGCCTAGGAATTGCCAGCAGTATCATACTACGAAAAGAAAGCAGTCATAAATCAAATGACAAATAGCAGCGAAAGCCAAAGCACGGAATGGTTGTTATGCCCTGTCTGCAATAGCAAGACACGGATAAAAATACGGCCAGACACAGAGTTTAAGAGGTTCCCAGTATTCTGCCCAAAATGCAGACGGGAAACGCTAATCAATGTTGAAAAACAAAATGTTTCAGTCATCACAGAGCCAGACGCACAGACGCAGAGCCGATGAACTTGTGAAATAAAATCACAGTTTGTTGGCTCTGTTTTCATTTCATACCGTTTTCCCGAAGCGCTTTTTCATTGCCGTCATACGCTCATACGCCCGTTTTGCGCTGCAGTTGATACCGCTGACATACATACGCTCATCGAACTCGGCTGCGATTCTCCGATGAGCTTTAATGTATGCTAATCAAGGAAAGTGATAATATTTCCTTGAAAAAAACAGGAGAACACCAATGAAAAACGCCCACATAAAAACCATTATTCTCACCTTATGAAATTCCGACTTTTCGTTCTCGGTACTTTCCCGGCAAATAGGAAGTTTTATGTCTGTAACGAGGCATCAATATAGCTTCTTACTAAATCCCAAAAGCCATCGTAATCATTATTTATAGCTAATTCATTATAGAGATCAGCATATTTTTCTTCAAATTTTTCTTGTGTCATTGCCTTTGCTTTACGCAATATATCCGCCTCAAATCCTGCACCACAATTATTTAATGCTTGTAAAATTTCTGGCAGCTCTTCCTCTAAACTACCATATATCACTTCGTCTAATCCTTCCATCTGTATTGCTGTATCATAATCAATGATAAGAACTATGTCTTTTACAAACTGCGGATATTGATTTAACACTTGCCGTACTTCACTCTCTGAATAAATGTCAGCCATTGCCTGTAAAAAATCATCACCATGCAAATTGTTATCAAATGCTCTATCAATAAAATTCATTTGATGTTTTCTCCTAAATCCAGATTTTCCAGTTTAACTTCTTTTCCAATTATACATGAAAAACATGGGATTTTCAATTCTCAAACTGTCTTTGCTTAGGTTTGGATGGGACTGCCGCTTATTACGGAAACGCTGTCATTCACCTATGAATAAATTATAACAAGATACTTGTTTCGGAGCGTGAGAAGATGGCAGACGGAACAATTAGGCAGGAAATCATTACTTTGAGCATTTGCGGCGAGCTGATTGGGATGGATTCTGAAACTGCCTGGTATTCCTTTGTAAAACGTAATTACCGGCATCTTTTTCTGTTCTGATTTTACCGCCCTCACATTCTTTCCGCAAGATACAGCCAATCTCGTTACTTTAGTTACGTTTATATACATATTTATGCTATATGCCAGTATTTTAATATATGGTTGTACCACATTAAAATTAATAGAATAAGCAGTTGAATTTCCATTTAATTCTTCTAATATTGCAAAAAAATTCCTTTGATAAAAATTCTTCAATTTTATCTTTCATCATTTCTTTCTCATTCCTCCCAGATATTGGGACTGTCCGAACATTTGCTGTATTGAAAAGAAGAACCATTTTCTAAATACTCCCAAGCAGAATCGGTAAATGTGACAGTTGCTGTCTTATTCTCAACTGTAATCACTCCGCTGATAGGATTTCCAGCAGCGTCTGTTGCCGTAAATTTCAAGCCTTCTGCGGTAAGCTCCCCCACACCGTCATCTAACGTTGTCAGGCGGTAAATTCCTATCTGCACGATGTATTTTCCATCCGCTCCCTTTGCAATTTCAAGATTCGGATCACCGACATCGGAATCCAAATATTCTCCAACATAAACCGTATCATCAAAAGCATGCGCCATCTGTCCTGAATCAGTCCCAGCTTCACCAGATTCTTCCTGCCCTGATGCTTTTGCCCCACATCCGCCATTAAAAAAAATAGTACAGCAGAAAAACACAGTCAAAATAATTTTTTTCATTTTTGCTTTTTCCATTTTTGCTTTTTCCATTTATCTAGTTTATATCCTTTCTGTTCCAGCTTTGTGTGAAATGCTTCCGCTAAGGGATAGCCTTTATTTTTAAATCATCAAAATTATCAATTTCATTGCCTGCCATAACAGGCATTCGATTAACGGCAATATTCCGCTGGGATTATAAAAGCTCCATATTGATGGATTTATCAGTGAATCCGCATTTTACCTACATCTTCCTTCTGGATTTTAAGCACCGCTTATGAAAGCAGCGTTTTTGCTGAATTGCAGCTTATGTGATAAAAATATCCTATTCGTGCCCTGTCCAGCGGAAATTATAACCTAATAAACGGAGTACCCGCAAATTCCATGCCCTGAAATTAAGACTGCAGAAAGTATTGCCAATATAAGAAACACAGCCCACACAATCCAATCCGGCCCATTTGATATATCCGCTAACTTCATGATATTACACCTCCATAATTTCCAGCTTTCAAAAAGCAGAATCTGCCCTGGCAAATCAAGCTGTGTATCTATATGCTGATTCACCTACTTATAATCCAACAGAAGCTGAACCGCAGTTCATTTTCTGACGGGATCTCCCGGCCCATCCCTCTCATTCATTTTTATTGCTGCGGTATTCCCGGGGAGTACAGCCAAAGCTCTTCATAAACAGTTTTGAAAAATAACTTAAATTGCTAAACCCACAGCCAAAAGCAATCTCCGTAATGGTTTTTTCCGAATTGCGGAGCAGCTTGCAGCTTGTTTTAAGCCGAAAGGCACTCAAAAAACCCATCGGAGACTGCTGCAGGTATTGTTTAAAGATCAGGCAGCATTTACTGCGGCTCACGTTTCCTGAAGCGGCAATTTCATTCAATGATATCTGCTCTGCATAATGCTGGTAGATAAATGACACCATGCTTTTTTGGATTTCCAAATCACTGCTGCGGCCGCTTCCGCTATCCTGGACGGCCAATTCCCCACATTGCAGCAGGCTGCTCCATAGCTGGAGCATAACTGCGATCACCTGCATTTCATATGCGTCTGCTGCTTCTTCTTTTAAACAGCGGATTTGCTCCAGATATCCTGCTATCTCCTTTCCTCTTGCTTCCTTTGCATGAAAATGCAGGTATTCACAATCAGCATTTTCAAGGACAGGCGTAACATATTTTTGCAATAAAGCTTTATTGCCGCCAAACAAAGACGGATGGAACAAAATACATAAAAAACGGCAGCTCTGCTCTTTATAAGAACAGCCATAATGCATCTGGCGGGCATTTACCATAAGGGAGTCCTTTTCATCCAGAAGGATCCTTCTTCCATTGATGTAGTAGCACATTTTCCCCGATACCACATAGATCCATTCAATATCATCGTGCCAATGGCAGGGCACGCTCATTCCGGGATAAACATTTAAATCAGCGGTACGGATATACAGCGGAATCCCTGTCTGCCCATAATGGACAATCTCAGAAAAGTCCTGCATGAGCTCTATTGCAATTGTTTCCATGCTCCTACCCTCTCCAAAATACGATATTTATACTTTTTGGCGACAATTCTGTTAGAAAAAGCAAAAAGCAAACACTATAATTATAACATAACGCCAGAGAAACACAAGGAAAACAGGACAGTCCGCGGGCACCTGCCCCATTTATTTTACAGCTTCCAATACTGGCAGTTTACTTTTTGCCGAATTTAGACGAATTTGTAAAACTGCCCGCCGTTTACAGGCATTACAAACAATACAACTGGGTGAAAAACCTAACTGCAAACCAACAATAAGGAGGAACTTATGAACCAAAAAGAAAGAATGCAAAAGCTCGATGCAGAATCCTGGGCTGATATGGAGGAAAACAGAATATGAAAATAGAACATATTGCAATGTATGTAAATGACTTAGAACGGGCAAAGAATTTTTTTACACATTATTTCCATGCAGCAGCAGGGGAAAAGTACCACAACCCAAAAACAGGGTTCCAGTCCTATTTCCTTTCTTTTCAAGGCGAGTGCAGGCTGGAGATTATGAGCAGGCCTGATATGGAAAATCTGGAAAAGCCGCCCGCCCGCACAGGGTATGCCCATATCGCCCTTTCCGCAGGAACGAAAGAAGCCGTCCGTACGCTGACGGAACAATTGAGGAAAGACGGGTATCGCATCACCAGTAATCCACGGACAACAGGGGACGGGTATTATGAGAGCTGTCTGATTGATTTTGAAGATAACCAGATTGAAATAACCGTTTAAAGGAATACGTTTTTCCGCATAGCAGCACATCCCAGCCACATAACCAATATTGATGCTGATTTCCTCCATGATATGATGAATGTTAATAAAACGGGCAGAATTGTATCATTGCGCTGGTAGCAGAAATTTTGTTTTAACGGTATAATGATGGAACATTACAAAAAGGAGGCAATGATATGAGTTTGGGAAACAATTTATTTCAAGCAAGAAAGAAAAAAGGTTTATCACAGGAAGAGGTTGCGGAAAAACTGGGGGTGAGCAGGCAGACTATTTCAAAATGGGAAACAGATGAAACATTGCCAGATATCCGCCAGTCCAAAAGCCTTGCTGTTTTATACCATTTGTCACTGGATGAATTGATTGAATTTGACATTGATGTAAAAGAAATCCAAGAGATGATTGACAAAACAAGTGATGAAGCTGCTGACAAAATTAACTGGACAAAGGCATGGAGTAAAAAGTATCCAATTCTTGCAGCATATCAGAATACCGTAGATGTGGATAAATATGCAGCAGAATTGGAGCGGCTTTTAGATAATCTGCAAAAAGAATATGGATATAGTGAGCTGGATGCCTTTTTGGTCTTAAAAGATATTTTAGCATCCGTTTGGAAAAGCAGAACACGCCGCCCATGATAGGCAGTCAAGAGCAAAAAGACAAAGGCCGGCTTCTGGATGCTGGAGAAACCTCAGCACTTTCTTGAACCGATCCCATAAATCCAGGAAAAGACTTGACAGAAATTCAATTTATTGTATAATTATGGAATGGAATTCGAGCACGGAACAAGCGGCCACCCACATTTTCCATTGATTACTTAAGCAGGTAACCCCCCGTTATCTGCTTTTATATTTTTGGCGCAAAACAACAGGTACGGAAGGGGAAACCGCAGCGGCAACGTAAAAAACCAATACTGTCAAATATTAGAAAAGATAAAGATCCAGGATTATGAAGATGAGAAAAAATATAGATAACGAACAACTACTTGCAAACATTCTAATGCAGGAACAGGAACCCGGGCAGGCGCAGAAATTATCCGTGGTCTGGCGGTTAAGCATCCCGGCAATCCTGGCGCAGCTTACCTCTATCATGATGCAGTATATTGACACCGCAATGGTAGGGAGCCTGGGCGCAGGAGCCTCCGCGGCCATCGGCCTGGTTTCCAGCAGCACATGGCTGTTAAACGGCCTGTGCAACGCTGTATCCACCGGGTTTTCTGTTCAGGCTGCCCAGAAAATCGGGGCAAGGCAGGAGCAGGAGGCAAGGCAGGTCTTAAAACATGCCCTGGGGACGGCTCTGTGCTTTTCTCTGCTGTTGATGGGAATCGGAATTGGAATCAGCAGACAGCTTCCCCTGTGGCTGGGAGCCGGAGAAGACATCCAGGCAGACGCCTCCGCCTATTTCTTGATTTATTCCTGTTCTCTCCCGGCCTTCCAGCTGCAAAGCCTGGCGGGCTCCATGCTGCAATGCAGTGGGAATATGCGTACCCCGGCTGTTTTAGATGCAGCCATGTGCGGCCTCGACGTACTTTTTAACCTGATTTTTATTCAGTTTTTCGAAGTGGCCGGCGCTGCATTGGGAACTGCCCTTGCAGCCTTTGTCATCTGCATCGCAAAACTTTGGGCGGTGTGTTTTCGTTCCCCCAGCCTTCGCATCCACCGGAGAGAAGCCTGCAGCTATGACAAAACCATCCTGTCCCGTATGGTAAAAATCGGGCTTCCTATGGGATTTGAGCATGTGGCTGTCTGCGGAGCAATGATTGCTTCCACCCGCATCATCTCTCCCCTTGGCACCATTGCCATTGCCGCCAATTCCATTGCAGTGACAGCTGAAAGCATCTGCTATATGCCTGGCTACGGGATTGCTGCCGCTGCAACCACTCTGACTGGACAGAGCATAGGAGCAGGCAAGAAAAAATTAGCGAAAAATTTTTCTAATTTATCTATACTGTTGGGATGTTTGATTATGACTGCCGCTGGGGCTGCCATGTTCTTTTTGTGTCCCCTTATCTTCCAAATGCTGACGCCGGTTCCTAAGGTACAGCATCTGGCTGCGGAGGTATTGCGGATTGAATTGTTTGCAGAGCCGCTTTTTGCCGCTTCTATTGTGGCCTCCGGGGCGCTCTGCGGAGCGGGAGACTCTCTCATTCCATGCCTTTTAAACCTGGCCAGCATCTGGGGCGTCCGGCTGACCCTTTCTATTCTGCTGGTAGGCCAATGGGGACTTCCCGGGGTATGGTTTGCCATGTGCGTGGAGCTGTGTGTGCGGGGATTGCTGCTGCTGTACCGTCAGCAGCGGTTCCAATGGTAAAATCCCAGAAGGCTGATTGTTATTTTTCAAAGGTATTTTTCAGCGTATATTCCATCATTTCATAGTGAAGCACGGAACCTTCGGCAATTTCCGGCGGAAGCAGAGCTCGCGCTGCACATTTCAATTCTTCCTGCGGGTTATCAATCTGCTGTAAGTAAGCGTAATCTCCGTCAATCCGCGCTACCGTATATTCGATGGGTTCAAAATTCATGGTTCCTCTCCTTTCTTCCTGGACAACGCCAGGATATCGCGCACTTCCTCCACAGGAATTCGTGTATAATCGCTTAACTCCTGCAGCGCAGGAATCGTCCCGTTTTCTTCCGCCAGCACCTTCCTTGCTTCGTGCACCAGATTTACTTTCGCAAGAATCGTGTGGTCGCCGCTGTTTCTTCCCTGGGTTTCCTGGCGGTACTGTTCCATTGCCTTCCGGACAAAGGATTCCAGCTTTTTTTCCATAATGGCAGCATCCGCTCCCAGCTCTTCCTGCTGCCCTGCTCCCAGCAATTCTTCCATTCCCAGCAAAAGCCCCATATTTCCTTCCTGCACCAGATCCTCCACCAATACCTGGCTGGCAGCGTAGGACGTTGCAATGTCCGCAATTTTTTTCAGCCATTGGGTGGAAATAGCTGGAATTGCTGATTTCTCCCCGTCCAGAAGCCCCCGGTACAGATCCATCTTCTCTTCTTCTGGCAGCTCCTTAATATCCTTAATCTCATTGAGATACATCTGAAAATGCTTTGAATGGGATGTTTCCCTCCTGCCGCCCCTGGATTTTCCGTCTCCGGTTTTCCCGGACGCTTTTGGATTCTGTTCTATCCGCTCCTCTTCCTCTAGCTCCTCTTTCGGCTTTTGCAGATATTGATAAATCATCTCCTGCTGTTCCTCTGACAATTCCATGTCCTTAAAAAACTGCTGTATTTCTTCTCTTCCCATTGGTTCTGGGCTGGCCTTTGTAATCTCCTGCACTGAGCGCAGAGTTTCCATAAATAATGTTCTGTCTACCATAAGTCCCTCCAATCTGTCATCTGTATTGTACCATGCGCCCTGGATTTTGTCAGCTTTTTCTTTGTACTTGCCAGGATAAACGAATGAATGTTTATTCTTTTTATGATGCCTTATTGTCAAGCATTACAGATTTCATATCTGTTCCAAATACTTTCTGGCATTTATGCTGATACAATAGCGTTTCTTTTTCAGGGACATTTTTTCCTGTTTTCCCAAGAGAAATGCTGGACATTACCAGAAGTATCTAATCCGTATCCGCCAGAGCAGAAGAAATAAAAAACATCAAAAAAGCAACCACCCTGCCCAGAGTTAGGTTGCTTTTTTGAGTTTTATGCAATGCCTACACGCCGGAATATGCGGCAAATCCTGCATCAATCGGAAGAACCACGCCGGTAATTGCGCTGGCTGCCCGGTCATCGCACAGGAAGAATACGCCGCCTAACAGCTCTTCTCCTTCTACAAATCTCTTCATAGGCGTGCCGGACAAAATCTTATTGGAGCGTGCCGTAGGCGTGCCATCCTCCTGGAACAGCAGCGCACGATTCTGGTTTGACACGAGAAATCCTGGGGCAATAGCATTGCAGCGGATTCCCGTCCCTGCAAAATGCGTGGCAAGCCACTGGGTAAAATTGGATACTGCAGCCTTTGCACCGGAATAGGCTGGGATTTTGGTCAATGGAATATATGCATTCATGGAAGAAACATTTAAGATACATCCCGATTTCCGCTCTACCATATCCTTTGCAAATGCCTGTGTGGGCAGCAAAGTCCCCTGGAAATTCAGCTTAAATACAAAATCCACCCCGCTTGGTTCCAGGTCGAAAAAGCCTTTCTGGCCATCCGTTTTCTCATGGTGGTATTCGTTGTCTGTGGTGGCGCGGGGATTATTGCCGCCAGCTCCATTGACCAGAATATCGCAGGGGCCTAAGTCGGACAAAACCTGTTGGTGAACTGCTTCCAATTCCTCCGCATCTAAAACATTTGATTTATAGCCTTTGCAGGTAAATCCTTCCCCGCTTACTTCCGCCGCCAGCTTTTCCACGCTTTCCTGGTTTAAGTCCAAGGCTGCGACCTTTGCACCTGCCATGGCAAAAGCTTTTGCCATGGTGCCGCAGAGCACGCCGCCTGCTCCGGTTACTACAACTACTTTGCCGGTAAAGTCTATATTTAAAGGTAATTCCAACATAATTTTTTTGTCCTTTCTGTTTATAATATTCTATAAGATAGTTTTACTTATTTTGGATACGGACGGAACAGCGGGAGCGCTGCCCAGTATGCTTGGCAAAGAACCATCCTGCCTTTCCGTCCGTATCCAATAATATAAAAACTTCGCTCCAGTACTAATTTCCCTTATACCGGAAATCCGAAATAATTGCGGGTGTTCCAGAAGCTTAGGTCGGCGATTAATTGCTGCAAAGCTTTTTCGTCGGCGGGATACTGGCCGCTTTCTACCCATTCTCCTACTAGCTCGCAGAGCACGCGCCGGAAATATTCATGCCGGGTATAGCTTAGGAAGGAACGGGAGTCTGTGAGCATCCCTACGAAACATCCCAGCACGCCGTTGGCTGCCAGCTCTGTTAATTGGTTACGCATGCCAAACCGGTTATCGTTAAACCACCAGGCGCTTCCCTGCTGGATTCTGCCGGAAACGCCGCCGCCCTGGAAGCATGCCATAATCGTGGCAAGCGCTGTATTGTCGGTGGGATTCAGGGAGTAGAGGATGACCTTAGGCAAGCCCTCGTTTTCTGCAAAGGCATTTAAAAGGGGAGCCACATTCTCTACGCCGGATTGGCTGTTGACTGCGTCATAGCCGGTATCCGGGCCAAGGCGGTGAAACTGGAGCTGATTGGTGTTTCGAAGGCATCCAAAATGAATCTGCATCACCCAGTTTTTCTGGGCATATTTCTTGGCACAGGCGATGGTAACCAATGTCTTGTAGGCGTCCCCAATTTTCCTGTCGGGGCATTTCCCTTCCATAGCCATGGCGAAAGCACGGTTGGCAGCCATCTTATCCGGTTTCTCATACATGCAGTAATCCAGGCCGTGGTCTGCGCACAGGCAGCCATGGTCTGCGAAATAATCAATGCGCTCACACAAAGCGTCTGCCACATCCTCTGCTGTGGCAAGCTTTCTGCCAGCCACCTTCGACAGGTCTGTGATATATTCATCAAATCCCGGCTTGTCAATATTTACGGCTTTGTCCGGCCGGAATGCGGGAAGCACCTTGATCCCTATATCTGGATCCTCCTTAATCTGGTCGTGGTACATAAGGCCGTCTATGGGGTCGTCGGTGGTGCAGATTGCGCGGACATCAAATTTCCGCATCAGGGAACGGGCGGAATATCCCTTTAAAATTTCATTGCATTTATCGTAAATATCGTCTGCATTCTGGAGCGTCAGCGGCTCTGTAATCCCAAATCCTCTTTGCAGCTCCAGATGGCTCCAGTGGTAAATGGGATTTCCAATCAATTTCGGCATCACGCTGGCAAAAGCCCGAAATTTTTCACGGCCATCCGCGTCCCCGGTAATTTTATCTTCCGTAATGCCGCCTGCCCGCATCAGCCGCCATTTGTAATGATCCCCGCCCAGCCAGACCTGGGAAATATTTTCAAATTTCCGGTCCTCGGCAATCTCCTGGGGATTGATATGGCAGTGGTAATCAATAATGGGAAGCTTTTCTGCCGTCCCATGATAGAGCTTTTCTGCTGTGGGCGTAGACAGCAGAAAATTTTCATCCATAAATGGTTTCATAACTGCCCCCTTTCTAAAATAAATCATTAGGCAATTGCAAAGCTTGCATATTGCAATTGCCTAAGCAATCAATCGTTTTACAATGGGTCTTGTTAAATATTCCCTGCTTCCCGCTCTAACATATCCCAGCAGCCCCACATATACATAATGCCCAGGGCTCTGTCATACAATCCATATCCGGGACGGCACTGCTCTCCCCAGATATGGCGGCCATGGTCTGGACGGATATAGCCTTCATACCCACAGTCATGATACGCGCGCATAATTTCCAGAATTCCCACATCCCCATCGCAGTCCCGGTGGGAAGCTTCTGTGAAATCTCCATTGGGGAAATGCTTTACATTGCGGATATGAGCAAATGCAATCCGGTCACAATAGGTACGGACAATATCAGGCACATTATTGTTGGGATTGGCTCCCAGAGAGCCGGAGCACAGGCACAGGCAATTATGGTCATCATCCACCATAGACAGGAACCGTCCAATGGATTCCTTATCTACCAGAAGGCGTGGAAGGCCGAAAATATCCCAGGGCGGGTCATCCTGGTGGATGGCCATTTTAATCCCTGTCTCATGGCAGGTGGGCATGATAGCTTCCAGGAAATATTTCAGGTTTTCCCAAAGCTTTTCTTTGGTGACTGGACGGTATGCTTCAAAGAGCTGGTCCAGCTTTGCCATACGCTCCGGCTCCCAGCCTGGAAATGTCATGCCGTGAAGATTTTTCAGGATATAATCTGCCATCTCCTTATAATCTTCCTGGATTTTTGCTTTTTCATAAAACAGTGCGGTGGAGCCATCCTCCATGGGATGGAACAAATCTGTCCTGGTCCAGTCAAAAATCGGCATAAAATTGTACGTCACAACCTTTACCCCGAATTTGGAAAGGCTGCGCAAGGTCTGCTTGTAATTTTCAATATACTTGTCACGGGTGGGCAAGCCGATTTTGATATCGTCATGGACATTTACGCTTTCTACCACATCCATGTTGAATCCATGGCCTTCAATCTGCTGCCGCATTTTTTCAATTTCCTCTACCTCCCAGACCTCTCCTGCAGCTTTGTCATGCAAAGCCCAGACAAGGCCTGTCACACCCGGAATCTGCTTAATCTGTTCCTGGGTGATACTGTCATTTCCCTCGCCATACCAGCGAAACGTCATCTGCATAAAAACACCTCCTAAAGTCTCGTGTCAAAAATTCCGCAGAAGGAATCTACGGGGTCTTTTCCAGTAAATGCTTCCTCCCCGGCCATCAGCTTTGCTACCAATGCATCCAGGGTAGAATCCTTGCTGTCATACGTGTTGATGTAGGTGCGCGCCTGGGGGATGTCCGCCAGTACAAAGGGATGCTGGACGCCTATCACTACCACCGGAAGTTCGAAGACATACCAGGGGATTTCCCCGCCGCCTTTTGTCATGCCGAATGCTGGACGGGCAACGGGCTGGAAGCCTCCTGCAATGTCTACCAGGGTAATAATCAAATCCTGGTTTTCCCGGAATTCCTTGATGGGGGTCTTCCCGGCAAAGTACATGTTAAGATCCGGCTTTTCTCCTGCCTGCATCTGCTTTTGCATTTTCTCAATGGGGCTTTCGTAGAGGAAAGCATCAAATCCCTGTGCACACAATTTATCCTTCAATACCTCTGCGGCAGATTTTTTTGCTGCAAAAAGAGCTCCAAGGCCTGGCGCAGACAAACCTTTCACGTACACAATCATAATCCGTTTGTAGCGTTCCGGCGTTATGGGCAGCACGTCCTTGTCTTTATATTTCACCAGTGTAATTGCCTTATCCGAAATTTCCTTCTGCATTTCCTTATGGGCTTTGCATCCAACGATGTTTGCAATCTGCTCTTTGGGCGGCATCAATTCTGTCTTTTCTTTTTTGTGCAGGCCCATGTGAGCCTTCAATGCCAGAATCCTGTGGAGGGCATCGCTGAGCCGCTCTTCTGTGATGCGCCCATCCAGATACCCCTGCTTCATGCTGGCAAAATCTTCTTCCATCTCATTGAAGAATAAGAACATATCAACCCCTGCGGCAATGGCGGCTGGAAGCACATCGCTGCGCTTCATGCGGCAGGTAAGCCCTACCATGTGGGATGCGTCCGTCAGCACCATGCCGTTAAACCCAAGCTTTTCCCGGAGCAGCCCCTGAATCAATTCCGGGGACAAGGTGGCGGGCATCATTTCATCGTCTGTAAGCTTGGGGTTAAAATGGCGCGCATAGGCCGGCTGCATAATATGCCCTGCCATAACGGCCTCCAATCCATTGTCAATCAAGGTCTGGTAAACCATGCCGAAGGTTTCATCCCATTCCTCACAGCTCATGGAATTCACGCTGTTTGCCACATGCTGGTCACGGAAATCCAGGCCATCTCCTGGAAAATGCTTGGCTGCACAGCAAAACCCTGGATTGGCATGAGCGCCTTCCATATATGCTTTCGCCATATCAGCTACCCTCTTGGGGTCATTTCCATAGGTGCGCAGGCCGATGACCGGGTTTTCCCAGTTATAGATAATATCGCTGACTGGTGCAAAGGACAGGTTGCATCCGATGGCTGCTGCCTCCTTATTTGCCATGTATCCAAGCTGGTATGCATAATCTGCATTCCTGGTGGCGGCAATTTTCGTCTGGCAGCCAATGGTGGTGCCGTCGGTACATGCCCCGTCTCCGCCATTTTCCGTATTGCAGGCAATAATCAGGGGAACCTTGCTGTTTTCCTGCAAAATCCGGTTCTGTTCATAAATCTCATCTGCGGTTCCAGGATTGTAGCGGATTCCGCCGATGTGGTAATCATTTACCGTCATTTTCAGGTAGTCCTCCGTGCGGCTGGAGCCCATATTAAAAAACAGCTGGCCGATTTTCTCATCTACCGTCATATCCGCGATGGTATCCTCCACCCATCTGCAGTCCTCGTCCGACAGATAAAACGGGTTCGCTTTCATATCCACCATAATTTACCTTCCTCCTTTTAAATTCTCTAAAAATTGTTTTGTTTTCTGCTCCTGGTATTGGCCGCCGTAGGTGTCTTCCAGAAAACGTTTCAATCCCGCCTCACGGAACTCTTCCCAGCTCTCTGCTTCCTTGCCCACCAGAATGGGGTAAAAATATACGCCGTTTTTCTCTGCAGCTTCTTGATCTCCCGGCGCATCCCCGCACATGAGCACATGATCCCTGGCATAGCCCCGTTCCATCAGCTTGCTGATGCAGAATGCCTTGCTGCCGGAGTCCTGAGCCAGCACTACATCGGTATATTCCAACAAGCCGTGCATGTCCCATTCATCCAATACCGCTCCGGGATTTGCGCTGGATACGATGGCAATGTCCGCGTCCCGGTAAGCCTTTTTTAAAGCCGCCGCCACCCCATCAAAGGGACGCTTGTCCTCCTCTGGCAGCCGTTCTACGGACTGGTTCACTGCGCGGCTCCAGGAAAGAGCTTTACGGAGACAGACACTGTCCGTCTCCATAATTGCACGTTCCAAGGCTTCATTGGACAATTCAGGCGTCTCCTCCACCCATTGGACGAGGCTTTCCAAATCCTCAATCCCGCAGTATTTTTCCCGTACCTCACCCAGCGCTTTCACCAGCCCTTTGAAGCGGTTGATCCCCCTTGTCATGGTATAGAGGTTGATTTCATTCCAGCGGCTTAAGATTTCTTCCCGCCACTCTTCCAATCCCCATTCCGCTGTCATGCATGGGCCGAAGCACCGGAAATGCTTGATATCCATGGTATCCATGGCACAGCCGTCGCTGTCCACACAGACCAGATAATCATTCCGTTTTGTATACGCTAAAAATTTATCTGCCATGAAATTCTCCTTATCCTATGCCTTATGCCTGCGCGCCAGCTCCGCAACATTCTCCTCCACGCGCTTTTTGCTTAAGGGATAGATGAACCACAGGCAAAGAGCAACCAGGATAAATCCAATGGCAGGCGCGATACAGGACATTTTAAAGATTCCCTCTGTCACATCCGGGTCAAATGCAGTTGCCTGGGTATAACCAATCATGGACAAAAGTACGCCGGTCAAGCCGGAGGACAATGCCTGTCCCACTTTTCTTGCAAAAGAATAAACTGCGTAAATGGTTCCATCCTCGCGGACGCCGTTTTTGACTTCCGCATCATCAATCACATCCGTAATCATAGCCCAGATTACAGTATTGAAAAATCCCATTCCCACATATGCCAATGTAAAGAATCCCACGTAGATAAAAGGATTTTCGGGATGCACAAGAAAACAAAGTAAAAATACTGCGGCTGAAACCATACAGGATACAATTGACAGCTCCTTTTTTCCAAATTGTGTAGATATTTTTACTGCCAGCGGCGCACAGATGACCAACATCGCAATGGAACCTGCCAAGGTAGATGCAGACTGTGCTTCCGGGCTTCCATAAAAGTTGGGAAATACAAACCCTGCCATCCCCTGCATGGTAAGCTGAGCCAACAGCAGTGAAATAGCTGCCGCAATAATCCCCAGCAGGGAACGGTTGGTGACAAGGCTCTTTAACAGCTTTCCAATTTCCAGCTTCTGGTTGTTGGCAGGAACCTCTACACGCTCCCGGACCAGATTGAAGCAAAGCAGGTAGCAGATAATAGCCATAACACTGAACACTCCTGCGATAATCGTCATACGGGAACCTGAAAGCACGGTATTTCCGTTTACTGTCTCAAATGCAAACAACGGCGTACCTACACCGATGGCAAGTCCTGCCAGCGTAGCTCCGATGGTTCTCCAGGTGGACAGCTCCGCCCGGTCCTTGGGATCTGATGAAACAGCAGAAGCCATGGAGCCATACGGAATATTGATGGAGGTATAAAAAATGGAGCCCCACAATATGTAGGTAACAACCATCCAAAATACCTTAAACCCATATGCCATATTTGCAAACCCTGACTGGTAAATCAAAAAGGAAGCAATGGCCACCGGGCCGCACATCCGCTTAATCCAGGGACGGAATTTCCCATCCTTTGTGGGTTTGGAGCGATCCACGATCTGCCCCATCGTTACGTCTGTGAAAGCATCGATAAACCGGGCCGCCATCATCAGCGTCCCTACAAGGCCGGCGCTGATGCCCATAACGTCCGTGTAAAACTTTAACATAAAGCTGGAAGATAAAATAAATGTGAAATCATTTCCGAAATCACCAAACATATAACCAATCTTGTCCTTCATGCCAAATGGCTGAACGGAAGATTTTGATTCTGCTCCCATAGCATTCCCTCTCTTTTCTACTTTTTATAACATGCAAACAGTATTTGTAACTTATCCATGAATTATGCCCGTATTTAGGCTGATGATGCTAATCCTCCTTGTCAATCAAAATCAACTGGGCATTCAAGCTCTCCACAAACCCATCCGGCATCATGGAGCCTGCCATCTTCGTCATATCCTCCGGGCACATGCCTTTCATCATATCCCACATTCCTACGCCTGGAGATAAATCGAAATTGGTTGCCAGCTTCACGGCCTTTGCGGTAACCTCCATTGCTTTGGGGGATTTGGCAATTTCTTCCATCTTGCAGCGCACGTTGTATTTTCCCTCTGGGAACTCCATGGGCGCTTTCAAGTCCAAATCACCCACCAGCTTGAACCAGTTTGCCACGCCTTCTGCCCGCTCGTTTACTTCCGGCAATACATAGATGTCCGGTTCTTTTTCCACTTTTTCAATGGTCATACTGTCCTTGCATTCCCCAGCGATTGCCAGGATATTGTTGAAGCCATCTTTTAACGCAACGGTAAATACAAATACCTTTTCTGCACTCTTGACCTCCTCCAGCTCTCCATTGATGAAAAGGGAAACGATAGGCTGATTGGAATACACACGGATCTCCGTGGTTTCTCCTGCCCGCTGGGCGTACCGTCTGCCGCAGAGATGCACCATAGGCTCTTTATTCCAGTATGCCTTGTAAATATAATAGCTGTCCTTCTTCGTTTTCCGGTCCATGGTAACCAGTCCCTTGTTGTTTCTTCCGGCTACGCCGCCCTCATTCCTGGCTGCGCATCCAAAGTCAAACATATTCCATACATGGCTGGACCAAAGCCACGGCCGCTCCTTTAAAACCTTTGCCATATGCTCATGGTAGAGAGCCTGGTATTCTTCGCTGTAATCCTTGCATGCCGGGTTCGGCCCGTGGTAGGTGATGATTCCTTCACATCCGTACTCGGAAACGCCAAGGGAAATCTCTGGATGCTCTTTGTGGAAATTGTCAAACCAAGGCCCGTTGTCCTCCATTTTTCCGCCGTACCATCCAAAATAATGGTTATAGCTTTCCACATCCGTAATGCCATGCACCGGGCTGTCAACGGGCGTCATCGACACATGGGCAATGGTGGTTAAGCGGGTAGGGTCTAATTCCTTGCACAGCGCATTTAATTCCTTATGGTTTTCTACCAGCTTTTCTGAAATGCCGCCGATTAAAATTTCATTGGAAATTCCCCAGAAGCAAATGCTTGGATGGTTGTAATTCTGCAATACCAGCTCCTTTAACTGGGTAATGCAGTTCTGGTGGGCTGCAGGATCTTCATTCATCACGCTGATAAAAGGTATCTCCGCCCATACCACAAACCCAAGCTCATCACAGGCATCATAGAAATCCTGGGAGTGCTGGTAATGGGCCAGGCGGATGGTATTTGCACCCAGCTCTTTGATGATCCTGGCATCCTCATAATGATCCTCCCTGGTCAATGCATTTCCTTTATAAAGCATGTCCTGATGGCGGCTGACCCCTCGTAAAGGCGTGGGAATTCCATTTAAGATAAATCCTTTCTCCGGGTCACAGGAAAAGCTGCGGACGCCCGCTCTTGTGGAAACCTCATCATAGGTTTCGTTCCGCCTCTGCAAAACTGCGGTCACCGTATACAGGTACGGGTTCTGGCAATCCCACAAAACCGCATCCGGCACATATACCCTCACTGCCGTGCTGTCTGCCGGGCGCATTGCGCTTGCGACCTCTTTCCCTTGTGCATCCTTGATGCTGTATAAAACGGTAAAGTTCTCATCCGCGTTGACCGGCCAGGATTCCAGCTCAAATTCTGCGCCTCCGCATCCATCTGGCTTTGCGGTAACCATAAATCCTATGCTGCCCCAATGCTCCAAATCAAAATGGGCATCCGGGACGCTGATTAAGTTCACGCCCCGGTAAAGTCCGCCGTAAAAGGTGAAATCTGCGGATTGGGGATATACGCTGCTCTTATTTTCATTGCTGCATGCAATGGCCAGAAAATTCTCCCCCTCTTCCTTGCAGGCATCGGTGATATCTGCCCGGAATGTGGAATAACCGCCCTCGTGGTAATACTCTCCTTCTCCATTCACATAAACGGTTGCCTGCTGTCCGGCTGCTAAGATTTCGAGAAATACCCGTCCTCCTTTTAAGGGCTGCCTGGGTGTTTCAAAGGTTTTTGCATACCAATAGCATCCTCTGTCATAACTGCCGTTTCCGTCATGTCCGTCCACTGCATTCCAGGTATGGGGCAGGTCTACCGTTTCCCATCCTTCTGGCATTTGTTCTGGAAGCTTTTTATTTTCCTTAGAAAACCTCCACTCCTTGTTGAGATTGATGATGTCCCTCATAAATCTTCCTCCTTTTTATTTTCTACAATATTTTTCCAAATAATTGTGTTCTTATACGTCATATTCTACAATTTATATATTATTTTTCTGTCATTGTTTGTCAGTTGTGTACAAGTTCCATCCTACTTTTATTTCCATTTTTTGACGAGATACGATTTTTAGCACTTTTTGCATTATTTTTATTTTGCGTTGATTTCACCTGAAAAATGTGCAAAAATAAATAAAAATTTTCATTACTTAGCACACCATTTTTTAGAAAGAAGTTGAGAAAAATAAAAAAAATAATATTATCTTTTGTGCAGGATTTACTAAAAAACAACAATATCCCGGTGCATTTTATCACACCGCCCTGTGAAGATTATTCCTGGCTGGACTTCGGCCTGCGTTCCACCATCTTAGAGGATCATGATGAAGAATTTATCCGGGACTATCTTGACAAACTGGCTCCGAATACAATTTACCACCTAAAGGACATCCTTCAATGTACATACACCATCCTTCAGGTTCCAGACAGCCAGGAGATGATGGTCTGCGGTCCTGTGCTATTTGCAGAAATTTCTCCCTCGCTGTTCCAGGATGTGATTCAGAAAATGAAGATTCCAGAAAAACAGCAGCCGGTTTTGCAAGGCTTTTACCTGCGGCTGACAAATTTTCATTCTCTGCCCACTTACAACAATATCTTCTTTACCCTTGGAAACCATATTTTCGGCGAAAACCAATATGAAATCATTTTCAATGATTTTAATGATATGGACAGCTGGTATGGAACTTATGTCCACTACAGCAATATGGAAGATTCCCGGATGACCATCCGGATGATTGAGGAGCGGTATGAGATTGAATCCCGCATCCTGGATGCCGTGGCCAGCGGCAATGAAACGAAAGCCATGAATATTATCAGCCGGGCAGCGTCGCCGAATCTGCCCTACCGTCTGAACAACAACCTGCGCAACCTGAAGGATTACGCCATCGCCTTTAACACCTTGCTGCGCAAAACAGTGGAGCAGGCCGGCGTCCATCCCATCCACATCGACGCCCATTCCAACCAGAATGTAAGGCTTATCGAGCAGGCTTCCAGCCCGGAACAGTGCCGTGCTGTCCAATTACAGATTGTGCGTAATTACTGCCGTATGGTGCGCAAGCATACCTTGAAGGACTATTCCCTTCTCACCCAGAAGATTGTAACATACATCAGCACGGATCTGACCGCCGACTTAAGCTTAAACGCCATGGCAGAGCTGCTGAACGTAAACGCCAGCTACCTGTCCACCCTGTTTAAACGCGAGATGGGCGTTCCATTGACCGATTACGTGAACCGCCAGCGGATTGAGCAGGCGAAAAAGCTTTTGGTGGTTACCGATTTTCCTATAAAAATGATTGCGGAAAAATGCGGGATTCCAGATGTGTATTATTTCAGCCGGATGTTTAAGAAGCGTACCGGATGCACCCCCAAGGTTTACCGGGAAAATACAACCAGGGAGCATGAGCCTTAAAGCCACACACAATTTTGCTGTTCCAAAAATCTATAATTCCACCACCAGTTTCCAGGATGTCCCATATTTGCTGATTTTGGCGGAAAATCAGTTGTTTTTTCAGACCCGGTTTACAAAGCGTTTTATAAATTATATTGTTAGATGGAATATAAAATAATGGGAAGCTGCATAGAAAATTCCTGCCATAGAAAATTCCAACCATGGCACAAGCCTCTTACCGCAGCGGAAGTTCCTGGAGCGCAGGCTGGTTTTCGAAGCATTCCCTGAAACAAGAAAGGAGAACAGCATATGGGAAACAAGAAATTAGGGAAACGCTTCATGGCAGTGATTTTAAGTGCCATGCTGCTGGTTCCAGCCCCCGCAGTATCGGCGGCAGAGCAGCCCAGCGGCAGCCAGGAAGGCAGCGGCACAGCTGAAAGCGGCAGCCAGGAAGGCGGCACAGATGTCGGCGGCGGCACAAAAAACGTTGTCCAGCCCGGCGGCACAGAAGAGTTCGTTGCAGATGAAAGCGGCATCCTGACCGCATACAATGGGAAAGGCGGGGAAATTACCATCCCAGCCAAAGTAGGCGATGCGGACGTAACAGGAATCGACGGCAAGATTTTTAACGAGAAGAAGCAGGAACTGACAAAAGTTACAATTCTGGCAAATATAACAGAGATTAGCGACGCTCTTTTTAATGGATGTGCCAATCTGGAAGAAGTGGTTTTTCCAGAATCGCTGACAAAAATAGGGGGTAATGCTTTTTCCGGCTGCGTGAATCTGGCAAATGTGGAATTCCCGGAAAACCTGAATGAGATAGGGATTAATGCTTTTTCCGGCTGCGCGAAACTGGCAAATGTGGAATTCCCGGAAAACCTGAAAAAAATCGGCTATTCCGCCTTTCGGCAATGTACCAGCTTAAGCAGCATCCATTTCCCGCTCAAAACAAATTTCATAGAGTATGGGGTTTTTGAGTCCTGTACTGCTTTGGAACGCATTACCTTCCAAGATGGGGAAAGCTCCCAGCAATGTAATCTAAGTTATGGAGCTTTTGAGGGATGCACCAGCCTGACATCGGTGGTGTTTCCGGCAGTAAGATATGTATACGTGGCGGGAAGTGCGTTTCGGGGATGTACCAGCCTGACAGAATTCCAGCTTGCAGGGGAGTCCTCAAAGCTATCTGTATTTGACGGATGCCTGTATGACAACGTAACGACGGGTTATGGGGAAGAGCCAAGGAAAGAGCTCGCAGTCTGCCCGGCTGGAAAGACGGAGGTAGAATTCCTGGAAGGAACTGCATCCATCCGGGGAGGCGCTTTTTCTGAAGGCAAGTTAATCAGCGTGGAAATCCCTGATACAGTGACAGAAATCGGCGATGGTGCGTTTAGCTGCTGCGAGGCGCTTACGAAAGCCGTACTCCCCCAAAATTTAAAAGAAATTACTTCCAATTTATTCTGTTACACTGCCATTACAGAGATTAAAATCCCAGAAACCATAAGGAGTATCGGGAGTTATGCTTTTGATGGCTGCGGGGGATTAAAGACGGTCACAATTCCATGCAATACAGAGTATGCAGGGGAAATGGCTATATGCCAAGCGGCATTTAGGGGCTGTACAGCTTTAGAGAGCGTGTACCTGCAAGAAGGGGTGAGACGCATCGACCAAGAAGCCTTCCAGGACTGTACCAGCCTTAAGACGTTGGAAATCCCAGAGTCTGTCACTTCTATTTTTTATGATGCGTTTGGAAATACGACGGGAAGTGAGAGTACGGAAACTCTGACAATTTATGGCAAGGCAGGTTCTTACGCAGAAACTTATGCCAAAAACCAAAACATTAATTTTTCCACGGAACAGCCGCCCCAGCCGCCAAGCGGCGGTAAGCCGGAAGAGGAAATCTATGACATCTCGAATCCAGCATTTATTGTAACTCTGGATGCGGAAGTATTTGATTATGACGGCAAAGAAAAAGAGCCTGATGTTACCATAAAAAAGGGTGAGACACTGTTGACGCCTGGCGCAGACTTTACTATAGACTATGTAGATAACGTCAATCCCGGAACCGCTAAGGTTATTGTGCAAGGGCGCAGGAAATACAGCGGTGAAGTAACCAAGGAATTTACCATCAGGGGAATTGACATTTCTGGCACAGACTTTACCATAACCTTAAGTGAAACCAAATATACCTGCGACGGCACAGCAAAGCAGCCAGCGGTAACAGTAACAAAGGGGACAGAGAAGCTTAGGGGAACGGATTTTACCGTAAAATACGAAAATAACATCAATCCTGGGACAGCCAAGGCCATTGTCACCGGGGTTGGGATTTATACTGGAACGGTGACGAAGGAATTCACCATTGAGCCAGCCCAGACAGCCCCAGACAGACCAGATACGCCCAGCCAGGAGAAAAAATCCACGAACCTTACCTGCAAAAAAGCATTTGTAAAAAAATACGGGGACAAATCATTTTCCTTACAGGCAAAGGCAGTGAAAGGCGCAAAAATCACCTACAAGTCCTCCGATAAAAAAGTGGCGGAGGTAGACAAGAAAGGCAAGGTTACCATTAAGGGCACGGGGATTGCCACAATTACCGTAACAGCCGCTGCCACCGGGTATGAAACCAAAACTCTGAAAACAACAGTAAAAGTCAGCCCATCCAAAGGCTCTGCGCCCTCCTTAAAGGTATTAAAGGGCAGGAAACTCAAGGTAAGCTGGAAAAAAGACAAACGCGCCACAGGCTACCAAGTCCAGTACTGCATCAGCAAAGCCTTCAAAAAAGGCGTGAAAACCATTCCCATTTCCAAAAACAAAACCATCACAAAGACCATCTCGAAATTAGCGAACGGGAAACGGTATTACGTGCGTGTGCGCGCTTATAAGAACGTGAAAGTAAACAAGAAAACCCAGAAGCTTTACGGTCCGTGGAGCAATGTGAAGCGCAGTGGGAAAATCGGGAAATAGTAAATAAGGAAATACAGGAAAGAGGGATGTGGGGAAATGGAATTTGTTTACAATATATAGTTTTGCCGCCAAAAGCGTCACAGTATATATTGCAGATAACTTGTCATTTCCCGGCATCCCCTTATACATAGCAAACGCTGCACTTTCAGTTCGGACAGCAAGTTCCAACCAGCTCACCCAGATAAATCCTTGTCTCTGCACCCTCCCTGCTGTTTTCAAGAATTCCTTCGTCCACCTTCACCCTGTCTTTTTCCAACAGCAAAAGGATGGTAGAGCCTCCAAATTCGAAATATCCCTTTTCTTCCCCTTGGAATACCTTTCCATCCCGGGGATAATTATGGATTTTTCCTACCATCATAGCCCCGATTTCCATCTGTACCACTGTTCCGAATTTCCTGGTATGGATTTCCGTATACTCTCTGCTGTTCTCTGCAAAAATAGGAAATGTTTCACAGGGAATGGGGCGCACACAGTGAAGCTTCCCCGGAATCACCCGGCTTCTTGCTACGATGCCGTCGCTGACATAGCAATAACGGTGGTAATCCTGGGGCGTTAAGCGGAAAACCAAGCAGGTTCCCCCGGAAAACTGTTTTGCCAGCTTCCTGCTTTTCAATAATTCCTCCAGGCGGTATTCCACATGCTTGATTTGGTAAGCCTGGTCTTCTGTGACTGGATATACGCTCAGATATCCGTCACAAGGGCTGATTAAATGCTCCGGCGTTATGTCGATCTCCTCAATGCGCCGTTTCCTGGTGAAAAAGTCGTTAAAGGAACGGTATTTTTTCTCGTATCTGCTCATATCTATGCTGTGCTTTTTGATAAACAAAGGCACCAGCCACCGTGACAGCCTGGAATTTAAAAATCTGCCTGCTGCCTTGGAAAGAAAAGGCCTGGTCAGCAGTTTTAATATCATCCGTCCAGGGATTGTTTTATATAAAAATCTAATTGTCAGCGTTTCCTTTTTTTCTCTGCTCATAGTATCCCTTTCTCTGGCGCCTGCCAGTACGGCGGTGAACTTTTCATATATTTGGACACGGACGGCAAGGCAGGATGCTTAATTTTTATAGCAAACAGCAGAACTATAAAATAGTTCCGCCGCCTACAACGATATTTCCATCATAAAACACCACTGCTTGTCCGGGGGTTATGGCTCGTACCGGCTCGTGGAAGCGGCAGAAAACCTTGTCGTCCCCTGCTTTTTCGATTGTGCAGGGCGCTCCCTTGTGGTTATAACGGATTTTGGCTGTTACCTCCATCTTGCCTTCCAACTCTGGGACTGACATGAAATTCAGCTTGTCCCCGTAGAGAACTGTTCCGAAGGTTTCCTCATTGCTGCCCAGGACAACTTCATTGGTTTCCGGCCTAAGCTCTGTTACAAACATGGGAACTCCCAGGGCAATGCCAAGACCCTTGCGCTGGCCGATGGTGTAATGGGTGATTCCTTTATGCCGGCCTAATATTGTTCCTTCTTTCGTTACAAAATTCCCTGGCGGCGGCACATTCCCTGCCGTCTCCTCTTCAATGAAGCCTGCATAATCATGGTCAGGAATGAAACAAATCTCCTGGCTGTCAGGCTTTTGGGCTGTGCGAAGACCCAGGTTCTCTGCCATACGGCGGATTTCTTCTTTGGTATAATCCCCTACTGGCATCAGTGTGCGGGAGAGCTGATACTGGGTCAGGTTATAAAGGGCATAGGTCTGGTCTTTTGCTTCCGTGGCAGATTTCTGCAATGTGAACCTGCCCCCTGGCAGCTGGCAGATTCTGGCATAATGCCCGGTAGCGATATAATCCGCCCCAATGTCCATACTGCGTTTCAGCAAGGATTCCCATTTCACATAACGGTTGCAGGCAATACAGGGATTGGGAGTATGTCCTCTTAAATATTCCGCCACAAAATAGTCTATGACATTTTTCTTAAATTCAGATTTAAAATTCATGACATAATATGGTATATCAAGCATTGCCGCCACACGCCTTGCATCCTCCACCGCGGACAGGCCGCAGCATCCTCCCTGTTCCTCCAAGGCCTGCTGGCTCTCATCCTGCCAAATCTGCATGGTAACGCCGATTACCTCATAGCCTTGTTCTTTTAAAAGCCAGGCGGCTGCCGAGGAATCCACCCCGCCGGACATTCCTACTACTACCTTCTTTTTTCCCATAAATTCTAGTAGTCCTCTTCCTCTTCTTCCTCACTGATATCATTTTTGGGCTTCTCCAGCCCTTCAATCTTGATTCCATTTTTCTCTGCATAATCCCAAAGGGCTGCATGGATGGCTTCTTCCGCCAACAGGGAACAATGCACCTTCACCGGGGGAAGTCCGTCCAGCGCTTCCATAACCGCTTTGTTGGTTACCTGCAATGCTTCCTGGATGGTTTTGCCCTTTACCAGCTCTGTGGCCATTGAGCTGGTTGCAACAGCCGCACCGCAGCCAAAGGTCTTAAATTTTACATCCTGAATAACCCCATTGTCATCAATGTCCAAAAAAATACGCATGATATCGCCGCATTTGGCGTTTCCCACGGTCCCAATGCCGCTGGCATTTTCAATTTCTCCCACATTTCTTGGATTCTTAAAATGATCCATTACTTTTTCACTATACATTGTTTTTCCTCCAGATGATTCTATTTTGTATCTTACCTCATAGCTGTGCTTCTATGCATAAACCAAGTTCAGCCATTATGCTTTTTCTTGTAATCCTCATACAAGGGGGACATTTCCCGAAGCTGCCCTACAATTTCCTTGATTGCCTCCACGGTATAGTCAATGTCTTCCTTTGTGGTATCCTCGCCTAAGGTCAGCCGCAGGGAACCATGGGCAATCTCATGGGGCAAGCCGATGGCCAAAAGCACATGGGACGGATCCAGGGAGCCGGAGGTGCATGCGGAACCGGAAGAACCGCAGATTCCTTTCATATCCAGCATAATCAGCAGAGATTCCCCTTCCACAAACTGGAAACAGAAATTTGCATTATTGGGCAGGCGGCTGGTTCTATCCCCATTCACTCTGGTGAAGGGAACCTCCTTCAGAACTCTGTCCATCAGGTAATCCCTCAGTTCCCGTTCCTTCCTTGTGCGCTCTTCCATATTGGCAGCCGCCAATTCCACTGCTTTCCCAAACCCTACAATCCCCGGCACGTTTTCTGTACCTGCCCGGCGTTTCCGCTCCTGCGCGCCGCCATGGACAAAAGAACGGATTTTAATGCCCTTTCGAATGTAAAGGAATCCAATGCCTTTGGGCCCGTTCAGCTTATGTCCGCTGCTGCTTAACATATCAATATTTAATGCGTCCACATCAATGGGCACCTGCCCGAATGCCTGTACCGCATCCGTATGGAACAGCACGCCGTGTTCTCTTGCGATTTTCCCAATCTCTGCCACAGGCTCTATGGTTCCGATTTCATTATTGGCAAACATAATAGAAATCAAAATGGTATCCGGCCGGATGGCCTTTTTCAGCTCTTCCAATTTCACCACGCCAAATTCATCCACATCCAGGCAGGTGACCTCAAATCCATTCTGCTCCAGCCACTGGCAGGTATGGAGCACTGCGTGGTGCTCAATCTTGCTGGTGATAATATGCTTGCCTTTGCCCTGGTAAGCCTCCGCTGTCGCCTTGATGGCCCAGTTGTCGGCCTCGCTTCCCCCGGCAGTAAAATAAACCTCATTTTCTTTGGCGCCGATGGCATTTGCAATGATTTCCCTTGCATGGGACACCGCTTCCTTGCTCTTTGCTCCAAACTCGTAAACCGTTGACGCATTTCCATAAAATTCTGAAAAATACGGAAGCATTGCTTCCACTACCTCCGGTGCTGTCTTTGTCGTTGCTGCATTATCCAGATAAATCATTTTTCCCATGTTTCACACCTCTATTATTAAATTTTAAATCTGCATTTAATCTTGATCCACTCATTTTCCCAGCCTCATGCTCCGCCTGCTGCCGAGATTTTCCATAAATTCCATCCAAAATTTCCTTTAACGCCAGCGCTCTCCTGACCTTGTGTCCCGCCTATTGCCAGAAGGCTCATAGAGCGCTTGGCTAGGACATCTCATGGCTGCTTCTTACCAATTCTCCGATATAAATATTATCCACAGTCTCATTGATACTGTCATTTATCTTTTTCCAGACAATTTTGCTGACACACTGGGATGAGCTGCTGCACTGCTGGCTGTTGTCTATGCCCGCACATTCTACCGGGGTTAAATCCCCCTCCAATGCCCTTAACACTTCGCCTACCGAAATTTCATCCACAGGCTTTGCAACCGTATATCCGCCGTTGACGCCCCGGACGCTTTTTACAAGGCCAGCCTTCTTCAGCTTCGCCATAAGCTGTTCCAAATAGCTGATTGAAATTTCCTGGCGTTCTGCAATGCTGTTCAAAGAAACAGGCCGCTCCTCTCCACAGACTGCCAAATCGATAAACGCTCTCAGCCCATATCTTCCTTTTGTCGATAATTTCAAGTTCTCACCTCGTTCCGGATAAATCCCGAGTATTTTAGTCGGGTTTTATCACAGCAGAATAATATCATGATTTTATTCTGCTGTCAAGTCCATTTTTTATGTATCCTTTCCAGGCGCTTTTCCTGCAAAAAACAGGCATTTTGTCTTGCTTTTTTTCATACATTAAAATAATCTTGTATTGAAATTTGGAGACCATATGAACTTAAAACCCCTGCGCAGCCATCCATTGATTACCGGAACACTGCTTCTAACACTGTCGGGACTGCTTTCCCGGCTCATCGGCTTTTTTTATAGAATATTCCTTTCCCAGAAAATTGGTGCAGAGGGAATGGGAATTTACCAGCTTACCTTTCCCATCCACGTACTCACCATCTCCCTGACCTCCTCTGCCATACAGACCGCCATTTCCAGGTTTGTTGCCCAGGCTGCCAGCTCAAGCTGCAACGAGCCTGGCTTTCATTCCCCTGCCTGCCAGAAATCCTTCGCAAATGAAAGATGCTACTTAACGGCGGGGCTTATATTGTCCTTATCCCTTTCCTTCTGCTGTACCATTTTTTTATACCGCTTTGCTGATTTGGCCGCAGTGCGTTTCCTGGAAGAGCCCAGGTGCGCCCCGCTTCTCCAGATTCTTGCGCTCACTATCCCTTTTGCATCCATCCACGCCTGCATCAACGGTTACTTTTACGGCCTGAAAAAAACATTCGTCCCTGCCTCCTCTCAGTTGATCGAACAAATAGTCCGGGTCGCCAGCGTATGGCTGTTCTTCGAGATTTCCATGGAAAAACATCATGCCATCTCCTTAAACCTGGTCATCTGGGGCATGGTTGCAGGGGAGCTTGCCGCCGTCCTGTTTTCTATTAGTTTCCTGCGCCTAAAAAAGCACCGGGGAAGCAGGCTTTTGGCTGTGAAACAGATTTTCTGCATGTCGCTGCCCTTAAGCGCCAACCGTGTCCTGGTCAATCTGCTTCAAAGCATGGAAGCGGTTATGATTCCAGGGCAGTTACGGCAATACGGTTATTCCAGCTCCGAATCCTTAAGCGTCTACGGCATCCTGACCGGAATGGCATTGCCTATGGTGCTGTTCCCCTCTGTACTTACCAATTCCGTGTCCGTCATGCTGCTTCCGGCAATTGCAGAGGCGCAGGAAAAAAAAGAGCACCGTTACATCCTCACGTTAATCAAAAGAACCTGCCTCTACAGCCTTCTTCTAGGATTTGGATGCACGCTGCTGTTTTTAGTTTTGGGCCGATGGATGGGAAACTTCCTGTTTGGAAATGACCTTGCCGGAACCTTTATTGTTATTCTTGGATGGATCTGCCCCTTTTTGTATCTTTCCACCACGCTGCACAGTATCTTAAACGGCCTTGGGAAAACCACTACCACATTTTTCCTAAATGTCATGGGCCTTAGCATCCGAATCGGATTCGTACTGTTCATTATCCCCATAGCAGGAATCAAAGGCTACCTGTGGGGGCTTTTAGCCAGCCAGGCCATGATGGCGGCAGGGGCGCTGCTTTTCCTTGTCAAAAAATAGAATCCTGTTTTAAAATTTCCGGAATTCGTTGATATCATCCACCAATTCCCGGATACAGCGAATCTGATTGTCAAACACGCCCGCCTGGTAGAGATTGATTAAAATCATCCCTGCCGGCACCGCGGTAATCATTCCTGCAATGCTGCTGATTTTATAACCGATATACATAAAAAACAATGTTGCCAGAGGATTCATTCCAATGGTATCCCCCACGATTTTCGGCTGGATTACCTGGCGCACCACCTGGGTCACAGCATAGAGTATGAGCAGGCCAATTGCCATCTGGTAGTCGCCGGACAAAACCTTTATGACTGCCCAAGGCCATAACACCGTTCCAGTCCCAAAGAATGGCAGCATGTCAAGAAATGCAATCAAAAAAGCCACCAGCAGCACATAATCTACTTTCAGGATAAAAAGCCCCAGCACCAGCAGCACATAAACCACTCCCATAATTTTAAACTGGGCTTTAAAATATCCGCCCACCACCCGCTTTAAATCATGGATGACCCCGGTTACCCTGTCCCAAATACCTGCAGGCACGGCTTTTTTTATCTCAAGCAGAATCTTGTCCCTCTCCGCGATGAAAAAATAGGCGGAGAGAATGCTCATGATAATGGCAATCAAGGTTCCTGGCACATTTTTCGCAAAATTGCCTGCAGCCGCAAAGGTGGGCTCGCCGATTTTCTGAATCAGGTCGCTGACATATCCGGTAAAATCCGCGGAAACCTCCCGGATGTTATCCTGGGTGTCCTTGGGCAGCCGTTCATAAAACACTTGCAGGTTCTGTCCAATCTCTTCAAAATCCTCCTGGAGATTGGCATACATCTGGGGAAGGTTTGTAATCAGATTCCCGGTTTCCACAACCAAACGGGAAACTGCCAGATATCCAAGCCCAATCACCGCTGCAAGCACCCCGATGATAATCATCATAGAGCTGTGTCTTCTTATGATTTTCAGCTTTCTCTCCAAAAGGCGTACCAACGGATTGGCAATCATAGAGATAATCCACCCAATGACGAAGGGCATAAAAAATACCAACAGCTTTGGAAAAATAAAACAAAGACATACGATGGTAAACAATGCCACCAACAAATTTACTAAGATTTTCAAATACTTTGTAGACTGCTTCATGTTACTGCTCCTGGTTTCTGCAATTCCTTACACGTTTCTACCATTCCTTACGCTCTACCCCATAAGAAGCCTCCAGTTCTTTTACCTTGGCATCATAAGCTTCCTGCTGTTTTCCCTGGATTAACTGCTGATGAATCTGAGCCTGCACCTGTTCAAAGGGACGTTTTGACGCTTCTTTCTTATCCTCCACCAGAATCAGATGGAAACCAAACTGGGTCTTTACCGGCCCTGTGACTTTGCCGATTTCCCCGTCAAAAGCGGCCTTTTCGAATTCCGGCACCATCTGGCCCCTGGTAAAATAACCCAAATCACCGCCTTTGTCCTTGGAGGGGCAGGTAGAATATTTCCTGGCTGCCTCCTCAAAGCTAAGGCCTTGTCCCAGTTCTTCCTGCACCTTCGCCATCTGTTCTTTTGTGTCCGTCAGGATATGCTTTGCGCTTACCTGCTCTTTCTCCGCAAACATTCCCGGGTTTTCCTCATAAAACTTCTTTTCCTCTTCTTCGGTGGTTTTGATTCCCTCAATAACGCTGGTAGCCGCCATATGGCTTGCCAGCTCCACCTTCACCTTCTCCACCATCTCCTCATATTCCTTGGATGCAGTAATCCCCTCTTCCACTGCCATCTTATGAAACAGATGGAAGGCAATCAGCTGATCCAACACCTGCTGCTTTGCCTGGGGGTTTGACATATAAATCTGCTGCTCCGGCGGATAATTGCTGATTAAATTGTTCAGCTCCTGCTCCGTAATCTCGTGTCCCGCTGCTACTGCTAAAATTTTCTCACTCATGTTTTCTGCGCTTTTGCGCTTCCTTTCTATATAGTTAAATTTAATTTTATTTTTGTTGCCGCATCATTTTTCTCCTGCCATTAACTGATAGCTCATGAGCAGCCTTGAGAGGGCACATGAGCCGCTCCGCTGATGCGCACTTCCTGGCGCATATCTTATCTGGCGATATTATACCATAAAAACAACTGCTTCGTAAAGCTTTACAAATTATGCTTCCTTCCCCAGCCATACGTGGCAAAATAAATGATAGAAGCAAAAATCACAATGGCCGGCCCTGTGGCCACATTCACATAATAGGAAATCACAAGCCCAAGCACACCGGAAAACATAGAAAATAAAATGGAAAAGAAATGGTATTCCCGCATATTTCCAGAAATATTCCGGGCAGAAGCCGCTGGAAGAATCAAAAGTGCATTGATAATCAGGATTCCCACCCACTGAATGGATACCATAACAATCAACGCTGTCAAAACAGCAAACAAGTTTTCCATCCATGCCGCAGAAATACGGCGGCTTCCTGCCAAAGTCCGGTTCAGGCTCACTGCCAAAAGCTTGTTAAAGCCAAGCCCCCAAAATACAATCGTAACCGCAAAAATAAAAACAAGATATATGATTTCCTGTGGTGTGATGCTTAGGATATCCCCCACCAAAATGCTGGAATACTTGCTGAAATTCCCGCCTTTTGATAAGATTGCCAGCCCAAGGGCAATGCTGCAGGAGGAAAATACAGAAATGACGGTATCCGTAGACGCTTCCACACGGCTGCTGATTTGGTTTAAAAGCAACGCAAATACGATGGCAAATACCGCCATGGAAATGTTGGTATCCTTCACGCCAAATACCACGCCCACTGCGATTCCTGTCAGCGCCGAATGGCCTAATGCATCGGAAAAAAAGGCCATTTTCCGGTTGACAATCATTGTTCCCATGATTCCGAATAAAGGCGCAATAATCAAAACTGCCAGAAAGGCAGATTTCATAAAATCATATTGCAGCCAGGAAAATATCTCCATTTTCTCTCCTTCCCCTTTCCACCCATAATACCAGCGCTGCAACGAACAATTTATCTTTGAGATACGCAGGCCGCTGGCGGACGCGCTGTGTATGGAATGCAAACTGTTCGCTTTATTGCTAACACAAATCTTTTACTATTTTTATATGCAAAAGATATTTTAATGAAATACCTGGGCAAACTCCTGGCTTTGGAATACTTCTTTTACGCTTCCCTGCCGCAGTACTGTTTTATCCAGAAGTATTACTTTATCTGCATACCGCTTTACATACTCCAAATCGTGGGAAATCAAAATAATTGCCAAGTCGTAATGCTCTTTCAGCTGATAAATGGTCTGATAAAAAAGCTCCATGCCCTTCTGGTCAATCCCGGATACCGGCTCATCCAGCAAAAGCAGGTTGGGGGAATCCATAATTGCCATGGAGAGCAATACCCGCTGCAGCTCGCCGCCAGACAAATTGCAGACCTGATGGTTTAGCAGATGATCCGCCTGAAATATTTTCAGGCACTCTAACATGCGCTCCTTCATCTTTTTGCTCTTCTTCAAAAATACTGGGACATTGCTGTGGTAAGCGGCAATCATATCATAGACGCTGACCGGAGTCTGCTTCTCAATATTCAGATTTTGGGGCACATAACCAATCTTAAGCTTTTGAATCCTGCCATTTTCCCTGTCTTTAAACTCAATGATCCCGGTATGGGGCATTTCTCCTAAGACTGCCCGGATTAAGGTGGATTTCCCGGCGCCATTCCTGCCAATCACCGCATTCAGGCTGCCGCAGTGGATGTGCAGGTTGATATCCTTAAGAATCTCCTGCTGCCCTAAAACCACGCCTAAGTGTTTTACCTTAATGCAATGCAGCCCGCAGGGCTTAATCATTTTCCGCATCTTTCCACCTCCATTTAAAGCATCCCCAGCTTTTGGAGCCTGTGATTTCTCGCTCCGCAGGGTCTCTCCTTTCAAAATACGCCTACTGCAATGCCCGCTTCATAATATCAATATTTTTCTGCATACCCTCAAGATAGCTGTCCTTGTCATAGGCGCCCCGCACCAGCGTATCCAGGTAATATACCTTGCTGCCCGTTTCTTTTTCCACGGTCTTTCCCATGTCTTTTCCATATAATTCTTCCGCAAGGATAACCGACACCTGGTTTTTCTCAATCTCTTCCAGCAAATCTGCAGCCTCCCCGGCGCCCACCTGGCGTTCCTCGTCCAAATCCAGGCAGTAAACCGCCGAGAGCCCATATTGCTCCGCTACGTATTCGTATGCTTCATGGAAAACCACCACATTCTCCCCATCCGGCAGCGCGTCCTTTATTTCCTCTATCTGGCTGGAAAGAAGCTCTATCTTTTCACAGTAAGCACTGGCATTTTCCTGATAAAGGCTGGCATTTCCGCTGTCCATCCCACTGACAGCATCCGCAATATTCTCCACCATCCCGGCATAGACCTGGGTATCCATCCACCCATGCGCGTTTGCTTCCAGCAAAGGAAGGCCTTCCGTGGCCATCCGAATAGAAAGATTCGGATACGACTTCCCTATATCCGCCAAAAATCCCTCAATTCCGCCTCCGTTTACCAAAAATAAATCTGCCTTTGATAATGTTATCATATCCTGGGGTGTCAGTTGGTAATCATGCATACATCCAGTCTGGGGTTCGCTGAGATT
The DNA here is from genome assembly GCA_947384285.1 of uncultured Lachnospiraceae bacterium. Classification (GTDB taxonomy): domain Bacteria; phylum Bacillota; class Clostridia; order Lachnospirales; family Lachnospiraceae; genus Petralouisia. The sequence continues at coordinate 34,909 of CANDGI010000014.1, forward strand.
CTCCAAAATCACTTCTCCGCTGCCGTCCACAATATTTCTTGCAGCAATATAAATCGGGTAAAAAGAAGTCACAATCCTTATTTTATCGGTATCCCTCTCCCCTTTTTCCAGATTCAAATATATCTTTGTAAAAATACCGCCTGCCAAAGTTATGGCAAGCAGCATCCAAAATACAAACACATATTTATTTTTTCCCACGCTTTTTTTCACGTTTCTTCCCACTCTTCTTTTCCTGCTTCTTTATATGCTTTTTCCGTATCTTTACTTTTGCAGGCTTTCCATCTTTTCTTTCTGATAAATTATTTTCCTGCATTTTTGAGGAATCATTTCCCTGCATATCTGCAGGATTTTCTTCACAATCTGAATTTTCTGAAAGATCCTTTTCTTCTTTTGCAGGATCCGTGGCCTTTTTTGTCAGTTTTTCCTGGGATTCCTCCTGGAAGCCCAGCATTTCATCTATAAAGTCCCAGATTTCATCTCTGCCCTGCTTTGTCAAGGCGGAGTAAGGAAATACTTTGGTTCCCGGCTTCACATGCAGCCCTTCCCGCAGCATCTTAATATGCTTTGGCACCTGGCTTCGATTGATTTTATCCAGCTTGGTTGCAATGATAATCGGATCAAATCCCTGATAAACAACCCATTCATACATCTGCTTGTCATTGGCAGAGGGTTCATGGCGAATATCAATCAACAAAAAAACTGCCTGAATCTGGCCAGAAGCATGAAGATAATTTTCAATCATCTTTCCCCATTTCTCTTTCTCCTTCAGGGGAACCTTGGCATACCCATATCCTGGCAAATCCACAAAATACATCTTTTGATTGATATTATAGTAATTGATTGTCTGGGTCTTTCCTGGCTGTGCCGAGGTCCGCGCCAGGGACTTCCGGTTCATCAGCCCATTGATCAGCGAAGACTTGCCAACATTGGATTTGCCTGCAAAAGCCACTTCCGGCTTATCCGTTATGGGCAGCTTGCTTGTGATTCCGCATACCATTTCCAACTCTACTGATTTAATGAGCATTACACAATCTCCCTTCTTCCGGCTCCTGCACCAATGCTGCGCGAAGCACCTGCTCCATGCTCTCCACAAAAACAATTTCCAGCCCTTTTTTGATTTCCTGGGCAATTTCCGCCACATCCGGCTCATTTTTCTTGGGTACGCATATGGTCTTGATGCCAGCATTTTTTGCCGCAAGAATCTTTTCCTTCAACCCTCCAATGGGAAGAACCCTTCCCCGGAGGGTAATCTCGCCTGTCATCGCCACATCCTTGCGCACCTTCCGTTTCGTAATGGCAGAAAGCATGGCAGTGGCCATGGTAATTCCTGCAGAAGGCCCATCTTTGGGAACTGCCCCCTCTGGAATATGGATATGGATGTCCCATTCCTGGAAAAATTCTTTGTCAATCTTGTAGGCTTCACTGACAGAACGAATATAACTGATTCCTGCCTTGGCAGACTCCTTCATCACATCCCCAAGCTGTCCGGTAAGCTGGAATTCTCCTTTTCCCGGCATAATATTCACTTCAATCTGCAAAGTATCTCCGCCCACGCTTGTCCATGCCAGTCCTCTTACAATGCCAATCTCATCCGATTCATTTATCAAATCGTAATTATATTTTTCTTTTCCAAGCAGTTTTTCCAGGCTGTTTTCTGTTACTTTTACATTCTTTTTATTTTCCTGGTAAATCACCCGGGCAGCTTTTCTGCAGATTTCCCCAATCTTCCGTTCCAGGTTCCGCACGCCTGCTTCCCTGGTGTAGCCACGGATTAATTTTTCCAGAGCACGGCTGCTGATGGTAAGCTGCCCTTCCTTCAAGCCGTTTTTCTCCATCTGCTTTGCAATCAGGTGTTCCCTGGCAATATGGGCTTTTTCGTTTTCAGTATAGCTGCTGACCTCTATAAGCTCCATCCGGTCTAACAGCGGTTTCGGTATGGTCTGCAAAGAGTTGGCGGTAGCGATAAACAAAACCTCGGACAAATCCAAGGGAAGCTCAACATAATGATCCCGGAACCTGCTGTTTTGTTCGCTGTCCAAAACCTCCAGCAGGGCGGAAGCCGTATCCCCTTTATAATCGCTGCTGATTTTATCAATCTCATCCAACAGCATCAAGGGATTGCGCACCCCGGCATTTTTCAGCCCGTTGGCAATCCGCCCCGGCATAGCGCCCACATAAGTCTTCCGGTGGCCGCGGATCTCCGCCTCATCCCGGACGCCTCCCAGGCTGATGCGTACGTATTTTTTATCCAAAGCTCTTGCCACCGACTTGGCAATGCTTGTCTTCCCAGTGCCGGGAGGCCCCACCAGGCAGATGATGGGGCTGTCTCCCTTTTTTGTCAGGTTCCGCACTGCCAGAAACTCCAGCATACGCTCCTTGACCTTTTCCATTCCGTAGTGATCCTCATCCAGGATACGCTCTGCATTTTTCAGGTTTTTGTTATCCTTGGAGGCCTTATTCCAGGGAAGCTCCAAAATCGTCTCAATATAGCCCCGGATTACCGCGCTTTCGGAAGAATTCAGGGAAACACTCTTAAACCGCTCAATCTCTTTTTTGAGTTTTTCTTTTACCTCTTTATCTGCTTTCAGCTTCTTGCATTCTTCCAGATAATGTTCCGCCTCAGATACGGTATTGTCCTCGCCCAATTCTTCCCGGATCAGCTTCATCTGCTCCCGGAGAATGTACTCTTTCTGATTCTTATCTACCTTCTCTTTGACTTTTGTCTGGAACTCTGTTTTGATTTGGATGATGTTGATTTCATTCAGCAGGATAATCATCAGCGTCTCATACCGTTCCTGCAAGGTATCTGCTTCCAGAATTCTCTGTTTCTGCTCATACCCGACAGGAAGATTATTCCCAATATGATCCAGCAGTTTTTCCAAATCGGAAATCTCTGTCATCTGCCGCAGCAGCTCCTTGCCCGGCTTTGGGTTCATCAGGCAATAGCGGCTGAATGTCTCGCGGATTCCCCGGATCATAGCCTCCTGGATTTCCACCGGAAGCAGCTCCTCTTCCCTTTTCAGCGGTTCCACTCCCGCCAAAAGGTAGTCCTCCTGCTCCAGTGCATCCAAATTCGCCCGGGTTTCCCCTTCCACCAATACACGCACCACGCCATTCTGCAGCTTAATCACCTGCTTAATGACTGCAATAATCCCCACCGTATATAAATCTTCCAGCTCCGGGTCATCCCTCTCAATGTTTTTCTGGGTCACCAAAAACACCATCTGATCGTCCATCATAGCTGCCTCCAGCGCCCGGACAGATCTGCTTCTGCTCACGTCAAAATGTGCCACCATACCGGGGAGTATGGTCATTCCCCGTAGTGCCACTGCTGGAATTTTTCTATAATCTTCCTTCATGCTATCTCTCCTCAGGCAGATTTTGATTTGCTCATACTGCCATATGCAATCTCCACTTCCTGGTCATCCTCAACGGCTGCCTTTGTAATATTGCAATAGGTAATGGATTCATCGGATGGTACGCGGTACATCAAATCCATCAATACTTTTTCTACAATTGCCCGAAGCCCTCTGGCTCCTGTCTTCCGCTTCAGGGATTTTTCCGCAATCGCTTCAATTGCCCCCTCCTCAAAGTTCAGGGCAACCCCATCCAATTCAAATAATGCCTGGTACTGCCGAATCAAAGAATTCCTGGGCTCCTTCAAAATACGTACCAAAGCATCTTTATCCAACGCTTCCAAGGATACCGTTACCGGAACACGCCCTACAAACTCTGGAATCAAACCAAATTTTACAAAATCCTGGGGCAATGCCTGCTTTAAGATAATGCCTAAATTTTTCTCCCGCTTATCCGCAATCTCCGCGTTAAATCCCATGGACTTCTGATCCATCCTGTTTTCCACAATCTTATCCAAGCCTTCAAAGGCTCCGCCGCAGATAAACAAAATATTCGTGGTATCAATCTGAATCAATTCCTGCTGGGGATGCTTCCTTCCTCCCTGGGGCGGAACGCTGGCTACGGTTCCCTCCAAAATTTTTAAAAGCGCCTGCTGCACTCCTTCCCCGGATACATCCCTGGTAATCGAAGGATTCTCCGATTTCCTGGTTATCTTATCAATTTCGTCAATATAAATAATACCCCTTTGGGCACGTTCGATATCATACTCAGCCGCCTGTATAATCTTAAGCAGAATATTTTCCACATCCTCGCCTACATAACCAGCCTCTGTCAATGCCGTAGCATCTGCAATGGCAAAAGGCACATTTAAAATCCGCGCTAAGGTCTGCGCTAAAAGGGTCTTTCCGCACCCAGTAGGCCCAAGCATCAAAATATTGCTTTTCTGTAATTCCACGCCAAGGCTGGGCGGTGCAAGAATCCGCTTGTAGTGATTATACACTGCAACAGAAAGCACCTTTTTGGCCTCCTCCTGCCCTATCACATATTCATCCAGAAAAGCTTTCATCTCCACCGGCTTTAAAAGATTGATTTCTTCCACTTCCGGCTCCACCATTTCCTCTTCTTCCAACTCTTCTTCTATAATTTCTGCACAGATATCCACGCATTCATCACAGATATATGCGCCATTCGGCCCTGCAATCAGTTTACGCACCTGCCCATCTGTCTTTCCGCAAAAAGAACAGCGAATCCTGTCATCCATCCTTCCGGCCATTTCTTCACTCCATTCCTTCATTTTTCCATTTTAAATTTTGAAAATCACTGCATCATAACCTATTTATCTATATTCCTAAGGGACAGTGGCAATTTGCTCGCTGTCCCCTTTTTCTTACTTTCTATTTGTAATTACGCCATCAATCAAACCATACTCTTTGGCTTCCTCTGCGGACATATAATTATCACGCTCGGTATCTGCTGCAATCACGTCATATGGTTTCCCGGTATTCTCAGACAATATGGTATTCAGCCGTTTCTTCGTCTTCAAGATATTATCTGCAACAATCTGAATATCCGTTGCCTGGCCCTTGGCTCCGCCGGAAGGCTGATGGATCATAATCTCTGCATTGGGAAGGGCAAAACGTTTCCCTTTCGCTCCTCCAGCCAGCAGGAAGGCGCCCATGCTTGCCGCTAAACCAATACAAATAGTCTCCACATCACATTTGATATAGTTCATGGTGTCATATATTGCAAGTCCGGCAGTCACTACACCGCCTGGAGAATTAATATACAAATGAATATCCTTTCCTGGATCCTCCGATTCCAGGAACAAAAGCTGGGCAACCACAAGCCCGGCAGTCACCTCATTGACCTCTTCTCCCAGAAAAATAATCCTGTCCTTTAACAGCCTTGAATAGATATCGTAGGATCGTTCTCCTCTGCTTGTTTGCTCAACGACATAAGGTACTAAACTCATCCCATATTCCTCCTTATTTCCAAATCCCCGCATGCGGCATGGACAGCCATGCGGCCCGCCAGAGGGCAGGTACCACAGGTATAGAGGTTACTCTGCCTGCTCCTCTGCTTTCTCTACAATCAAATCCACTGCCTTCTGGATTGCCAGATCCTTCTTCATATTCTCCCGCTCGCTCTCCACGAAGATCTCTTTGAGCTTATCAACTTCCATGCCATACATTTCAGCCATATTTCCAAGCTCGGCCTCCACATCATCCTCAGACACCTGGATATCCTCTGCTTTTGCAATGGCTTCTAATACCAGGCCTGACTGAATCCGTTTCAACGCATCCGGCCTCATCTGCTCCATCAGCTTTTCTTCTGTCATGCCGGTAAACTGCATGTACTGTTCCATCGGCATGCCCTGCTGTGCAAGCCTGTTTGCAAAATCATCCACCATATTTTCCGTCTGGGTTTCTATCATTGCGTCTGGAATCTCCATCTGGGAATCTTCAATAATCTTCTCAATAAGCTCATTCTCTTTTTCCCGTCTAGCTTCCGCTTCCTTACGCTCAATCAGTTTCTTCTCCACACTCTCCCTGTATTCTGCAAGGGTATCAAATTCAGAAACATCCTGGGCAAAATCGTCATCCAGCTCCGGCAGCTCTTTTGCCTTGATTTCATTAATCTTAACCTGGAACATTGCCGCCTTGCCTGCCACTTCCGGTGAATGGTAATCCTCCGGGAATGTAACATTCACTGTCACATCATCTCCGGTATTTTTTCCAATCAACTGTTCTTCAAATGTATCAATAAAGGAATGGGAGCCAATGACCAGCGAATGGTTTTCTCCTTTTCCGCCTTCAAACGCTTCCCCGTCCACAAAGCCTTCATAATCAATGACAGCTGTGTCGCCGTCTTCCACCGGCCGGCCTTCTACGGTAACCATTCTTGCGTTGCTTTCTCTTTCTCTCTCTATCTCAGCAGTAATCTCTTCCTCCGATACTGCAATATCTGCCTTCTTAACAGCGACTCCCAGGTATTTTCCAAGGGTAACTTCTGGCTTCACTGCAACTTCAGCCGTAAAAATGAAATTCTTTCCTTTCTCCAGCTGCACCACATCAACGGCTGGACGGGAAACAATCTGCAGTTCAGATTCTTCAGCCGCCTTTGGGTATTCTTTGGAAAGAATGCTGTTCACTGCATCTTCATAAAAAATTTCAGGCCCGTACATCTTTTCTACCATATGCCTTGGGACTTTTCCTTTCCGGAATCCCGGAAGGCTGATTCTGCTTCTTTGTTTCATATATGCAGCCTGAATTGCTTTTTCCAATTCTTCTGCTGGAACCTCAACGGTAAGCTTTGCCATATTCTTTTCCAAATTTTCTACCTGTACGCTCATTCTTGCTACTTCCTCCTTAAATATATGTGGTAATCCTTATAACCTTACTTATTATAAAGCCTAATGCCCTAACTTACACTCATTTTGAAATTATAGCACACTCCCAATAAAAATACCAGCACTTTTTTCAAAATGTAATCCAGATAACCCGTTGGGCTGTTCTCTCTTATTTTGCATTGCAGAAAGGATAAAGCTTATGCTGCTGCATATATTCCACAGACTTCTTTAAGTCTGCAAATCCCCCCACCTCGATTAAAACGGAGGGCTTTTTTTCAAAAGAGTTCATCCATGCATTGTAATCCTCCCATGGAAAACATCCGCTGCCTACCGCCAGATGCAAATCCTCTTTCCCGTCGTTGTCGTTCATATGGACATGGGACACATAGGGCTTTAGCTCTTTCATCCAGTTTTCCAGCGAGCTTCCTGAAATAAATGCATGGGCCGTATCCAGGCAGACAGAAAAACGAGGCTCATCCGCCATCTTTGCGGCAAGCTTTCCCAAAAGCCCCGGTGCGTCATCAAACATATTTTCCAGAAAAATATCCTGTTGGGGATAATCCCTGAGAATTCTCCTCCAATATTCCTCATTGCGCATCAGCCATGTCTCCAGATAGCCTTGCAAGCGGAAATTTACAATATAATTCGTGTGGAAAATAACTGCCCGAAGCCCCATTTTTCTCGCAATCTCCATACTTTGCCGTACCCTGGAATCACTCACCTGGAAAATCCTGCTGTCGCTGCTATTCACACATATATCAAAAAAAGCGCCGTGAAGGGTATCTTTGGAGCAATCCCTGCCAAAAGACAAATACTTTTTTATGAGCCGTTTCGTTTCGCTTTCATCATCCAAAAGGGCTGGCAGAAAAAAGTCATTATATTCGAACCCCATCTGATATTTCTCAGAATATGCAAGATAATCTTCCATCTGCTGCAGCCGCGGTATGCAATACAGTTCACACATTCTCTCCTGTTTCATTCCTATCATCTCTTTCATACGCTTAAAATTTTTCTGCATGGATGATACCTTCCACTGCATAGGTGGGCACTGCATGCCTCTTTCCCTTTAATGAGTATTCCCCAGCAAAATGTGTCTGTATCCTTCCCCGCAGCCGCTGCATCATCTCCCTGCTGATTAAAATCTGCCCGGATGCCGCTGCCCCTTCCAGCCTGGAAGCAGTATTCACGGTATCTCCAATGGCCGTATAGTCCATACGCATTTCGCAGCCGATATTTCCGATGACCGCTTCGCCGCATTGGATTCCAATGCCAAAGGTTACCTGCTTGCCATACTCCTTTTTACACATTTCATTCAAATCAGAAGCCCTGGTACAAAGCTCCAATGCCGCGCACACCGCCCGAAACTCATAGTCCTCCAGATCCTTCGGAGAGTTAAAAACCGCCATAGCTGCATCCCCGATAAACTTATCCAGAGTTCCCTGATACTTTGCAATCACCTGGGCCACAAGCTCCAGGTAGGCATTTAAGATTTCAACAATCTGCCCTGGCGGAAGGCTTTCTGACAAAGAGGTAAAGCCGCGGATATCCACAAAAAGAACTGCAATATCCTTGCTCACCACGCCGATATGGGCCTCGATCCGCCCATCCTCTCCCAAGGCGCTGATGATGTTTTCATCCACATATTTCTTGAAAACCCCTTCCATTGCATATTGGTTGTGGATGGCGGCGAAATAACGGACCACCAGATTATAAACTGTAATCACTAGGAACATAATGATTGGAACCAAAATATTCACATAATAGCCAAACAGATTGACAATCCAGCAAGCCATCAGCTGCACTGCACTCATAAATACGGCAATCACTATGGTTAATTTGTCAGAGCTATAGGAAGTTGCAATAAAAAACAGCGCCATAAAAAATGCAAAAAACACTGCCATAAAGCTTTTTGACGCTTCCTGCCCCGTCCGCTGCTCCAGCAGCGCCTCCAGAATGTTTGCCTGCATTTCCAGTTCATACATCTGCGTGTTCCGCTGGTTGGGCGTACGGAACGTCATATCCTCTGCAAACTCTCCAACCAATACAATGCAGTCCCGGAAAGCGGCTGGGTCAATTTTCCCTTCCAGCACATCCGCAAAGGAATATGTGGTATATTCTTGGCTTTTTTTCGAAAAAGTAAACTGAAAGGACTGATCCTCTTCCAGCTTGGGCATGGCATATGCTTTCCCCCGGTCATCCATATACATTTTATAAATAGCCGTTGCAAAGCTATCCACCTCCGCGCCATCCACCTGGACACGGAAAAATGCATTCCGCACAAGACCGTCTTCGGAATCTTTGGTATTATTTGCAATTCCCACGGTAACCTGCTCACAAAGGCTGTCAAAGGGCCGCTTCATCTCTTGAATATGCCTTTCTCCCATATGGGATTCCCCTGTTCCATGTGGTTTTCCCAGCACAGACTGCCCGGATGACTGGGCGTTCCCGTCCTCCTCATGCTCATCCAGCACAGCATATACACTGAAGCAAATATTTTTATAACCGCCGCAGATCCCAACGAGAGCCTGGTCCCCTTCCTCATCTTTTTCCTCACTGTAATCCAAATCCACTCCGATTACGCTAGGAGCATTCTTTTCCTGCTGGTTCAGCTGTTCCAGCAGCCTGGCTGTCTTTTCTCTGGACCAGCTCTGGTATTCCCCGTATTTCTTCACGGTCTTTTCATCGATAGTTATCATTCTGATGGATGAATTGCTTTGTCTGTGAGCAAATATATGGTAAATGCCGTCGCTGACCCAATGGTCTGCCTCCTCCAGCACGCCGCTGCAGCTTAACATGCCGGTAACCAGCCCAAATACAAGGGCGCCGATTACCATATGCTTCGCCCCAATCAGGCGGCGCCATTTTTTTGCCTTCTCCCGCGCCTTCCGCCTGATTGCAAGCTTCTCTTCCTTCGTCCTTTCCATCGCCTGCTGTCTGAAATTTTGCAGTTTTTCTTTCCTTTTATTCAAAAATTTCATCCCAATTGATATGTTCTCCTAGATTTGCATGCTGTTTTTCCAATACCTCATAGAAATTATCGTATACCGTCTTTAACATATATTGGATAAACGGCGTCACGTCAAACAAGCTGTTTTGGCTCTGGTCCAAAGCTTCATGATACTTCTCTGTGGTTTCATTAATGGTCTTGCTCAAGGTAAGGGCACTGAAATTTTCAAGGCCGGACCGAATGAGAAAGTCTGTGGAAATCAGCCTGGCAATGCGGCCGTTTCCATCCCGGAACGGATACATATAAACAAAATAAAAATGCAGCACCGCCATTTTGATATAGGGAGACTGGATATTCTCCCCGTGGTAAAACTCGAAGAACTGCTTCATGCAGTAATCCAGCAATTCCACCTCCGGGGCATGGCTCATCTTTGTCTTTTCCGTTGTGCGGAACCCAGAGTCGTCACATACGCCGTCTGTGAGAATGTTCCATAACTGGACAAGGGTATCAATATCCCTCTTTTGGCTGACATTCAAATATTTTACTGCACGGTATGTATTCAGAACCATCTTCTCACCCTTCGCGCCAGTACGCTTTGCCCGGAACACCTCAAACAGCTCCTCCGGCGTGGTGTCCGCCCCTTCGATTCTGCTGCTGTGGAAGGATTCTTCTTCAATTGAAATATCCGTATCAATATCGGTAACAGAAATGCTGCCATACATTTTATCAATATCTTCTAAAAGCCCCTTGGGGATATCTGACGGGCACCAGGCCAGCCGGTTTCCCAGCCCGTCCCGGATTGGCAGCAGCTCCAGCTTCTGCGCCCGTTCCTCCAGCATTCCTGCCGCCTTCTCATCGCCTAATTTTTCTTTCCGGTCTAATTCCTTATAATTCATTTCCGATTCCTCCTTATTCCAAATCTAACAGTTCCTGCATAAAATTACAATAGTCTGTCCGCTGCTCCTTAATGAACTTTATGGCCGAGGAAGGGTGGCTGTTTAAGATCCCTGTTACAAGGTAAGGGATATCATAGCCCCATACCACTCCTTCCGCCTTTAATTTCAGCATATGCTTTTCCACAAAACGGATGATTGCAATTTCATCATATTTGGGATTCTTAAGGAAGCTTAACAAGGACTCCATATAGCAGTTCCCAGCGCCCCTGCCCATGCCGCTTACAGTGGCGTCTAACAGGCTTACTCCCATACGGCAGGCTTCAATTGTATTTGCGAAGGCAAGCTGTTGGTTATTATGGGCGTGGATTCCCACATTTTTGCCGGCAGCTTCCGCAGTCTCCACATATTTCTGGGACAGCTTTGTAATCTGCTCTGGGTAAAAGGAGCCAAAACTGTCCACCAGGTAAATGGTATCTACGGAGCTTCTGCTAAGGAGCGCAAGGCCCGCATCCAAATCATCCGTGTTGACTTTGGATACTGCCATGACATTTACCGTCACCTCATAGCCTTTCTTTTTCAGATGCTCGATCATCTCAATGGCGGTGGGAATCTGGTGGATATAGGTTGCCACGCGCACCATATCCACCACGCTGTCCTTTTTGGCTGGAATATCCTTTTTATAATCGCAGCGCCCCACGTCCGCCATAATGGAAATCTTGAGCGGAGACTTGTTTTCCCCTACAATCGCCCGGATATCTTTCTCGTCGCAGAATTTCCATCTGCCGAAGGATTTGGGGTCAAACAATTCTTTGGAAGCCTTGTAGCCAAATTCCATATAGTCTACGCCGGCCTTGATGTTGGCTTCGTACAAATCCCGGACGAATTCATCGGTGAAAGAAAAATTGTTGACAAGGCCTCCGTCCCTCAAGGTACAGTCCATGACCTTGATATCGGGGCAATAATCCATTAGTGTTCTTTTATTGCATGGTTCCGTGTTCATTTTCTATTCCTCCATCATTTTCTGTTCTGGCTGTTCTTCTTTATATTAAAGTTTATCATACAAAATATTCATGGATTCGTCAACTATTCTAAAATACCAGTTCCTGCTGCACTACTTCTATCTGGGATACGCTTATCTCTTCTGGTTCGCTGCCGCGCATGTGGTTGCTTTTTAGGTACTGCATGCCTTGCTTTAGGCTTGCTGCTACCAGGTTCAGCACATAGATATTGTCAAAACGGTTGTAGATGGATTCTCCGCCTAGGCCTGTCAGGCAGATTAGCTGGGTATTGGTCTTTTTGGCCATATCCATCAGGGGTTTTAACAGATGGGAGGCGTTGGTCTGGGCGAAGGGGTTATCCATCAAGAGCACCTTGCCTTCGTTTTTGTCTGCAAAAATGTCTGAGTCGTCCTTGCGCATGAAATACAAAAGGCTGGAGAGGATGACGAAGGCGGACAGGAAGCCTTCTCCGCCGGAATTTCTTGCAACCTCTGCCCAGGTGATGGGGTATTCCCGCTGTTCTTCGATTTTGTAGAGGCGGATCTGCACATTTCCTATCCCTACTACCGTATCATAAAGGTTTTTGGTGGTCATCTGGATGCCGAAATACTCCTGGGCGTTTTCATTCTTCTCAAAAATCTGGATTCCCTTTTGGGTCAGCTCGTCGATAAAATCCCCCAATTTGAGATGATACAGGTTCTCATTTTCTTCCCAGGAGGGAAGGCCGATTTTTAACATTTTTACTGGCCGCTCCCGGATGGCAATGGTAGAATTATGGTCAATTTTTCCCAGGTTCTGGTGCACCTCCTGCAGGTATTCCTCCAGCAGCTCCACGATTTTATTCTTTTCCTTTTCCACCAGGGAAATGTCCACCTCCAGCTTTTCCATCAGGCTTTGGTAGGACTGGATTGTGGTGTCAAGCTGGCGCTGCACCTGCCCGGCATCCCCGGACAATTCCAGCATGGCTTCCAAAGGCTTTCGGTAGAAATCCTCCTGAAACCCTTCTATCCGTACAAGCTGGTTTAACAGGTGCACAAGCTGTTCTCTTGCCTCTCTCCTGTCCTCCTGGTAATTATTGTAATCACGAATCAAAATCCCTTTGAAATCCCGGAGCTTTTTTGCATCCAGCCCGGCAAAGTCCTGATCCCACATGACAGGCTCCCCCACCGGAAGTCCACTGTACTCTGCAAGAGCCGTAAGATTTTCATCATAGCTGTTTAAGCGGATCTGCAGTGCCCTTCCTATTTTTTCCAGCTCCTTGCACTGATAGCCTAACTGGTTCTTGCGGGCAGAGAAATCCTCGCTTCGGATTTCCTCTCTGGGCAGCGGCTGCTCTTTCCCGCATTCCTCCCTCATGCGTTTCACCCGCTCCTCCATCTGCTGGTTCAAAAGAGCCGCCTGCTTATCCTCTTCGTTCCACAGCCCTTCTTTTGCCTTCAGTTTTTTCTTCCGGTCTTCCAGCCGGATTTCCTGATGGTTTTCCTCCTTGCGGCTGTAGATGATTTCCTTCCACTGTTCTTCCGTAACATGGAATTTTCCTGACAAATGCTTCAATTCCTCATGGGCTTTCTGGTAACGCCTGCTGCTTCGCTGCTCCCGCTCCTCCAGGGCTTGGATTTCCTGGGATACCAAAGAGGTGACAGCCCGGTATCTGGCTTCCAGTTCCGGTATTCCCTGAGGCAGCCCCTCTCTTATTTCCTGCCGCCCTATTTCTTCGCAGCTTTGATAAATGCCAAGCTGTTCCTGCTGCCTTTCCTGCTGCCGCTCCAGATCTGCCTGCTGGTTTCGAAGGCTTAACAGTTTTTCCTGTAATTTTTCTTCTTTCAAACGGGACAGCTTCTGGCTTTCCATCAAAGCCTGCTCTTCCTTCCTGCATTTTTCCTGCTGCCTGCGGTTTTCCTGATATTCCTGGTAAGCCTTATGCAATTGGCTAAAATCCCACTCCTTCTGCTTAAGATATTCCACCTGCTTTTCCGCTTCCCGGATTTCCTGTTCCAGCTTCTGGCACTGCTCCTGCAAGCCTGCCATCTCCTGGCTTGTCTCCTGGATTTCCTGTTCCAGCTTCTTGATGCTCTCTTCTAACTCCTGCAGCTTCTGCTGGTTTTCCAGATAATTTTCTTTGCAGACCAGCTGGTTTTTCACCTGCTCCTTCCATTCAAAATAAGATTCGTATTCTTTCCTTCGGATTGCAATTAATTCCTGCTTCTTTTCCATCTGACGCTGTTTTTCTGCAACCAGCTGGTGAAGCTTCTCCTCATTCAGCAGATTTTCATTGAACAGCATATAAAATTGAATCCCCGGAAAGGCCAGAACCTCCCCCGCCTTCCCTTTTTTCTTCTGCTCCAGGCTTTTGCGCAGCACAATGGGAATGGGAAAGCTGGTGGGGATGCTGCCTTGGAAATGAGATAATTTCTCTGCTTCCCCTTCAGATAAAACCAGGGCATAGGGCAGGAAGGGATGGCTTTGCACCAATTCCCGGTTCTTTTTTTCGGAATAACCATTCTTTTTCAGCCACTCCATCCCATATACGATGTGGATGCCAGCTTTTTCAAATTCCATCTCAAGATCTGGGGGCAGCTCTAAAATCCGCCCTTCTGTCAAACGCTGGTATTCTTTCTGCAGCTCGTTCTCTTCTTTTTCCAGGTTCCGCCGCAGGCTTTCAATCTCCAAAAGCTTCCGGTCTGCGGTCTTTAAAATCTTCTCTTCCTCAAACAGCGCAGTCTCCTCCAGTTCCAAATATTTCAGGATATCCCTGCGCTTTGCCAGCTCCTGTTCAAAATTTTCCCTAAGCTGTTCCTGCTGTTTTCTCTTTGCTGCCGCAAATGTCTTTTCCTCATTTTTGCGAAACAGGCTGTGCTCCAGCCTGGTTCTTTTCTCCCTTGCCTGTTCCAGCTCCCGGCTTTTCAAAACTTTTTTCCGGGCTTCCTCCTCCTGGGATTTTTTGCACATATCCCCGAAAATTTCCAGGCTTCCCGGCTCATATCCTCCCAGGATATTGCGGACGAGCTGCTCCTTGTAACGGAGGTTAAACTGTTCCTCCTGCCTGTCGTAGCTTCTGACCTTGCTTTTCAGCTCCCCGGCAAGCAATGCATTTTTCCGAAGGGATTCCTCCAGCTCCTTGAGAAGCTCCTGCTCCTCCCTGGCCTGCCCTGCGGTTTCCTTTTGCGCCTTCTGGTTCCCTGACAGGCTGCTTTTCGTCTCTTCCAAAACCGCCTGGTAATGGCTGCGCAGCAGAGAACCGATGCAGTTCCGCTCCGGCTCTAAATCCTTATCCCGTTCCCTCGCCACTGCAAGCTGCTGGCATGCCAGGTCCCACTCCGATTTTTCCTCGTCTGCTGTCTCCTGCTGCCTGGCACACAAAAATAAATTCAGCCTGTTTTGGATTTTCTCTGCTTCCCGTTCCAGCCCTTCCTTCTCCATCCCTATCATTTCCCGGCTGCTTACATGGAACTTCTTTTCTTCCTCCAGGTGGTAATATTCCTCCGACAATTTTTCATAAGCAAGGCGCTCTATCTCTAACCGAAGCGCCTCCTGCTGCTCCCGGTTTTCCTGCTCCTTGCACCCCGTCTGTTCCCGCAGTTCTTCTATCTCCTGCCGAAACCAGGCAATCCTGTTTTCCTGGCTTGCCACGCTGGTTTCGCTTTCCTGATACTTCTTGTTCTTTTCCTCAATCCTTTTTGCTTCCTCCTGAAACAGGCGGATCATGTCGCGCCGCTTGATTTTGGACTGGTTGTCCTTGTACTGCCCCACATATTTTTCCAAGATGGACTGAAATTCCTTCATGCGGTTTTTCTCTTTGTTCAGCTTGTTTTCCACTGCGTCCAGAAACCATTTTTCCACCAGCCCCTTTTCATCCTTGCAGTCTGCAAACAAATCGGATAATCCCGATTCCTTTAAATTTACCTTCTTGATAATCGTTTCCCATTCCTTATAATTAATCTGATATTCCGCCAGCTTGTCAAAATACTGCCGGGACTGGGCACTGTTGTTCATATCAAAGCTGAAAAATTTGATGGAATGATCTTTCTTATAGCTGTCAAACAGCTGGCGGCAGGCGGCAAAGTTCTTCAAAACCATCTCCCGTTTTCCTTTTTCCACCACAGGCAGATGATGGATATCCTGCAGACAGGAGCTTTTATATTCACTGATAAGATTCACCATCTCCAGGCCTTCCCCGTTTGCCTCCTCCCCGTCCTGGCTTTTGCGCACCATCATCCCTGCCATCACATACCCGGCTCCCTGGTCTAAGGCCCACTCCACCAAAATAAAGGAGGGCTTGCTGGTGGTAAAATAGCTTTCAAAGGGACGATCCTTGGCATCCCGGTATCGCTTATGGACGAAAGGCGCCGTCATCATCTGCACCAGCACCGACTTTCCCCCTCCGTTGCGCAGGGACAAGAGGGTGCTTTCCCCATTAAAATGGAAAATCTCATCGCTGACCCGGATGGCATTGTTATTGTAATTGATATTAATCAGTCTTACTGCATTGATTTTACTCATGGCTTTCCCCCAACACTTTAAGGATTCTCTGATAGTTATTCTGGTTCAGCAGGTTCCAGTCCATAAAACTGTCCAGCTTCCTTGTGGTTTTAATCATCTCATCCTGCTCCACATACTCAATCAATCCCTGCTTTTGCAGAAACATCAGGATATGGTACAAAAACCCTTCCTTGGTAGTCCTTGCACGGGTAGATTTCTCATCCGAACGCAGCGCCTCATAGGCTTCCATCATATTGGAAAACGCAATGCCTGCCTGCTCCTCTTCTTCCTTAGGCACATTCTGCACTCCCTCCTTCAGCCTCTGGGAAATGCAGTTCTGCAGCTCTCCTACCCTCATATATTCTCTGGATTTACTGCTGCTTCCCTGCCCGTCAAAAAATTCCACCAGAAGGGTTAAAATCACAAACTGGGATAAATAGTAATCCTTATCTGTGCCGCCGGATCTGCATAGAACTGCTTTCAGCTGGGCTTTGGAAAAGCCCAGAAAATGGTTCTCCTCCTTGGGAATCAGATAAACCACATTTCCATACCGTTCAATATTGCACATGGCAATCTCCCCCTGGGATTTTACCAGGTTCTGCACCGTCTCCTGTTCTGCGTAAGCCCGGTACAAAGCCTGCTCCTCTTCCTCCTGCAGCTCATGATGCTCTAATAGATAATAGAATATTTCCTGGCTCTGCCGGATTTGCTCTACTTCATATGCCATGTCTTATTCCTCCTTTCACAATGAAACGCCCCTGCCCTCCGGTCCGGCGGCAGATCGTTGAAAGGCATTCCCAGTAATGCTTCGCATTAGCCTTCCTCCTTTATAACCCGGATTAGGACATTGGAGCAGCGGATGGTTTTCCTGTCCCCTTTTTCGTCCTGGACGTCTGGAAACACCACCGCTTTTCCATCCTCTAACCGATATGTCTCGATCCGCAGTATCCCCAGGAACTCCCTGCAGTTCTGAATCAGATGCAGCAGCACCAGGTTCAGCTGGAACTCCCCGGACTGTTCCTGGATATACTCTCTCTGCTCCTTTTGCAGCGTGGGAATATCAATTTCCTTGTTCCGAATCAGCTCCACCATAATTTCCTTAAAAATCTCCACATTGGGAATCAATAGTTCCAGCTCTTCCTCCTGCGTCTGCCCTGCAATTTCTTCCAGGGAAATCTCTCCCTGTGACACCACCTTCCGCAGAAGATAAGCGATGCTTTGTTCGTAACGCTTTAGTTTCTCCCTGCGGGCCAGTTCCTGCTCCCGCTCCCATTCTGCCGCGTCAAAATCCAGGGCTTCCTCCGTATCGGCTTCTGCCTTTTCACGAACCGGCTTCTGCAGCTGGAACGCCCGGTTCAGATTATAAGTTTTTTCCATGTCCTGGCAAAACAGAGGACGTAAGAAATATTCCAAATGCGTGAGCGCCCGGGGCTGCTCCAATATCTTATCATACAATTCTGTCCGCAGGGGAAAGCGCTGAATCAAGGACATCTGGGACAAAGCTTCCAGTTCCTTGGTATATAGGGACTTTAAATCAAAATGGCTGTTTAAAATTTTCTGGTGCTCATCTATGGTGCGGTTTAAATAATGTTCAATCTCCTTAAGATGGCTTAATTTTTCTTCCTCCTTCTCGGTCAGCTTCCTCACATTGATATTGGATTCCTCCAGTTCCTTTGCCCGGCTCTTTACCAGTGCCCGGTAGTTCTGGAATTTCTGCTTGGTGTCGCTGATGGTCTCCAGGTTTTCATTTAAAATCTCCTGGTAATCTTTGACCGAATAATTCAGTGCATTCCGGCGGATTTTCCCCATAGCTTCCTGAATTTTCTGAAGCTGGATGCGCAGAAGGTTAAACACATTCTTGATTTCATCCACTGCCTTGTCATAGCTTTGCTTCTCCAGATGCATCTGAAAAATCATTTCATGGATGGTCAGCTTCATATTATTTTCAATTTCCAGTGTGGATAAAAGAAGATTATAACCGTCGTCGGTGAGATAATAAGAAGTGCGCTTGACATCCTGCTGGCTGTACACGACCCGATTTGCCACGTAGCTTATATTTATCTCCTGGTAGGCCTTCTGCTCAAAATTAAACCCTTCAAAATACATCACCTTTCCTTCATTGGAAAGAATCACATTTACAATAAAATCTCCCAGGGCGCGGCACTCCTCATAGGCCATATCTTTCCTGAAATACTGCATGTTGATGGTATCGATATAGGCGCCTATATCATCCATGGTACACCGCTCTTCCTTCAAGGACTGTTCCATAATGTACAAAAGCACCGCAAAAATCATATTGAACTGCTCGTCCATTTTCCGGAACTCATATTTCTTCCAGGTGGCTTTCTGAAGGCTGTTTTGAACCAGCACAGCGTAAAGCCCTACATTTTTCATTCTTCTGGGGAAATGCTTTAAAAATTCATATTGCATAATTTCTCCTCTATGTATTCCTCTTACTTTATCTGCAGCCAGAAATTCAAAATACTTAAAAATCAGAAATACTTAAAATTTCCTGGGGAATATATTTCCCCTTCTCTAAAATCTCCTGCATCCGCTCCACCATTTCTTTGGAAAAGCAGGAAAAAAATCCACCGCTTAACTTCTGGTTCTGGCACTCTTTGGTATCCGGCAGGCTTCCCATTTTTTCTGCCTTCTCTATCATTTTCCCATAAGCAGCTGCAAAAGGGATTGGTTTCCCATGTCCCCTCCACTGCCTGGCAAGGCTCTCGTAAATCCCAATCCCCTCATAATCCAAATCGCCGAAATAATACATCTGATTCCCCTCTGCTTTCATATAAGGCTCTGCAGAAAGGCCAAAATTCTGGAAAGACCTGACAATCCGCTTCCCTCCCCCATAAATCAAAGTCCCAACTTCCATCCCTAAAATACATGGATTCCCTTCCATCATGCTTTTTCGCATACTGAAAAAGGTATCCTTATTTTCCAGAATCAGCATGTTCTGGGGAATCTCCCTGGTATGGGAATAGCAGGCAAAGGGCTCTGCCGTCTCGTACATATTTAAAAAATCCGTTTCTATCCCGCACCGCTTCAGAATCTTCCTGCCCTGCTCTCTGGCAAGGAATTTTTCCCGGCCCCAGATTTCGAAGCTGCGCTCATTCACCGATATGGGCTGCTGCAGCAGGGAACGGTTTTCTTTCAGATAACCATCCAGCATCAGCACCCATTTCCTGTCCTTTCGGTACTCATCCAAATGGGAAAGATAATATCCAATGGAAATCACAGGCTCCAGGCGGTAGTTCAGCTCCTTTGCCAGAGCATCATAGAAGCTGTCCTCTTCCTCCACCACCCAATAAGAAAGGCATAAGGCTGGGCTTTTTCCATTTGTCCCAGCAGCCCTTACCGGCTTTAGCTTCCCCTTCTCCAGCAGCTCCCGGATGCGGGCATACTGCTGCTGGTAGGAATCAAATGGATGCTTCCTGAAAAGCTCCTCCAAAGAAACTCGTTTCATAAAATACCTCCCTGGATTACACGGGCTGTTTCCCAAACATATGAAGGTAATCACAAGCACAAATTTATCCGTTTTCCGCATTCTGGATAAATATTCATCACATGCTCCTGCCCCTCCTGTCCAAACACTACAAATTCTATGCCCTGAGCCAAGGATTTTCCCGTATCTTTATGTTATCACGGGAGGCCTGGATGCTTTGGGCATATTCCTTATGCTCTAATTACCGGGGATTCTTCTGTATCCAGTTTTAACTTTTGTTTTTTCCGGCATATCTTAATCCTTCTTTCTGCCCTTAGTATACTATCAAACCATAAGGATTTCAAGGAGAATCACCTGCTGCTATACAACAATCCCCATCCACCTGCAAACTGCCGCCACCAGCGGAATCGCCGCCACCGACAAAAGCGTAGTCAAAGCCACCCCCTGAGAGGCCAGCTCACTGTCACAGTCATATTGCTGGGCAAGCATAGCCGTCATGCTTCCCACGGGGGTTGCCAGCATCACCATGCAGACCCCCAGCAGAACAGGATTGTCCACAAACCGGGAAACCACCCACATGCCGCTGATAGGAACCACCAGCAATTTGATAGCGGAAAATACCAAAAGCTTCACATCCCCCACCATATCCTTTAAGGACATCTGCCCAAAGGACGCTCCAATCACCATCATGCTCAAAGGCGCCGTCAAATCTGCAAACATTTCAAATACCTGTACCAGCATGCCCGGCAGCGGAATGTTCCCAAAATACAAAACCAACGCCCCAAGGCTTGCCAATACTCCCACATTCACGATTCTTTTTCCGCTCGCTATGAACCATTGCCGGATAGCCATGGAGCGCGCCGGACAGCGGGCTGAGCGAGATGGCAGGTTTGCTGTCCTAACACTCCCTCTGCCCTCTTTGCCATCCCCAGGCCTGGGATTCAAACACAGAATCCCATATGTGTAGATCAGCACATTATAAATCAGTACAAATAATGCAGCATACAGGAGCGATCCTTTTCCATACAAGGCCGACAATATCGGAAATCCCATAAAGCCGATATTAGAAAATACCGTCATCACTCGGTACACCCCATACTGTGATTTGTCCACATGCAAAACCCCAGGAAGAAATGCTGCCAGCACCATCAGGCACAAAAACATAAGGACGGCAATGAAGGTTGTAACCGCAAGCTCTCCCGGCTGTATCTGGCTCTCCCCGGCCACGCTGAACAAAATCATGGCAGGATTGGCAATATTTACCACAATCCAGGATACCTTCTTACAGGCATCTTCATCCAAAATCTGCTTTTTCTGCGCAAAAAATCCAGCCAGCATAATAAAAAATAACACCAGCATTTGTTGTAAAATCAACATTTGTTCCTCCTGTTATTCCGGCTCCAAGGATGCCGTAAAGCTGATATTGCGAACCGTTTCCAGCTTCCCAAATTTTATGTCATAGCAGCACCCGCAAAGAAACTTTCCATAATATAATTATGGAACACAATCACTTTATGGATGTGCTTCATAATCACTTTTATCTCCAGCCTGCCTTTCCGTACGCACTCCAATATGGAACAGTGAGTGAAAAATATTACTTGCAAAGATGAAATACTGCCTTGGCCTCCGTACTCCAATATGAAACGCTCGCTCTAGGAAAACAAACGCTTCTCACTCTCCCAAAGAAGCCAGAAAATCTATCACACTATGAGCCGCCACATTTCCTTCCCCTACCGCCTTGGTATACTGGTAAGGCCTTCCCGTACAATCTCCCGCTGCAAAACACCCAGGCAGATTTGTTGCCATCCTGCGGTCCGCTGCAATATGCCCATGCTCCACCTTAAGGCCTGAAACCAATTTCGTTGGAGCAATTGCATTTCTAAGGCAGAATACGCCATCCACTTCCACTGTGGCGCCGCTGCGGAGTGTGAGAGCCGACACACGCTCCTCCCCTTTTATTTTCACGGGAGCATCCTTAGAAATATTTACATTTTCCCTCTCCACCTTGCTCTCAAAGGTAGGAAAATAAAACACCTCCGATGCCAAATCCGCCAGATATTCTACCTCATGCTCAAACTTTGGCGCATTGCATACAACAGCAATCTTTTTTCCCTTATAAAGCATTCCGTCACAGGTGGCACAGTAGCTTACGCCTTTTCCCAGCAATTCTTCTTCCCCATCCATCAGCTTCGCCGCCATAACCCCCATAGCTAGAATCACCGTTTTTGCTTCATAAATTTCGTTCTCTGCAAGCGCCATAAAATGGCCGCCGGAATGCATCACATTTGTCACTGTCTTTTCCGTGATATCCAAACCTGCATGTGCAATATGTGCATGGAATTTGTCAAAAAGCTCTGCTCCGCTGATTTCTGGAAATCCTGGATAATTTGTGATTTTCTCTGCCTTTGCCACCTTATCGCTCAAATCCTTAGAGCCAAACCATACGACGTCCTTCTGGTGGGTTTTCAAATTCAGCGCCGCCGACAGTCCGCCGGGGCCGGTTCCTATAATCATACAATCGTACATTTCTTCCTCCGTTCTATGTGCTTTCCAGCATCATCTTAATAATTTCTTTATCTGTCTGGCGCATGCCAACCTTTCCGATATACCCCACACAGCTGATTGTCTCCCCAGTGTCCTCTTTCAAAATCCCCGTATAGGACTCATACTCCTTCCCCTGCATGGCAAGATAATGCGCCATCATAGACGCATCCAGGCTGGAAGCAATCTTGGCCGCACAGGAAATTTTGGCGCCGTCACAGATAATTCCCGGGATATTGGCAAGCGTATTGTCAATCGTGGCCTTAATCTGCCCAATGGAGCCATTTTCCAGGTAGGTAATTGCCGCCGCTGATGCACAGGAGGCAGAAACCGCTCCGCAGAACGCCGAGAGCTTCCCGATAAATTCTTTCTGGTAAATCGTAAGAAGGCTGGAAAAAACCAGAGACCGGTACAGCCTTTCCTTGGGAATATTTTTCTCCCTGGCATATACAATCACCGGAACCGAGGAGGCAATGCCCTGGTTGCCGCTGCCAGAATTGATGATGACCGGCATATCGCAGCCGCCCATACGCGCTTCGGATGCAGCCGCAGCAAAGGCTTTCATACGGGTCACAACCCCATCTGCATAGGATTCACGGAGCACCCGCCCGATTCCAATGCCGTAATCCCCGGAAATCCCTTCATAGGCAATATCCATATTGTAGCGTATCTGCCGTTCATAGATATCCTGAACCCTTGGCAGCTCCACCTCGTCCGCAAAGGCCTTGATATTTTCCAAGGAAAGCTTGGAGCGGTCACTGGAGCATCCTTTTTCCGCCAGCTCCTTTGTTTTTTCAAATACCGCCTCTCCATCCTTCCTGATTGAGACAATATTCATGTGGGTATGTCTTACCTCTACCTCCACAGTATGTCCCAAACCAGAAAGTTCAATCACAAAATGAAGGGGTATGTCCGAGTCCAAAAATTCCACGTTGCAGCATCCTTGGTTCAGGAGCTCTTTCGTCCTGGCTCGTTCCGTTTCCCTGACCCGCTCCAACACCTCCATACCGGCAGAAGCGTCTCCTGCCAAAGCGCCCAGAATACATGCTGTCTCAATCCCCGTCAGTCCGCCGGAATTGGGAATCGTGACACAGCGGACATTTTTAATCATATTTCCCGAACATTTTGCAGTCATCCGAGCCGGCTCACAGCCAAGGATCTCCCTGCCTTTTGCCGCCGCATAAGCTAGTGCAATCGGTTCTGTACATCCCATGGCAGGAACCAGTTCTTCCTTCAGAATGTTTATGAATTCTTCCTGCAATCCTTTTTCCAACATACTCTCACCCTTTCATCATAAAAAGGATGCGAATCCCCCAGACTTAACTCTGGTTGATTCACATCCTGCATGTTCTTATCTTCCCTGCCGCATGTTGGAAAATACTCCTCCAAACACGCTTTAAAACAACTTAGATATAATCAGCATAACGGGCGCTTCCCTGTACATTATATGCTCCGGCAGCTGTATAGCCATTGGAAGTATTGGCCTGGGTGGTCATATAGAAATCTACCAGCGAAGCATGGGTAGCAACAGAAGAACCATAGTCTTTGAAGAATTTCTGTACCTTGGACATATCTGCTTTCTTAAATGTGTCCTCATCAATCTTCATTCTGCCCTTTGTATCCACATTAATGCCAAACTGCTTCAATGCATCTGCATTCTTCGCCGTCTTTGCTTTAATCTGGGACAGATTTGCCAATACGCCGGAATTGGCACTGGATTCCGCTGTGTTAAGCATACTGTTATAATTGCCCACAAAGCTCTTTGCCGTTGCAAAAATCTTGTCAATATCATATTTGCCTGTCTCATTGCCATCTGCATCCTTTACCATTTCATACAGCTTATCAGATGCCATGGCCTGGCTGTCTGCCTTGAGGGCTGCTGCGCTGGAACCTGCAGCATTATTTGTGCCTGTGCTGTCTGTCTTATCCGTGCTGTCTGTCTTATCAGAACTATCTGTCTTATTTGTACTATTTGTGCCAGTTGTAGTATTGGCAAACTGAAGACGGGAGCTGATCTTAGAGCCATAACTCAAAATGTCATTGGTAGAAAACATCTCCTGTACTTTCGAAACATCTGCTTCCTTCAGCTTATTCTCATTCAACTGCAAGGTTCCGTTGGAATTGATGGAAATGCCTAACTCCGCAAGCTTCTCTTCATTGGCAGAGGTGCTTTGCATCATATTTGCCACATATGCTGTCTTACCTGCCAGGGTGGAACGCTTTGCTGCAGTCACGACACTATTATAATCCTCCACAAAATTCTTCATGGCGGAGACTACCTTTTCCGACGCAGTCTGTCCGTTTTGTGTGTCTGTGTATGTTTTGTCACTCTGTAACGCTGAAACAGAACCCTTAAGCTTAGAAAGCCCTGTTGTCAGATTCGTGTTTGCCTCCTGCGCCTCTTTGGAAATCTTTGGATTCTTCTTCTCTTCCAAAATCTTGTCAAGGGTATTAGTCTTCTTCGCGCTGGATCCCTCTGTTCTTGAACTATTCCCTTTGCCATAATAAGCTTTCAAAAGCTTGCCATAGCCGCCGCTCTTAATGCTGGCATAATCTGAGAGGAAATTCTGGTTTCCTGCTCCGCCGCCGAATGAAAAACTCTGAAACAATTGTGAAAAGCCTTGACTCATATATCATCACTCCTTTGAATAAAATATAAACCTGCATATCCTTATGCTTGACATATGCGATATATCTACAACTATAGTTACGAATAGTATAACATACACATTGGGAATTTACAAGACGCCTTCCATGTATTTCCACAACCGAATTTGTACTATTTACAACAATTTACATTTGTCCGGCAGACCGCATGGCGGGGTAGCGGTTCCCTGATATCTTTATCGTAAAGCATATTTTTCCTTTCATATAAAATTATCGTCATCTTTGATGGAATTCTTTAATACTGCCACGAATATTTATGAAAACATTGAATCTTTCCAAAGTTAGTCGAAAAAGGTTTTAGGTAATTGCGAAACTCGCTAAGCTCGTTCGCAATCTTGAACCAAAACAAGGAAGATATGCGGCATCTCCATGACATAAATAATCTGTTTTCAGCAGACCACATTTATCCAGAAAAAATTTCTGCTGATTCCTCCCTGTTTCTTTCCACCCACCCAGGAAGCCAGTGTACCCTGTCCAGATACGGAACCGGAATCTGGACAGGGTACGCTCAAAATTATAAATTCCGAAATTGTGCCATATAGAGTTCATAGTAATGGCCTTTTTTCTCCATCAGCTCTTTGGGGCTTCCCTGCTCTAAGATGCCGCCTTTGTCAATGACAAAAATCCGGTCTGCCCGCTGGATGGTGGACAGCCGATGAGCAATCACAAAACTGGTGCGCCCTTCCAGCAGGGCTTCAATGCCTTTCTGCACCAAAAGCTCCGTCTGGGTGTCAATGCTGGAAGTTGCCTCGTCCAGAATCAGGATTTTCGGCATGCTTACCATGGTTCTGGCAAAGGCAATTAACTGCCGCTGCCCGTTTGACAGCCCTGCCCCCCGCTCCTTTAATACCGTGTCGTAGCCATGCTCCATTTTCATGATAAACCCATGGGCATTGACTGCCTTCGCCGCGGCGATGACTTCTTCATCCGAAGCATCCATATTGCCATAGAGAATGTTTTCCTTTACCGTGCCCTGAAAAATAAAATTTTCCTGGGTCATCACGCCCATCTGCTGCCTTAAGCTTTCCATGGATACCTTCTTTATATCATACCCGTCAATGAGAATCCGGCCTTTTTTGATATCGTAGAAACGGCTGATTAAATTTACAATCGTGGTTTTTCCGGCTCCGGTGGGTCCTACCAGCGCAATGGTCTCCCCCGGCTCAATCTGAAAACTTACATTTTCCAAAACCTTTGTTTCTCCAGGGGTTCCCTCGTCATAGGTAAAGGACACCTGTTCAAACTCTACCCGTCCCTGGATTTCCGGCAGCTTCTGCACATTCGATGCATCAAAAATATCAGGCTTCGTATCCAGGATTTCAAAAATGCGCTCTGCCGCAGTCAGATTGGTAATCACCTGATTATAAAAATTGCTCAAATTCATCACCGGGTTCCAGAACATATTGATGTAAGTCCCAAATGCCACCAGCATTCCGATGCTCACGTAATCCCCGCCGATCATTTTTATTCCCACCCAGTAAAGAATCATCGCGCCAACACCCCAGCAAAAATCAATGGACGCCCCAAACAAATCTGCAATCCGCACCGCACCGATAAAGGACTGCTCGTGCTCCTTTACCAGCCCTGCAAAAATATCCTGTGTCTCATGCTCCGCATAAAAGCTCTGCACCACATGCATGCCAGCAATGCCCTCATGGACATAGGCGTTCAGGTTGGAGCTTTTCTTGCGCACAACCTGCCAGCGGGCATGGGAAAATTTCTGGATAAACCAGATGGCCGCCGCCATCAGGGGAATGCTGCTCAAAGAGGCAAGAGCCAGCCGCCAGTCCTTAACCACCATAATCACCACCACGCCGCAAATCGTAACGAAATCCGGTATCAGCGTAGTGACTGCATTGACCAGCACATTTTTCAGGGAATTCACATCCCCAATCACCCTTGCCAGGATTTTCCCGGTAGGCCGGCTGTCAAAAAAGGAAAAGGATAAGGTCTGGATATGTTCATACAATTCCTGCCGGATATCCAAAAGAATCTGATTGGAAATCCGTGCCATCACATACATCCTTACCTTTACCATTAAAATAAATATTACATTAATCCCCAAAGCAGCCATAGCAAGCCTTGCCAGCCCCCGCATATCCTTATTTGCAATGTACACATCAATTGCATCCTCAATAATCAAAGGATTGATCAAGGAAATCACAACCGTAACCACCATGCAGACCAGCACCCCAAACACCTGAAGCTTATACCCCAATAAATAAGAAAACAACCGCCTTAAAGTTTCCCTTTTGCCGATTCCCTCCAGCTTCTCGTCTTCTTTGTAAGAATTCACTGCCAAAACAACACCTGCTTTCTCTTATATAAAATTTCCTTGCTAATATCACATCATTCCATCCGGCAAAAATTTCTCATAGAACATTTCCACTAACAAGATGCCTGCCCTGGAGCTGTTCCCATCTGTGCCACATAGGTATCGTAGTAAAGCCCTCTCTTAGCCAGCAGTTCCTCATGGCTTCCCCTCTCTTTGATGCTCCCGTCCTCCAGAAAAATAATTTCATCTGCCCGGCGCACCGCAGAAATCCGGTGCGCAATAATAATCTTCGTTGCATCCAAAGTATCTAAGGACTTCTGTATTTCATATTCCGTTTCCATATCCAGTGCCGAAGTAGAATCATCCAAAATCAGCACGGGATTCTGCTTTGCAATGGCCCTTGCAATGCTGATGCGCTGCTTCTGCCCGCCGGAAAGGCCTACGCCCCGTTCTCCAATTACCGTCTCATACGTTTCCGGCATCTTTTCAATAAATCCCTGAGCCTGTGCCAACTCCGCCGCATGAACCATGGCAGGGCTGTCACAGGTGTCTCTCTGCCCCATACGGATATTCTCGGAAATGGTATCCGAAAATAAGAAAACATCCTGCATCACCGTGCCAATGCTGCTGCGAAGCTGCTGCAGGGATAACTCCCGCACATCCACGCCATCCAGCTTCACGCTGCCTTTTTCCACATCAAAAAACCGTGTCAGCAAATTTATCATAGAAGTTTTTCCTGCCCCGGTAGCCCCCATGATTCCAAGGGTTTTTCCCTTGGGCAAGGTAAAGGAAACATCCTCTAAAATTTTCTGGTTTCCTCTGGCAAAAGACACATGCTCAAAGGAGACATCCCCCTTTACCTGTTTTAGCACGACAGGATTTTCCTGCTCCTTGATAGAAGATTCCTGCTGATAGATTTTGTTGATTTTTTTGCAGGAAGCTACTGCCGAGGATAAATCATTGGTAATCCAGCCCAGCATTTCCATGGGCCAGACAATGTTCCTGCAGTATTCGGAAAAGGCCACCAGGCTTCCCAGGGTCATCTCCCCATGAACCACCTGGAAGCCGCCGATAATAACCATTGCCACCGGCAGCAGCTTTCCGGTAAACTGAAAAACCGGATAAAAACGCACCAGAATTTTGGCCTGCTGGATATTCAAATCGTAATACTGTTGATTGTGGGAAAGGAATTTCTTGATTTCGAATTTTTCCCTTGCAAATGCTTTTACGGTCCGCACCCCTGCCAGATTTTCCTCTGCAATGGCGGTAAGCTTTGCATTTTCCTCACTGATGGCCTCATAAACCTTATCCAGCTTCTGCTCCATGACAATAGCTGTAATTCCCATCAAAACCATCGCTGCAAAAGGCAGGAAAGCCAGCTTCCAGTTCAATGCAAACATGCAGTAGAGCACCATGGAAACATGAATCACCACCTCAATCATCAGCATGCCCACATAGCCCAGGGCATTCCAGACTGCATCCACGTCATCCTTGACCCTCGCCATCAATTCCCCTGTGTTCGTATCGTCAAAATAGTCCACAGACAAGCTCTCGATATGGGCAAACAAATCCTTCCGAAGCTTTGCCGCAATCTTAACGCTTACCGTATCAAAGGCATATTCTTTCAGATAACCGCCCAGGCTTCTTCCTGCCCCAATCACCAAAATCATCAGAAGCAGCCCGCCTAACAATTCGATTTTTCCCCCTATGATAACATCATCTACGATGCTTTTTGTAATCACCGGATAAAGCATATCCAGCACGATTGCTGTTACCATACAGCCGATGGCAAAAAGATATGCATACCAGTACTGTGCAATATATTTTAATATCTTTTTCATAAATTTCTCCTTTCCGGTGCGGCCATAACATGTCAAAAAGCCCCGTGGTTTACCCACGAGGCTATCTTTGTATTCACTGTATGCTCAAATCTTATACATGAAAATCCAATCGGATTCCACTTATCTATCCCAAAGCATATGCAAAGCAAACCTGCCTATGCTTCCTTCTATTTAATGGGGAATCCTGCCTGCCGTCACCGAGGTAAATCTGTTTTTGATGCCTATGAAGTTGTTTCCATTACTTTTGCCTGACTTAATCATAACTTTACCTCGCTTTCTTTTTATTTTATTCTGGCTATTGTTCTATTAAAACACAGCTGCTAATATTTGTCAATTAGAAACTGCAATCATAACCCTGCATTTATCCTTGTAAAAGGCTATCCCAATTTTAAGTACCTTTTCAAAATCCTCATAATGAAAAGCATCCCATGATAAAAATTTTCCTTCAATTCCCTTCTGGCAAAGGTATCCCGCACCTCAAGATTGGGTATGGCAAGATGGAAGCCGCGGCTCTCGCCCCTTCCTCTCTGGGTCAAATAGCCTGTGGCAAAAACCACGCTCCAAATATTGTCTATGGAGCTGTACATATCCGGGCAAGTGACTTAAATTTATTCTCCTCTTTCTAACCTCTCGTTCACACGCAGCAGCTCCAGCATCAGCTTCACGCTCCCTGCCTGATAGCCGCTGCATGCGTAAACACTCTGCAGCCCTGGATTTACAATGAGCAGCAAAGGAAGCTTGTCTGGATCCACATACATGCTCCGTGCCAAGGGCTCTGCCAGCTCATCCACAGAACCATATGCAATGGCAATCTCTGGAACTGCCTGGACGGCCTTGTTCCATGCTTCTGTCTTTTGCACTCCCTGGTCTCTTACAATAAAACAGATAGAAACCTTAAGCCTTCGAAGGCTCTCATGATACATAGCTATCTCATTCAGCACATGCTCTGTAGGCTCCTGGCCTGGCTCCAAAAATGCAAGCATATGCACACCTTCTTTTGTCAATGCAGAGATTTTCTTTTCCGCCCCATCCTTCCTGACTTCAAAATCCTCCAGCGGATGGGATACCAGCAATTCCTCCAGGCGGCCCATCCGCATACGAAGCTCAAGTTCCTCTGGGCGGCCTGGCTTCAAAACCACTCTGTATTCGGATGCAAGCTGGTTCCCGTTTGGCAGCCGGTTTGCGGTCAATATCCTGTAGCATCCCGGCTCCAGCTCCAATTCCAGCTCCATGCCTTCAAATTCCAATTCCTGGTAATCCAAGGTCACAAAACAATCCCCGCAAAGCCTCCCAATCGTCCAATTCTGGCCGCAGCTCCATTCCTCCCCCTTTTTCCGTTTCAAAACCAACGCTGCCTTCTCTGTTGTTTCCCGTTCCAAATCCAAAGGCTCTTCTCCTGCTGTTTCCCGTTTCAAATCCAACGCTGCCTTCTCTGCTGTTTCCCGCTTCTCTGTCCCCGATATCCTTACAAAACTGCCTTCCCTATATACTTCCGCCTCCCGGGTTATCTGGTCCACCCGTGCCGGAATCCCCAGGGTGCGGCAAATAGCGGTGCACAAAATCCTCTGGCTCATAGGATTCCCGAACTTAAGCTTCAGCGTACCTGCCGGAGTGGAAAAAATGGTACTGTAATCCTGGGTTTCATCATATGTTATCTCCGCCCTGATATATTTCCAGATTGCTGCTGGATCCTTTCTGAACTTCGCTTTCTCCTCATCACTGAAATACTCCTCCACCCATTTCCGGTAACATGTCATTTCTTCAAAGTATATCCGTGGGCATAGGATATAGTTTTCATAAATCCAAAGCTCCCCTCTTTCCTCCCACTCTCCGCGGTATTGGGAAGCGTATTGCAAATGCTCCTCTAACACATCCGCCTTGGCATCCTTATAATCTTTTTCACTTAAACAATAGAGAAGCCTCTTTCTGTCCGGGCTGCCATCCCGCTGTAAAAATTGATACAGCTGATGAAAGTTTTCTCCTGCCATGCAGAAAATTTCTTCCAAATCCGGGTACTTCTCTGCCAATGCTTTGTCGTAATATCCATCTATCCGCCTGGCACGCAGCACTGCTGCCTTCTGAAGGCGTTTCCGGTTTCTTTCCTTCTGCTCCCTTGTCTGGCTCGGGGAAGGAGGCAAATTTTCCTCCGGTGCTTTGATCTCCATATCAAACCATATTCCAGTCTCTGCGGGTTCTGTTTCTTTTAAAGTAAGCACCACCTCTGTTTGCTCTTTGGTATCCACAAGCATCTGGCTGGTTCTTCCTTCTTTGGCAGCCCACAGATGGACAGTTCCTTGCCCCATGCATAAGCTGGTTTCCCCATCTAAGCCTGCCGTAACCGCTGCGATGCTTCTATACTCTGCACCGTTAAGAACCTCTGCAAAAACCTTTGCCCCCGCAGCCTGGGTTCCGTCTTCCTCTTTTACCTTTATCCGAAAATCCCTTGCCGCCCCATATCTTGCCGTTACATTCTTATAATAAGGGATTTCCCCCTGCCAAAAATATGGTTCAGCGCATTCTGGTTCTCTTTCCCGCAAACGGGGCTTAGCGCCATCCGAATTTTCCGTCTGCCAAAAACCGGCTGCACCGAAATCTGAAAAATCCCTGGCATAGACCATCATTGCCCTGGAGGAAGCATTGACAAACCAACCTTTATCCAGCGCTTCCTCCGGCTCGCAGGCGCCCAGAAAATGCCATGTGCCTTCCACATAGACTTCCACCCACGCATGGTTATCATCGCAGTGAGACCACCAGGGTGCATAGACCTGCCTTGCCGGAATTCCTACGCTCCGAAACGCGGTAACTGCAAAGGCAGATTCCTCCCCGCACCTTCCCCTGCCGCAGCGGTACATGGTCAAAGGAGAAACCGTCCTGCTGTCAGTAGATTCATATGTTCCATTCTCCGCGCACCAATAGTTGATTTCCAAAATAGCTTCTTCTAAAGTTTTTCCCCTAACCCGGTCAATGATCTGCTGATAAAAAAAGGGACGGCAGTCCTCAATATTTTCAGAATTGATACGGTAATACAGTACATGATGCAAAAATATTTCCTCTGGCAGATTCCGGCACCATTCCATGGTTTGATACAGCATAATGCCATGCTGCACAAATCCTAAAAACAGTTCAAAACCATATTCTCCCAAATCCCGCAAAGGCATTGTCCCATAGAAAAATTTCATCAAAATCTGCTCTTCCAACGTACAGGCCTGTATTTTCTGCTGGATTTCTTTTTTTAATGTTTCCGGCCAGCGCCTATCCGTTGCCTCTGCTTCCCACTTTGTATTGGAAGCAGCTTTAATTCCCATTTCTATAAAGCGCATCCGGCTGTCATATTTCTGCTGGGCGTATTCCTGTAACTCTTTTGAAAACATTTCTATCACATCCCCTTTGTCTCTTTTCTGTTATTGCCTGGTTTCGTCCATTGCCTGTCTGGCTCTTTGGATTTCTTCTCTATCTGCACGCAGTATGTCAAACTCAGGAAATCCTGAAAGTCCCATATTCACCTTCTCATTCCGATAAACCATACCGCTGTCTACGATACGCTTTCCAGACATATGAAAGCTGCAGGCATGAATTTCCTCCGACAGCTGCCGGATAACTGCTGCATCCACTCCGCCGCCAACCAGGATTTCCACCCGTTCTTTGGCCTGATCTATCAACTTTTTCAAAACCTCTTTTCCCTGGGTACATACCGATGCCTGCCCTGAGGTAAGAATGGTATCAATCCCCAGAGCAGCCGCTTCCTCCAAAGTCTGATAAGGATTCCTGCACACATCAAATGCCCGGTGCAAGGTCATATGCAGCTGCCCTGCACATTCCTTCAGCCGTTCCATCCTGCCTGCATCCAAGCTTCCATCTGCATTCAGGCATCCAGTTACCACTCCATCTGCGCCCAGCTCCCGAAACATCAAAATATCTTCCTCTATCATCTGAAACTCTGCATCTGTATACAAAAAATCCCCAAATCTTGGGCGCACCAGCACATTTAATGGTATATCACATAGCTTGCGAATCTGCCGGAACTGGCTTACCCCAGGCGTTGTCCCTCCAATCATCAGGTTCCCGCAGACCTCCAGGCGGTCTGCTCCGGCCTCCTTGGCAATTACCGCAGACTCTACGGAATCCACACAGACTTCTAGCTTTCCTCTCATTCTCCCGCCTCCTGCAAGTACGCTTCTGCCTTTTCTTGGGAAAGGCCGTATTTTTTCATGATCAATCCCTTTATATCTGCATATCCCATTTCCCGAAGCACGACAACGGCGCCCTGCACCATTCCTTCTTTCCTTTCTTCTTTCCTTATTTGTTCATCCCTCAATTGCATCTGGGGTTCCATAATCTCCATCAACGCTTCAAACATATCTGCATCTCCTCTCCATTCCTCTACTACCTGGGTATTTGCATCCATCATAACACGCAGGACAGAATCAGCCAGGCGGCGGTTCTCCTGCCCTGTAAGATTCTTTATCTTTTCCAACAATTTTCGGGCATTTTCCTTTCCAACGTCCTCAGATAATGCTCCTCCCTATTTCATTGGATATTTCCTGGGAAGCATCTTTTCGGATTACCAGCAAATCCACTTCCAATGGTTTTGTATTCAGATTATATTCTTTCTGGAATATCAGCCTATCCCTGTCCTGCATCAATTCCAGTCCCATAGCTGCAACAAACCCTGGATGCCACTGAATCTTAATATCCTCCATATCATTCCCCTTTCTCATCTTTGTGCCTATCATAACATAACCTGCAGAAAATATCCATTTCTCTTTGCAGTTCCTTATTGCATTTTCCATCGGTTTCATGTATAATCCAACTAATCAGAAAAAGAAAAACAACGTCGCCTTTTGCCACCGGGGAAAGGGATGGTACGTCAGGCTTCCTATCGTTAGGTCTTAGAAGATAGAAAGTTCTGGCGTTTTATTATTGAAAATCCCTTAACTAGAACTGCCAAAGGGAAATTCAAGTCACATCCTAAGAGAAGAACCGCTCCCCAGGCTGCCTGTGCACTGGAAATAGAGCCAGCCGCGCAGGTGGAAATTTTTTCATATAAGGAGGCCGCAAATGAAAGAAAAAACACTTTTCAGAGAATTTCTCCAATACGTCACTTTAAATATCTGCGGCATGATTGGCCTATCCTGTTATATCCTTGCTGATACCTTTTTCATCGCCAAAGGTTTAGGTGCAAATGGCCTGGCAGCGCTTAATCTTGCAATCCCTATCTACAGCTTTATCCATGGATTCGGCCTTATGCTGGGAATGGGCGGCGCAACAAAATACTCCGTTTTCAGAGGGCAAAAGAATTTTTTCCATGCAGACAGTGTATTTTCAGCTGCCGTATCTGCCACGTCAATCTCTTCCATCTTTTTCGTGGCAGCAGGATTATTTTTTTCCGGGAAGCTGACCGCACTGTTGGGAGCTGACAGAGAAATATTCGGCATGACCCAGACATATTTACAAGTTATTTTGCTCTTTGCCCCGCTATTTATGGCGAATAACCTCTTTCTTTGTTTTGTCCGAAATGACGGAAACCCTAAATTATCCATGACTGCAATGCTGGCGGGAAGCTTTTCTAATATCGTATTAGACTATGTGTTCATATTCCCATTACACATGGGCATATTCGGCGCAGTCCTGGCAACCGGCTTTGCCCCTGCCATCAGCTTAGCAGTTTTATCAAAACACTGGATGGCAAAACAAAACCAGTTCCACTTTCAGAAAAGAAAACCATCGCTGGCATTGACAAGGAACCTTATTTCATTGGGAATCCCATCGCTGATCACGGAGGCTGCTTCTGGAATTGTTATGATTGTTTTTAATATGATTATTTTAAAATTGCAGGGGAACATCGGGGTCGCAGCTTACGGCGTAGTGGCAAACCTATCCCTTGTCATCACCTCTGTTTATACGGGAATTGCACAGGGGACACAGCCAATCCTAAGCAGGCTTTATGGATATGGGGAAAAGGAAGGCATACGGAAAGTTTTCCAGTACGCCGTAACATCTGTAATGCTGATTTCCGGCTGCGTATATTTATTTTTCTTAACAGCCGCCCATCCAGTGGTGGGAATTTTTAACAGTGAACAGAACGAAACACTGCAGCAAATTGCCGAAGCTGGCTTGAAATTATATTTCACGGCTGTCCCCTTTGCGGGGTTCAATATTATTTTATCCACATACTTCACATCAACGGAGCAGGCGCTGCCTGGGCAGATAGTTTCATTGTCCAGAGGTTTTATTGTGATCCTGCCAATGGCTTTCCTCCTGTCTTTTTTCTTTCAAATGACAGGCGTATGGCTTTCCTATCCGCTGACCGAAGGTATTGTGGCTTTGGCTGGAACCATATTATATAAAAAATCCCCCGCCGGAACGAAGAGGGGGAAATCAAAAAAATCTTAGCAAGGGGAACTTCCATCAAACCTCTGAAATGCCGATTCTATCTGCAAAATAAGTCTCCGGGCTCCTGTAGGCAGAACATCTCTCCACAAACTGTGCCCCTGCCGCCTGATATGCATCGCCATGATAATTTCTTGCTCCGGTGGGGCAGACGCTGATGCAGGCGCCGCAGGAAATGCACAGCTCCCCATCTGTCTCACATGGATGTTCGGAATCAACGGCTTTTTTCGGACAGGCATCTACACATGCCATGCAGCCATTGCAAGCCTTGTCTCCATCGGGATGAAAGGGCACGCCTTTAAAACTTTGGGCGTCATATCCCGCTTTGCCGGGCACTTGGATTTCACCGTACTGCGCCTTATCCAGTTCATTTAGCATACGGCTGCACTCTGCCGAGAAAGCTGCCATTGCCTCCCGATCCTTTTTATCTGGCCGCCCCGCCGCAGCCGCTGGGAAAATAGAATGCTCCGCCAAAAAAGCCCCGGCTGCAGCCACCCAAAATCCCTGAGCGGTTAATAAATCCTTCATCTGCAATAGAGCATCGTCATAATGGCGGTTTCCATAAACTGCTGCAATGATTGCCGGAGTCTGGCTTCCTTTTAAGTTCATTGCCAGCTGGGCGCACATCCGGGGGATAAATCCGCCATAGACAGGCATGGAAAACAGCAAAACATCCTCCCTTGGAATTTCCAGCTTTGTTTCACAGGGCTGCTTTCTCCAGTCATAGGATTTTTCTTCCATGTGCAAGCCTGCCCCAATGCATTCTGCACAGATTTTCGTGGTTCCTTTTCCGCTGAAATAAATATTATGTAGTACTGACATATCAATTTCCTTTCTGAACGCTATTGCTCCAGCAGGCAGACATTGATGTTCCACTGCCGGGGCAATATGTTTATATCGCATGCATTTATTGTAAAACGTATCCGGCTTCATAGCAAGTGCTTTTTCAAAATCTTTCCCTTGTGTTACAGCCGCTTTTTATCAAAACTAAGTGACGCCGCTGTTATGCACAATACTGCCATTGCCACTGCCGATGCCATGGCGGCATAAAAATCCTCCGGTTCTTCGGCGCCTTGCAAAAGCGTTAGGCCTTCCATCAATTTTACTGGAAGAACAGAGGAAAATCTGGGAAACATATGAAGCAGGCAGGCGCCCATAACTACGCTGCCGGTTCCCAGCATTACCTGCGGGCTGTTTTTGGCTGCTGCGGAAAAGAAAATGAGAAGGGCAAGAACCCAGATTCCAAACAGCCAGTTACACGCTCCGGCAAACAGCAGATTTTTGGCAATGGCGTTGTCCCAGAAATAGGCGTTATATCCATAGGTGATTCCGAAACAGATGAGATACAACGTTGTCCAGGCGCCAAGCAGAAACAGTGACTTTGCTGCCAGGATTTTTCTGCGGGATAAGCCCTTAGCCACTACAGGAACTAAGGTTCCCTGCTGGTATTCTCCGGTAAAGCTGCCGCTGCAAAGCAAGACAAATACAAGAAGGCCCATAGGGATGTTTTTATAAAACTGCGCCCAGGAGGTCATGGCGTCCACCGTAACAGCCGTGGTTTGAAGCCCTGTATCTGCTAGAGAATCTGACAAAGCTTCCATCAGCCAAGGGGTAAGCTTTGCCAAAGCTGGATTCATAATTCCCAACAGGATAAAAATGATAAGCAGAAGGAACATGCGTCCGGTACGGCTCCACTCCATCCACTCTTTTTTCAGAAATGCTTTCATTTTTCCACCGCCTCTCAATATAAACCTTTTAAAAATGCTTTCATTTTTCCACAACCTCCAGAAACAAATCCTCCAACGCCATCTCCCTCTGCTGGAAACGCAAAAGGGCAATTTCCTTGTCCGCGGCAAATCTCATAATTTCCCATTGACGCTTTGCTTCCTCCAGCAAAAGGCTGTTCCCGTCCAAAGGCTTCAGGAAAGGAAATTCGGATAGAAGAAGCCTGGCATCCTCCGGCCTTTCTGTTTCCAGCTCTATGCCAGCAGCTTTTTTGCCTTTCCGCACCTCCTCCACAGACCCCTGCAGCACAATCCTGCCCTGATGGAGGAAGGATACCTGGTCGCAGATGTGCTCCACATCGGAAAGAATGTGGGTGGAAAACAGCACGGTGGCCTGATTCCCTGCCGCCGCCAGAATGTCTAACAGCTCCCTGCGCCCGGATGGATCCAGCGCCGAAGCCGGCTCGTCGCAGATCAAAAGCCTGGGACGCCCAAACAATGCCTGTGCAATGCCAAGCCTCTGCTTCATCCCCCGGGAAAATCCTTTGATACGGCCTTTCTCCTTCTCCAAGCCCACCAGGCATAATAGTTCTTCACTGCGGGCGCTGATTTCTTTTTTCGGCATACCGGCAATCTCCCCACAGAAGTGCAGATATTCCACCGGAGTCATATAGGAATAAAATTCCGGCACGTCCGGCAGATATCCGACAAAACGGTTGGTAGGGGTTTTGCCATAGTGCACCAGCTCGCCATTTACCTTAATCTGGCCGCTGTCCAAAGAAAGCAGCCCGAGAATCAGCTTCATGGCTGTGGTTTTCCCAGCTCCGTTCTGCCCCACAAATCCAAATACCGTGTGCTCAGGAATGGCAAAGCTCACATCCTTCAATACCTGCTTTTCCCCAAATCTTTTTGCCACATGGGAAAATGTTAAGATGTCCATTTTATGCCTCCTCTCTTCCCAAAAGGAAATACAAAATGGGGCCGATAAACTCCATCCCTACAATCACAACGGCAATCCATAACCCCCGGCTGCCCCGCTTATAGGTTTTGTGGGTAAGTATATGATGCAAGGTGTAACAAAGCAATACAAGTTCCGCAGCAATCAGCGGAATCAAAAAAGGCAGCAATTCTCTAACATCAAGCATGGTTTTTTCCTCCTTCCAAAATCCTTTCGGCAATCCTTTGAAATTCTTTGTTGTCCTTTAAGCTTGCAAAAGCCGGATGGGCAAACATTCCCTGGACACTCTGGGACATAAACCTCTTATCCCGGGGAGCCATATTCCCCAAAGGCAGGCACTCAATCCATGCATCCACCAAATCAAAATATGCGTCCCCATGGAGCGTTACCTGTTCTGCTCCGAAAAGCGCATGGACACATGCTTCAAACCGGGAAAGAGATGCAAGCGCTTCCTCACTTTTTCCATTTCCAGCATAAACCATTGCTGCCTGGCAATGAAACTGTGCTGCAACATTAGGATGAAGCTGCTCCAAACGGTACAAATCAAGCAGGCCTCGGATTCTTTGTATGGTTTTTTCGCACCGTTCCATATCGTCTTCATACAGGGACAGGGATAATACAGCGTCTCCCACCAGATTCAACAGGCTGATATACTCTTTTACCTGAACATAAGATTTTGCTTTTTCTATTTTTCCAGCCATCCGGTATGCCTGAATCAGCACCGACCCATTCTGGCTCTCCAAACGGTTTGGCTCGAAGGCCGGCTCCAATGCTTCAATGACTTCCTCCGGCCTGCCAAGCTGCAGGTCCAGCACTGCCTTCAATGCCAAGGCATCGCCGCACACCAGGGTATCCTTGCAGTAATCTAAAATCCTGCCGCACCATTTGGCGGCCTCCTGCAGCATTCTGTTTCCCTCCTCTTTGGTTCCAGCCAGCATAAAATGATTCAAATACAAAACGCTAAGCTGCAGCAGCAATGGATAGCAGGAATAATACCGATAAGCCATAGTACGGACTTTTTCTGCTGCCGCCTCAAACGGGAGATTTACAAAATCCCCGGAAAGTTCTCCATAACAGCGGCGGATCTGCTCCCGGGAAAGCTGGGCTTCATATCCAACCAGCTCATCGATGGTTACGCCGAAAAAAGCTGCCAGCCTGGGAAGCAGCAAAATATCCGGCATGCTCTGGGCATTTTCCCATTTAGAAACAGAAGCTTTGGTTACGCCAAGGAAATCTGCTAATTGTTCCTGGGTTAGTTTCCTTTCCCGGCGCAATTTTGTAATATTTTCTGATACATTCAGTTTATACATATACTTTCTCCTATCTTTTCTCAATCTGGCACATAACGGAAGTTACTGTCACTATTATAATAGGCAGACAGCATATCTTTCAATGGAATGCACCGATATTCCAGAAGATAAAATCAACTGCCAGGAAACTTATCAGGACATACAAAAGAGGCAGCGGTGCCCAACCCATTTCGTGCCCGTTGCCTCTAATTTCCAATACTGTGCCTTATGAATTATTTTTTTCAAAAGAACCAGCATGGGGAATCCTATTGTTCTCTGCTGCTATTATTTTTCTCTCTGTTGCTGCTGTTGTTTTCCTCTCTGTTGCTGCTGTTGTTTTCCTCTCTG
>CANDGI010000015.1 GCA_947384285.1 uncultured Lachnospiraceae bacterium
CATAGAAACTTATTAAACAAGTAGTCTTGATTGACTACACCATTATTATACTAGGGGGTGAAAAAATGGATGTAAAGGAAATCTTGTTGAATAGCATGGCAGAAGATAAATTTTGGGATATCTGCAATTTTGTAGAAAAACTGTATTTGATGGAAAGCGACCTTCTCATCCTGATGGCAAGAAAGTTTTTTAATCTTTTTTGTGTGTTTCATGAGATAAATTGTGAAAAGTATGAGCGTTTGGAGATTCCTTATGAGAATGGGAAAAAGATTATAACAAACCGGGCATTGCCATTGCTGAAGAATGATTTGAAGAAAGGCAGATTTCAAAAAGTAGTGATAGCTGATGATATCATTATTCATGGCAGAAGCATTCGGGAAGTTTATGATGAAGTAGTAAAGCTGTGTCCAAAAGCAGAAGTTTCTCTTATGTCCTATATAAGGAATGATGAAGAAAAGTTTGTGTATGAAGAAATCATAGACGAGATTCATTCACGCTATCAGGCAGAGTCTTATGATGAGTGGAGAGAGTTATCAGATGAAATTGTAAATGTATTTTATATGTCAGGCAGGCCATACATTTCCTATCTTCCATATTTTTCCCTGAAAATTAGCTGGCAGGATTTGCAGGAGAAACTTCAGCAGGGAGAGTGTCTGCCTATCCAGGATGAGGATATGGAGAGATGCGGGGTGGAAGCGTGTATGTATACTGGAAAGGAATTAGATGTTTTTCAACAGTTAAAATATTGCAAAATTTCTGTGTTACGTTTTTATCATTATTCAATGTTGGATAAAGTGATTGCAGTTCCATATTTTTGTATGGATGTGATGAAAAAAGATTCAGTGAGGATGATTTCTGACATTGTGCGGAAACAGTATTTGACACAGGAATATCAGGAATTGGTAAGTCAAAATGACGGTGCTGGTGAAATGCGGATGATGGAATTGGAATATACGTTAAGTGCTTGGCTTTGCATGCATGTTTTTGGTGTATTGGATATACAGGTGGATACGTGGCATAAGCAGATAGAACATTATAATTTTTGTGAAAAGCTGCTTCCAGACGCAATACTGTCTGTTCGAGAAATACAAGGCAGGCTGGATGCGATAGAAGCAATTGGGAAACAAATTTGCCCACAAGAAACGGAAATAAACACTGACATTGAGATTCTTTTGGAAAAATACTATAATCTAAAGGAGGTATATAACAACAAATTTGCAGAATGGTGTAAAATGCATTCATGGACAGAAAAACGTATGGATTACAAACAGCGCTTCATGGATAATTATTTAGTTCTAAATGGAACGCTTGATGAGGAACGGTGTAAAAAGCGTAATATAGAGCAAAAGCGTTTGTTTGGCATACCTATATCATTTCTTTTGGATGATATGGGTGACTTCCTGTATAAGCTGTATGGACACGGAAAAAGTAAAAATAGCTATGTTAAGCAGGTTTTTGCTGTAATTCTCAGAGCTATTGATTCCGGAAGAGGAACTGTTGTTACTAAGGTTGTAGGTGGAGAATCTGAGACTGGGTATACGGAGTCGGTAATTTACGCTGGGGAACAGAATTATAAATTTTATGAAAGTACAAATTTTCCAGTGATGTATGGGCTGTATTTGATAGAACAGGAATCTGCGCAGCAAAACGTTCCTGAGGAAATCAATGATGCTCGTAAGAAAAAATTGATTGATAAATTTTCTCAATATTTACTAGAACAGAATATATTTTATATTAAGGAGGAAATGCAGCAAATAGCCGAATGTAACATTAGTGAAAATTATAAAAAGTTTTTACAGAATTCTTATGAAAAATATTATGGGAATCCTGTTTTAAACGAGGCGGTCACAATGGCACTGGGTATTTGTAGTAATGCAGGCAGATAGAATGAGAGAGGAACAAAAGATTATTTTATCATTATATTATGCTGATCCAACAGCCAAACCTTCCAATATACAGGAAACAAAACTTAGCATAGGTATGGATGTTGTACAGATGCTCTTTTTGATGGAGGGGGTATTTGATGAAATAGAGTATAAATATTATATTGCAGATGGAAAGATACAAAGTCAGCCAATAGGGGATAAAATTAAAGAATATCAGGATCTGATAGAACAATCGGATCCTGAACTGAAAGTGGCGCAAGTTCTTGCCGCTGTGAATAATGGAGAAAATGCTTTTCAAGATTTGGATTATAGGAAGATTGATTCTTATCGTAGAAATAGGACTGCAAAGATGGCCGTCCCTAAAGATAATCTGTATTTTTTAAACATACTGGTGCGAAATGTCAATGGCAAACATGTGTTAGGAGAAAGAAATACTCATATTTTTTATCATCTGTTCAGTAACCGTAAGGGAAAAGAATTTATCGGTTGTTTGGTATCCATGATGGTCAAGTTCATATCTACCCTTCTTAAGGGGGACGTGGAAGAAGCGGAGAAAGTGATTGCAGTTTTGAATGGGGATTATGATTTGATGAAGGTGGCTTATCAGAATAGAAAAAAATTTTTGGAGAATATGATGAGACATGAGCAACGAATGAGGTATGATTATCCTGAGAATTTTTTTCTAAACCAATCTGAAAAGTTTAGGACCTGGGTTAAGGATCATAGGGATATCAAAGATGAGGGTGATATCCTGAAGTTTATTTTTTATAAGAATGAAGCTTTAAAGAATTTTACTCTCCATCTGATGTTACATATTGTGAAAATCAGCAGGATTTTTCTGAAGGACAAGCATAAGATCACTTTGTTGGAAAAGAATTTTAAGTTGAGTGAGGTTCTGCAAATGTCAGAATTTTATCATTTGGATCGTTTGATAGAAAAGTTAGAGGAAAGGGGGAAAGATTCATCTTTTGATATGATAAAGTGGGCTAATGAATATAATGGTAAATTATACGATCTTGCTAAAGAATTGAGGTTGTTATAGGGGAATTTATTAAGAGGGGAAAAGGTACGGATTTGCTATAATCCGTCCTAAGACTCACTCTTTTTTATTTTTTACGACTTTCAATGCTCTATGTATTTCTATAGTAATTTTTCTTGTACTCGCAATTTTCTGCACTATTACCGCAAATGTATAACTCTGCTCCGCATACTTCTTTAATATCTCCTATTACAATGAAGTCAATCCTATCCGTAAAATCAAAATGCATGGAACCCTCCGGTTTCCAGGAACCGGAGGGGTTTTCCATTTATCCGTCTTTTCTTACTAGATGAAACTGGAACGCCGTATATTCTGGAACTTCCCGTTCAATAGGAAGCCCGGCATTCATCAGCGCAGAACCGGAGTATGCTTCTTTACTGCCATTGATGGTATACATGGCGTCTGGCAGAAGCCCCTTCGCGCGGATGTATTCTTGAGGGCCGTTGCAGGTCAGATTGGTCACCACTACGCTTAGAAGGGATTCGCTCTTATCCTTCGCCACATGCTGCCATGCAGTCATATTTCCCATTTCAAATGGATTCGACAGCCGGTAGTAGTCCCCCTGGAAAATCAAAGGATAGTATTTTCGGAACAGGTCGCTTTGCTCTTTGCATAATTGCTGTTCTTCCTCTGTCAGATGGGTGGCATCCAGCTCGTATCCAAAGGTTCCGCACATAGCTACCACTGCCTTGGTGCGCAAAGGCACCAGACGTCCGCTGTCGGAGATATGGGCGCCCATGCTGGAAACCGGGTAGACAAAGGAGGTGCCGTAATGGAGCTTCAGCCGGTCGATGGGGTGGTTATTGTCGCTGACCCAGTACTGGGGATAATAGTGCAGCATAGCAGGGTCATAGCGTCCGCCGCCGCCGCTGCAGCCCTCAAACAGGATATCCGGGTGGGTTTTGATGATTGCATCCATGACCCGGTACAAGCCTAAAATATACCGATGATA
This sequence comes from uncultured Lachnospiraceae bacterium, assembly GCA_947384285.1. Classification (GTDB taxonomy): domain Bacteria; phylum Bacillota; class Clostridia; order Lachnospirales; family Lachnospiraceae; genus Petralouisia. The sequence continues at coordinate 3,878 of CANDGI010000015.1, forward strand.
GACTTCTCCCTGTTTGTCAGTGGGAAGGGCATTGGACCAGATATCTGCAAGGGAACGGTTGATATCCCATTTCACATAGTAGATGTTGGCATTGTCCAGGATCTGGTTGATGCTCTTGATTAAATAGTCCTGTACTTCCGTCCGGCTCATATCCAGCGCCAGCTGGTTCCTGCTGCGGACGCCAGGACGGCCAGGGATTTCCATGGCCCAGTCTTTATGGGCGCGGTACAAATCGCTGTCCTCGGATACCATCTCCGGCTCAAACCAAATGCCGAATTTCATGCCCAGCGCATTGATCTGCTCTACCAGCTGATCCAGCCCGCACCGTATTTTCTCCTGGTTTACCACCCAGTCTCCCAGGCTGCTGTTGTCGTCGTCCCTCTTGCCGAACCATCCATCGTCCATGACCAGAAGGTCTACCCCCATTTTTTTGGCTGCCTTTGCAATTTCCAGAAGCTTTGTGTCGTCAAAGTCCATAAACGCTGCTTCCCAGCTGTTGATGAGAACCGGACGCTGCACTTCCTGGACAAACTTGCTGGCGCACAGGTTGGAGCGGTAGAAATCATGGTACAGATGGGACAATCCAGTAAAACCTTTTGCGGAAAATGCCATAACTGCTTCCGGCCCTTCAAATATCTCCTGAGGTTTCAGCTGGTATACAAACTGTTTGGGGTGGATTCCCATGACCAGACGGAGCTGGTCGTACTGGTCAAGCTCTGCCTCTGCCAAAAAGTTTCCACTGTACATCAGGGAGCATCCGTAGCAGTTTCCGTAGTCTTCGGCAGCTTCCCGGTCGCAGAGGATGACAAATGGATTCTGCTGATGGCTGGAAGAACCTCGCACGCTCCCTATGGTATGGATGTGATGGGTCATATGCTGGCGTTCTACCTGCCGCTCCTGCCCGTAACGTCCTGGAAGGCTCACAAGATCCATGTGGGCGCCATTTAAGAAATCAAGGCAGACCGACATGATTTTCTTAAGATGGATCGGCCTGTCCCCGCCATTTACCACCTTTACGGCGCGGGTGATGATATCAGCTTCCTCAAAGACACTGTATAAAAGATGTACCTGTACTTTGCTGACAGGATCCGACAAGGTAATCTGTAGAGAATCCACCGTGTCATTTTCCCGTGCAAATACCGTTGGCAGCGTATCCAGCTTATATTTCCCCTTCCAGATTTTGTGGTCTGTCACCGTCCCGTTGAAGGAATAGCTTCCGTCGCCGTTTACTACCTCGATGCTGGAGGTTCGGAAATCCCCTTGCTGCTGGGTGCTGAACTCCTGGGGCTGCGCATCCAAGGAAAAAGTCCTGGCGTTTCTCGATGCGTACGGATTGCCGGAAAATCCCCGGTCGTACTGGCGGATCTGGTATCCCATATCTGCATCGCCGATGGATGGGCCATAATAGAGATGCAGAAGGTAATTCAGGTTTCCGTCTTTCATCTGATAAGATGAGTTCTTTGTGTTCAGTGTCCATGTTTTAAATTTTTCATTGTAGATAATTCCCATGCGTTTCCTCCCTTTGATAAAGTGTGGTTACACATACCTCATGGGTGGTATGTATTTTTGTTACGTTACTTAGCATTATAACATTTTCCCAGAAGTTTTCCATAATTAATTCAAATTTCAAATAATCTTGTATATTTTTACCCAAACGTGTAAAATAAAAAGGAAATGTTTTCGAAATAAGATAAATATAAATAAGAAACGCCAGGACAGGAGAGAGAGTTTCGTTCTTGTGTTCTGGCCAGGGGAAGTTATGGACGAAAAATTTATCCGGACAGGGCTGCTTTTGGGCGAGGAAGGGCTTTTGCGGCTTGCCCAGGCAAGGGTGGCGGTATTTGGAATCGGCGGCGTAGGCGGCCATGCTGCAGAAGCCCTGGCAAGAAGCGGCGTAGGAAAATTGGATTTGATCGACAAGGACGTGGTCAGCGTTTCAAATATTAACCGGCAGGTGATTGCCACCACAAAAACGCTGGGGCGGTATAAGACACAAGTGATGAAGGAGCGGATTCTGGAAATCAACCCTAAGGCAGAGGTGGTTGTGCATAATTGCTTTTTTCTGCCGGAGACGGCAGAAGAATTCCAATTTCCGGTTTACGATTATGTGATAGATGCAGTGGATACAGTGACAGCAAAGATTGAGCTGGCATTGAAGGCGCAAAAAGCCCATGTTCCCATTATTTCCAGCATGGGCGCCGGGAATAAGCTGGATCCTGCAAGGTTTGAGGTGGCGGATATTTATGACACATCTGTCTGTCCTCTGGCGCGGGTTATGCGCCGGGAATTGAAAAAACGGGGAGTAAAAAAGCTGAAAACAGTATATTCCAAAGAAGAACCCAGGCAGCCGCAGACACGGATATTTGAGGAATCTGGCAGGATTACGCCGGGAAGCGTTGCCTTTGTGCCTTCGGTGGCAGGGCTTATCCTTGCCGGAGAGGTGGTAAAGGATCTGGCTGCTCTTGATTAGCTTCCCTCTTGCCGCCCGCCGTTTCCGGGGCATGGCGGCTGGCGCTGTGGAAGCAAACGGCTTTCATGAGATGCCACATCCTGCGCAGCGGGCAGCAGCCTGGGAATCCCACAAAAAGGAGAAAATCTAATGAAGTTTATTCATATCGCAGATGTACATTTAGGAGTAAAGCCCGACAAGGACAAGGCTTGGGCAAAGGAACGGGAGGAGCATAGCTGGCAGGCATTCCGGGACGTGATTACGAAAGCAAAAGAGGAACAGGTACAGCTTCTTTTGATTGCGGGAAATTTGTTTCACAGGCAGCCGCTGATCCGGGAACTGAAGGAAGTGAGCCGTGAGTTTTCAAGGATTCCTAATACCCAGGTGGCGCTTATTGCGGGAGACTGTGATTATCTGGGGCCTAGCTCCTGTTATCAGGTGTTTACCTGGGGAGAGAATGTACATTTCCTGAAAGAGAAAAAGATAAGCTATATAGAATTTGAGGAACTGAGGACCAGGGTTTATGGGTTAAGCTATTGGCGCAGGGAGATGGTAAGGAACCAGTATGATAACCTCCAGGTAAAAAAGGACGGTTATTACAATATTCTTTTAGCCCGCGGCGCAGACAGGGATAGTACGTCTTTCCGGCCGGGAATATGGAAAAACTCTGTTTTTGATTATATGGCATTGGGATATACCCATAAACCCAAGCAGATGGACGAGCCTAAGCTGGCGGTATCAGGAGCCTTGCAGCCCATAAACTGTAAGGAAACCGGGGAACATGGGTATTTTATGGGAGAATTGGGAAAGGATGGCTGCAAAGCTGATTTTTATCCGATTCAGTATTGCCAGTATGTTCCCATGGAGCTGAACGTCAATCAGGATACAACGGAGGATGAGCTGAAAAGGGCTGTGTCAGAGCAGATAGAAAAGGCGCCGGCTTTCCATTTCTTTAAAATTATTTTGACCGGCGTGTGCCCTTCTGGTTTGTCCATAGATACAGAAGATTTGGCTGGGATGGAACGGGTGGCGCAGGTGGTAAACCAATGCCAGCCGGACTATGATTTTGAAAAATTAAAGCTGCGGTATCAGCAGCAGATTTTAGGGCGGTACATAGAGGCTCTGGAAAAAATGCCCCAGAATGAGATTACAAAAAAAGCGTTGTGTTATGGTGTGGAGGCATTGTTGGCAGAATGAAGATAACAGAGATTCAGATTAAAAATTTTGGAAAGCTCCATAATATTAATATTCGCCCCCTTTCGGGAATCAATGTGATTTACGGGGAGAATGAAACAGGAAAATCCACATTGCAGCAGTTTATCAGCGCAATGTTGTTTGGCATGGAAAAGCCGCAGGAGCGGCCTGGCAAAATTGACAATTACCATCAATATGAGCCGTGGACTGGCGGCACCTACTATGCCGGAGGGCTTAAGTTCAATGTGGCGGGGAAGGATTTCCTGCTGGAACGGGATTTCTATTACAAAGAGAAGTCCACAAGGCTGGTAAACCAGGGAGATTTGGAGGAATTATCGGTAGCTCAGGGGGATTTGGAAATGCTGCTGGGCGGTATGAAGAAAGAAACCTATGAAAATACTTTTTTTATCGGCCAGGAGGCAGTGGAAACAGAGAAAGAATTTGCAGATATCCTGCAGAATTATTTTGTAAATGCTTCCCTGGGCGGTGAGGGGGATATCGACCTGGCAGGAGCCAGAAGGCAGCTGCAGAACAAACGGCAGGAGGCGGAGCAAAAATATAAAGAAAAACAGGCGGAGCGAAAAGAAATAGAAGAAAAACTTCTGCTGGAGGAAAAGCTGCTGAAAAAAGATGTGGAGCGGCTGAAAAAGCAGAAAAAGGATGGCTACCAGGCCTTGATACAAAAAGATCAGAATAACATGTTCCTTTTTGAGCATGACAGCAACCAGATGGCGGAGTACTTAAGGGATATCCGGCAGCAGAGGCAGCAGAAGGAATACCATATCAAGTTTGCCATATCCTTGTTTTTGCTGGCTGTGGGCCTGGCGGCAGGTATCTGGAACGGAATGGAGCATTTATTCCCTTCCCCTGTAGCTGGGTGGATTATGCTGGAGGTTGCCTTGGGCTGCCTTGTCCTGACAGGAGTTGCCGGGGCGGTTCTCTGGTTTGGGAAAGCAAGGCAGTTGAAGCTTCTGCGCAAGCAGCAGGAGGAAGAAGCAGAGGAAATGAGACAGAATACTTCCATGGAATTGGAGCAGCAAAAGAATACAAAGCAGCAGAAGGAGCAGGCGGGCAAGGAAGCTGTGGAGGAGCTTTTGCAAATCCAGCTTTCCGAGAAGCAGGCGGAGCTTATGAACCTGCAGGAGGAGCTGGAGGAGTGCCTGCAGCCAACAGAGCAGGAACAGGAATATGAGAGCCAGGTGAAAGCCTGCGAACTGGCGCTTGGCACGCTGGAACAGTTGTCCCAGGAAGCTTATCAGGATACCAGGGAGCAGTTGGAGCAGGAAATGTCACGGATTCTGGCAGAGCTGACCAATGGAAAATATAATAAAATGAGCCTGGATGCCCAGATGAATCTGGTGGTGACAACGGAAAAGAGACGGATTTACCCCTGGCAGCTAAGCAAAGGCACCATGGAGCAGATGTATCTGGCATTGCGGATGGGAGCCGGAGGTTTTTTTACGAAAGAGGAATCTATGCCGATTGTATTGGACGAGGTGTTTTCATCTTTTGATGAGAAACGTTTGGAAGGGGCTTTGCAATGGCTTGGGAAACAGAACGTCCAGATTTTCCTGTTCACCTGCCAGAAACGGGAAATGGACATCTTGGAGCGGAAGGGAATTCCCTTTGGCAAGATTATGTTGAGCAGATGAGAGAAAAACCTGAAATGAAAATCATGTTGGGCAGATGAAATAGAATCAAGAAATGGAAAAACCATGTTGGCAGATGAGATAAAACCAGGAATGGAAAAACCATGTTGGCAGATGAGATAAGACTAGGAATGGAAAAATCATGTTGGGCAGATGAAAGATGAGTAAGAAAAAGAAGAAAAAGAAGAAATACCGTGTGTTTTGGTTTTTTGCAAAACTTCAAATTTTACTGCTTGTATTGGTGGCCGGGGCATTGGGGTGGTACTATTACGGAGGCTACGCCCAGAAGGTGGGGGCTTTGCAGCGGGAGGCTAAGATGCTGGTGCAAAGCTCCAGCGAGACAACCTTCCGTTCTGTCCAGACCAGCCTTGTGTATGATGCCAATGGCAAGCTGATTTCTACGCTGAAAGGCGAGAAGGATGTGTATTATCTGGAATATGAGGATATTCCAGCCTATGCTGTGGCGGCTATGATCAGCATTGAGGACAAAAAATTTTACCGCCACAATGGAATTGACGTAAAGGCTATTATGCGTGCGGCAAAGGCAATGATAGAAAACGGGGAGGTAACCCAGGGAGGAAGCACCATTACCCAGCAGCTTTCCAAGCTGATTTTCCTTACCCAGGAGCGTACCTGGGAACGCAAGATTGAAGAAATGTTTATTGCGGTGGGGCTGGAAAAGGTGTACAGCAAGGATAAAATCATGGAATTTTATCTGAATAATGTTTATTTTGGGAATGGATATTATGGCATCCAGGCGGCAAGCAAAGGATATTTCAGCGCAGACGCCAAGGATCTTTCCCTTTCCCAGATTGCTTTTTTATGCGCAATTCCCAATAATCCCAGCCTGTATGATCCGGTGGCAAAGATGGAAAATACCATCAAGAGGCGGGATAGGATTCTTCATCAGATGCTGGAGGATGGGAAAATCAGCCAGACCACCTGTGAGCAGGCAAAGGCAGAGGTGATTACCTTGAACCGCCCCGAAAAAACAAAAAATGATTATGTGGAGACCTACACCTATTACTGTGCGATCCGGGCATTGATGAAACAGCAGGGGTTCCAGTTTAAGGCAGAATTTTCCTCCGAGGAGGAAAAAGCCAGGTATCAGGAAGAGTATGATGCGCTGTATGAGGAATGCCAGAAAAACCTTTATACCCAGGGGTATCGGATTTATACGTCCATTGATTTGGATATGCAGCAGATGCTGCAGGAATCCGTGGATAACAACCTGGCGGAATTCACGGAACAGAAAGAAGACGGAATTTTTACGCTGCAAAGCTCTGCAGTATGTATTGACAATCATACCGGGCATGTGAAAGCCATTGTAGGAGGAAGAAACCAGAACCTTCCCGGTTACACCTTAAACCGGGCGTACCAGAGCTTCCGCCAGCCTGGCAGCGCCATTAAGCCGCTGATTGTGTATACGCCTGCATTGGAGGGGAAATATACGCCGGATACCATTGTCCAGGATGTGAAGACAGAGGAGGGTCCGTCGAATTCAAGCGGATATTATGAAGGGGATATTACCTTGCGGCAGGCAGTGGCAGCCTCAAAAAATACGGTTGCCTGGAACTTGCTAGAGGAGATGACGCCCCAGGCAGGCCTTGCTTATTTAAAAGAAATGAAATTTTCCAGGCTGGACCGGAAGGATGAACGTCCTACCAGTGCATTGGGCGGATTTACCAATGGTGTTTCCGCTGTGGAAATGGCTTCTGGCTATGCCGCAATCGCCAATGACGGGAAATTCCGTGAGCCCACCTGCATTGTGAAAATCACTGATGCAAAGGATGAGGTGATTCTGGAAACAGAGACCGAGGAAGTTGAGGTGTATAAAGAGAATGCTGCCCGCATGATGACAGATATGCTGGTATCGGCGGTGCAGGAGGGAACCGGACGGGGTCTTGCATTGAGCAGCATGCCCTCAGCAGGGAAAACCGGAACCACCAATGACAATAAAGATGGATGGTTTGCGGGGTATACAAGCTATTATACCACCAGTGTCTGGGTAGGGTACGATATGCCAAGAGAGCTGCCCGGACTTTCCGGTTCCAGTTATCCAGGAAGTATCTGGAGGACTTTTATGGAACAGGTGCACCAGGGATTAGAACCTGTGGATTTTTTGCCTTATATTGATGAAAACCAGGAACCCATGGACGGGCAGCAAAATGAAACAGAATATCCAGAAGAAGAAATCCCCCTGGAAAACATCGATGAACCCCAAGAGGAAGTTCCCCCGGAGGATACAGGGGAACCCTGGGAAGATGTCTCTCCAGGGCAGGTGGGATAGCCTTTCCGTCCGTCTTCCAATATAAAAAATCTGCCGTAGTATTAGGAAAGCAGCTAGTCCGCCAAATTAAGCTTCGGTTCCATCAATCCTGCAAATATAGACACGGTATTCCCGGAGGATTGGCATGCCTCCAAACTGCAGGTATTCTTGGGATTTTTCTTCCATTGTAACATCAGCTTCAAATTCATAGAAAGTCAAAAAGTCTCCGACTTCGAAATCCGAAAGTTTTTTACTGCTTGAAATGCCTGCCTGTTTTTTATATAATTTAGACAAAGAAATCTTAGGAAAGGAATATTGCCATGCCACCAGCTTATGCACAGGAAGAATGCTATACGATTCATGATATTTTTGCCCTGCCAGATGGAACACGAGCCGAGTTGATTAATGGACAAATCTATTACATGGCGCCGCCTAGCCGGAAACACCAGGACATTGCAGGAGAACTTTTTGGAATAATCCGAGAATATATCAAATCAAAAAATGGCTCATGCAGGCCTTACGTGGCGCCTTTTGCTGTATTTTTGAACAAGGACGATAAAAATTATGTGGAACCGGATATCAGTGTTATATGTGATCCCCAAAAATTACATGATAAGGGATGCGTGGGAGCACCTGATTGGATGATTGAGATTGTATCACCAGGCAGCAGGCAGATGGATTATTATACAAAGCTGTTTAAATACCGCACTGCTGGCATTAGGGAATACTGGATTGTTGATCCAGAGAAAAACCGAATTCTTGTATATAACTTCGAATCAGAAGAGACTGGGGACTACACCTTTTCCGATTCGGTAAAAGCTGGCATCTATGATGATTTATACATTAACTTTTCAGATATTGCAAAATTGTTGAAAAGTTAATGTACAAAAGCGGGAGGTCAAATTCGATTTTCAAACACGTTCTAGGGCACGGCTTTATTCCCGCTTGCAATGAGCCAAGCAGCCGCGCCCTGGCGGAATTCGTCAAATATCCATGCAAGCATGCCCGTTTTCCTCATTGCTCGCGAAAATAAAGAGAGGCACAAAGTAAACCTCTCTTTAAAAACATTGCCATCTGGCTCTTCTCATACATTCTCATTCTTCAGCACATCAATGGTATTCTCCTTCTTTATCTTGCTCATGGAATAAAGCATCGTAACAAACACCACAAGGAACACGCTTCCCACTGCAATGGCAATGCTGTACCAGGGAATGAAGAAATTAGTATCCAGCCCATTGGAGATAGTATGGTAAATATACCAGGTTACCAGGAAAGACACCGGAAGCCCATAGAGCAGCCCTTTAAATCCATAGAGCAAACATTCAAAATTCATCATCCGGGTAAATCCTTTCGGAGTCATCCCCACAGATTTCAACATGGCAAACTCCCTGCGCCTTAGGTTGATATTGGTGGAAATGGTGTTAAATACATTTGCCGCCGCAATCAGTGAGATCAGCGTGATAAACCCGAAGGCAAACACATTGACAACTGTCATCATGGCTCGGTCGCTTTCCACGCTGGCCGCATAGTCATAGAGGCTGTCGGCGGGCAGGCCCTTTGCAGCCAGCAGTTTGTGCATGGCCTCGTAAGTCTGCGTATGGTTCTCGCATTGGAATAATAACCGTGCGCTAAGCTGTTCCCCAGGCGGGTTGCTGGGAATGTCCCAGTATTCTGTGTCAGGATCCAGAGCGGAAAATACATTGTCCACAAAGCTGTAAGGGAAAAACAGCCGGAGGTAATCTGCATCATCGGAAAACAGCGCCGGAGCCTTTTTTGCAACCGTGCCCAGGGAGAGGGGGATGGTCAGGCAGCTTTCTTCCAGCGAAGCAGTTTTTTGTGTATCATCATCACTGTCATATGCCCAATATCTGCACTGGATTTCCCCTGTCTGCATATTCGTTTCAAGATAAGCGGAATCATAATTGCCATTCTGGCGTATCAGGTGCAGATCTATACTCAGATTGTCATGTTTCGCGTTGGAAAACAGAGCATGGCTGTAGTACCTGCCGTCTGTTCCGTTGTATTGCCTTAGGGTATCCACGGCCACTGCGGCAGGATGCTCTTTATCGTAAAAGATGGATTCGGGCAGGCTCTGTTCTTCCAGGTAGCTTAGGAACGCATTGTCTTCTAAAAAAATTATCTCAAAATCTATCAGGGTGGATTCATGTTCCTGGTAATCGCTGCCCTGCTCCATTGCAAGCTGTTTCTGGTAGTCCAGGAATTCCTGGCTGGCCGTATCGTTTTTGAGTGTTCCAGTTAAATACAGTTCAGCGCTGTAGGCAGCGGCTGTAACATTTTTAACTTCCTTCATTTCAGACAGCAGAGTATCAATCGAGGGTCCGCCGTCTGGATGGAAGGTATAAAAAATGTCATAGCCGGAATCTGAAATGACAGTCCTAACGGATTTGGTCAGGTAGCTGCACCAGCTGCTGGTGGAAATAAACAGCACGATGCTAAGGAACAGGGAAATTACGGTAGCACGGTATTTCTTCCGGTTGCGTTTATAATTTTTTGCTGCAATCATCCCCTCAAAGCCAAAAAGCTTTTCTGTAAGCCGGGAAGTTTTTACCTTGCCGGGGCGGATGGAAATATCAGTTGTCTGCCGGATGGCATCAATGGCAGATATTTTCACTGCACGCCTTACCGGAATATAGGCAGAAATCAGAATAGTCAGCAGTGAAACGCAAATGGCCACAGCCAGAGCCGGGAAGGAAGGATACAGGTTCAGTGACACTTCTTTGGCTGGCCCCAGGGAAAGGATAAACCGGGCTGCTGCATAATTGCTGACTGAGCCGGGAATGCCAAGGACGCTGGCAATCATGTCTTTGGTGAAAAAGAAAGTAACGCCAATGCCCAAAAGCCCTGATAAAATCCCAAGAGGAATGCCGATGCAGCTTAGGAAGAAAGCTTCAAATAATACGCTTCTGGTTAGCTGTCTTTTGGTGGCTCCAATGGAGGATAATAGTCCAAACTGTTTGGTCCGTTCACTGACGGAAATGGAAAATGCATTGTAAATCAGTGAGATGGAACCGAACATAATAATGGCAATTAAGATAGCGGCAAGGCCGAATAAAACACTGTTGTACCGGCTTTCCCCAGAGTACCCGTAAAGGCGCAGCAGGCTGTAATTTATCTCCAGGGAGCAGTTTACAGAAGTCTGCTCCAGCTCATTACAAATAGCCTGCATGATGGGGACGGCATTTCTCCCGGAAGTTGTGCAAACATACATATTGTAAAGATGTTCGTTGTTATTGTCCCCAGCCGTCAATGCAGTGTAAGAGGGAGAAGAATAATCCTCAAAGGATGGACGCTGGTAGAATCCCACAATCTTATAAGTCCTGGATTCCACAGGCACAAGCTTTTCAGTATCAGATGTTTCCTGGTCTTCATCAAGGTGGTTCAGATAAGGCGTATGGTTGGTTAATGCCGCACCGCTGCTATCTGTCCGGGTTCCCAGGGTGAGCTCCAGGGTTTCATCCAGGTCATACTTAACACCGCCATTTGTGGAAAGATGGTCGGGAAGTAAAAGCTCGCTGTTATTTTCCGGCATCCGTCCGCGGGTCAGGTGCAGGGGCATCATATCCGTAAAATCCTGCTGGATGCCATATACGCCCAGGTACGGTTTGTCTTCATTGGTGCAGTTTTCCAGAAAAGCAAAACCTAAAAGCTCCAAAGAGGCGGTTTGCTGTACCTGGCTGTTAGAGCGGAGGTCTTTGGCGTCTTCCCCAGTAATGTCATGGAGAGCACCATACCAGCTTCCGTCCTGGTAAATGGCAGATTCAATCAGCCAGTGCCGCAGTGAGGAGATGCTGATGGTGGTAGCAGAGAACATGGCTGCGGAAAGGATGATGCCTACAATGGTAACCAGTGTACGGGTGCGGTTTTTCTGGAGATTTTTCAAAGTGGCTTTCTGGAAAATGTTCATGCCCGAATCACCTCATCCCTTATAATTTTCCCATCTTCCAGGGCAATGATACGGTTGGCCTGGAGGGCAATATTTTCATCATGGGTGATGACGATCAATGTCTGTTTGTAGGTTTCGTTGGAGTACTTTAACAGTTCCACAATTTCCTGGCTGTTTTTGGAGTCCAGGTTTCCGGTGGGCTCGTCGGCAAGCACCACTGCCGGGGCATTCATCAAAGCACGGCCGATGGAGGCCCGCTGCTGCTGCCCGCCGGAGAGCTGGTTGGGCAGGTGGTTTTCCCGGCCTTTCAAAGACAAGATGGTAAGAAGCTCATCTAACCGCTGTTTGTTGACTTCACGGCTGTCCATCAATACCGGCAGCGTCATGTTTTCAACTACGTTCAGTACAGGGATTAAGTTGTAAAACTGATAAATCAACCCTACCTGCCGTCTGCGGAAGACTGCAAGCTGGCTTTCGTTCTGGGCATAGACGTCTGTCCCTTCCATGTATACCTTGCCCAAGGTAGGGATGTCTACGCCGCCCAAAACGTGGAGCAATGTGGATTTCCCAGAGCCGGAAGGCCCGATGATAGCAAGGAATTCACCCTTGCAGACGGAGAAGGATACGTCGTCCAATGCCTTGACCTGGTTTTCCCCAGAGCCGTAGATTTTTGTTAAATGCTCTGCTTTTAAGATTTCCATATGTTTTAACCTCTTTTCCTGTGCACATTTTTTATTTTCTGAATCTTATTCTAACCAGGCAGGGTGACAGGGCAGTGACTTCTTTGTGACAAAACTGTCATAATGAATGATTTCTTAATGGGTATAGAATTTCAGGATAAACCTTGCGCCCCCCTCCGGTCGGTTCTCGGCTTTCAACGTGCCGTTTTGCTGGGAAACAATCATGCGTGCCAGAGCCAGTCCAATGCCTACGCTTTGCTGGGAAGCGGTTTTCCCTTTGTAAAACCGCTCGAACAGATGGGGAAGGTCTTCCTTGTCAAAGCCAGGGCCATTGTCTTCAATGATAATTTCTGTAAAAATAGTATTTTCTGAAAATGCAGCCTGGATGCAGCCGCCCCAGGGGGTATGTTCCATGCAGTTTTTGAGGATATTTAAGATGGCTTCCTCTGACCAGGAAAAGTCACCGGTAAATTGTACCTGGCTTGTGCCTTTGAGGGATAAGGCCTGTCCCCGAAGTTCCATTGGGATGGCCAAAGGCTCCGCAGCCTTTGCAATTAAATTTTTTACGTTTACAGATTCCTGTTGGAAATGGACAGTCCCAGCGTCCATTTTTGACATTTTTAAAAGGGCTCCTACCAGCCAGTCTATGCGGGAAAGAAGCTGCGTCAATTCCTGCAGCAGTTCTTTTTGGCGGGCAGAGGATAAATCCGGTTCCATCAAAAGGGATAAAATCAGGTTGGAAGAAGTCAAAGGTGAACGGATCTGATGGGAAATATCAGCCATGGAGTCCGCAAGGAACTGTTTGTCTTCCGCAAGAGCTGCGGCCTGCTCGCTAAGGCGCAGCGTCATTTTTGACAGTTCATTTTCCAGGATGGACAGCTCTCCTTCCCGGTATTTTTCAAAATGGATGGGAATCTGGTGATGGAGCATATCATCGATTTCCTGGCCAAGCTGCTCCAGCCTCCGGTATCTGCGCCAGGTAATCCAGTAATGGGAAGCGATATACAAAAGAGAAAACATAAACCATAGTGTGCTGATATGAGATGGAAAGAAATAGCTTAGGCACAGGGAAAAGAGAAACAAAAATAGATGCCAGAGCAGGCTTTGCCTGATTTCAGGGTTACGGAAAAATTTCAGCATAAGATACCTCCAGTGGTGTTTGGCAGTCTGTGATATTGCACAATTGTGCAATAAAGCATTAAACGTATTTTACCATATGGAGAGAATGATTCCAAGACCTTTTAAAAGAGTGTTTTCATAACCCTTGAAATCTGATATTTATAAGCAATAACAGCACATGGAAAGCCTCAATAAGAACCAAATAATGGAGAATACGGTATAAAGTTTAAAAAATTTCATATCCTATAATATGGTTATGGCAGATTTGGAATTGGATTCCAAATCTGCCATAACTATTCAGCAGAAAGGGAAAATAGGATATGGATTCTATTAGAAGAGCATCCGCATCCTTGAACTTTCCGGCCTGTCTATGCGTAAAAGTATGGGAACAGGATGAAGAGAAAGGGCGGAGCGGGTTCTATGCAGACTATGTAAAGACTTATATAGAGCGGGCTGCATATCATTTCCAGTTAATCCCCCATTTTATAGCCCATGCCCCGGATAGTCTTAATCAGCAGGGGGTTTTGTGGGTCTTCTTCAATTTTTTCCCGCAGCCGTTTGATATATACGGTCAATGTATTGTCATTGACAAATTCCCCGGCCATATCCCAGAGGGCGTCCAGAAGCTGCAAACGGGACAGGACGATATCCTTATTATTCATAAAATATAAAAGAAGCCGGTATTCCAGGGCAGAGAGAAGGATTTCCCGGCCGTCTTTGGATACAGTGCCCCGGTTCACATCCACGGTCAGATTCCGGTATTCCAGCAGGGCATTGGCTTTGCCGTAGCGGCGCAGGATGTTGTGGATGCGGGAAACCAGTTCCCTTGGACGGAATGGTTTGGCGATGTAATCATCCGCACCCAGATCCAGGCCTGTGACCACGCTGTATTCATCCCCTGACGCCGTTAGGAAAATCACAGGAAGGCTGGTGGTTGATTTCACCGCCCGGCAGATGGCGAATCCATTGCCCTCTGCCAGGGAAACATCCAGCAGCAGCAGATCAAAATCAGCGGCGGATGCCTCAATTAGCGCCAGAGCCTTTGCCTGCCCATCTACCGCGGTGATGGCAAAACCTTCTTTTTGTAAAAATTCTGTTAAGTTGGTAACAATGCTTTTGTCGTCTTCTACCAATAAAATATGTGTCATAAAACTGCCATCTCCATTCAGGTTTAGAATGTCAAAAATAGTTAGCAATATTTTATCATATGAAGAGAAGGATTCCAAGGCTTTTGTACTTTGATGCTGTTTGGGATAAGATGTGCATATATATCAATACGGTATTTTTGTGGTTTACAGCTAAGTCCACCTAAATATGGTAAGGATGTTAAGATAGATGGCTATACAGGTGAGAAGTACCAGATGACGAACGGGCAGAGCTTATTGACGACCAGAGATTTCTGTTATTTGTGGCAAAATAAACTGTATGACCGGGATGCAGCGGAGCGCCCGATCGGATAATTAAAATCGTGTTCCTTAGCAACGTGTCTATGGACTAATATACAAAATGATCTTTACATCTGCGAAGATCTGTATATCAACTTTTTAATCTATTGGATATTTGGCCAAAAGAAAAACGTTTTCAGGAGTTTATATAAAGAAAGGCCGATGCATTTTAATCTGCATCGGCCTTTTGGATTTTTCCAACCTACTCAGGAAAAATCAGTATTTGAATTATACTCCAACTACTATAATAACAAGTGGGATATCGGAAACATGACATAATTTTGGAAAAAGTTTCAGAAAAAGGAAGATTATTACCGTCAGGCGATAGATTTTTATTTCACACATACATCTAAATAATAAATTCACTTTTACCAATATAAAAAAGATAGGATATCGTTTGACGCATGGAGGCGCTATACCATAAAAGCAAGGGAAATAGATTAGCTTCTGTTTCTCTTTTTTTGTTTTTCACAATTATTTTACATAAATTACACCGCTTTACGGTTTTGTACCATAACTGCATAGCGGTCAGACGGGTTTCTGCTCATAATAGCTTACCTCAATGTCCCGCCAGAACGAATAAAAGAATATCCATGGCCTGCTTTGTTCCGAAAATATTTGCCAGGCCTTGCATTGCCGGTAAGGTCAAGGTTCTGGCATTCATCCATAGCACATACGAGATCCTGTTTTGCATACCAGCTGTCGCAGAGGATGATAACATTTCTAGGAGTTTGGCTGGCACTCAGTGCATGGCAGATGGGACGAAGGGAGTTGGGACACGGTTTTCTTAGACACGGAAGGTTCATCATCAGAAAAAAGAGATTGCAAGGGAGGCAAATGAAAATTTTGAAGATGGCAAGGAATTGATCTTATATTCATTGGAGCGGATAGAAGAGCTGCCAGGAAAGATAAAGTGGATTTTAGGACATTCGAAATTAGCAGAACAGATTGCTTTACATAGAAATAGAGGATTTGAAATATCTGTATACAAAGTTTTTGTATTTGTATAGAAAGATTCATGCATTTTATCCTGGTATACAGGTGGAAGCATATCTGGAGAAATGCGTCAATCATGTTGATGGGAATGCTTTGCAGGATACAATAAAAATGTCTGCCAGGGAATGCATAAATATCCAGGACAAGATTTGAAAAATATTTTAAAAGAAAAATTTACATTACCTATAAAGTCTAAAAGAAAACTACCGATAAAAATAGTGTAAGTCAAGATGCAGCACATACATATGGCTGTATCACAGTTTCGGATAGTTAACCTAGGGATTATCTGGAACATGGCAAGACTGTTTTTACAGAATATAAATACCGAATGCATTCAGCAGAGGTTGCTATATTAATAATCTTGCAGCATGGAGGCTGCAGTATATTCAAGGAGGAAAATCTTATGGCAATGATCGTACAACACAATCTTACAGCAATGAATTCCAACCGTCAGTTGGGCGTTACCACAGGCGCACAGGCAAAATCTTCTGAAAAGTTATCATCTGGTTACAGAATCAACCGTGCAGGCGACGATGCAGCAGGTTTGAAGATTTCTGAGAAAATGAGAAGCCAGGTTCGTGGCTTGACACGTGCTTCCACAAATGCACAGGATGGTGTATCCTTAATTCAGACAGCTGAGGGTGCTTTGAATGAAGCGCATTCTATTCTTCAAAGAATGAATGAATTAGCAGTTCAGGGAGCAAATGATACCAATGAGACAATTGACCGTGACGCTATCAATGAAGAATTAGATCAGTTGACGAAGGAATTGGATAGAATTTCTGAGACAACACAGTTCAACAAACAGAATCTGTTAGATGGATCGTTTAAGGGTAAGAATCTTCATGTGGGCGCTAATGCAAGCCAGAAGATTGAGATTAGCATTGAAAATATGAATTCCAATACATTAGGTCTTAGGAAGATTCATGTAAGTGATGCTAAGTCTGCGGTAGTTGCAAGCATTAAACCGGATAAACAGATGGGCACAAGTTATAGCAAGATTGTTTATTCAAATGGTATGTCAAAAGCTTATGCGACAACTAGCGCAGTAAGTAAAAATAAGGCATTAGCGATTTCTGCCTTTAAATTAACACTTAAAACAAAAGGAGCATCCGCTTATAGGCAGCAGGTTGACGTAAGTAGCGGTTCTACGTATTATCTTGATTCTAAGAACAACAAACATGCTACTGCAAGTAAGGCATGGGCAATAGATAAGAGCCAGGCAATAGCGGATATGTCTACTGAACTTACTAAAAACTTTGGTAAATATTTGGTTGGAGCAACAACGAGCGCAAAAAGTACAAATGTTATGCAGCCTACTGTATCGGTAGCACCGCCACAAGGCGCTATAGATGTTAATGCACCGAGAGTGGATGATTATCAGACTGCGAATGCAACTCTCAAGGCAGTTCAGGAAGCAATTAACAAAGTATCCAGCCAAAGGTCTGCACTTGGAGCTATCCAGAACAGGTTGGAGCATACCATTGCAAACTTAGACAATGTGGCAGAGAATACTCAGGCAGCAGAATCCCGTATCCGTGACCTTGATATGGCTTCTGAAATGGTTGAGTACAGCAAGAATAATATTCTTGCCCAAGCTGGTCAATCCATGCTTGCCCAGGCAAACCAGTCTACACAGGGCGTATTGTCCTTGTTAGGATAATAACAGTACAGTTGAAATTCAGCAAGAAATTCATAAAGGAGTTGGCAACGCCAACTCCTTTCATTGATACCTTTGGAAAATAAAAATAGTTGCTATAGAAGAATTGGCAGGATAAAAATGTTTGATAAGATAGAAAATTTGTATCAGTCTATGTATCAGATATCTTATGGATATCTGATTGAGCAGAAACGAGATAATATTAAGCTAATCAAGAAAATAATCCCGCAAATACAGGAATTTGTATTATGGTTTTTAGAAGGAAATAGATTTGAAATAGAAGAAGAATTGTATCAAGAGATGCAGAGTTACCTGCTTCAGGTGTTAGAGGACATTACGAACGCAATTGCACAAGAGGATCGGGTATTGCTTCATGATGCGGTCGCTTATGGAATGATGGAATATTTAAAGATGTTTATGGATTCAAAGCGGGAGGGGACGGAAGATGTCAATATTTGAGGAAAATCTAAAAGCGCTGTCTGCCGTTTATCCGCAGATGGATCAATTGATTAAAGAGGCAAAAGAGAAAATTGAACCGGAAATAGAGATTATAGAAGAAACCTCTTATAGTGGGGAAAGAATTATAAAGATAAAAAAAGAAGATAGGATCTGCTATTTAAATGGGAAGAGGAACATTGAAGAACCTGCCCAAATATGGGTGGAGACGGTGGGTCATCTTGCGACGAACTCCCCGGTATTTATCATGGGGCTGGGAAATCCAAATTATTTGAAGAAACTTGTAGAAGGGATGGAAAACAGGATTGCAATTATAATTTATGAGCCGTCCTTTCAGATTTTTTTGGATTTTCTGGAGCATGTGCCTCTGCAGAGATGGATGGAAAAGCATCTGATGGTATTCTGGGTAAAAGGCCTGGAAGGCCTGGATGATAAAGCAATGGATGACATAATAAAGCGGATTCTTAGGTATGAGACACTCCGGCATTACCGTAAGCTAATCCTTCCCAATTATGATGTATTGTTTCCAGAGGAAGCAGTGTCTTTTTTGAGAATGATAAATGAAGTTACAAAAGATGTAACGGTTAATTATCTTACTCAAATGCGGTTTGCCAATGTTTCGATAACGAATCTGCTTGATAATGTAAAGTATTTGTGTGATGGATTTAAAACAACCCAGCTTGTGAAAGTCATCCCAAATGACATTCCGGGAATCGTTGTGGCAGCGGGGCCATCTTTGAATAAGAATATCCAGGAACTAAAGAAGGCTAAGGGAAAGGCGTTGATTATCGCAGTGGACACAGCGATAAAGCCCTTGCTTGCGGCTGGGATCATTCCAGATATGTTTACAATTGTGGATGGGAAAAAGCCTTTGGATTTGGTACAGAAGGAAAGTGCGAAGGAAATTCCCCTTGTGACAGCGATCAATGCAAACAGTGAAATTTTAAAATATCATACGGGTATGAAATTTTTTTATAACGAAGGCTATGCTATAGCAGAGCAAATTTTAGTGCGTGCAGATTGGCAATACGGCGGGGTTGATACGGGAGGGAGCGTTGCAACCAGCGCATTTTCTCTGCTTTATAAGATTGGACTGACAAGAATCATTCTAGTTGGACAGGATTTGGCCTTTACAGGCAATCGTTCCCATGCGGACGGGACTTTTGAGAAAGTGATGAAAGAGGAAAATACCGCAGGTTTTATTATGGTAGAGGGAAATGTGGAAAAAGAGGTGCCCACAACTGCGTCATTGAAGATTTATTTGGAGTGGTATGATAAATATATAGAAGATATCTTAGAACGGGAGAAAGGATGTTTTCGGGTTATCAATGCTACCGAGGGCGGAGCGAAGATAAAGAATACAGAGATTATGACGTTGCATGACGCCATTGAGAAGGAGTGCACAAAAGAAGTTGATATACAGGAATGCTTGGGGCGTTTATCGCCTATGTTGGATGAAGAATCCCGAAAATGGGCAGTGGAATATTTGGATGACATTCCTGATAAATTCTTTCAGTTGGCTGGGGATGCAAAGAAGGCAAAAAAATTATATGGAAAATTGGATAAAGTATGCAACAAAAGGAATATGGATTCGAAAGAATATTTAAGTGTGTTAAAAAAGATTGAAAAAAGCATAAAAAAAATAGAGTCGAACAGTGTTGTGTACCAGTTGGTGAATGAGACGATGGTGGGCCAGCGTTATGTGCTTTTGGCAGAACAGTTTGAGCATGAAGATTCTGTGCAGGCAGAAGGAAAGGAAATGGCACGGGAAGGGATGATTTATACAAAATACGTCTCAGAGATAGCCGAACTTTTTGGAGAATATATGAAAGAGCTTAGGGAAAAGGAATCTTTGGAAGAAAAGTAAGTGCAAACGGTGGAATAAGGGATAGCAATGCAGGATTTAATTTTAATAGGCTCCGGCGGCTGCATGCGGGAGCTTTTTTGGCAGATAGAGGAATTGAATAAGGAAATCCCAACATGGAACGTGATTGGCTATGTGGACAAGTGCAGCTTCCAGGGCGGCGAAGGTTTAGATATTTCTGTTGGCAGCATATATTGCCCCTATCTGGGAGAAGACGAGTATTTATTAAGCAGGCAGAAGGAAACAAATGTGGCGATTAGTGTAGGCGAGCCTGGCTTGAGGAAAAAGATTGCAGAAAAATTGAGCCAAAACCCAAGATTGAAATTTCCGAATCTAATTATGGGTGATACAAGGTTATGTACAGACATAAAGATGGGACAAGGCTGCATCATATCTATGGGATGCCGGGTTTCGACAAATGTAATGTTAGGGGATTTTGTGTTTCTTAATCTAGGTTCCTTGGTGTGCCATGATGGAATTCTTGGAGACTATGTTACCTTGAGTCCGGATGTGAAGACGGCGGGGCAGGTTGTGATTGGAAACTGCTGTGACCTTGGGATGGGAACGAGGATTATACAGGGGATTACAGTCGGGGATGGAGTAATTGCCGGTGCAGGAAGCATTATTGTAAAAGATGTGGAAGCAGGCTGTACGATAGCAGGAGTTCCGGCAAAGCAGATAAAATAAAATACGGCTATAGAAGATATCATAATAGAACAATATGATATTAGCAGCAGAGGAAGAGATATGGGTATAATAATTATTGCAGAGGCAGGAGTAAATCATAATGGCAGCCTTGCAGCAGCAAAGCAGATGGTAGCGGCGGCGAAAGAGGCAGGGGCTGATTATGTTAAATTCCAGACTTTTTCGCCCAAAAAGCTTGTATCAAAATTTGCTCAGAAAGCGGAATACCAAAAACAGGCCACGAGGCAGGAGGAAAGCCAGTTGGAAATGTTACAGAAGTTAGCTTTGGCGGAGGAAGATTTTCTGGAGTTAAAGGAATATTGTCAAAGCCATGAGATTGGATTTCTGTCTACGCCTTTTGATTTGGAAAGTATTCATTTTTTGGATAAACTGGATATGGATTTTTGGAAACTGCCGTCCGGTGAGGTTACAAATCTTCCCTATTTGCTTGAAATAGCAAAGACAAGGAGGCCTGTGGTAATGTCTACCGGGATGTGTGAATTGGAAGAAGTGGCGATGGCGGTAGAGTGTTTGCGTAGAGCGGGTACAAAGGAGATTTCTTTGCTGCACTGCAATACGGAATATCCTACTCCTATGATGGATGTGAATTTAAGGGCAATGCAGACAATGGCTCGTAATTTTTGCCTTCCGGTAGGGTATTCAGACCACACGATGGGAATTGAGGTTCCCATTGCAGCAGCAGCTATGGGAGCTTGTATCCTGGAAAAACATTTTACTTTAGACCGGAGTATGGAAGGGCCGGATCACCTTGCTAGTTTGGAGCCTAGAGAGCTAAAAGCAATGGTAGAGGCTGTCCGTAATGTGGAACAGGCAATGGGAAATGGCAGAAAAATGCCTTCTGAATCAGAAAAGAAGAACAAGGAAGCAGCCAGGAAGAGCATTGTGGCAAAAAGGAGAATTCGAAAAGGAGAAGCATTCACAGAGGAGAATTTGACGGTTAAGAGACCTGGGAATGGGATATCTCCGATGAGGTGGTTTGAGGTAATAGGTCAAAGGGCAGAAAGAGATTTTGAGGAAGATGAGTTAATTTTTTTTCATGGTAAACTGGTTTAAGCTGGAAGGGAGAAACAACTATGCAATTTGGTAATGACGTAGCGAAAGCATTAGAAGTTATGCGCAAAGAGAAGGAGATATGCAGAGACCTTGTGTCAAATGACGCTGTCGAAGCAGGATGCAGGCTGGCTGGTGTTGCTGAAAACTTGTGGGATGGTTTAGAGGGCAGTATTATTGAATTATTAGAGAGTGAGATTCCTTACGAGTATCCATCCATAGCGGTTTGGTGGTATTCCATACTAATGGGAATCAAAAAAGATCCTGAAATTTTCCAAAAATTTTTTTATTATGTTAAAAAGAATAGGAGGGAATTTTCACTTAACACACAATATTTTCTGTACTATCAATTTGTTTCCTTAATGTTTCAATTTCAGGAATTGAATATTCAGAAAATAAAAATAGAAATGTGGGAATATCGTAGAGAAATAGTCGAGGAATTTGCAGAAAAAGTGACAGTGCCTTTGGAAATGATACCGCAGGAAGAGCGAAATGATCATTTAACGGTAGTAATTACAGAACAATTTTTATTAGAGCAGCATGGGCCAACGAAAACAGCTTTAGATAGATGTAAAGTATTGATGCAAAAAATGGACCAGCAGGTTTTACTGATTAATACTGGCGAGGTGCTTACACGGGTAGGGGCAATTCCATTTTATGATAATGCAATAGGAAGCTATAATAATAGCCAAGAAGAGGAACAGAAGTGGAAAGGGGTTGTAGTTCCATATTATCAATGTGACAATAATATGCCCAATATAGAGGAATTAGATCATTTGCTGTCCAGAATTCGAAGTATGGCTCCAGGACATATCGTACTTATTGGAAGAGGCGGAATTCTTGGAGACCTGGCAAATAAAATGGTTCCTGCGTTAGTGGTTGGATTAGGCCCATCAGAATTATGCGATACCTGTGCAGAATATCAGACATTGGGAAGAAAAATGAATGAAGCGGATATTGAGATACTAAAAGCAGTGGGGCATACAAAAAATCATGTGATTGAGAGCATATTTACATCGAGTTTAAAACCACAAACGGAACATATTACAAAACAAATGGTAGAAATTCCTGAAGATAAGTTTCTAATAATTATTGTAGGAGCTAGATTAGATGTTGAGGTAGATGATAAATTCTTAAGAATGCTGGAAGAAATAATGGAAACGAATATGGTTTTTGGATTTTTGGGAAGCTTTTATAAATATGAAGATTATATAAGCCGTTTTCCACGTTTGAGAAGACAGTCAGCTTTTTTTGGGTTTTGTAAGGATATTTTATCATGGATGGAAATTTGCGACCTTTATGTCAATCCGGTAAGGTCAGGCGGGGGGACTTCTTGCGTGGAAGCTATGTTTAAAGGTGTACCGGTTGTTACGACAGGTTATGGGGACGTTGCAGTAAACGCAGGCGGGGAATTTTGTGTGAAAGATTATAAGGAAATGCAGAATAAGATTTTACAGTATTATAATGATAAAGAATATTATGAGCTTATGTCGGAAAAAGCGAAAGAGAGAGCAGAACTGCTGCTTGATACAGAAACAGAGTTTGTGAGGATTATGAGGGAAATGGACAGGCGGGAATCTGAAAGAATGCAAGGAGTGTAGAGAAATGCAGGAATTTACTTCAATTAAATCAATTATCAAAGATATGAGAGTTATTATTGATACAATGAAACGCAAAAGGATAGGAACGGAAGATATTTGCAATATGCAATTAGCAGTTGTGGAAATAAATAACATTTTATATCATTCTGATAAACTGAGATGTAAAAAAGACATTGATATCACAAATGAGGAGGGATATCTACAGTATATAGAGGAACTTGAATTGTTGATTGCTATGTGGGAACAGTCGTTAGAAAGGCGCCAAGGAAAGGCAGTTGACAGAGAGTTTTGGGATATTTATGAGTTTTTTAAATATGTTGATATAGATATCATATATCAAATGGTTGTACAGCATTTTATGAGGCTGCCGGAAGGACAGAGAATTGAGTATTTATCGTTGCCGTACAGATATACATATATGCAAAGAAAGTTAGATTTTACAAAAGGTGACTTTTCTTTAATTGAGCAGTATGTGGAATTGATGGCAAATGAGGTTGAGAGTTACAAGTGGTTATATGATCGTCTTGCTGATCATAGGTCAAAGATGATATTAAACGGAATTATCCGTTATTGGTTTGATTTTGATATAAGCAGGTTACATTCTTTTACGGAGACAGTTTTTCCAGACTACTATGATTTGGATATTTTAGAATGTGGTGAGGATGATGTTTTTGTAGATTTAGGCGCTTTTACAGGTGATTCAGTGTATGATTACATAAAAATGTATGATGTTTATAAAAAAATATATGCGTATGAGATTACTCCAGGAACTTATCAGACATTGGTTCAGAATTTATCCCAGTATCCGAATATTGTTACAAGACAAAAAGGCGTTGGGAGAAAAAATGGAAAGATGTATCTGGAAGGCAGCATAGGGGGAGCGGGTAACCGCGTGATGGAACACGAGGATATAGAAGTGGAAGTTGTCACTTTAGATGAGGATATAGAAGTGGAAGTTGTCACTTTAGATGAGGATATTAAAGAGCCAGTTACAGTTATTAAAATGGATATAGAGGGAGCTGAAAAAGATGCTATAATGGGTGCCAAAAACCATATTCTATCCGACAAACCCAGATTATTGATATCTTCTTATCATTTGCCAGAAGATGTTTTTGAGGTTCCCCAATTGATATCAAGTATTCGTGATGATTATAAATTTTATATGCGATTTAATGGGATGGGGCTGTGGCCTTGTGATTACGTGTTGTTTGCTGTTTAATGCCAGACTGAAATTTTGCTGATTAGATAACGATAAGCTGAAGGAAATAAAATGTCCAAAAAGAAAATTACTATAGTTTCTGCTACTAGAGCAGAATACGGAATATTAAAACCGTTAATTATTAAACTTAAAAACATCGTCAATTGGGAAACCCAGTTAATACTCACTGGTTCACATTTGGTTCCAGAACTGGGGAGCACTTATCTAGAAGCGGAAGAAGACGAGATTGGTATTGATAGGAAAATTCCAATCAATACCAAAGGAAATACAGATTATGATGCTTCTCTCATCATGGCGAATGCTTTAATAGAATTTGGCAGATATTTTCAGGAAGAAAAGCCCGATTTTCTATTTGTATTAGGTGACAGGACAGAAATTCTGGCTATTTGTGCAGCCGCAGCAAACGCCCATATACCCATTGCGCATATTCATGGCGGTGAATTGACCCAGGGGGCGATTGATGACAGCATACGCCATGCAGTGACCAAGATGAGTTATCTCCATTTTGCCTCCACAGAAGAGTATCGCAGACGGATTATCCAGATGGGAGAGGAGCCGGAGCGGGTATTTAATGTTGGCGCGTTGGGAGTGGAAAATATTTTAAAAGAAAGATTATTGAGTCGGGAGGAATTGGGAAAAAGCATAGGTTTTCCGACAGAAAAAGATTATGTAATTGTGACCTTTCATCCGGTAACCATGGAGCCGGGAACTGCAGAAAAGCAGATACAGGAGGTTTTTCTTGCAATGAGAGAAAGAAAGGATTTGTTTTATTTGATTACAAAAGCGAATGCTGATGCAGGCGGACAGGTGATTAATAATTTTATGGAATGGGAGACAGCAAAATATCCAAATATGAAGCTGATTTCTTCTCTAGGAATGAAACGCTACTTGAGTGGAGTAAAATATGCCAGATTTGTAATGGGAAACTCTTCCAGTGGAATTATTGAGGCGCCATCGTTGGGGATTCCTACTGTCAATATAGGGGACAGACAGAAGGGGAGAATTATGGCAGACAGTATAATACCTTGTGAACCGGAACACCAGTCCATTCTGAATGCAATGGAGCAGGCAATGCATATGGAACCTGGAGAATATCACAGCCCGTATGGAAATGGCAATACGTCAGAGCAAATTGTTAAAATTCTCAAAAAATTTTTGAAAAAAAGGAAAATAGATTTAAAAAAGCAATTTTATGATATCTCATATAAGGCGGAATGAACAATGAAAAATATAGCGGTTATCCCTGCAAGAAGCGGCTCAAAGGGATTAAAGGATAAAAATATAAAGGAATTAAAGGGGAAACCTTTGATGGCATATTCCGTTGAAGCAGCGATAAAGTCTGGCATTTATGATTGCATCCACGTGTCTACAGACAGTGAGAATTACGCACAAATAGCAAGGGGATATGGAGCTGAGGTTCCTTTTTTGAGGAGCAGTGAATTATCTTCTGACACTGCTGGAACTTGGGATGCAATGAGGTTTGTCCTGCATGAATATGAGAAGCTGGGGAAAAATTTTGATATGCTTACTGTGCTGCAGCCTACCTCCCCTTTGAGGAGTGCAAAGGATATTCAAAAAGCCTATGAATTGTTTGTAGAGAAACAGGCTGAAACAGTAATCGCAGTATGTGAGATGGAACATTCGCCTTTGTGGAGCAATACGTTGCCGGAGGATGGATGTTTGGAAGGATTTATCAGGGAAAAGGGAGATGTGCCGAGACAGGGGCTTCCCCAGTATTATCGTGTGAACGGAGCGATTTACATGGCAAACGTTAAACTTATCCTTGAGAAAGGCAATCTTTATGGGAAAAATGGTTATGCATATATTATGGATAAAAAACATTCGATGGATATTGATGACGAGCTGGATTTTGTGATGGCAGAGTTTTTGATGGGATAATGGAGAAGATAGGGGGTAAATAATTTGCTGCGTAAGGTCGGGTGTCTGATACTGTAGATTGCAGATGCGCTTAAGAAAGCTATTCGAGAGGGAGATGACAGCCAGGGTATTTTTATGGCAGGGCAGTGCGCAGGCATGATAGAGAAGAACTTTCTGTTGAAGCAATCTTGAAGCAAACTTGGGAACAGGCAAAGGAATATTTGACATTATAAAGATTATTTTTGAAAGGTTAGGTAGGTCATGGAAGAAAAGTTAAGTTTTGATCTTATGGGTATCCAGTCATGCCAGAGGAACCGGTACCCTCTTTTATTTGTTGATAGAATAACAGAGGCTATTCCAGGAAAAAGTGCGAAAGGGATTAAAAATTTTACGTATAATGAGTGGTATTTCCCAGCTCATTTTGATGATGATCCCAATGTCCCTGGGTTCGTTTTGGTGGAGTGCTTGGTTCAGACATTTTTAATGTCGTTTTTATGTATAGAGGAATATCGGGGCATGGAAACCAGCTTTGTAAGCATCGATAATGTGAAATTTAAGAGAAAAATAGTGCCAGGGGATCGTCTTTTCATGGATGCCACATTGGATTCTTTCCGGCGAGGTGTGGCAAAAGGTCATGTGGATGGCTTTGTGGATGGTGAATTTACGTGTTGCGCAGATTTTGTAGTAGCCATTACAGAAGTGTTGGATCGATATAGGCCCAAGTAAATAAAGTAAAAGGAATTGGAATGGAATTTTAAGGAGCAGTATCATGTGGAATTTTGAAAAATTCGGGAGCAGAAATGCTGTAATTGATGAATATGGGACAGTTCTTACTTATGAGCAGTTAGAGCAGGAAGGAAATCGGATTGCAAATGCCGTTGCAGGAAGGTGTCTGGTATTTTCACTTTGTGAAAATACCGTTGGTTCCGTATTAGGCTATGCAGCTTTTATTAATCATAAGATTGTGCCTGTTTTGTTGAACAGTCATTTGGAGCGGGAACTTCTTGAGAATTTGCTGTCCGCCTACTGCCCGTCTTATTTGTGGGTGCCAAAGGCACAGGAAAATGATTTTGAAGACACCAAAATTATATATGAGTCTTATGGATATGTCCTGTTAAAGACAAATTATGACAAAACTTATCCTCTTTATGAAGAATTGTGTCTGCTGCTGACTACGTCGGGTTCTACCGGAAGTCCCAAGTTTGTAAGGCAGAGTTATACAAATGTAAAGGTAAATGCGGAGTCTATTGTGGAATATCTTAAGCTGGATGAGACAGAGAGACCCATTACCACCCTTCCTATGAACTATACGTATGGGCTTTCGATTATCAATAGCCATTTTCTGGTGGGCGCAGCATTGCTTGTGACAGACAAGGGGCTGATGCAGAAGGATTTCTGGAGCTTTTTTAAGGAGCAAAAGGCCACATCCTTCGGCGGGGTGCCTTATACCTATGAGATGCTTGACAGGCTGCGTTTTTGGCGCATGGATTTGCCGTCTTTGAGGACTATGACACAGGCGGGTGGGAAAATTATCCCAGAGCTCCATAAAAAATTTGCAGAGTATGCGGCGGAAAACGGAAAAAATTTTGTTGTGATGTATGGGCAATGTGAAGCGACAGCACGTATGGGATACCTGCCAGCAGAGAAGGCCATAGAAAAGTGCGGTTCCATGGGGATTGCAATTCCAGGTGGCAAGTTCCAATTAGCTGATGTAAATGGTGAAGATATTACAGAGCCATTTGTTACAGGGGAACTTGTCTATCAGGGGGAGAATGTTACCCTTGGGTATGCGGAATGCGGGGAAGATTTGAGCAAGGCAGATGAGCGTAAAGGAATCCTTCAGACTGGCGATATGGCACAGTTTGATAAAGATGGTTATTATTATATCGTAGGCCGCAAAAAGAGGTTTTTAAAAATTTATGGAAACAGAGTCAACCTTGATGAAATTGACAGGATGATAAAAGGAAAGTTCGGTGACATGGAATGTGCCAGCGCTGGTGTGGATGACCACATGTATCTTTTTGTGACAGATGGCGCCAAGGCAGATGAAGTGAAGGAATTCGTTGTATTTAAAACAAAGTTAAATCCAGCTGCATTTCAAACCGTGGTGGTTGATGAGATTCCAAAGAATGATGCCGGAAAAACATTATATAAGGAATTAGCGAAATATTATGAATGAAAGAATGAATTTTGAAGAAATTTTGCAGATATCCCCTTATTCTTTGGATAAGGAAAAAAAGGGAGAAATGCTTACAAGACGTCTGCTGGAACTGACTGAGCACCACAGGGAAAACTGTCCAGAATATGCACGTATTCTGGACAGTATTTCGTATGACAGGAAAAATGTAAGAAGCTATCAAGACTTGCCATTTCTGCCAGTTCGTCTTTTTAAAGAGTTGTCTTTAAGAAGCATTCCTCAGGATGAAATAGTAAAAACTATGACTTCCTCAGGAACATCTGGGCAGGCGGTTTCTAAAATATATTTGGATAAGGCAACATCTTCCAATCAGCAGAAAACCATGGTGAAGATTGTATCTGATTTTACAGGTTCCGGCCGTATGCCGATGATTATCGTAGACTGCCCTTCTGTTGTGAAAAACAGAACCATGTTTTCTGCAAGAGGAGCAGGTATTCTTGGTTTTTCCATTTTTGGAGCAAAAAAAATTTATGCATTGGATGATAATATGAAGCTTGATGTGGAGGGGCTGAAAGAATTCCTGGAAAAATATAGAGGGCAGAGGATTCTTCTGTTTGGATTCACATTTATGGTATGGCAGCATTTTTACAAAGAATTGTGCAAGTTAGAAAGAGAAGGTGTAAAACTTGACCTTTCCTCTGGCATACTCATCCATGGCGGAGGTTGGAAAAAGCTTGTAAGCGAGGCAGTAAGCCCTGAAGAGTTTCACACAAAGTTAAAGGCGGTATGTGGATTGAACAGTATCCATGACTATTATGGAATGGTAGAGCAGACGGGATGTATCTATATGCAGTGTGAGTGCGGACACCTTCATGCAAGTATATTTTCAGATGTTATTATGAGAAGGCCAGAGGATTTTTCGGAATGCGAAATTGGAGAAAAAGGAATTATCCAGGTCGTGTCAACGATTCCAGAGTCTTATCCTGGCCACTCCCTTATCACAGAAGATGAAGGTGTTTTACTAGGGGAAGATGACTGTCCCTGTGGAAGGAAAGGAAAATATTTCAAAATAATCGGCCGGTTGAAACATGCGGAGATCAGGGGGTGCAGCGATACTTATGCAGCAAGATTCAAATAATAAAAAGGAATGGATTGTTTTGGATAACGTTACTTATTTGATAGGGAGCGCAGAAATTGCCAGAAATATGGCATCTGTTCCAGCCAAAGAGCCTTTTGACGAAGAGACCATAGATTTTTTGAATGATGTGTCCAGGAGGATTATGGGCATGAAAGAGGCAAAAGCATATCCAGATATTATTACGTTAGGATTTTGGATGCGGAAATCCTCTGTACTGAGCCTGAAAAAACGTTTTGAGAAAAATGATGGGAATTTGCATATGGGAAGAGGCCTGGCATTCCATGTTGCGCCGTCCAATGTGCCGGTTAATTATGCCTATTCCCTTGTCACGGGGCTTTTGACGGGAAATGCCAATATTGTAAGGGTGCCGTCGAAGGATTTCCCGCAGGTTGGAATCATTAATAAAGCAATCCTGGAATCCCTGCTAAAATTTAACCATGTAAAAGATTATATTTGCCTGGTTCGTTATGAAAGGAATCGGGAGATTAATGATTGCTTGTCTGCTATGGCGGACATGAGAATTATCTGGGGCGGGGATCAAACGATTGCAGAACTGCGGGAATCCCCATTGGCGCCGAGGGCGGGGGAGATTACCTTTGCGGACAGGTATTCCCTGGCTGTGATAGACAGTGAGGTGTACTTAAAGCTGGAGGATAAAAAAAAGGCGGCAGAAGATTTTTATAATGACACATACCTTACTGACCAAAATGCCTGTACCAGCCCCAGGATTGTCGTCTGGCTTGGAAATCAGAAGGAAGAGGCGAAAAGGGAATTTTGGAGCATCCTTCATGGAGTTGTGAAGGAAAAATACGAATTTCAGCCGATTATGGGGATTAACAAGTTAACCAGCAGTTATTTACTGGCAGCCGCGCAGCCTGGCGTAAAAATAGAAGGCCAGGAGGATAATTATATTGTGAGGGTAAAAATCCCCCAAATTACAGACAGTCTTATGGAGTGGAAAGATAATTCAGGATATTTTTTTGAATATGACTGTAATGATATTTTGGAATTGAAAAAGCTGTGTGATGATACACATTGCCAGACTATTGGATTTATGGGGGAACGGGAGAGGATCTTTCCTTTATTAAAGTCTGGGATTAAGGGAGTTGACCGGATTGTCCCAATCGGAAAGACCATGGACTTTGACCTGATTTGGGATGGATATGATCTGTCAGAACGATTGACAAGGACAATCGCAATCAATGTGTAAAATTTTGGGTTCAGCTTATCTGGGTGAAAGATTGGAGCAGAACAGGAGAGGTATTATGCGGACGGGATATGTGGTAGGAAATAGAAAAGTTGCGATTGTCGGGGCTGGATTTGTGGGTTCCTCCATCGCTTATGCCTTGGCTTTAAGGGACATTGCAAGAGAAATTGTTTTAATTGATATAGCGAAAGAAAAAACAGAGGGGGAAGCCTGGGATATCCGGCATGGGCTGCCAAGCATGGGCACAGCAGATTTATACGCAGGGGATTACCCTGATTGTGCGGATTGTGATTTGATTATTATTACTGCTGGGAGGAATCGTAGAAATGGAGAAACCCGTTTAGATATGACTGGGGAAAATGTGAAAATTTTAAAATCTGTCATAAAGTCTATCCAAAAGTATTATACCCGTGGAGTTCTTCTGATTATTTCAAATCCGGTTGATATACTTACCTATAAAGCAGATGAGTGGATGGGATTGCCAAATGGGATGGTGTTTGGTTCTGGCTGTCTGCTGGATTCGTCTCGTTTTGTTCGGACAGTGGCCGACTATATTGGATTAAGCACTGGGGTTGTCAATGGGTATTTAGTGGGGGAGCATGGGGACAGCCAGGTTCCTGTCTGGAGCCGGGTGACCATAGGGGGAATCCCCATTCATGAGTACTGCAATGAGGTATCGCTGCCCTGGGATGAGCAGGTTCGGGAGGAAATAGCCTTAAAAACCCGGAAAATGGGAGCAGAAATTATCCGTTCCAAAGGGAAGACCCATTATGGGATTGCTACATGCGTATGCCATCTGGCAGACGCTGTTTTGAACCAGCGCCCAACCATTGTGTCGGTTAGTTCACAGCTTTTAGGGGAACATGGCGTGCGTGGGGTTGCATTGTCTGTTCCGTCTGTGGTTGGGCCATCAGGGGTGCAGCAGAGGATACGGGAACGGTGGGCGCCGGAGGAGTACAGGGGATTCTTTGATGCAGTGGAAAAGGTTAGGAATATATTAGAGTGTTTGGACGAATAAAGGAGATTAATCGTATGGGAAAATTGAGAATTGCCATGTACCATTATGTGAGAGACTTAAAATACAGCAGATATCCAGAGATAAAAGGTTTGGATTATAAGTTGTTTAAAGAGCAAATTGATTTTTTTTTAAATCATTTTAAAATTGTCACTATGGAGGAAGTGATAGAGGCATGTAATTCAGAGAACAGCAAGCTTCCAGAAAATGCACTGTTATTGACGTTTGATGACGGATATATAGATCATTTTACAACGGTTTTTCCAGTGTTAAAAGAAAACAAAATACAAGGTTCTTTTTTTATATCGGGAAAAACATTTTCAGAAAATGTGCTGTTGGATGTAAATAAAATACATTTTATTCTGGCGAGTGCAGATATCCGGGAAATAGTAAAATCTATGCTTGATAGGTTGGATTTTTACAGAAAAGAATTTTCGGAAAGTGGCATTTTGTCCAATGAAGAATTATTTGCAAAGTATGCCATTGCAAGTAGATTTGACAGGAAGGAAACAGTATTTGTAAAAAATATTTTACAGAATGTTTTGCCGGAAAATTTGAGAAGGATTATTGCAAGTGAATTATTTGAAAAATATGTACAACTGCCGGAAAACGTATTTTCTAAAGAACTGTATATGAGCAGGGATCAGATTAAATGTATGAAGGATGCAGGAATGTTTATCGGAATTCATGGGTATGACCATTATTGGTTAGGAAAATTACAGGAAGATGAGATGAAAGCAGATATTGATAAAGCATTGGATATCATGTCTGATTTTATTGAAAAAGACAGTTGGGTAATGAATTACCCATATGGTTCTTATAATGAGGATGTTGTAAAATATGTAAAGGAACGAGGGTGTGTATGTGGTTTGACCACAGAGGTTAGAATTGCAGAGATTGGTAAAGACAACCGGTATTTGCTTCCAAGATTAGACTGTAATGATTTTCCGCCCAAAAGTAATAACTATTTAAATTTTGAATGTTATTCATAAATCTATCATTATTAAAATTTCAAAAAATAGGAGAAATATATATGAATATATATGATAAATATTTTGATTTCAGAATGGCAACTATAGATGATATAGATGAGATTATGTTATTTCTTAAAAAAGTATGGTCAGAAAATCACATATTGGCCAATGACCGGAAACTTTTCCAATGGCAGTATGGAAATGAGCAATTTGGAGATAAAAATGCAATAAATGTAGTGCTTATGTTGGATAAGAACAAAAAAATAGCTGGCATGAATGGTTTTATACCTTATGCGGCATTACCAGAAGAACGTTATGTATCTAGTGCTATTACGGTGGTGAGACCGGATTTAGAAATACCACAATGCGGAATAGAGTTGATAAAAAGATTTAAAGAGATAGTACCCGCGAAGGCATATTATAGTTCTGGCACAAACCCACGTACTATGATTCCTATTGGAAAACGGATATTTCATTATGAGACAGGTATTATGCAGCAGTATTATATGATAAATAATAAGTTTACTGATTTTAAGGTGGCACGTATAAACCACCATGTTTCATCAGAATACTGTCATACCGAAATTTTATTAAGGCCGTTACAAAATATGTCAGAAGCAGAGAAATGTTTTAAATTTGAGAGGAAAGAAGAAGGACAGGGTTATAAGTCAAAAGAATTTCTTGATAAAAGATATTTTAAACATCCAGTTTATCAATATAAAATATATGGAGTTCAAGGTGCAAAGGAACAGGCATATTTAGGTATATTAGTTGGGCGGGAGATAGAAATTCATAAACATAAAATACTGAGACTTGTAGATTATATTGGCAATCTAACATATATTGGAAGCCTTGGAACAGCATTACATCAGCTTATGGATAAAAATGATTATGAATATATCGACATGATGGTGGGGACACTGCCACGGGAATTAATGAGCCAGGCAGGATTTTCCTTGCGTGAACTGGAAGACACTAATGTGATACCGACTTATTTTGAACCTTTTGTGCAGGAAAATGTGAATATCTGGTATCAGAAGAGTGATCCAGATATTGTGATCTTTAAAGCAGACGGTGATCAGGATAGACCCAATAGACGGTAATAGAAATCTTTTGAGGTTATGGGAGATATTAGTAAGCAGAGAACTTGACTTGGAGGAGATAAAAAAGTACATCAAAATCAGATATCCGGCACGACAAACGCATGAGTAAATAAAATGTGAACAAAGTCTTCCATAATCCGTTGTAATTAGGAAAAGAGTCGAAAAATTGACAAAGTAACTTCTGCCTAGAAATTTGCCGAAATTAATTCAGCTTTGCTCATGGAGAGGCCTGAATTGAGTTTGGTAATTGAGAAAAATGGATTTGGGATAAAAAACTAAAGATATTCTCTCAGAATACCGATATAATAAAAAGATGATAGGATGCCATTTTAAGACGCATGGAGGTGCTGTGAAGAAAAACAGGGATAGCATGCAAGCTATCCTTTTTTGTTTTATAGGATGATGTTTGGGTCAAACAGCCTCGGCCGGCACTTTGAAAACTTCACACAAATATAGTTAAAATGTTTGCTTTCTGAATATAATGGAATTATCAGAAAGGCGGTGCAGCAATAGTATTTCGTACAAACAGTTCACAGCAATTGTCCCTTACAGATATTACAAATTCATTAACTTCCCGGGAACAGAAAGCACTGGAAGATTCCTGGGCTAAAATTTTTGCGGAAGATATTTCTCTTCTATTAAGAGGAAGAAAGATTCCGCGTCATTTATTTTGGCCGGGTTCAATCAAGAAATCCCGTTACTGTTAGGCCAATGTCTCGAAATGTAATGGGACAAAACTGGTTCGTCAGCTGAAACATTATTATCGTTAAATGATTCCTTTTCAAAATATCAGATGGCAGGAATAGAACATTACACGAATCAAAAAAGATATTGAGCGGGAAGCCATTAAGATTATAGTTATCGATAAATGAAATGAAGAACTATTTTGATATGTTTGACAATACGGCTATTGCAGAATATTATATAGACCGGAAAAATTTGTACATCAAATTCATATAGGCGTTGATGATATATTCCCATTGCCTGCAAATAGTAAATATGTACAAGGCCAGAAAGGATTATCAGCAGAGATTATCGCAGAGAAAATAGGAAAGGAATATTGTAATGATTAGGGTAGCTGATTATATTGTAGATAAAATATACAACGAAGGTGCAAAAGATATATTTATGGTAACGGGGCGAGGGATATTGTTTCTCTCCGATGCAGTTGCTAAACATGTTAAAATGCAGGCTGTTTCTGTTCATCATGAGCAGGCAGGCGCATATGCGGCAATGGCATATGCGCAATCTAATAATAATATAGGAGCCTGCTTGGTATCTACGGGCTGTGCTGCATGTAATGCAATTACTGGTGTATTATGTGCCTATCAGGATTCTGTTCCATGTATTTTTATTTCTGGGCAGAATATGCTTTCAGAAACTACTTATTATACTCAAAAATCTATTAGAACATATGGTTCCCAAGAAGCAAACATAGTGGCTCTTGTTAAACCGATTACAAAGTATGCTGTAATGCTGACCGATCCTAGCAGGGTTGTATATGAACTGGAGAAGGCTCTATATATCATGAGAGCCGGCAGGCCGGGACCGGTATGGATTGATGTCCCATTAGATATTCAGAATGCCCGAATAGAAGTTGATAAGTTACAACATTATTCTAGACAGGGCGCAATAAAGTTACCTAGCGATATACATTATAGAGAGGCTGTGCCCAGAGATGAAGATATAAGATATATTTTTCATGAATTATATCAAGCGGAGCGTCCGGTATTTTTATTAGGTAATGGAGTAAAAGCATCAGGAGCGACAGAAAATGTCAGGAGATTAATTCAGAAAATTAAAATACCGGTAGTCTATTCTCCAGCGGCCGCTGATGTATATGGTTCGGCTAATCAATATTCAATTGGATCGGTAGGAAGTATAGGAGGAACAAGGGAAGGAAATTTTGCGGTGCAGAATGCAGATTTAATAATATCTATTGGATGTGGGTTATCATCGGTTATAACAGGAAACCTGTTTGAAAAATTTGGAAGAGAAGCAAAATTGATTGTAATTGATATTGATAAGGAGCAGCATACAAAAAACGAACTAAAAATAGATAGGTTGATTTTAGCTGATGCATTAAAAGTAATTGAGGCATTGAATCAAACGGATTTTTATAAAAAATATAATGAATGGGTTGAAAAATGTCTGCATTGGAAACAAATTTTCCCGCTTGGGTTAAAAAGGGATGGTGATGTTCCGGATTTGTATTATTTAGCAGAAATATTGAATCGGCATATGCCTGAGAATGCAGCGGTTGTTTGTGATGCCGGATATGAGGAATTAATAATTCCATCGTCTGTACATTACAATCTAACACAAAAATGTATTCATCCTTGTGCACAGGGAGCTATGGGATATGCCCTTCCGGCTGCAATGGGCATCTGGATGGATACAAAAGCCCCTGTTATAGCTATAATAGGAGACGGCTCCATAATGATGAACTTACAAGAATTACAGACTATAGTGAGTTATCATATGCCAATAAAAATATTAGTTATAAATAATAATGCTTATGCTGTCATTAGAAAACGGCAGCAAGACTTATTCAGGACAAGAACGATAGGGACGGACTGCACGAATGGGGTAACGGTTCCTGATTTTGAGCGGGTTGCAAATTGTTTTAATGTGAGGTATGAACATATTTCAACAATTGATGAGTTGAATAGTAAACTTACAGACATATTATTTAGCGATGAATCAATTTTGTGTGAGATAAATTGTGTTACAGATCAACGGTATTTGCATATGTCAGTTGCCAGGGGAATAAATAATAAAATTGTCCATCGACCGTTAGAAGATTTATCACCTTTTTTAGATAGGGAAACATTTTTAAATGAAATGATAGTAAAACCTATAGATCAATAGTTAGAGTAGTCTCGGAAACTTGATGAAAATATTGAAAAAATTCAAGTTATACAAGAGTGTACGAGATGCAATTAGGAGATAGATATTATAGGAATTGAGGTCGCTGTCCCAGCCCCAAGAGGCATCTGGGTCCGGATAATGCCTCGGAAGCGAAGCATATTTCTGGTGTGAAAGAGGATGGTCAGGGCGAGGCGGGATATGTCCATTGGGGTTGAAATGTGTATGGACAGATGAGAAGAAAAAAGAGGATAAAAGAGCGCAGGATCAGAGGCTGGTTTGAAGCAGGTCTTCCGGTATTGGAATAAAAAGGCGCAAGAAAGCGAATGACAGCATCCGTGTCGAAAAGCCGAAGTTTTCCCGAGGGGAAGCAAGTTTCGATTGGAGCCGGATTCTTTCAGAAGAGTCAAAAGTAGTTTTTGCGTTAGCGGGAAAGCAGTGGTATTTCCGATTGATTTGCCAGTACTTAATCATCGTGCGATACCTCCTTGTAAGCAAGTTGAGGTGGAATACTTCTTAATCATCAAATATGCCGCACAATTCAAAAGAAATGTCAATAGTTTTTTGAAAATAAATTCAAATTGTCACTCCCGATAGGGAGGATAAGAAAATAAAAGAAATGAAAAAATGGTAATTTGGGCTTTGTCGAGTTTCCGAGACCGCCTAATTAAAGAAAGTGAGGAGAAAGAATGACAAATTTACAAAAGTACAATCAGGCATTTTGTGAATCATTTGAACTAAAAGAGGAGCAGCTGGAGGAATTGACCTATCAATCAATAGCAGAATGGGATTCCGTTGGGCATATGAGTTTGATAGCGGCGATCGAAGACGCATTTGATATTATGATGGATACGGATGATATCATAGAGTTGAATTCCTATGAAAAAGGAAAGGAGATACTCACAGAAAATTACGATATTGTTTTTTAGTTTATTTGAGGGGTTGAGACATTATGGCAAAATGTGTTTTAAAAGATGGTACTATCGTTCAAGATTATGGACAACCATATTTTGTGGCAGAAGTGAATACAAGTCATTATGGAAAGATAGAAATTGCAAAGCAATTAATAGATGCTGCTGTTGAAAGTGGCTGTGATTGTGTAAAATTCCAATCATGGTCGGCATCGACCTTATATTCACAAACATATTATGACCAGAATCCATTTGCAAAGCGGATGGTATCAAGGTTTGCATTTGATGCGGCGGTCTTAAAAGAACTTTCACAGTATTGTTTGAAAGGAGGAATTGCTTTTTCATCTACCCCTTATTCCAGACAGGAGGTAGACTTTCTTGTTGATGAATGTAATGCACCGTTTATAAAAATTGCATCAATGGATCTGGATAATGATAAATTTCTTGAATACATTGCAAATAAGCATATACCGATTGTATTATCAACTGGAATGAGTACGATAGAGGAAATTGATCATGCTATTAATTTATTGGCTGACCTACACGTGGATAATTTATGTATCCTGCACTGTATTTCTGTATATCCGCCAAAGGGAAAGGATATTAGATTGAAAAATATAGAAGGCTTACGAAAAAAATATCCAGAGTATCCGATTGGGTTTTCAGATCATTCATTGGGCGATGAGATGTCTATAGCGGCTACGGCTTTGGGGGCATGCCTGATTGAAAAACATTTGACGATGGATAGAAGTAAGATAGGTATGGATAATCAAATGGCAATTGAACCGATGGAAATGAGGGAATTAATCAGGCGTTGTAAATTAGTCAACGAAGCTTTAGGAAGTGGAAGCCGTGTTTTGTCTGATGATGAAATTGTTCAAAAGAAAAAGATGCGGCGTAGTATAGTTGCGTTGTGTGATATAAAAAAAGGAATGGTTATACAAGAGGATATGTTATGTGCAAAGCGTCCAGCGAGTGGTCTCCCATTATGTATGTGGAACAATGTAGTTGGTAAAAAGGCGCGGAGGGACATTATTGCGGATACTGTTATTTATCAAGAAGACATTGAATAGCAACGTTGATTGTATCGTCGTTGGAGTCTTCGCAGCTGGAACGTATATGTACAGATGCTGGATACGTGCTGTTGAAAAATATTTATGCGGGGAAAATGGAAATGTATCTGGAACTAAGTGACACGGAGCGCCCGGTGACGACATTGCCGATGAACAATATGTATGGCTGGTCTATCATAAACAGTCATTTTGTGGTCGGTGTGTCGATCCTCCTGACAGATCATGGACTGATGCAGAAGGAATTCTGGAGATTTATGAAAGGGCAGTCTGCGACCCCATTTGGCGCCGGGATAAACTTATTAAGATGATGTTAGGGTCAAATAGCCGTGGTCGGCACTTTAAAAACGTTTACTATGATACAGGAGGAAATGGTATTGAAGTCCTGCAGCTTTCAAGGAAATGGGCAGAGCGATTTCACAAAAATCGCTCTGCCCATTTCCTCGAAGGTTATCAGAATTTCCATGCAAACTATTGGGAACGTTGCAGCTTTCTTTGGTCCTGAATTACTTTTTTGATTTTCAAATCGCTTTCATCCAGGCATAGTGCCTGGATTTTCCAATCGGGTCATTGCGCGATTCGCTCCAGTAACGTAGATTTGTGAGTTTCTTGTTTGCGGCATAAAGTTGGTTTTTCCAATGTTTGCATTTTTTAACCCCTTCCTTTGAATTTTTGTTCTTGTACCCATTTTAATGCTTCCATGGCCGCTTTGCCAATATATGATGTTGAAATCATTTGACAACGTACCCGCGCATTTTTTTCATCCCATTCAATGCAATAACCATCTTGTTTTTTCCGCTTAATCCGTGTTCCGGTGCTGAGACGCAAAGAAAAGAGATCGAAAAAACGTCTTGGGCCGATACCAACAAATTCAACAAACTCCAACTTATTGTTTTCCCTGGCCAAAGTAATCGAATCATCATATAATTCCAATGTATGGCTTTTGGGATAGGGTTCAATATATACAACCCTTTTTATCCCGGCAGAGATGATATGCTTTGCGCAATTATGGCATGGGAATGTGCTGCAATATAAGGTGGCTCCATCTACAGAAATTCCATTTTTAGCGCAGGACATAAGAGCGGACATTTCTGCGTGGACGGGTCTGCCGTATTCTGTTAATTCTTTTAGGGATGAACGGAGTATGGCATCCCGCGACTGGATTTTAAGACTTTCTTCCTCCTCTGATTTTCCGTTAAATTTAAAAATATTCACTATTTCATCTACAATTTTCTGCAGATTTATTTTATTAGAGTCATAACCGCGGGTATAGTCTCGCCCATCTGGAAAATCGTTGTAGTTAGAATCAGGCCAGTATTGTCCGCCGCCAAAGCAAGGGACATCATTTGCACCAGTAGCTATAATATCATGATTTTTTGCAATGACAGCACCAACCTGGCGGGAGAGGTCTGTCGATCTCAATCCTGAGGAATAAGCCATAAACATCGCATATTCATCAAAAGTTGGTGTAATAAATGGATGTCCAAAAATAAGGTTTAATATCCTGTCTATTTGGAGCTTTAATATATCTTTTCTTTTAATTTTGTTATTTTTTGAATCATGGTCATTATATACATTTGCGGAGAGATGAAAATCTGCAAGTTCAAAAACTGCCCGTGTATGCTGGCCAAAAGGCGTCGTTTCCTCCATATCACGTTGGATCAGTTTCCTTGCATCAGCTTTTCCCATATTTTTTTCATCTGACAGATATTTAATGCGGCATTCTTCGGATTCATTGATGACAAACATGTAAAATCCGATGGGGTAAATTTCCCTCAATTTATCTACTTCATCAGGATGCTTTAACGAGTCTACAATAAAAGCCATTTTGGGAATTTGGATTTGCGCTGCATCTTCCTGGTTCATAGTTTTTGATTTTTCCTGGCGGATTCGGTTGATGCAATGAGCCACTCCAGAGGCGAGAGTATTATAAGGGCCAGACGGTGATTGTTTTCTAAGTTCATTTCCCTGATCCATTAATTTATTTGTTCATGCATGAGAATTAGAAGATATTTGTTCAGATATTCCACCTGGAATAGAAGGTTCAATGAGCTGCTTTGAAATTTTTATAACTGTAGAATCATATCCAAAGTTCTTCAATTGGTTTGTGATTAAGTCAATTACTGTTGAAATATTGGTGCCAACTGCGCAGGCTAATCCAATAACCAGTTCGCTGTTGGCTAATTGGCCACTCATTTCATACTTGGTTATCGTATCATTTTCTCCCATAAAACTCTCCTCATTTTCGGCATAATTATAACGGTTTTTTAGTAATTTGCAAATTGTTTTCTGCCCAAAATTGACATAATACGAGTTTCCTTGATATAATGGTGAAAGTAAATAATTGTATCAAAAAGGGGGATTATCATGTTTTCACAGGGCAGCCGGATTACTGATTATAGTATTTTTCAAGCAGGGGGGCTAAAAAATGCAGACCAGGTTGTTTTTGCCAGGAAGAATTTAATCATTGGCAAGAATGGATCTGGAAAGACCCGTTTTTTAAAAGCT
This sequence comes from uncultured Lachnospiraceae bacterium, assembly GCA_947384285.1. GTDB lineage: Bacteria > Bacillota > Clostridia > Lachnospirales > Lachnospiraceae > Petralouisia. Next base: position 44,947 of record CANDGI010000015.1, read on the forward strand.
TTAGAACAAGAAAAAAAGACACAGAATAAAAAGGAGATTGCCGTTGGCGGAGGGTTTATCAGAATTTTCCCCTGGGGAATTGATGCTGTTTTATTTATGTGTCTTCCTGATGGCTATTAAACGGAAATCTAAGAATAGCGTGGCCTTAATAATTGATGAGCCTGAATTGCACCTTCATCCTCGTGCATTGGTGAAGATGATAAAGACATTGACGGAATTTGAATCTGTTTCTGAGTTTTGGATTGCCTCCCATTCTTTGTTTTTAGTACCGTTATTTTCATTTGAAGAAATTGTTTTCATGCATCACAACAAGGTTATCAGCCGAAATAGCCATATATATAAGGAGCTATATGATTCATTGGTAGGATTGGAAAATATAGATGTTGGATTATGGTGCAGGAAAATGCAGGATTTGGGAGTGCATGCAGCTGTTGCCAGATTCTGAGCCAGGGAAAAATAATGTGGTTTATACCGCATATGAGCCATATCCGGGAGAAGGTGAAAATAAGCCCTTCAAATTGTATACAGATTTTAAGGATATTAATGCAGGCAAACGGCGTTTTCATGTTGTTGTTTTAATGAATGTTTTGCATGAAATTGAGGCAGGGCAATGGGAACAAACATTTCAGGATATTATCAATGCATTGTTAACGCTTCAGCCAGATACGGATGAAGCAAATAAAAGAGAGTATAAAGTTAGGCGAACCAATCCAGATGATAATAAGAGGCAAATAAAAATACGGGTGGACGGCATAAGGGCTGGCTGTGCATGATGAGGGTTTACTATACTATAGGGAAAGAAAGTATGATTTCTTGCAAAAAGGCAATTTGTTTTCCAGGGAAAAACCATTCTGATTGGGACAGATTCAGGCGGTTTATAAAGATGTTTTGAAAAGAAGCCGATATACCTATATAGGCAAAATTACAGCTATCAAGGACGGTAGCGCACGAAACAGGAGGTTCCCCAGGATGAAGCGTGAAGAACTGGGCAGGTTTCTCATCACACAGAAGGCTGTTGTTGTGGAAGCTATGCAAAAGATTGATTTGAATGCAAAAGGAATTTTATTTGTCATAGATGAAAATGAAAGACTAGAGGGCGTGGTAACAGACGGCGATATCCGCAGATGGCTGATTAGGACCGGGGATTTGCAGGGGGAGGTAAGGAATATCATGAATAAAAATCCCTTGGTCATTTCCTGCAAGGAGCGCAAAAAAGCCAGGCAGTATATGGAAAAGTACAGTATTACGGCCTTGCCGGTAGTCACCGCGGAAAAGCGCATCAAAGATATTATTTTCAAAGAGGAGAACCATTTAGAGGAAGATAAGGAAGGAAAAAATACATTACAGAATGTTCTGGTTGTGATTATGGCAGGAGGAAAAGGAACCCGCTTGTACCCCTATACGAAAATTCTTCCAAAGCCCCTAATCCCAATCGGGGATATTCCCATTATGGAGCGGATTATCAATGAATTCCGCAAGTTCGGGGTAAAGAATTTTTATGCTACGGTAAATTACAGAAAAAGCATGATTAAGTCGTATTTCTCTGATAATATTGCGGATTACCATCTGAATTACGTGGAGGAAGAGAAGCCCTTGGGAACCGCAGGAAGCCTTACTCTGCTAACCGAAGAATTACATACGCCGTTTATTGTAACAAACTGTGATATTTTAATCCATGCAGATTATGGGGATATTTATCAGTACCATTTGGAAACTGGCAATGAGCTGACCATTGTAACAGCATTGAAAAATATTGTTGTGCCGTACGGGGTCATTCACTCCAGTGAAAACGGAAGAATCCATTCCATGGAGGAGAAGCCCAAGCTTTCTTATTTTGTCAATACCGGAATGTATATCTTAAGTCCAGGGCTTTTACAGGAGATTCCCGGAGGTACTTTTTTCCACATGACGGATTTGGCAGAAAAGCTTTTACAGGAAGGCCGGAAGGTGGGCATGTACCCAATCAGTGAAGATTCTTTCCTGGACATGGGAGAATTTGAAGAAATGCACCGTATGGAGGAGAAGCTAAACCTGAAAGCGGAGTAGAGGAGCAGCCATGTTATAGTGGAAGTGATGTCTGCATATGTGTATCATAAAAACAAGAAAATAACTAAGAGGGAAGGAAGCATATATGAAAAAAGTATTAGTAACTGGAGCAGATGGTTTTATTGGCAGTCATTTAACAGAAAGCTTGTTGGAGAAGGGCTATGAGGTAAAAGCATTTGCTTATTACAATTCCTTTAACACCTGGGGCTGGCTGGACAGCCTTCCTGCTGACAAATTAAAAGAAATTGAGGTGTTTACCGGAGACATCCGCGACCCAAATGGCGTACGGGAAGCCATGAAGGGAGTGGACGGCGTTTTTCATCTTGCAGCGCTGATTGCAATTCCATTCAGCTATCATTCCCCGGATTCTTACGTAGATACCAATATCAAAGGAACCTTAAACGTGCTGCAGGCCGCCCGGCAGTTAGAGACACAGAGGGTTTTGGTAACCTCCACTTCCGAGGTCTACGGGACAGCCCAGTATGTGCCAATTGATGAAAAGCATCCTTACCAGGGGCAGTCCCCCTATTCAGCCACAAAAATAGGCGCAGACCGCTTAGCGGAAAGCTTTTACCGCAGCTTTAGCCTCCCTGTGTCTATCGTGCGCCCTTTTAATACCTTTGGCCCCCGGCAGTCGGCAAGGGCGGTGATTCCCACAATTATCTCCCAGCTTTTGGCAGGAAAAGAGGAAATTAAATTAGGCTCTTTGACGCCCACCAGGGACTTTAATTACGTGAAGGATACGGCAGCGGGATTTATCGCTATTGCAGAATCCGAGAAAACCATTGGGGAGGAAATCAATATTGCCACCCAGCAGGAAATTTCTATCGGGGAACTTGCCCAGGAAATTATTGGCCAGATTAATCCCAATGCAAGGGTTGTCTGCGATGAACAGCGGCTGCGCCCGGAAAAGAGCGAGGTCAGCCGTCTTCTAGGCGCTAATGCCAAAATTAAATCTTTGACAGAATGGAAGCAGCAGTATACCTTTGGGGAAGGAATTGCCAAGACCATTGAGTGGATGCGGCACAATATGGGTGCGTATAAGGCGGATATTTATAATGTGTAGGGGTTCGTAAAGAGTTTGCTTGATATGCTGACAGGCAGGGCATATAATAACCATTTTGTAAAATTTATAAAAATTTCAAGGAAAAGAGAACTCCATGGCAAGGAAAAAGTTGAAAGATACAGCAGCAGATGGCATTTCAAGGCAGGAAGCATTGACAAGAACAACATAACTAGGAGGGACGGTAAGTTATGGAATTAGAGCAGCAGTTTTTAAGCCTTCTTGGGATTGTAGAAGGCTTGCAAAAAAGAGTGTATCAGTTAGAGGAAGAGAATAAACTTTTAATCCGCGGGCAGAAGCAGATTTTAGAATGGGTGGAGCAGAACCAGAAGGACAATATGCATTACCAGGAAAATGCGCCATATGAGCTGCAAGACAGCATAGGGCGTCCAATGGAAGGCTTTTTTCCAAAGGTTATGGACGGGAATTTGGCGTTGGAGGAGATTGTAACTAATGGAAAATCCTTGGCAAGGTTTGGGGACGGAGAATTTGCAGCGATTGCAGGGCGGATCCGCCACAGGTTCCAGACAGAAGTAGAAGAAGGGCTCCAGCAAAGGCTGAAAGAAACGCTCCAATCAGAGGAAGAGAATCTTTTAATTGGGATTGCGAACAATTATGGAAGCCTGGAAAAATACACGGAACAGGCAAAGCGGGAAATCCGCTGTTATTTGAACCCACAGGTGCGGAAAGAACATCTTTTGCTGCTGAATCCTGAAAAAACATATTATGACGCATATCTGACCAGGCCCTATGTGATGTACCGGGACAATCAGACAGATGCACCGAGAATGCGCTTTGAGAATCTGAGAAGAATCTGGGATGGACGTGACTGCATTTTTGTGGAAGGGTGCTGTACGGGACTTGGCGTTGGGAATGATTTATTTGACAATGCAGGAAGTATCCGAAGAATTTTGGGGCCGGCAGAAAATGCGTTTTCCAGGTATGAGGAAATTCTGGATTGCTGTATGAAGCAGGAAAAGAATAAATTGTTTTTGCTGGCTTTGGGGCCGACGGCCACTGTGCTTGCGTATGATTTGTGCCGGAGTGGGTATCAGGCAGTGGATGTGGGGCATGTGGATTTGGAATATGAGTGGTTTTTAAGAGGAGAAGCATGCAGGATGCCTATAGACGGCAAGTATAACAATGAACTTGGTGAGGAGCAGGTGTTATTGCCTATCAGGGATAAGACTTATATCAGCCAGGTGATTGCTGATTTTTCATAACAAGGAAGATGGACGGACTGTTATGGTTTTTCATGAGGAAGAGACAGATGAATATATTATTTTACCGATACAATAGTATTTGCGAACCAGATATCATAGCAATTATGAAAAGACTGGGGCATACAGTTACCGAGATTACAGAGGAAATGCGAAATAAAGAGCTGGGGGCAAGAGGCCAGATGAACCTGGTCAGTGCGGCTTTGAAAAAGCAGGAAAGCCAGATAGTGTTTAGCATTAATTTCTTTCCAGTGGTTTCAGAGGTATGCAATATTTTTCATATACCGTATGTGTGCTGGATTGTGGACAGCCCTGTAATGGAATTGTATTCCCACTCTATCCGGAATGGATGGAACCGCATTTTTATGTTTGACTATGCATTGTATGAAGAATTCCATTCAGAGAATCCTAAGGGAATTTTCTACCTGCCTTTAGGGGCAGATTATACCCGGCTGGATGCACTGATTGAGACAATTACCAAGGAAGATGAGGAAAAATATTCCGCAGAAGTTTCCTTTATTGGTTCTTTGTACACAGAAAAATGTCCCTATAACCGCCTGAAGGATGAATCCTCCTGGCTCAAAGGTTATCTGGATGGGGTGATTGAGGCTCAGCTAAAGGTATACGGCTATAATTTTCTTGAAGAATGCATTACCGGCCAGGTTTTGCAGGAATTCAAAGAGAAAGTGCCTTTTTACCGTTTTCCAGAGAAGGCAAACCATAACGATAAAGCAGTTATGGCGCATCTTTATCTGGGCAATAAAGTAACGGAACAGGAAAGGCTGCGGCTGCTTGGGCGCGTTTCCCAGGAGTTTAAACTGGATTTGTATACGGCAAGCGATTTTAGCCCCCTTCCCAAAGCAAACTATCGGGGGCTTGCCCGGACAACTACGGAGATGCCTAAGATTTTCCATCTTTCTAAGGTTAACTTGAACTTTACCTCTAAGCCTATACGGACAGGGATTCCCCTGCGGCTTTGGGATATTCTTGGGGCAGGAGGTTTTGCGTTAACCAATTACCAGAGTGAGATCCCGGAGTATTTTGAGGTTGGGAAAGACCTGGATGTTTATGCCAGCGAAGAAGAATTAATTGATAAAATCAAGTATTATCTGGAACATGAAGAGGAACGGAGAGAAATTGCCAGGAATGGATACCAGAAAGCGAAGGGACAGTATTCGCTGGAACTTAGGGTGAAACAGATTTTGCAGACTGTTTGAAATGAAATTGCTGGGGCGGAATAGGAGAATATATCGCAAAAAGATGATAAGCGTAATCATTCTGGTATATAATGCACAGGAGTATATCAGGGAATGCCTTGAATTTATAGATAGCCTGATATAGGACAAAGGAAATAGAGGAGGAAAATAAAAATGGAAGATATGCGTGCACAGCAGATAGAAGCGTTGGAGGTTTTCAAAGATTACAATGAACGCTTGGTTCGGAGCATGGGAAACATTATCCCCGAATTAGAGGGCGACAGGAAGGAAGATACAGACAAATTCCTGGATGAGATTATCAAGGGAATCAACTGGGAAATCGGCATCCTGAATGGAATCATGGAACTGATCAATGAGGATGAGGAGCGTTTAAAGAAAGAAGAAATTAACAGCAGCATCCTAAAGCTCAGCAAAGCCCTGGAAGGGAAGAAGGATGAGGAGATTGCCACGTCCCTGAAAGAAACATTGCCGGTATTTGAGAATTTTGGGAAGGTTGCCCAGGCGGTTCTTAAGATGGTAAAATAATAATGACGGACATTATTTGTTACCGTTAAAGTATTCCTGAAAGGCAGCGTTCTTAAGACATAGTAAACCCTCATCATGCGCAGCCAGCCGTCCGGCGGGCCGCATGGCCATCCTTACTATGGAAACCGAAGGTTTTCATAGTAAACCCCCATCATGCACAGCCAGCCGTCTGGCGGGCCGCATGGCCATCCTTACTATGGAAAGCGAAGGTTTTCATAGTAACCCCCATCATGCCCAGCCAGCCGTCTGGCGGGCCGCATGGCCATCCTTACTATGGAAAGCGAAGGTTTTCATAGTAACCCCCATCATGCACAGCCAGCCGTCTGGCGGGCCGCATGGCCATCCTTACTGTGGAAACCGAAGGTTTTCATAGTAAAATAGTAATAAAACACAAATTTTCCCAAATAGCCGTTGCAAAAGTTTTTCCTTTTGCTATAATAAAATTAATGACAGCAATGTTACACACATAAAAGAATACATAAAATGATGAAAAGGAAGGAGGTTATGATATGAGTATTTCATCCATTGGCAGAACCCAGGGTATGTACCAGAACAGAAGCTTATACACGAAGCAGAATCAGAACCTGCACCGTAATTTCCAGCAGCTTTCCAGCGGGAAACGGATTAACAAGGCAGCAGATGATGCAGCAGGCCTTGCAATTGCAGCAAAGATGCTGTCCCAGAGCAATGGCTATGATGTGGGATGGCGTAACGCCGCAACTTCCCAGGATATGGTGAATGTGGCAGAAGGCGGATTGTCTAAGATTACGGATTCTTTGCAGCGTATGCGGGAACTGAGTGTCCAGGCATCTAACACAGCAATTTACGGAGATGATGACAGAGAGGCTATCCAGCAGGAAATTGACCAGCTGAAAGATTATATTTCTGATGCGGCCAAGAATACCCAGTTCAATAACATGAATGTCCTAGACGGTTCCATGAAGAATTCTCATGTGGCATCTAGCCCCAATGGGGATGGAATGGATATCAATATGCCCAATGCAGTATTGGATTCCTTAGGGCTTTCCGATTATGATGTAACGGGTGACTTTGATATTTCCAAGATTGACAGTGCTATGGAAAAGGTCTCTTCGGCGAGAACCAGCCTTGGAGCAACTTACAATCGTCTAGATCATACCATGAATTATAATTCTTATGCGTCTTATAATGTTACTGCATCCCGCAGCCGCCTGGAGGATCTGGATTATGGAAAAGCTGTATCTGACATGAAGAAGAACAGCTTGCTGCAGGAGTATCGGATTATGATGCAGAGAAAGCAGCAGGAGCAGTATGGAGCCGTGAACCGGCTGCTTAATTTCTAAAGGCGTTGTCATTCCAGATTACTTATAGTATATCATGGGTGAATAGGAAAAGAGCAGAAATAAGATTTATTTCTGCTCTTTTTTGAAATTTGAAAAGGATACTTAACAGTAACGGTCCATCATCATTCCAGAATAAATTGAAGTAATATACGGTGTTACCAGGTTCTTCCCAGGATTCTTATATGTGACGATAATCTTATCCACATATTTCATCGGATCCAAGGATGCGGTGGTTGCTTTTGTATTTAACAAATTCTTAAATTCATTTAACACCGACAAATGCTCCTCGGCATGATCATCAGATACAGACTCTGTAAGTAAAGCCTTATCAATGGAAATCTCACCAGAATCATTTACCAAAAGCCCCATGCTCTCTAAGCTGTTTTGGAAAGTGAAAGCAGTACTGCTCATGTCACGGTAAAGTTTTACGCTTTGCTGTTGTGAATCGGAATATTTGCTGGCAGTCTGTAATATAGAATTATAAGAATCCACTAACGTTTGGATATTGTCTGCCATAGCATCCGCGTTGGTTTTAAAACCAATGACTGCAGGACGCCCCTCTTCGCTTAGGCCCTTGAGGGTTAGTTCAAAAGCATGATTAATGGTAAATGTATTTGAATGGGAAGAACGTTCTGTCCCATCCAACAGGAAAACAGCGTTCCCCGCTTCTTGGGAAACGTGGTTGATGCCGAGTGTTTCCACAGCAGAAATAGAATCCTGTGATGCCTGCGGAAAAATAGAAAATAAAAAGGGATCGCTGGAGGTAATCCCGGTGGAAACGGATTCAATCTGCAAAGCGCTTAAATCATTTTCATCTTCGATCACAGAAGCCTTTAACCCGATATCCGCATTTGTAATCAGGTTTGCCAGCTTGTTTTGGGCGGTATAATTCGTATCCTCTGAATTAATATTAAACTGGAACTCAAACGTAGAGGAACTATTCTCTAAATCAAAAGAATAAGAACCAGGCCTTAACGCCGAACGGTTTTTATCCAAAAAATTCCCCAGATTAATTTGCGAAGAGGCAAGCTGTTTTACCTCAATGAGAAATTGTTCTGTTTCGTCTGGTTTCTTAGAGTCCCCGATGTAATCTGCGGAGACAATATCTTCTTGGGAAGAAACAGCGATTTTTTTCTGAAATGCGTTGCCGATGCCCTCTTCTGCATCTGAAAGGGAAGCAACAACATTTTTGATAATGCGGGTGCTCTCCTTAATGTCTATGGCAAATTTCTTGACATCCCCTGAGTGTTTAATCTTATAGAGGGGGGAGTCTTTGTTGATTTTTACAATCGTATTATATATATTGCGCAGTTCGCTCTTTTTGTGCGAATCATAACGGGAAGCCGAACGTTTTCCATATGTGCTTAAATAATAGTTGTAAGCAGTATCAATAGCGGCCATGCAATTCCCCTCCTTTCATCCTTGAAATCATGCAAAAGCATGGGGGCACAGAATAACTCCTTGTATAATTGTGTTTTTTCATATATAATTTATATTGTATATCGGATGTTTGCATAAGAATATTAATATTTTCTATTGTTTTTTTGAAATTCTGAAAAAGTATTGACGAAAACGCCCGGAATGTGCTATAGTAGACTAGCGATGGAAGTAGGTCTTTTTTTTATGCCTAAAATTAGAAATTAAGTGGAGGTGGAAGTTGTGCGCACAAGAATCACACTGGCATGTACAGAATGTAAACAACGGAATTACAACATGACCAAAGATAAGAAAACTCATCCAGACAGAATGGAGACCAAAAAATACTGCAGGTTCTGCAGGAAACACACGTTACACAAGGAAACCAAGTAATCATATGGAGCAGAGTGAAGGTTAAAATATTTTTGACCGTTCCTGAATAGATGGTGCAGTCTGCACCGCTGGAGGTAAAAAATGGGAGAAACCAATACAGAAAAAGCTTCAAAAACGAGCTGGTTCACCGGTCTTAAGGCTGAGTTTAACAAAATTATCTGGCCGGACAAAAAGTCACTGAGCAGGCAGACAGCTGCTGTGGTAGCTGTTTCTGTTGTATTAGGCTTGATCATTGCTGTATTAGATGTAATCATCCGATTTGGCGTGGATAACCTGGTGAAATTATAGGAGGCATAGGTAATTTATGGCAGAGGCAAACTGGTACGTAGTTCATACCTATTCAGGTTATGAAAATAAGGTGAAGGAGAACATTGAAAAAACAATCGAAAATCGGCATCTGGAGGATCAGATCCTGGAAGTAAGGGTTCCGATGCAGAGTGTTGTGGAGATGAAAAACGGTGTAAAAAAGACCGTAGAGAAAAAAATGTTTCCGGGATATGTTCTGATTAATATGGTTATGAATGATGACATATGGTATGTGGTTAGAAATACCAGAGGTGTTACCGGATTTGTTGGTCCGGGTTCCAAGCCTGTACCCCTTACTGAAGCTGAGATGAGGCCATTAGGTATCCAGGTTGACCATAGTGTGGTTGTGGACTTTGAGGAGGGCGATACCATCAGAGTTATCGGCGGTGTCTGGAAAGATACTGTTGGAGTCATCCAGTCCATGAACCATGGGAAGCAGATGATTACAATCAATGTTGACCTGTTCGGCCGTGAAACGCCGGTTGAAATAAGTTTCACAGATATCAGAAAATTATAATATGCATAATTGCAAAAAAAAGATGCAGCAAGTATTTAGTTAAGGAGGAATTTCCAAATGGCAAAGAAAGTACAAGGATATATCAAATTACAGATCCCTGCTGGAAAAGCTACACCTGCACCACCAGTCGGACCTGCACTTGGACAGCATGGTGTAAATATTGTTGAATTTACCAAACAGTTTAATGCAAGGACAGCTGACCAGGGAGATTTAATTATTCCGGTAGTAATTACCGTATATGCGGACAGAAGTTTCAGCTTTGTAACCAAGACTCCGCCTGCACCAGTATTGATTAAAAAGGCATGCAACATCAAATCAGGTTCTGCAGTACCAAACAAAACAAAAGTAGCAACTATTTCCAAAGCAAAAGTTCAGGAAATTGCAGAATTGAAGATGCCGGATTTGAATGCTGGTTCTTTGGAAGCAGCCATGAGCATGATTGCAGGAACTGCAAGAAGCATGGGAGTTACCGTAGAAGAGTAGGACGCCTGGCAGCTGGAGGCTGTTGCACGCGGCCGGCAGCCAGCTTGGCGCAGCTGCTCTATTAGTATTCGCAAAACAGTGGGAGGGGCTAACTCCCGATATTACCACAAGGAGGTTATTGTAGGAATGAAACGAGGAAAGAAATATACAGAAGCTGCAAAAGCGATTGACAGATCAGTGCAGTATGATACAGCAGAAGCAATCAGCTTGGTAAAAGCAGCAGCTGTTGCTAAATTTGATGAAACAATTGAAGCCCATATCAGAACCGGCTGCGACGGGCGCCATGCAGAGCAGATGGTTCGTGGTGCGGTGGTATTGCCTCATGGAACAGGTAAAACGGTTAAGGTTTTAGTATTTGCCAAAGGGGATAAAGTTGATGAAGCTTTGGCAGCAGGCGCTGACCATGTTGGAGGAGAGGAACTGATTCCCAAAATTCAGAATGATGGATGGCTGGATTTTGATGTTGTAGTTGCTACTCCTGATATGATGGGCGTTGTGGGCCGTTTAGGACGTGTATTGGGACCGAAAGGTTTAATGCCGAATCCTAAAGCTGGAACCGTAACCATGGATGTTACAAAGGCAATCAATGATATTAAAGCCGGTAAGATTGAATATAGATTAGATAGAACAAATATTATCCATGTGCCAATTGGAAAAGCATCTTTTACAGAAGAACAATTAGCGGACAACTTCCAGACCCTTATGGATGCCATCATTAAAGCAAGGCCTTCCGCTTTGAAAGGGCAGTATTTAAGAAGCGTCACCCTGGCTCCCACCATGGGACCTGGCGTAAAACTTAATACAGCAAAATTTGTATAATTTAATGTTGACATCTGAAATACACAATGTTATACTGAACAAGCATATGACCGAAGACAGCAGGTGCTTTTGAGCGTAACGGTATGGCCTGCCGAGGGAATTTACGGGAAAGTTTTTCCAGTAAATGAACGAAGATTATTTCCAGCCTCTTTGTCTCGGACAAGGAGGCTGTTTTATGCACAGGCCCGTGCAGCAGAAATATACCGCGAAAGCGGCGGACAGCGGAGAAAAACATTTCCCTGCCCGATTAAATAATATAAGGAGGTGCACAATTCGTGGCAAAAGTAGAATTAAAGCAGCCTGTGGTACAGGAAATCTCTGAACAGATCAAAGATGCCCAGTCCATAGTGCTGGTGGATTACCGTGGATTGACGGTAGACGAGGATACACAGCTGCGTAAGCAGTTGAGAGAAGCTGGCGTTGCATACAAGGTATATAAGAATACATTGATGAATTTTGCATTTAAGGGAACTGAATGTGAAGATATGTGTTCATTGTTGGAAGGACCCAATGCGATTGCTGTTTCGAAGGATGATGCAACCGCACCAGCGAGAATCCTTGCTAAATTTTCAAAAACAGCTCCTGCATTGGAATTAAAGGCAGGCGTTGTGGAAGGAACTTTCTATGATGCTGATGGAATCAAGGTAATTGCTTCTATTCCATCCAGAGAAGAGCTGCTTTCCAAGTTCCTTGGAAGCATTCAGTCACCGATTACCAACTTTGCCCGTGTTCTTAATCAGATTGCAGAGCAGGGCGGGGAACCAGCTGCAGCAGAGGAAGCTGCTCCAGCGGCTGAAAGCAACTAGCAGCTGGCAAGCTGAGATTGGCGAGCAGAACATCAAGAAAAGCAGCTAGCGATTGGCAGATTTAAAACTAAAACAAATATAAAATGGAGGTAAACTATAATGGCAAAATTAACAACAGAAGAATTTATCGAAGCTATTAAAGAGTTAAGCGTATTAGAGTTAAATGATTTAGTAAAAGCATGTGAGGAAGAATTCGGCGTATCTGCAGCAGCAGGCGTTGTAGTTGCAGCAGCAGCTGGAGACGGTGCAGGCGCAGCAGAAGAGAAGACTGATTTCAATGTAGAATTGACAGAAGTCGGCCCCAACAAAGTTAAGGTAATCAAGGTTGTCCGTGAAGTTACCGGACTTGGCCTGAAGGAAGCAAAAGAAGTAGTTGACAATGCTCCGAAGGTAGTAAAAGAAGGCGCTGAGAAGGCAGAAGCAGAAGATATCAAAGCAAAATTAGAAGCAGAAGGCGCAAAGGTAACTTTAAAATAATTGCGGCTTGGCAAATTAAGGATAAAAACAGCATTGCATTTTCCATGGGAACGTGGGAAGGCATGCTGTTTTTTGGTTTTCGATAAATTTTCCTTTTTTTAAGTTTTTGATAGATTTCCTTTCTGCCATCCGTAATAATAAGTGTAACACAAAACAAACCGGCGCGCAGGTTTGGAAAAGAGGATAATTTATGAAGATTGGAGAAAAAAATTATATTCAGCAATTACAATTGCACAATGAAAAGGCGCTCATGTATGTAATCGATGCATATGGCGGATTGCTGATGGCGGTGATCCGCAAACATCTTTTCAGTCTGCCAGAACGGCAGGAGGAATGCTTTGATGATGTGCTCCTGAAAATCTGGCAGAATATTTCCGACTTCGATGAGAAGAAGAATTCATTTAAAAACTGGGCGGCGGCCATCGCAAGATACCGGGCCATTGACTACCTGCGCCAGTACCAGCGGGAGCTGTCAACCGTCAGCATTGAAGATGCGGTGATTGTCCGGGAGGACAATATGCTGGCTGGGATGATAGAAAAAGAGATATCAGAAGAAGTGGAAAAAATGCTGAGTTTCTTAAAACCTTCGGACCGGGAATTATTTTTGAAAATCTATATAGAAGAGAAGACGGTGGATCAGGTCAGTGAAGAAACGGGAATGAAAAGAGAAGTAATTTACAACCGCTTGTCCAGAGGGAAGCATAAGATACGAAGGCAGTTTGGAACGGAAAGAGGTGTTTAATATGGCAAAAAATATTTACGGATTACTAAATGAGATAGAGACTGATTTTAGCGAATATGAAACAATAGAATTATCCTCCAAAGAAAAAGAAAGACATAAACAGAGAATTTTGATGGAGGTAAAAAGGATGGAAAAAAGAAAAGAAAATAAAAAGGCCAAAGCATGGAAAATCGCAGTGGGAGCAGCGGCAGCCTGCGTCATTACAGTTGGCGCTTTCAGCATTACAAATCCTGTACAGGCACAGGAACTGTTCAGCAATGTGTTTGGAAAACTTATCGAAAACGCTCAAGGGGAAAAATACGAGAAGGAAGATACCGAAAGGTACAAAAAGATTGGCGAGAATGCAGTGGCTGTCCAGGAAGAAGTAGATAAGCGCCAGGAAGAAGGTTATATATTGACAGCAGAGAATGATGGTGTTTCCATTTCTGTATCTGATGTATACTGTGATGGATACGTTCTATATTATACCACCACTCTTAAGACTGACCGTGAAGATTTAGCGAATGCAGATGGAATTATCCTGGAGAAAAAAACAGGGGAGCCTTATAACATCAAAGTGAATGGAATGGATATCGTAGACGTGATTCGGCCTTTTGAAAGGTCAAAGGATGGAACCTTTGCAGCTGTTCATCAAATGGATTTGATGAGTCCCCATTCCTTGGATTTGTCCAAGGGAACCGAAGAGCCAGTGGATTTGGGAATTGGTGAAAATGATACGGTAGTGGTAGACTGGACAGTGCATGAACTAATCGGACAGCTTTGGGATAGCTGGGATGCTCAGGGAGAATATGAGAGCACAGGAGATATCACAGGCGAATGGCATCTCCGGTTTCCGGTAACTGTTGACACATCCAAAAACCAAGCCTTTGATATCAATCAAGAGGAAAATGGTATCTTGGTGAAACGTGGCGTAAAGACAAAGGCAGGACTTGTTCTTGAAGTAGAACTGCCGGATTTTAGGAATGAGCCATATAATGATAAATATAATGATCCAAACATAGGAATTAAGGATAGTGAAGGAAATTATCTCCAGTGGCTGAATCAGCAAACAGATCTTCGTGAAGACGGGACATGTACCACTCAGATTATGGTGCTGTATGACGGGCAGAAGGATTTATCTTTCCATGTTTCTACTAGAGATAAATATCAAAATCAAATTGCAGATATTGGTTTTCAGGTGCCCTAACAAAAGATAGGGTTATATTCCAGATGCTGCAGGAAAAGAAAACGTTGAGTGTTAGTGCTGCGGCGGATGTCTCGTATTGAGATACGGACGGAAAGACAGGATAGCCCTTTGCCACGCAAAATGGGCAATCCTGTCTTTCCGTTTTCATCCAAAAAGAAAAATAATTCCTAGCTTCCCTCCCCCCCCCCCGTAAACTTTTCCAAAAAAATCCTTGACACGAAATCTGCAGTTGTGCTATCATATAGGGTGCACTATTGTGATAAAGTGTGCTTATTATAATTAATCATAGATAAACAGATAGAAAGCGTACTTTATAAATTATGGATTGTTGTAAATAAGAAAACGAGAGGTGAAACGTCAATGGAGAAAAACAGAATACGTCCGATTAAAGCAGGAAAAAGCGTTCGTATGAGTTACTCGCGACAAAAGGAAGTATTAGAAATGCCGAACCTGATTGAGGTTCAAAAGAATTCTTACAACTGGTTCATCAATGAGGGGTTGAAAGAAGTTTTTGCTGATATCTCTCCCATCGCAGATTACAGCGGGCAGTTAAGTCTGGAATTCGTTGATTTTACATTATGCGAAAAAGATGTGAAATATTCCATCGAAGAATGTAAAGAACGAGATGCAACCTATGCTGCTCCTTTAAAAGTAAGAGTCCGGTTCTACAACAAAGAAGCAGTGGAAGAGGTCAAGTATTATGAAATCTTCATGGGCGATTTACCACTTATGACAGAGACAGGAACTTTCGTAATCAATGGGGCTGAGCGTGTTATCGTCAGCCAGTTGGTGCGTTCTCCTGGTATATATTATGGAATTGCACACGATAAAGTGGGTAAAACATTATATTCCTGCACTGTAATCCCCAATCGTGGTGCATGGTTGGAATATGAGACGGATTCCAATGATGTTTTCTATGTACGCGTGGACAGAACCAGGAAGGTTCCGGTTACCGTCCTGATCCGTGCCCTGGGTATCGGCACGAACCAGGAAATTATTGATTTATTTGGCGAGGAGCCCAAAATTATCGCCAGCTTTGGAAAAGACGTTGCCACCAATTACCAGGAAGGATTGCTGGAATTATATAAGAAAATCCGCCCAGGCGAACCTCTCACAGTAGAAAGCGCAGAGAGCTTGATCAATGCAATGTTTTTTGACCCCAGGCGTTATGACCTTGCAAAGGTAGGAAGATATAAATTTAATAAAAAGCTGTCCCTTCGGAACCGTATTCACGGACAGGTTCTGGCAGAGGATGTGGTGGATGTTTCCACCGGAGAGATTATTGCAGAGCAAGGGACTACTGTTAGCCGGGAGCTGGCCGATAATATCCAGAATGCAGCGGTTCCTTTTGTGTGGATCCAGGGAGAGGAGCGCAATATCAAGGTGCTGTCAAATCTGATGGTGGATGTTACCAACTATGTGGATATTGACAGGCAGGAGGCAAGGAAGCTGGGGATTACGGAACAAGTATACTATCCTGTCCTGGAAACAATTCTTGAAGAGAACGAGACTTTGGAAGATATCAAGAATGCCTTGCACCGGGATGCAGCAGACTTGATTCCAAAGCATATTACCAGGGAAGATATTTTGGCTTCTATTAATTATAACATGCATTTGGAATATGGGCTTGGGAACAGTGATGATATTGACCATTTAGGGAACCGCCGAATCCGTGCAGTAGGTGAATTATTGCAGAACCAATACCGTATCGGCCTTTCCAGAATGGAACGCGTGGTGCGTGAGCGTATGACGACCCAGGATTTGGAAGGGATTTCACCCCAAAGCTTAATTAATATTAAGCCGGTTACTGCTGCGGTAAAAGAATTTTTCGGTTCTTCTCAGTTGTCCCAGTTTATGGACCAGAACAACCCGCTGGGCGAGCTGACCCATAAAAGGCGTTTGTCTGCGTTGGGACCTGGAGGCTTGTCCAGGGATCGTGCCGGGTTTGAGGTGCGTGACGTGCATTATTCCCATTATGGAAGAATGTGCCCTATTGAGACGCCTGAAGGACCAAACATTGGATTGATTAACTCTTTGGCGACCTATGCAAGAATCAATGACTATGGTTTTGTAGAGGCGCCTTACCGTAAAATAGATAAATCTGACCCAAAGAATCCCCGGGTTACAGACGAGGTTGTCTACATGACGGCGGATGAGGAAGATAATTACCATGTAGCCCAGGCAAATGAAGCCTTGGATGCAGACGGGCATTTTGTAAGGAACTCTGTGTCCGGCCGTTACCGGGAGGAGACCCAGGAATACGAAAAGACCATGTTTGACTACATGGATGTTTCCCCGAAAATGGTATTTTCAGTGGCAACAGCCTTGATTCCTTTCCTGGAGAATGACGACGCCAACCGTGCGCTGATGGGTTCCAACATGCAGCGCCAGGCAGTGCCCCTTTTGACGACGGAAGCTCCGGCGGTAGGGACAGGAATGGAAACGAAGGCGGCGGTAGACTCCGGTGTCTGCGTAGTGGCAAAGCATGCGGGAGTGGTAGAGCGGTCCATTTCCAATGAAATTACCATCCGTACCCAGGAGGGAAAACGGGAGGTTTATAAGCTGACAAAGTTTTCCCGAAGCAACCAGTCCAACTGCTATAACCAAAGACCCATTGTGTTTAAAGGAGATAAGGTAGAAGCAGGGCAGGTGATTGCGGACGGCCCCTCCACTTCCAATGGAGAGCTTGCACTGGGCAAGAACCCATTAATCGGATTTATGACCTGGGAGGGTTATAACTACGAGGATGCGGTATTGTTAAGTGAAAGGCTGGTGCAGGAGGACGTTTATACTTCTGTGCATATCGAAGAATATGAGGCAGAGGCCCGTGATACCAAATTAGGACCGGAAGAGATTACCAGGGACGTCCCCGGCGTAGGCGACGATGCGCTGAAGGATTTGGATGAGAGAGGAATTATCCGCATTGGAGCCGAGGTCCGTGCCGGAGATATTTTGGTGGGCAAGGTTACTCCTAAGAGCGAGACGGAATTGACAGCTGAGGAGCGCCTGCTTCGTGCGATTTTTGGTGAAAAAGCAAGGGAAGTAAGGGACACTTCCTTGAAAGTGCCTCATGGAGAATATGGAATAGTAGTGGATGCCAAGGTATTTACCAGGGAAAACGGGGATGAATTATCACCAGGCGTCAACCAGGCAGTGCGCATTTATATTGCCCAGAAACGTAAGATTTCTGTGGGCGATAAGATGGCGGGCCGTCATGGAAATAAGGGTGTGGTTTCCCGTGTGCTTCCCGTGGAGGATATGCCGTTCTTGCCAAATGGGCGTCCTTTAGATATTGTGCTGAATCCCCTGGGCGTGCCTTCCCGTATGAATATCGGGCAGGTATTGGAAATCCATTTAAGCCTTGCGGCAAAAGCCCTAGGGTTTAATATTGCGACTCCTGTATTTGACGGCGCAAGAGAAGATGATATTATGGATACCCTGGATTTGGCAAATGATTATGTGAACCTTTCCTGGGAGGAGTTTGAAGCGAAGCATAAGGAAGAGCTGCTTCCAGAAGTGATGGAGTATTTGTATGAGAACCGTGGCCACAGGGAAGTATGGAAGGGCGTGCCTCTTTCCCGGGACGGCAAGGTTCGGCTGCGTGACGGGAGAACGGGAGAATATTTTGACAGCCCGGTTACCATTGGGCATATGCATTACCTGAAGCTCCATCATTTGGTTGACGATAAGATTCATGCCCGTTCCACAGGACCCTACTCTCTGGTAACCCAGCAGCCTTTGGGCGGAAAAGCCCAGTTCGGCGGACAGCGTTTCGGCGAGATGGAGGTTTGGGCGCTGGAAGCATACGGCGCATCCTATACGCTGCAGGAGATCCTTACGGTGAAATCCGATGATGTGATTGGGCGTGTGAAGACTTACGAAGCGATTATTAAGGGTGACAATATTCCTGAACCAGGAATTCCGGAATCCTTTAAGGTACTCTTGAAAGAATTACAGTCTTTGGGGCTGGATGTAAAGGTTTTGGATGAGAATAGAGAAGAAGTGGAATTGATGGAAACCAGCGAATACGGCAACACAGACTTGAATTCTATTATTGCAGGCGACCGTAACTTTGCATTCGAGGAGGAAGAATCCTTTGGGGCAATGGGCTTTAGCAAGCAGGAATTCAGTGAAGAGGACGAAGAGCTGGTGGATATTGAAGAAGACGAAGAGGAAGAAGCATTAGAATTAGAGGACGATTTCGCTGACTTTGACAGTGTTCTGGATGAATAGTCAAATATCCTGCAGGAATAAGGAAGGGAGAGTCACATATGCCGGAAGCAATGAACAAAGAAAAATACCAGCCAATTACCTTTGATGCGATTAAGATTGGACTGGCATCACCTGAAAAAATAAGAGAATGGTCCCGGGGAGAAGTGAAGAAACCGGAAACCATTAACTATAGAACCCTGAAACCGGAAAAAGACGGGCTGTTCTGCGAGAAGATTTTTGGACCCAGCAAGGACTGGGAATGCCATTGCGGAAAATACAAAAAAATCCGTTATAAAGGGGTTGTCTGTGACCGATGCGGCGTAGAGATCACCAAGGCAAGCGTCCGCCGGGAGCGCATGGGGCACATTGAATTGGCTGCCCCTGTTTCCCATATCTGGTATTTTAAGGGAATTCCAAGCAGAATGGGATTGATTTTAGATTTGTCTCCCAGGACACTGGAGAAAGTACTGTATTTTGCTTCTTATATTGTGTTAGATAGAGGGAACAGTGAACTGCAGTATAAGCAAGTGTTATCAGAAGCAGAATACCAGGAAGCAAGGGAAAAATACGGCAGCGATTTCCGGGTGGGCATGGGAGCAGAGTCCATTAAGGAATTGCTGGAAGCCATTGATTTGGAAAAAGACGCTGTGGAATTAAAGACTGCCCTGAAAGATGCAACCGGCCAGAAGCGTGCCAGAATTATCAAACGCCTTGAGGTTGTAGAGGCATTCCGCGGTTCTGGGAACAGGCCGGAGTGGATGATTATGGATGTGATTCCTGTGATTCCGCCAGATTTGCGCCCCATGGTGCAGTTGGACGGCGGACGGTTTGCCACCTCCGACTTAAATGATTTGTACCGCCGGATTATCAACCGGAATAACCGTTTGCGGAGGCTGCTGGAACTGGGAGCGCCGGATATTATTGTAAGAAATGAAAAGCGTATGCTCCAGGAGGCGGTAGACGCGTTGATTGATAATGGCAGAAGGGGACGTCCAGTTACCGGCCCTGGAAACCGTGCATTGAAGTCTCTGTCCGATATGTTAAAAGGAAAATCCGGGCGTTTCCGCCAGAACCTGCTAGGAAAACGTGTGGATTATTCCGGCCGTTCCGTTATTGTGGTAGGACCGGAGCTTAAGATTTATCAGTGCGGTTTGCCTAAAGAAATGGCAATTGAGCTGTTTAAGCCTTTTGTCATGAAAGAATTGGTATGCAATGGCACAGCCCACAATATTAAGAGTGCCAAAAAGATGGTAGAGCGTCTGCAGTCTGAGGTTTGGGATGTTCTGGAAGAGGTGATCAAGGAACATCCGGTAATGCTGAACCGTGCTCCTACCCTTCACAGATTGGGAATTCAGGCTTTTGAGCCAATTTTAGTAGAAGGTAAGGCCATTAAGCTGCATCCGTTGGTATGTACCGCATTTAATGCCGACTTCGACGGAGACCAGATGGCTGTCCATCTTCCATTGTCTGTGGAGGCTCAGTCTGAGTGCAGATTTTTATTGCTGTCACCCAATAACCTGTTAAAACCTTCTGATGGAGGCCCGGTGGCGGTTCCTTCCCAGGATATGGTGCTTGGTATTTATTATCTGACCCAGGAAAGGCCAGGAGCTTTGGGAGAAGGGAAATTCTTTAAAAATGTGAATGAAGCAATCCTTGCCTATGAGAATGACGCTTTGACGCTGCATTCCAGGATTAAAGTCCGCATTACCAAGACAATGCCGGGCGGAGAGCAGATTAGCGGAAACGTGGAGTCCACACTGGGACGCTTTATCTTTAATGAGATATTGCCCCAGGATTTAGGATTTGTGGACAGAACCAATCCAGAAGACGCTTTGAAGCTGGAAATTGATTTCCATGTAGGGAAAAAAGGATTGAAGCAGATTTTGGAGAAGGTTATCAATATCCACGGAGCTACCGTAACAGCAGAGGTGTTGGATGACATTAAATCCATGGGATATAAATATTCCACCAGGGCGGCTATGACCGTATCGATTTCTGATATGACCGTGCCGGAAAAGAAACCTGCATTGATTAAAAATGCCCAGGATACGGTGGATAAGATTACCAGGAACTATAAGCGCGGTTTGATTACAGAGGAAGAAAGATATAAGGAAGTTGTAGAGACCTGGAAAGAGACCGACGATATTTTGACCAAAGAGCTGCTGGGCGGTTTGGATAAATACAACAATATTTACATGATGGCGGATTCCGGCGCCCGTGGATCTGACAAACAGATTAAGCAGCTGGCAGGAATGCGTGGATTGATGGCCGATACCACTGGCCGTACCATCGAATTGCCGATTAAATCTAATTTCCGTGAAGGGCTGGACGTATTGGAGTATTTCATGTCTGCCCACGGCGCCCGGAAGGGACTTTCCGATACGGCGCTGCGTACCGCTGACTCTGGTTATCTGACCAGGCGTCTGGTGGACGTTTCACAGGAATTGATTATCCGCGATATCGACTGTTGTGAGGGAAAAGAAGCTCCCGGCATGTATGTAAAGGCATTTATGGACGGGAAGGAAGAAATCGAGAGCCTGCAGGAGCGCATTACGGGACGGTTTTCCTGTGAAGATATCTGTGATGCCCAGGGAAATGTTTTGGTCAAGGCAAACCATATGATTACGCCCAAGCGCGCGGCTCTTGTGATGAGCAAAGGCGTGGATGCCAAAGGAGAACCTTTGGACAGGGTAAAGATCCGTACCGTCCTTACCTGCCGTTCCCATAACGGAATCTGTGCAAAATGCTATGGGGCTAATATGGCTACCGGCCAGGCAGTCCAGGTGGGAGAGTCCGTAGGCATCATCGCAGCCCAGTCTATCGGCGAGCCAGGTACACAGCTTACCATGCGTACCTTCCATACGGGCGGCGTTGCTGGAAACGATATTACGCAAGGTCTTCCTCGTGTGGAGGAGCTGTTTGAGGCACGTAAGCCCAAGGGACTTGCAATTATTACAGAATTTGCTGGTATTGCTACGATTAAGGATACAAAGAAAAAGCGTGAGATTATTGTAACAAATGATGAAACTGGGGAAACTAAGGCATACTTGATTCCTTATGGTTCTAGAATAAAGGTTATGGATGGCGCTGTGCTAGAAGCTGGCGATGAACTGACAGAAGGTAGCGTGAACCCCCATGATATTCTGCGGATTAAAGGAGTCCGTGCCGTGCAGGATTACATGATCCAGGAAGTACAGCACGTATACCGCCTGCAGGGTGTGGAAATCAACGATAAGCATATCGAGGTCATTGTACGTCAGATGTTAAAGAAGATTCGCATTGAGAATAACGGCGATTCGGAGTTCTTGCCAGGAACATTGGTAGATATTCTGGAATATGAGGATACCAATGCAAAGTTGGAGGAAGAAGGATTAGAACCAGCAGAAGGAAAACAGGTAATGTTGGGAATTACCAAGGCTTCCCTGGCTACCAACTCCTTCCTGTCCGCAGCATCCTTCCAGGAGACAACCAAGGTGCTGACAGAAGCAGCCATCAAGGGCAAGGTTGACCCACTGATTGGCCTGAAAGAGAATGTCATTATCGGTAAATTGATTCCTGCCGGAACAGGCATGAAGCGTTACCGCGACATTAAGCTTTCCACAGACGTGAACGAAATGGACGATATCTTTTTCGACGAAGAAATGCTGGATTTCAGCTACATTCCAGAGGAGGATGAGATAGAGGAAGAAGAGTTTGATGAGGAGATGGAAGAGGCAGCACTGGAAGCAGAGTAGGAATGGGCAGCGAACCATTATCATGCTTAAACTATCGTGCGGCGGACTCATTTGATATTGGAAAGATTGTACTTGGTATCACAACGAACAATTTATATTTGATACACAGGAAAGCCAGCATTGCCCAGTTTGTGTGCCAAAGGGCCATGCTGGCTTTCCGTCCGTACCCAAATATAGATTATTTGCGTACCATCAAGAGACGGAGAAAAAAATGAAAAAAGAGAAACAAGCGCGGCCAGCAATATTTTTGGACAGGGACGGGGTACTGTGCAAAGAAAGAGGATATGTAACAACTTTTCAGGAACTAGAAATTTTTCCATATGCGAAGATGTGTGTGGAATCCATACATCGAAAAGGATTTCTGGCGATCTGTATTACGAATCAATCGGCGGTAGCCCGGGGAATGATGACGGAAAACGTATTATTGGAGTTGAATGGATTGCTACAAAAAGAAGTGGGTTTGGATGCGGTATATTATTGCCCCCACCATCCGCAGGGAATGGGGAAGTATGGCGTAGCCTGCACCTGCAGGAAGCCGGGAGTCGGAATGATTGAACAGGCGAAAGAGAGATTTAGGATTGGCATGGAGCAGTCCTATTTGGTGGGAGACCGGGGGTCTGATATTATCTGCGGCCAGCGGGCAGGATTGAAAACGGTATTGGTAGAGAGCGGTTATGGATTAGAGGATTTGGAACAATCGGTGAAGCCGGATTTCTTGTTTCAGGATTTGCAGGAATTTGTTGATTTTCTTTGAATGTTTCCCGAGGTTTTTGGATAGCCGCAGGGACTGCCAGATAGCAGGGAAGATGCCAGGGCTTGGTCCCAGGCGCTTGTTTTTGGATAACCGCGCAGACTGCCAGAGGACAGGTGACGAGGAGGAAATTCAGGGGTTTTGGAATAATATTTCAAAATCCGGGAAAAATTAGAAAAAGTCCTTGACATGGCGATTTTATCCTTATATAATGATTTAGCGTGCATGTGGATATGCACCAAAAGAGCCATGCTGCCTGCATAAGGCAGACAAGGCAGGATGGCAATGTATTGTGAAAATTTTACAGGAGGTGAAAAGAATGCCAACATTTAACCAGTTAGTAAGGAAAGGAAGACAGACATCTGAGAAGAAATCTACCGCGCCGGCTTTACAGAAAGGATATAACTCCTTGAAGAAACGCCCTACGGATGCTTCTTCACCACAGAAGAGAGGTGTTTGTACCGCAGTGAAGACTGCAACTCCTAAGAAACCTAACTCTGCTCTTCGTAAAATCGCCAGAGTCCGTCTTTCTAACGGAATTGAAGTGACAAGCTATATTCCAGGAGAAGGCCACAATCTGCAGGAGCACAGCGTTGTCCTGATCAGAGGCGGAAGAGTAAAAGACTTGCCTGGTACCAG
>CANDGI010000016.1 GCA_947384285.1 uncultured Lachnospiraceae bacterium
TGAGACAGGCATTGGGGTGTGCAGGGACGGGCAGACTGTGATGGGAAATGCATGCGGCAAAATAAATGCAGACATATTAAAGGAGTTTTTGCAGAAATTTTATCGGGATGATAATCAGGAGCATATGGTTTATCCAGGAATGGTTTACCTTTCACATCCTACAGAGTACGGCACCCTGTATTCCAAGAAAGAACTGGAAGCCATAGCCTCAATCTGCCAGGAGTATCAGATCCCCTTGTTTTTGGATGGGGCGCGGCTGGGATATGGGCTGATGAGCCTGGAAAGTGATTTGACAATCAAAGATATTGCCAGGTTCTGCGATGTATTTTACATAGGCGGCACAAAGGTTGGCGCATTATGCGGAGAAGCAGTGGTATTTCCTAAGGGGAACGGGCCGGCGCATTTCTTAACGTCCGTCAAGCAGCATGGGGCTTTGCTGGCGAAGGGGCGTTTGCTGGGGATACAGTTTGATACGCTGTTTACCGAGAACTTATATTTTGATATCAGCCGCCATGCCATAGAGATGGCGGAGCAGTTAAAGCGGATATTAAAAGAAAAGGGATGTGTTTTTTATCTGGAATCTCCTACGAACCAGCAGTTTATTATTTTGGAGGATGGGAAGTTGGAAAAGCTGAAAGAGCATGTACTTGTCAGCTTTTGGGAGAAGGCAGATGATACCCATACGGTGGTGCGGCTTGCCACGAGCTGGTCTACTACAAAAGAAGATTTGGAGGAATTGGAAAAATGTCTGGAAAGTTAGAACAGTAAGTCTAACGCATTTTTCAAACATGCTCGAAGAATGAAATATTGCGGCTATGGAAGCATTTTCCTTTTACAACAAAATAAATGTCATTCTTTGCAATGTTTTTGCTTGTTGCAAATTGAAAAGAGCTGCACACAGCTTTTCTTGTGTAACAGCTCTTTTGTTTGCAAAAACTAATTCAGATGCACTTGCCGGATGGCAGGCCGCGGATGTTTTTGATTACGAAAGCCAAGGGCTTAGGAAAATTATCTGCCTGGCCTTTAGAAATCGGTCAAATCAGCAGCTCTTCTCTCCAAGAAAGCAGTCATGCCTTCTGTCTTGTCATGAGTAGAGCAGGTAATGCCGAACAGGTTTGCTTCCATCTCAACGGCATTCTTGATATCCATATCGTAACCGTTGTTGATAGCAGCCTTTGCAATGGAAACAGCATAGCTTCCCTTGGAAATAATCTTAGCAGCCATCTTCTTAGCGGTATCCATCAATTCCTCTTTTGCAACAACCTTATTTACAAGGCCGATTCTGTAAGCTTCTGCAGCATCAATGTTGTCGCAGGTGAAAATCAGCTCTTTTGCACGTCCCATGCCAACCAGGCGGGCAAGCCTCTGGGTTCCGCCGAATCCAGGAATAATGCCAAGCCCTGTTTCAGGCTGAGCGAAAGAAGCGTTATCAGCAGCAATGCGGATATCGCATGCCATAGCGATTTCACAGCCGCCGCCAAGTGCAAATCCGTTCACAGCAGCGATGGTAACCTGGCGCATGTTCATCAGCTTGAAGAAAGGCTCTGCAGCTCTCATGCCGAATGCACGTGCTTCTGCAGCAGAGAAGTTCACCATCTCAGCAATATCAGCGCCAGCTACGAAGGATTTGTAGGGGTTATCCTTTTTGTCTGGACCTCCAGTCAGGATGACAACCTTCACGTCATCTCTTGCTTCAATTTCAGTTAATGCGCTGTTTAACTCGTCCAAAGTCTCGCTGTTTAAGGCATTTAATGCGCCGGGCCTTGAGATGGTTAAAACGGCAATCTGGTCTGCTACATCCAATTTTAAATTGTTCATGGGTAAAAACCTCCTAAAAATATGTAATATTGATGTTTCCTGATACATTAAATATATAACTTTGACAAAAAATTGTCAATAAGGAATAACTAATTCTGTGTACGAAAAACACTGGGCGTACATTTATATTTCCGTTTGAAAATCCGGTTAAAGTAAGAAAGGTTTTCAAATCCTGTCTCTGCCGCGATATTGGCAATGGAATCTGAGGAGGACAAAAGCAATCTTGCCGCCATGGTCAGCCGGTAATCGTTTAGGTAATCCGTAAAGGAAGCTGCCATGGTGGATTTGAAAAATTTCATAAAATGGGATTGGCTGAAGCCGCAGATACCGGCGGCGTCTGCAATAGAGATTTTTTCCCTGTAGTTTGTCTCCACGTATTTTAAGATATCCTTCAGCCGGTCTAAGGATTTGTTTTCCTGGCGCTGGAAAGGAACAGGCGAAGAGGAGGCAAGCCCGTAGAAAAAGGAAAACAGCTGCCCTTTGATGGCAAGCTGGTAGCCTTCGGGAAAGGTTTTGCAGATTTCATCCATGGTATCCAGGCAGAGGGAAAGGGCAGGATACAGGGGGGAATCTTTGGAAAAGTGATTGGGAAAAAGAATTTGGCCTTGCAAAAGAGGCTGAAAAAATTTTTCCGTGCAGGCATCCTTTGGGGAAGCCATCAGCATGGCAAGGTTAAAAATAATATTTTCGTACTCCATGGAAGCGTTTTCTGTCTGCTCAATGGCGTGGAGCTGCCCAGGCGCGATGACGAGGATATCCCCTTCCCTTGCAAAAATGGGCGCAAGGTTTACCGTGATTTTTCCCTGCCCTTTTTTCACGTAAATGATTTCCATATCATTGTGCCAGTGGAGGGGTACGATGGAAAAGTCCAAAGGAATGCTGCAAAGATAAATATTAAATGGGAAGCTGCCCTGTCCATGGGATTTGGTTTCCTGTGTGTTTTCATATTCTGAAATATTCATGGGTTCTGTCCTTTTTTAAAATTTGATAGTATTGTACTATATTTTCCCATCATATTGCAAGAAAAATCTGGGAAAAAGAGGTATACTCTGATTGATAAAATAAATAGAGCATGAAGAAAATTTAGATAAGGGATTCGGAATAAGCCTCCCGGATTTTGGGGAAAATAAAGTGGAATATCCCTGAGAGAGGACAGTTTGAAAGCAGATGGTTTCCGAATCTGTTACAACGCAGGAATGAAGTTCAGGAGGGAAAAATATGAGCGTTAACGTAAGGGAATTACTGGAACAGAAATGCTGCAATAATATCGCAGCCTGCACCAATGAGCAGCTGTATTACGGGCTGTTAGGAATTGTAAAGGATCTGGCCAAAGAGAAGGAGAGCCAGGAAGGCAAAAAGAAAATCTACTATATTTCCGCAGAGTTTTTGATTGGAAAATTATTATCCAACAACCTGATTAACCTGGGGATTTATGATGAAGTGGCAGAAATGCTTGCACAGTATGGGAAAGACATCAGCCTGATTGAGCAGGCAGAGCCGGAGCCATCCCTTGGAAATGGCGGATTGGGACGTCTGGCAGCATGTTTCCTTGATTCTATGGCAACCTTGGGCATGAACGGGGATGGAATCGGGCTGAATTATCATTTCGGGCTGTTTTTGCAGACCTTTGAAAACCGCCTGCAGAAAGAAAATAAGAACCCCTGGATGGAAGCGGAAAGCTGGCTGACCAGAACGGATGTAAGCTATCCCATCCAATTCGGCGGATTTACCGTACAGTCCAGAATGTATGACCTGGATGTAACCGGATTTGAGAACAGAACCAATAAGCTGCATCTATTTGATATTGAGACAGTGGATGAAGGCCTGGTAGGGGATGGAATCAATTTTAACAAATGCGACATCATGAAAAACTTAACCTTGTTCTTGTATCCAGACGATTCGGATGATGCAGGAAGGCTTCTGCGTGTGTACCAGCAGTATTTTATGGTAAGCAATGCCGCACGCCTGATTTTGGCGGAATGCGAAGCAAAAGGCTGCAAGCTTTATGATTTGCCGGATTATGCAGCAATCCAGATTAATGACACCCACCCCAGCATGGTGATTCCAGAGCTCATCCGTCTGCTGATGGAACGGGGCATCCGCATGAATGACGCAATTGAAATCGCATCCAAGACCTGCGCATACACCAACCATACCATTTTGGCGGAGGCACTGGAAAAATGGCCCATGGACTACCTGAACAAGGCAGTGCCCCAGCTGATGCCCATTATCCGTGAGCTGGACACCATGGTAAAAGATAAGTTTGAGGACAGCTCCGTAGCCATCATTGACGGGAATAACCTGGTACATATGGCAAATATGGACATCCACTACGGTTACAGCGTCAACGGGGTTGCATACCTCCACACAGAGATTTTAAAGAAAAACGAGCTGAATAATTTTTATAAAATTTATCCGGAAAAATTCAACAATAAGACCAACGGAATTACCTTCCGCCGCTGGCTGATGCACTGCAACAAAGGCTTAAGCCGCTATCTGGATGAGGTAATTGGAACCGGCTGGCATAAGGATGCGGATGAGCTTGAGAAGCTTCTTGCCTTTGCCGATGACGAAAAAGCATTGCAGAAGCTGCTGGAAATCAAGCATGAGAATAAGAAAAACCTTGTGGCTTACCTGAAGGAGAAACAGGGCGTGGAGCTGGACGAGAATTCTATTTTTGATATCCAGATTAAGCGCCTCCATGAGTATAAACGCCAGCAGATGAACGCATTGCATGTGATTCATAAATATCTGGAGATTAAGAAAGGGAAGAAGCCTGCCACTCCTATCACCGTTATTTTCGGCGCCAAGGCGGCTCCTGCTTATGTGATTGCAAAAGACATTATCCATTTGATTTTGTGCCTGCAGGAGCTTGTGAACAACGACCCGGAAGTAAGCCCTTACCTGAAAGTGGTTATGGTGGAAAACTACAACGTAACCAATGCGGAAAAGTTAATCCCAGCCTGTGACATTTCAGAGCAGATTTCCCTGGCATCCAAGGAAGCGTCCGGAACCGGAAACATGAAATTTATGTTAAACGGCGCGGTAACCCTGGGAACTATGGACGGTGCAAATGTGGAGATTGCAGACTTGGTTGGACAGGACAACATTTATATTTTTGGAGAAAGCTCCGACACAGTCATTGCCCATTATGAAAAGGCCGATTACGTGTCCAGAGCATTCTATGAAGAGAATGAGGACATCAAGGAAGCTGTGGACTTTATCGTAAGTGAAGAGATGATGAAGATTGGGCACAAAGA
The DNA here is from genome assembly GCA_947384285.1 of uncultured Lachnospiraceae bacterium. Taxonomy (GTDB): domain Bacteria; phylum Bacillota; class Clostridia; order Lachnospirales; family Lachnospiraceae; genus Petralouisia. Next base: position 5,079 of record CANDGI010000016.1, read on the forward strand.
GCATTTGGAGCGTCTCTACAACGAACTGCTGAATAAAGACTGGTTCATGACCCTCTTAGACTACAAGGATTATGCGGCAAAGAAAGAGGAAATCTACAAGGATTATGAAAACCGGACCGCATGGGCGAAAAAGATGCTTGTCAATACGGCAAAAGCAGGATTTTTCTCCTCAGACCGGACAATAGCAGAATACGATAAAGATATCTGGAAGTTAAGTGGAAAATAATGAAATATACGCGGATTACACAGGGACGTTTCTTGGAACGTCCCAACCGTTTTATTGCCCTGGTGGAAATAGACGGCCAAATAGAAAAATGCCATGTAAAAAATACCGGAAGATGCCGGGAGCTTCTGGTTCCAGGAGCCTTAGTCTGGCTGGAAAAAAGCGATAACCCCAGCCGGAAAACACAATATGACCTGGTTGCTGTCCGCAAACAATCCGCCAAAAAAGAGGGTTGTTTTGCAGGCAGCTGTTCCTCTGCCATGATAAATATGGATTCCCAATCCGCCAATTTAGTAGTCAGCTGTCCTTCCATCATGATAAATATGGATTCCCAAGCCCCAAACCAGGCAGTGCGGGAATGGCTGGAACAGAATAAAAGCCCTTTCCCAGAGCTTACGCTGATAAAGCCAGAATGCAGATACGGCGCTTCCAGGATTGATTTCTACGTAGAAACAGCAGGGGAACAGCCCCGAAAAATTTTTATCGAAGTAAAAGGCGTAACCTTGGAGGAGGATGGAATCGCAAGGTTCCCGGACGCCCCCACAGAACGAGGAATCAAGCACATGCTTGAACTGCAAAAGGCCATCCAAGAAGGATACGAATCCTGCATCCTTTTCGTAATACAAATGAAAGGCATCCATCGGTTTGAACCCAACGACCTTACCCATCCCGCCTTCGGCGAAACCCTCCGCCAAGTGCACAAAGCAGGCGTCAGCATTCTAGCCTACGACTGCAAAGTAACCCCAGAAGAAATCTTCCTGGACATGCCGGTAGAAGTAAAACTGTAGAAAATGCGCCCAATTTTTAACCAGCACTCTTCCCAAAAAATTCTGATAATCTCTTCATTTTAACTTACATTCCTTTCGCTTTGCTCAGGCGCAAATAGGCATTGAAATAATTTCTTTCAGCCTACGCTTTACGGGCCGATGCCACGCTGCTTACAACGAGAGGCCTTATTTCATGAAGCTTTTTAAATACAACAGCAGCGTTTCATATTCCGATACCCAGGAAGGACGGGATTCCCGCCCTTCCTGGGTATCCAATATGAAAAATTATTCCTCTTCCTCCACAGCCTCCGGCAGCCGCATAAAAATCTTATGAATTCGATTCTTTTCCATATCCTCCACCCGGAAATATATATGTTCCGGCGTGGTAATAGACTCTCCAGCCTTCGGAAGATGGTCCAAAAGCCCAATCAGATACCCCCCAATGGAGTCGTAATCCTCCGAATCCAAATCAAGATCCAGCATATCGCGCAGATCATTAAGGCCCAAAGAGCCTTGTACCATATATTCCCGGTCATTGACCTTCTGGATGGGGTCTTCTTCGTCTGCATCATATTCATCCCGGATTTCTCCCACAATCTCTTCCAGCAGATCCTCCAGGGTAATCAGCCCTGCGGTTGCACCGTATTCGTCCAGCACAATGGCAATATTGATGGAGGATTTGCGCATTTCCAGAAGGAGATCCGCGGTATTCTTGTGTTCATAAGTGTAGTAAGGCTTGCGCATAATATTGCGGATGGAAAAATGTTCTTTGTCTTCATAGAGAAGCAGGTCTTTCATATTGATAATGCCGATGACATTATCTGTGGAATCCTCGTATACCGGAAGGCGTGTAAATTTGTCTTCCCGGAAAATTTCCAACAGTTCATAGTAGCTGCTGTTTACATCCGCAAAGGTCATATCAATTCTTGGCACCATGACTTCCTTTGCCTGGGCATCCCCGAAATCAAATACATTGTTGATCATTTCGCGTTCTTCTGTTTCTATGACTCCCTCTTCATGGCTCACATCCACAATGGTGCGCAGCTCGTCTTCTGTCATAGCGTTCTGCGCGCTGGAAGCATCCACACGCAGCAGTGTTAAGAAGCCAAGAGCCAGCTTGTTGATAATAAATATAACAGGGGTGAGCAGTTTCATAATTCCGCCGATAACTCCTGCGTAAGCCAGGGAAATAGTGTCTGCATAAATGGTTGCAAAGGTCTTAGGGGAAATTTCACCAAAGATAAGCACCAAAATAGTTAAAATTCCAGTTGCAATTCCAGCTCCGGCGCTCCCGAAGATTTTAGTGGCAAGGGTAGTGGCAAGGGAGGCAGAGGAAAGATTTACGATATTGTTTCCAATTAAAATGGCGCTAAGCATTTTGCCGGAATCATCGGTAATCTCCAGAACCTTTTTCGCCCGTTTGTTACCCTCCTCTGCCATGCTTCTGAGACGGATTTTATTTGAAGTGGTCAAGGCCGTTTCCGCTGAAGAAAAAAAGGCAGATAGCATTAGTAAAATAATAATGATAATTAATTGTATGACGTCGCTTGAGTCCAAGTACATCTCTCCTTTCAACTTATTAATATAACGGAAGCAGGAGGATTTTGCAAGAAATTCCCACAAGTTTAGGGAAATTTTAGAAATAAAGGAAAGGGCTGGGCAAAAGGTGTTTTTATCTCTGGAAATAAAGGAAAAAGCTGGGCAAAAGGTGTTTTTATCTCTGGAAATAAAGGAAAAAGCTGGGCAAAAGGTGTTTTTATCTCTGGAAATAAAGGAAAAGGCTGGCCAAAGGGTGTTTTTATCTTTGGATATCATTGGAAAGGAATAGTTTTGGCAGGGGCTGAATAGAATGGCATATAAGGAAAGGGACATCCACAGGAGGGAGGAAAAAAGATGGAAAAGAAGTTACCAAAGGCGCCGATTAGGGGGAAGGAAGAGGGCAGACCCAGATTTTCCGTACTGTCTGTCTTGAAAATTCTGCTGGCCATGTACATGGTGACAGGGGTTCTGCTGCTGGTTTTATCTGCCATGCTCTATAAAATGCAGCTGAGTGAGAGCGTTGTTTCCATTGGGATTGTGCTGATTTATGTATTGTCAGGATTTTTAGGCGGTTTCTTAGGCGGTAAGGTTATGAAAAGCAAAAGATTTTTGTGGGGGATGGCAATGGGGGCATGCTATTTTCTGATTCTTGCCCTTGGATCTATTGTGTTCCAGAAAGGAATCAATATGGAGCTGTCACGTTTTTTTACCACGCTGGTTCTTTGCACGGCCTCGGGGATGATTGGCGGAATGGCAAGCTAACACTACAGCCAACGGTTTATAGTGGGATACGGGTGGAAAAGCATGGGGGCTGTCCTGGAAAATGGTTACGTTTTCAGGACAGCCCCTCTATATTTTTAAGTAATTGCAATTTCATATAAGAGCATGATTTATAAAAATATGCGGCCGTGTTATAATGATAACATAAAGCAGGAAGCTTTCAGGCATGCAGACATTTTAATGAGCAGCCAGTTTATTCGCAAAAGAAAAGGAATGATTGAAAAATGATAGGAAAAAAAGGGATTTTGGTGGTGAGCTTTGGTACAAGCTTCCCAGAAACCAGAGAAAAAACGATAGACCGCATTGAGGAGGATATCAAAGATGCTTTTCCAGACTATGGATTTTACCGGGCCTGGACAAGCAAAATGATTATCGCCAAGCTTTTGAAACGAGATGGAATACGGATTCCAACGGTGGAGGAAGCCCTTGGGCAAATGCTGGCGGATGGCATCACGCAGGTGATTGTACAGCCCACCCATCTGATTAATGGGATAGAGAATGAGCGGATGAAGGAGGATGTATATACCTATGGGAAAGCCTTTGATAAAATCTCTTTTGGAAATCCCCTTTTAACCACAACAAGGGACCAGAGAAAGGTTTTGCAGGCGGTGATGGAGGAATTTTCCGGTTTGGAAAAGGAAGAGGGGCTGGTTCTTATGGGGCATGGCACCCCTCATTATGCCAATGCCGTATATGCGGCATTGAACTATATGCTGAAGGATTTGGGGTATCCCAACGTATTTCTTGGAACCGTAGAGGAATATCCCTCCCTGGATATATTGCAAAGGCAGGTAGAGGAATTCCACCCGAAGAAAATCCTTTTGGCGCCGTTTATGGTGGTGGCAGGAGACCATGCCCTCCGCGACATGTCAGGGGAGAGTGAGGACTCCTGGCAGAGACGTTTTGAGGGCGCAGGTTTTTTGGTGGAATGCGTCATAAAGGGCCTCGGGGAATATGCTGGAATCCGCAGGATTTATGTGGAGCATGTGAAAGCTGCAGAGCGCTGGCAGCTTCCATAAGCCCGTCCAGGCAGGCATCAAAAAATATCCGGTAGCTTTGGCAGAAGTAATTTTGGTATGCCTCTATTTCCGGGTTCCAGAGGCGGCTGCGCTGGCATCCGCCTTTGCATAGAGGATAGTAAGTACAAAGCTTACAGCTTTGCCCCAGAAGGAGGGAACGCTCCAAAAAGCCGGTTTCTCTTCTCCTGGCGTCGATTTCGTCCAATCGGTTTTCATTAAAATTTCCCAGGCAGTATTCATCCATCATATAAAAATCGCAGGGATATACGCTGCCATCTGCTTCCACTGCATATTGGATGCTGCACATGCCGCGCTGGTCGCAGGATTCAGGGAACTGTCCCAGCAAAATGCCGAGATAGTTTTCAAATTGGCGGATGTAGGGCTGTCTGTTCTTTTTCCAATCTTTATACCACAAGTGGAACAGCTCTGTAAGGAACTGTCCATAGCTTTCTGGATGTATGGAACAGCTGTTTTTCCCATAAGGTTCACCAAAGGGATCCAGGCAGGCGATATACTGCTGGTAATTCCATTTCTGCCTCTTATAAAAGGCATAGATTTCCTGAATATTTTGAGCTACTGCCTGATTGGCTACTGTGAGAATGTTGAATTCCACATGATGCGCTTCCAGCAATGCAATGGATCTGGATACCCGGTCGAAAGTGGGCGCATTCTCTTTCCTGCTGTGGCGGAAGGCATCGTGGGTTTTTTTGATTCCATCCAAGGAAACCCCTGTCAGAAAATGATTTTCCCTAAGGAAGCGGCACCAGGTTTCGTCCAGGATAAGCCCGTTGGTCTGCAGAGAATTATACACCTGGACGTTGTTTTTATTATATTGTTTTTGGTAGGATAGCACTTTTTCAAAAAAATCAAGTCCCCGCAGGGTTGGCTCCCCTCCCTGGAAGGTGTAGCTGGCCATGCCTTCAGCCCGCAGCAAGGTTTTTCGGATGACATTTTTTAAAGTTGCCTCGCTCATGAACCCGTAGGATGCCTGCGCCCGTTTTTGGGTTTCGTCACAGTAGAAACAATAATCGCATGTCATGTTGCACATGCCAGAAGATGGTTTGATTAATACGCTGATTGGCGGCATAATAAATCCTCGCTTTTCTTTCTATTATAACATATGGATGCCCAGATAGGATATCCCGCATAGCGCCATGACAGGGATGGGATTGCATTTTCGTGTACGCAGGATTACAAATGCCGCAAGAAAAATGACAGCCCCCGCCCAGTCTATGTTTTGCAGCTGGATATCCCTTTCTGCGAACAAGGCGGTTTGCGCGATGGTGAGCCCGGCTGAGGCAATCAGAGCCACCACGGCTGGGCGCAGGCTGGAAAGCACGCTTTGGAGCAAGGATGTCCCTTTATAATGGTAGTAAAGAAATGCAAGAAAAGGCACAATGATGAAAGAAGGAAAAATGCATCCCAAGGTTGCAGCGAAAGCGCCTCCCATTCCGGCAATGCGGATTCCGACAAAAGTGGCGGAATTGACGGCCATCGGCCCTGGGGTCATTTCGGCAATCGTAATCAGGTTCGTAAATTCGTCCATGCTCATCCAAGCGTGCAGTTCTACGATTTGGTTTTGGATCAACGGCAGGGCAGCATATCCCCCTCCAATGCTGAATAGTCCCACCTGGAAAAAACTGATAAATAATTGAATAAAAATCATGGCGCTCCTTTCTTGCAACGAAAAATTTCCCGGATAATCCCAAAGGAAGCTACGGCCAAAATGATATAGACGACATTGATATTACAAAAAAAGGCAGCAATAAAAACAATGGCTGTCAAGAGGAGATTGACAATGGATTTTTCCTTCCATATAGTTTCCCCCAGGCTCCATACCACGTCAAAAATTATGGCGGCAACTCCGGCCTGCATGCCCTTTAATGCCAAGGCGGCATAGGGGTTTGCGAGAAAGGATGCATAAAAGAAGGAGATAATGGAAAGGATGGCTAAGGGCGGAAGGATAGTCCCCGCAACAGCGGCAGCAATCCCGGCGGCGCCGGCGGTCCGCCAGCCCACAAGGATTGCAGCATTCACTGCAATCGCCCCTGGGGAAGATTGGGATAGTGCGGCCAAATCCAGCATTTCCTGTTCATCGATCCAGTGCAGTTTATCTACAAATTTCTGTTTCATGAGAGTGATGATTACGAAGCCGCCGCCAAAGGTAAAGGCACTGATATAAAGCATGCTAAAAAAAAGCTGTAGTAATTTTTTCTTTTTCATGTTTCTGTCTCCTGGGATTTTGTAATATATTTTGATTATAAGGCTTGCACTGACATATGTAAAATGCTATTATTTTATGGTAATCATATCAATTTTGGTATAAACAGTGGAATGGAGGTGGGATATGACGATACGGCATATGAAGATCTTTCTACAGGTCTACGCCTTGGAAAGCATCACAAGGGCTGCAGAAATTTTGAATATGACTCAGCCTGCCGTTACCCGTGCAATCCAGGAAATGGAGCATTACTATGGCGTCTGCCTGTTTGAGCGGATTGGCCATCGTTTAAGCCGCATGGCTGCTGGAGAAGAATTTTATGCCCATGCATTACATATTGTGGAAGCATTTGACAGAATGGAAAAGGAATTGCGGGATTGGGATGAGATTGGAAGAACCCGCATTGGGGCAACCAATACGCTGGGCTGCTTTTTTTTGCCGGAGCTGCTGCTTCAATTTCGGAAGCAGTACCCTAAACTGGAGATTATCTCTACAGTTACCAATGCAGACATGCTCCAAAACGGTCTTTTGGATAACCAGTATGACCTGGCTCTGATTGAAGGAAATGTCAGTGTGCAAAAGCTGCATGCCCAGCCCTTTGCCACAGACAAGCTGCTGCTTGTTCTTCCGCCGGGGCATGAGCTGGCGGAGAAAGAGAAGATCTGCCTTTCCGATGTAGAGAAATATCCGCTGCTTCTTAGGGAAAAAGGGAGCACAACCCGTTCTCTGCTGGAACATTTTTTCTTTTTGCACCACATAGAGGCATCCCCTGTGATGGAAAGCTGCAATCCCCAGGCGCTTATCAAGGCTGTCCAATGTGGTCTTGGCATCTCATTTTTGCCAGAGCGGTGGGTAAGAGAGCAGGGGGATGAGGGGAGTCTGGTATTGCGGGAGATGGAGGAAGAAGGGTTTCAGAGGGAGAATTATGTAGTATGGCATGAAAACAAATTTTTATCAAAGACCATGAAGATGTTTATTGAGATAATAAAAGAGAAAGGACAGGGATATTGAAATGAATAGGCCGAATATTTTGTTTTATTTTTCTGATCAGCAACGTGCAGACACTTTAGGATGTTATGGGCAGAAGCTGGATATCAGCCCTAATCTGGACAGGCTGGCAGCAGAAGGAGTGCTATTTGAAAATGCTTTTACTGCCCAGCCTGTATGCGGTCCTTGCAGGGCGTTGTTTCAGACAGGGCGTTATCCTACCGAGATTAATTGCTATCGGAATGGCCAGTCTCTTCCAGCCAACGTGAAAACTGTGGCAGATTATATGGATGAAGCAGGGTATGACAATGCTTATGTAGGAAAATGGCATCTGGCAAGCGACAGGGATAGTTATTCGCTTCCCCCTCGCACGGATTATGAGACGGCTCCTATCCCACCGGAGCGGCGAGGGGGGTATCGTGGGTTTTGGAGGGCTGCCGATGTGCTGGAGGCCACCTCGCATGGATATGACGGGTATGTTTTTGATGAGGAAATGCAGAAAAGGGAATTCAGGGGATACCGTGTAGATTGCATCACGGATTTTGCGATGGAATATTTGGATCAATATAAGGGTGAAAAACCATTTTTTTTAACCATATCCCATATTGAGCCCCATCATCAAAACGACCGGGGCCGTTATGAGGGGCCGGATGGCTCCAAAGAGCGGTTTGCAGATTACGAACTGCCTGAGGATTTAAAAGCCCTTGGAGGGGATGCCGCTGAAATGTATCCTGATTATTTGGGCTGTTGTAAGAGCTTGGACAGCAGCTTAGGACGTTTGATAGAAAAGCTGAAGGAGATGGGCCTTTATGATAATACAGTTATTATTTATGCTTCGGATCACGGCTGTCATTTTAAAACCAGGAACAAAGATGAACATCTTATGGGGGCGGACGACTATAAACGCTCCTGCCATGACTCCTCCTTGAAGGTGCCCCTTGTGATTTCAGGGCCTGGATTCAGAGGAGGGAAAAGGGTCAAGGATCTGGTGAGCACAGCCAGCCTCCCCAAAACATTCCTTGCTATGGCAGGAATGGATATTGGAAATTTGATGATAGGGGAAAATCTAAAAGACCTAGCGGATGGAAAGAAACATCAGAGGGAAAACAGGGTCTTCGCCCAGATCAGTGAAAGCCGTACCGGAAGATGTATTCGGACAGAGGATTATCTCTACAGCGTATATGCCCCGGATTCAGATGGATGGCAGGAGGGAAGCAGCGATTACTACGAGGAGGATTTCTTGTACGATCTGAAAAAGGATCCATATCAGCTGAAAAATCTGGTGCGGGATCCAGAATATAAGGAAAAAAAGAAAGAGCTGTCCAAGCAGCTTTTGGATGAGATTGAGAAGGCAGAAGGAGTAAGGCCCGCCATCGGCTGAAGATTGAAAAACAGGGATACTTTGTAAATACCCTTTTCACCAGCTTTTCTAAAAAATACCAGAGAAAATTAGCACTCACCTATTGACAGTGCTAATAACAAGTGTTATTGTTATATAAGATATAGAACAAAACATAAAAGTCAGAAGGGAAGGAGGAACCCTTATGAACATTCAGAAATTTACACAAAAGTCAATAGAAGCCATCAACGGCTGTGAAAAGCTGGCATACGAATACGGCAACCAGGAAATTGAGCAGGAGCATCTTTTGGTGTCCCTGATATCCCAGGAAGACGGCCTGATTCCAAAATTAATTGAAAAAATGGAAATCAACCTTCCGCATTTTACCGAAAATGCAAAGAACCATCTGGCAAAACGGGTGAAGGTTTCGGGAGGACAGATTTATATGGGCCAGAACCTGAATAAGGTGTTGGTCAGCGCGGAGGATGAGGCGAAGGGGATGGGGGACGAGTATGTGTCTGTGGAGCATCTGTTCTTAACGCTGCTCAAATACCCCAACCAGGCGCTAAAGGAAATATTCAACGAATACGGCCTTACCAGGGAGCGGTTCTTAAAAGCGCTGGCTACGGTGCGGGGAAACCAGAAGGTAGTTTCGGACAACCCGGAGGCCACCTATGACACCCTGGAAAAATACGGGTATGATATGGTGGAGCGTGCCAGACAGCAGAAGCTGGACCCGGTGATTGGCCGCGACAATGAGATCCGCAATGTGGTGCGTATCCTGTCCCGGAAAACCAAGAACAACCCGGTTCTGATTGGCGAGCCAGGCGTGGGAAAAACAGCGGTGGTAGAAGGGCTTGCCCAGAGAATCGTCCGGGGGGACGTGCCGGAAGGACTGAAGGACAAACGGCTGTTTGCGCTGGACATGGGCGCATTGGTAGCAGGAGCCAAATACCGGGGAGAATTTGAGGAGCGGTTAAAGGCAGTTTTGGATGAAATCAAAAGCAGCGACGGCCAGATTATCCTGTTTATTGATGAACTGCATACCATTGTAGGGGCAGGCAAGACCGACGGAGCCATGGATGCGGGACAGCTGTTAAAGCCTATGCTGGCCCGGGGCGAGCTGCACTGCATTGGCGCCACCACCTTGGATGAATACCGGGAATATATTGAGAAGGATGCCGCCTTAGAGCGGAGGTTCCAGCCTGTTATGGTGGCAGAGCCTGCCGTGGAAGACACCATTTCTATTTTAAGGGGCTTAAAGGAACGCTACGAAGTGTTCCATGGGGTAAAGATTACAGATTCTGCCCTGGTGTCAGCGGCAGCTCTGTCCAACCGCTATATCAGCGACCGGTTTTTGCCGGATAAGGCCATTGATTTGGTGGACGAGGCATGCGCCTTGATTAAAACAGAACTGGATTCCATGCCTGCAGAGCTGGATGAGCTTAAACGGAGAGTCATGCAGATGGAGATTGAGGAAGCCGCTTTGAAGAAGGAAGAAGACCGTCTCAGCAAAGACCGTCTGGAAGCTCTGCAAAAAGAGCTGGCAGATTTGAAAAATGAGTTCCAGTCCCGCAAGGCTCAGTGGGACAACGAGAAAAGCTCTGTGGAACGGGTGCAGAAGCTCAGGGAGGAATTGGAAGCGCTCAACAAAGAGATTGCCATGGCACAGCAGAATTACGACCTGGAAAAAGCGGCGGAGCTGCAATATGGAAAGAAGCCGCAGCTGCAGCGCCAGCTGGAAACCGAGGAAGAACAGGTGAAAAATAAGGATTTAAGCCTGGTTCATGAAAATGTAAGCGAAGAGGAGATTGCTAAAATTATCTCCCGCTGGACTGGAATCCCTGTGGCAAAATTGACAGAAAGCGAGCGGAATAAAACCCTGCATCTGGATGAAGAGCTGCACAAGCGTGTCGTCGGCCAGGAGGAGGGCGTCACGAAGGTGACAGAAGCGATTATCCGTTCCAAGGCGGGAATCAAAGACCCCAGCAAGCCCATCGGCTCTTTCCTGTTCTTAGGGCCTACCGGGGTGGGCAAGACGGAGCTTGCCAAAGCCCTTGCTGCCAGCCTGTTTGATGATGAAAACAACATGGTCCGGCTTGACATGAGTGAATATATGGAGAAATATTCTGTTTCCCGCTTGATTGGGGCTCCTCCTGGATACGTAGGCTATGAGGAGGGCGGCCAGCTGACCGAGGCAGTCCGCAGAAAACCGTACTCTGTGGTATTGTTTGACGAGGTGGAAAAGGCCCACCCGGATGTATTTAACGTTTTGCTCCAGGTATTGGATGACGGGCGGATTACAGATTCACAGGGACGCACCGTGGATTTCAAGAACACCATACTGATTATGACGTCGAACCTTGGCTCTTCCTGCCTGCTGGAAGGCATTGAGGAAAATGGGGAAATCAAACCGGAATGTGAAGCGGCGGTAATGGGAGAACTGAGGAATAATTTCCGGCCGGAATTTTTAAACCGCCTGGATGAAATTATTTTGTTTAAGCCTTTGAGTAAGCATGACATTGGAAATATCATCCATTTGCTGATGGCAGATTTGAACCGCCGTCTTGTGGACCGGGAGGTGTCCGTGGAACTGACCCAGGCAGCACAGGAATTTGCCGTGGAGCATGGGTATGACCCGGTGTATGGCGCAAGGCCTTTGAAACGGTATCTGCAAAAGACCGTGGAGACCCTTGCAGCCAAGCTGATTCTTGCAGATGGAGTGGGCGCCGGGGACACAATTTTAATTGATGTGGAAAACGGGAATTTAGCTGCCAGATGTAAAGAATAAAAAATAAAAACAATAAAAACAATAAAAAGAAATGTATCATACCGCCATCATGGAGCCTGCCACGCAATAGGCCAGGCATGATGGCGGTTTATTGTGGAATCATCCCCTGTATCAAAGTTTACCCTTTGGTGCAGGGGATGCATGGTTTAGTCCATTTCTTACCCCTATCGGAATCCCGGGCTATGCAACTGGTTTTTGAGCGGCGTTATCGAGGAAAAAGACAAGCAATATTAAAAGTTATTTCTTAACAGTTCCTAACATATTTGTAAGATAAGTGTAAGGTAAAGACAATGCAAAGTTAAGGAAAATGGGATAGGATATTTTTATGACAAAGGCCTTCCCTTTGATTCTTAAAAGAATATTAAGAATTTTTATGAAGAAATATCAAGATTATTTTCGTTAAATAAAGTAGAAACAGAAGAAGCAGGAGAGAACATTATGAGAGACATTACATTTACAGTACCTTGTTATAATTCAGAAGATTATATGGAGCGGTGCATTGACAGCCTGCTCACCGGAGAGGAACGGGTGGAGATTATTATTGTAGACGATGGCTCCACAGACGGCACCGGAGAAATTGCAGATAACTATGCCAGGAATTATCCAGAGATTGTGCGGGTAGTCCACCAGGAAAACGGCGGCCATGGGGCTGGGGTCAATGCAGGGCTTGCCCTTGCAGCCGGGAAATATTTCAAAGTGGTGGATTCGGATGACTGGCTGGATGAGGAGGAACTGCAAAAGCTCTTAAAAAGAATCCGTCAGTGGGAGAAAAATGGAGAAACCGTAGATTTGGTGGTTTGCAATTACATATACGATCATTTTTATGAAAATAAAACCAAGCGGATGGGATATAAAAATGTGTTAAAGGAAGATGAAATCTGTGGGTGGAACGATATCAAAAGATTCCGGCCTTCCCAGTATCTTGTGATGCACTCCCTGTTTTTCCGTACAGAAGTGCTGAAAAAGTCAGGGGTAAAGCTTCCAAGGCATACCTTTTATGTGGACAATATTTTTGCCAACCAGCCCCTGCCCTATGTAAAGACATTGTGTTACCTGAACCTGGATATGTACCATTATTTTCTGGGCAGGGAAGACCAGTCTGTGAATGAGAAGGTGCTGATGCAGCGGATTGACCAGCAGATCCGCGTGACAAAATTGGTTTCGGGCTGTGCGGATTTGGAGAAGGTGGAGGAGGAATATCCCAAGCTTGCGGATTACCTTATCCGGAATATTTCGATTATGATGGCGATTTCTTCCATTCATCTTTTGCTGATTGGAACGCCGGAGTCCTGGGAAAAACGGGAAATGCTCTGGAATTATGTGAAGATCCATAACAAAAAATTATATCATATGCTGAGGTTCCGGACTATAAGCGGATTCACGTTCCTGCCAGGAAAAGCGGGGGCAGGGATTACTTTGGCAGGGTACAAGGCGGCGCAGAAGCTGTACCAGTTTAATTGAGGAGCTGTCCGAAATAGCGGCTTCCAGACAGCAGAAAAATTTACAAGAGGGGAAACAGGAACATACAGGAAAAATTTACAGGAAGAAAAGAGGCTGACAGGATGGAAAAATTATATCTGGCATTGGTAGATACTCCAGGATTATTTGCATATTTGATACGGAAGGTGATTGGAATTGATTACATACATGTGGTTCTTTCCATGGACGAGGAATTGAATGAGGCCTACAGCGTAGGAAGAAGAAACCCGTCGGTGCCGATTCTGGCAGGATTTGAAAAAGAAGATGCCAGAAAAATCGAGCAGGCGTTTCCCACAGCGAAATATAAAATTGTAAGCCTTACATGTACCAGGCAGCAGAAAGAGGAAATTCAAAGAAAGCTTAAGGAATGTTTTGAACAAAGATTTCGTTATCATTATTGTATCCTGGGGCTTCCCATGTTATTATGTAATATACCCTTTTACCAGAGGAACCATTATACCTGTTCTTCTTTTGTGGCAAATATTTTGAACGAAAGCGGGATAGAGCTGTTTGAGAAACATTTTTCCCTGGTTACTCCAAGAGATTTTTATGAGCTTGAAAATACCAGCCTGGTTTATGAAGGGACGCTGCATGATTTTAACGGAAGCTGCCTGCGCTATCCCAAGGAGCATCCAGGTATTTTCCGGCAGGCAATGCAGAAACTATCTTATGTAATGAATGGAGCAGTATAATCTATGAATCGGAAAAATTTAATCAGTGCAGGAGTGCTTTTATTGCTGGCAGCCTTGACTGTCAGCGCTATTTTCAAAGGGAATGATATGGCAGCAGTTTTTGCGGCAATGGGAAAACTGCATCCGGCATATCTGTGCGCCGCCGCTGCCACGGCAATATTTTTTGTGTCCGCAGAGGGGCTTATGATATGGTATCTTCTCCGGCTGCTGGATTATAAGACAAGTGCGGCAGTCTGCATAAAATATTCTTTTGTGGGGTTTTTCTTTTCCGGCATTACCCCCTCTGCCACTGGGGGCCAGCCCATGCAGCTTTATTATATGCAGAAAGAAGGGCATAAGGTTTCCGACAGCACCGTTGTGCTTATGACGGTGGCGGTCATCTACAAATTTGTGCTGGTGGTTATGGGCGTGGGCATTTTAATTTTTTATCACGAACCATTGGCTCTTTACCTGAAACAGTATCTTTATTTATACTATTTAGGGCTGTTTTTGAACACGGCTTTGGTGGTTATCCTGCTTTTTATCATGGTAAGCCCCAAATGCTTCAAGGGCATTGTGGTTTTCAGTGAAAAAGTTTTGAAAAAATTCCGTCTGCTGAAATCTTCCAGGGAACGGACGGAGAAATTGATTGAGATGGCAGACCAATACCATGAAGCGGTGTTGTTTTTCTTGAAAAATAAAAGCAGGATTGCAGCGGTCATAGGATTTACGGTGGTGCAAAGGTGCAGTGTGTTTTTCCTCACCTGGCTGATTTATAAGGGGCTGGGGCTGGAGGGAACCACGGCCTTCACGGTGATGAGCCTTCAGGCAGCCATTTACATTGCGGTAGATATGCTGCCTTTGCCGGGTGCCCAGGGGATTACGGAAATGATGTATAAAACGGCCTTTTCCATGATTTTCCCAGGGGCGTTCCTTACAGCGTCCATGTGCGTGACCCGGGGGCTGAATTTTTACATGGTGCTGATGATCAGCGCGCTGGTGTCTCTTTGGTGCCATTTCCGTTCCCGGAGGACTGGGAAGATGGCGGTGGAATTGCCGTAAGTGTTCATAGTTCCCCTGCTTTGTGTTGTAAATTCTGCTGTTGGATTTTACGGCGGCGCCCAGACAAATGAAGCAGACGAATAACTGTAAATTGTAAATATATTTTATAAGATTTCATAAGCAGGCTGTTCTTTAAATTGGAAACAGCCTGTTTTTTACTGTAAAAATAAAACCTTTTCATCCAGCCATACGTTATATGATTAGATACCATAAAAAGGAGCGTCCAGGCGTGAACGACAGAGAAATGATACGTGAAATCCAGAAAGGGAAAAAAGAATATTTGAACGATATCGCAGAAAAATATTATGACGATATTTACCGGTTCTGCTGTTACCAGACGGGAAGCTGCCAGGATGCCGGGGATTTAACCCAGGAGACGTTTCTTAACTTTATCCGGTCTGTGGAACACTACCATTACCGGAACCTGAAAGGGTATCTGCTTACGATTGCCAGGAATGTGTGCGTGGACTATTTCAGAAGCTGCAAACGCAGACAGGAGAAAGAGGAGGATTTTCAGAAGGAGGAAGTGGAATATGCAAGGGCAGGGAATGTCCAGGGAATCAGGACCGGCCAGGAAGAATTTCTGGTTACCGTGGAGCAGCTGACCAGGCAGCTTCCCCACATGCAGAGGGAAGCCGTGGTGCTCTATTATGGATATGGGCTGAAATACAGGGAAATTGCAAAGATTACCGGGGCAGGGATTGCAACGGTGAAGTCCAGGGTGCGGCAGGGAACGGAAAAGATAAGGCAAAATGTTAGGAGGGAGGATTTTTGAATGAGTTCTCAGACTGCAGCGGGGGTTTATATTTGGGCACGGACGGAGCTGGCAGATTGCCCTTTGGCACGCTGCCCAGTTTGTGCGCCAAAGAGCGGCCCTGCATTTCCGTCCGCATCCAAAGAAAAAAGATTTGCCAGAATATTTTATAGAAGAAGGAGAAAAAATGGAGAAGAAAAATAAAATTATGCTGGAAGAGATTCCCATAGATACCGAGCAAAAGCAAAGGATTCTAAGAAAAATCGCAGAAGCAGCAGAAGAAAAGAAGTACGCATACTGCCCTTCTTTCTGGGAAATTTTTTACGGCCAGTTAAAATATATTTCCAGTTTCTGCCTGGGAGGGCAAATCATATGCTTCCTTCTTTTCCTGGCTGTGTTTGGTTATTTCCAGAGCCAGGGCGTGGGCATGACCGTGTATTTGGGGATTGGTTCTGCATCCTCTTCCTGCATAGGCGTTTTTCTGATGATGGAGCTAAGCCGCAGCAGGGACTATGGCATGGCAGAGCTGGAGCAGGCCTGCTACCTGGATCTGAAACAGGTATGGTGCATAAAAATGATATTGTTTGGGAGCCTGGATATTGTGACGCTTACGGCCATGGCCTTTGGGATTGCAGGAAACACGTCTTTGAATATGATAAGGATTATTGTGTATCTTCTAGCTCCCTTTGTCTTGTCCAATGCCTTGCAGCTTTTGGTGTTTACTTTTTTGAGGAGCAGGAAAGGAGAATATCTGCAAATGGGGGCGGCAGCCTTTGCCAGCGGAATGTCTCTGCTGCCATTGGATCATCCAAACTGGTATACCACCGCATATTTTGGCATATGGGTGTGTGTGCTGGCAGCTGCCCTGGTGTTTCTGGTCAGGGAAATTGTGCAGTTGTATCATAATCTGGAGGAAGGAGAAGGGATATGTTGGAGCTGAAGCTGGATCGGGTAAGCAAGCATTATAAACAGAAAATTGTGGCTGACCGCCTGGAATATACATTTCAAAAAGGCATTTACGGGCTGCTGGGGGAAAACGGAGCTGGGAAAACCACGCTGCTGCGCATGATTGCCGGAGTATTGCGGCCTACCACAGGAGAAATATTGTGCAATCAATGTGAGATCAGGAAAATGGGGGGAGCCTACCGCATGAAGCTGGGATACCTGCCCCAGGAGTTTGGCTATTACCCCAATTTTACGGTCTGGCGTTATCTGGAGTATTTGGCGGAATTAAAGGCGGTGCCGCCCGAAGCGGCAGGGGAGAGAATCGAAAAACATCTGGAACAGGTAGGGCTGTCGAGCGTGAAAACAGACAAAATCAAAACCCTTTCCGGCGGCATGGTGCGCCGGCTGGGCATTGCCCAGGCTCTTTTGAATGACCCGGAAATATTGATTCTGGATGAGCCCACCTCCGGGCTGGATCCGAAGGAGCGCATCCGTTTCCGGAATTTGCTGGGCGCGCTGGGCAGGGAGAGGATTGTGCTTTTGTCCTCCCACATTGTGGCGGATATTGAATTTATTGCGGATGAAATACTGATTATGAAAGCTGGGAAATTCGCTGGGACAGGAAACCAGAAGGAAATGTTAAAGGCAGTGGAAGGAAAGGTGTGGGAATGCCTGGTTATGCCGGAAAATCTGGAGGGACTGAATCAAAAATTTGCGGTGAGCAGCGTGAAGAATCTGGAGGAGGGCAGCGTACAGGTGCGGATTGTGTCAGAACATAAGCCCATGGAGCACGCGAAGCTGGTTCCCCCGAATCTGGAAGATGTGTACTTAGGAACTGTAGAAAAATAGAGGTACAGACTGCCTGGTTTTCTGCCGTTCCTTATAGCAAGCAGGAGGGAAGAAATGAGACTTTGGAAAATGGAATTTTATAAAATTGCTGCAAGGCCTGTGATGAATATAGGGTTTCTGCTGGTGGCTGGATTTTTTCTGCTGGTTATCTGGCAGGAAGCAGACGGAACCAGGACGGAGATTGACGGAAAAGTGTATCATGGATTGGAAGCGGTGGAAAAAGACCGTCAGCTGGCAAAAGAATACGAAGGCAGATTTACCATGGAAAAAGCGGAGGATATTGTGGAGCGTTTTGGATTTTCCGGCTATGCGGGAAAGAGCGAAGAAGGATTTTCCAATGTGAGGGAAGGAAATTTCTGCAGCCAGTTTGTAACAGACGTGATGACAGATTTTTTACAGACACAGGAGCGGCCTTTAGGATTTTCCACTGGGGAAGCATGGGAGAATTATGGGAAAAGGTATGTGGAAGGGAAGATTCAGTTTGGATATACCAAAGGCTGGAAAGAGCTGCAGCAGGTGTGGTACATGGCAATGGTGTCCCTGCATGTGTGGCTGGTGCTTATGATAGCTCCGGTTTTTTCGGAAGAATACAGCAGGAAGGTGACGGGAATATTGTTGTCTACGGCCTTCGGGAAATCGAAGGATATGTTCAGAAAAATAGAAGCGGCTATGGGGGTTGGCATTCTTTCCTATTTTTTTGTCTACGTCCTGCTCTTTGGCGTGACGGCTGTTGTTTACGGGGTGGATGGGCTTGGGGCAAGCATTGGCATCAACAGCAGCTTTCTTGTGGTTTCAGGAAGAGAGGATTGGAGTATCTCATTTTTCCTTTTTCTTATGTTCCTGTCAGGGCTGGCATCTGTTCTGCTGAATGTGGGAATTGTTCTGTTTGTTTCCTCAAAATGCAGCCGGCTCGTATCCGCAGCAGCCGCCGGGATTCTCCTTTATCTGCTGCCTTATGGGCTCAACCAGATTTTATTCCAGATGCTGTTAGGCATGGGAGCTGCAAACAGCCCCATAGGCTGGCGGATGATGGATGCCATGCGGATTTTCTGTTTTTCCATGCCTATGTATCTGCCCCACCCGGATCTTTTTTATATTCCTGTCCGCTGGGCGGTGTATATTCCCCTGATTACGGTTATGGCAATGATATGGTGTATCTGGAGGGGATGCCAGAATTACAGAGGGTATGAGGAGACGTAATACTTTTCATTCAAAACTGTAAAAATATCTAGATTTTTTCCTGCAGGATGTTTATAATAAATGCATATAAAACGAAACGTGCAGGAGAGAAGGAAATGGAAAACAATCTACTATTTATCAACCAGAAAAAAGATATTATCCAGGAATTTCTGGCTGCCATGGAAGGAAAAGAGGGTTCGCTTAAGATAGATACCGCCGACAATGGATTGGACGCGGCCCTCCTCTTAAACAAGAAAATATATAAAGTGGTGGTTACAGGATTGAATCTGCCCACATATGACGGAACCAAGATTGTGGAGTATCTGAACCAGAATTATCCCCATACGGTATGCATTGTTTACACCTGGAGGCTGGAGCAGGTGCACTTGAAGCTTTTGATTAATGAGCGGAGGGTATTCCGCATTTTCCAGCGGCCTGCAGATTATGAACAGATGTATGAAGCCATTATGGATGGAATCGTCAAGTTTGATAAGAAAGAAATTGACGCCTTGGAAAAAAAGGATTTGAGCCGGAGGCTGAAAGAAGCTTCTTTGCAGGCAGCAGAGATAAGGAGAACCTTAAAGGAGCATCCAAAGGAAAGAAGCGAATTGGCAAAATTTTTGTGGTCGCTGCTGAATGTATATATCTGCGATCTCAGGCCGGATATGCTGGCAAAGGAAAAAAAGATGCTTGTACAGTTTGAAAAGAAATTGATGCTTCGGTTTTTGGGCAGCAGAGAAAAACATATCAGCAGCCTGGAAGAGCTGACGGAGGATATCTGCAGCCATTTTCACCGGCCAGAGCAGCGGCGGATTGTTAAGATTGGAGCAGAAAATTTTCCAGAGACCGTGGGAGAGGATTTTTATGTAAAACCCTATTTTGTTATCTGGATGCTTCTCACAAGATTTGCAATGATGTCCCAGGAATATGACGTACAGGTCACATTGATGCTCATCAATCAAAAGAGATTCCGTGTAAGGGTGGAAGGTACATTCCCAGAAGAGACATGGGGGCTTGTCCACATGGATCAGACTGCCCGGATGATAACAAGCGTAACCCAGACCGTTTTGGAATGCTTTTCCGACCGCTTCACCCAAAGCATCGGCGACGAACGGGTAGTCTACTATATGGAAATGCAGGATTAGTTACACGGTGATGTTTCTGGAGCTTTCGATACACAGGAAAAACAGGATAGCCCTTTGCCTAGCTTGCGTGCTAAAGGGCTATCCTGTTTTTTGTCCGTATCAAAATATAAAAAGCTCGCTTTATTGAGAATCCTCTGATGGCTCAGAAGGAGGCTCGTCGCTCCCTTCTTCTGGTTCGTTTTCCTCCTCTGGCGGTTTTTCCGGTTTATTGTCGTCCGGCTTCTTATCCTCCTCTTCTTCGTCCTCCACCTTGTGATCCGTTTTGTTTTCCACTGCATTGTCCGGCTGGCCTAGCGTGTCGTCATTGATGCTGGGAGGTTGAATCTCAGGTATTTCCGGGATGACAGAGGCAGCGGTATGGACCGTACAGTAATTTTCATGGCTTAAGGAGTCGGACAAAAGATAGGGGCCGTCTTCTGTATCTGGGGAGCCTCCCACGATATAAATGCCGCCCTGCCTGTTTTCTGCCGGACAGAATTCATTCGCAAGCATACCGGAAGCGGTACAGATGGTAGCGCTTACATGGTGGTCGCAGTATTCTGTGGGAACCGTCCCGGCGGCAAAATATTCCGTTTCTACCATGCTGCCTCTTGGATCTGCATCACACAAGCCTTCCACCGCCAGTTTCCCGGATTTTTTGCATACTGCGGCAGTGGTAATTCCCTCTGGCTGGGTAAAGTCCTTGTATTCTAAGGCTTCATGGAGCCTTCCCATAATATTTTTCCACAATGTTTTAGGATTGGCGGTCAGCGCGCCGTCCTGGGGGCTGTTGTCATCATAGCCGCACCAGACGGAGCAGGTATAGTAAGGGGTATAACCGGAAAAAAGCGCGTCCCGGTTTTTGGTGGTTGTCCCTGTTTTTCCCGCAATGGGCATAGTCCCGAAATTGACTGCGCCACCGGTTCCAACATTTACCACGTCCTGCATGGCGGAAGTTAAAAGAAATGCGGTGCTCTCTTTTAATACGGTGTGGGTTTCCTGGGTATTGTCAATCAGCACATTTCCGCTGTGGTCAAGGATTCTGGTGTAAAATCTTGGCTTTGTGTAGGTTCCGCCGGCTGCGATGGTGGCGTAGGCAGCGGTTAATTCCAGGTTGGTCACTCCCTGGGTAATGCCGCCAAGAGCCAGGGACTGGACGATATCATCTTGGGTCAATGTGGTAAATCCAAAGTTCTGCAGATAATCGTAGCCTGTCTGGGGGGAGATATCCGTTAAGGTTTTGACAGTTACCACGTTGATGGATTTTGTAATGGCATAGCGGATGGTGGTAAATCCCCGGTAGTTGTCATCATAGTTGCGCAGGGAGGTTCCGTTGGAATAGGAAAAGGGCGCATCATCCTGGACAGTGGCCAATGTCATTCCGGCAGTGTCTAGGGCGGGTGCAAAGGCTGCAAGCACCTTGAAGGTGGAGCCGGGCTGCCTGGTGGTGTCAGTGGCGCGGTTTAACGTCCGGCTTCCGGTTTTGTCCCCTCTGCCCCCGACGATTGCTTTTACATCCCCGGTATACTGGTCAATAATCGTAACGGCTGCCTGGGGCTGCAAGGTAAATACCACAGATTCCCCATTGTCTACAATTCTGTCCCCAGATTCCATAATTTCTGCTTTGTAGGCGTCTATGGCAGCCTGGGCTTCTTCCTGGCTGGAAAAGTTCAGGGAGTAGTCCGGTGTGGAGCTGCTGTAATAGGAAATCATGGTCTGGTCGCTGTAATTTTTCAGCGTGCCGTCTTTTTTCTCAATGGTGAGACGGTAGGAAAAGGAATATTGCGGGGCGGTGGAATAATTTTCAAGGTTGTTGACCTCCTCATCGCAAATGCTTTGAACCGCCATATCCTGTGTGGATTCAATGGTCAGGCCGCTGTTGTAGATGGCCTTGTAAGCCTGGGTGTCTGTATAGCCTTTCTTTTCCACCAGATCCTGGACTACCTGGTCAATGGTGGCGTCTACAAAATAGGAGTTGGGGTTTTCTTCTGCATACTCAATATTTACCTGCTGGATACGGGAATATACATCATCCTTTAAAGCCTCATTGTATTGGCTTTCGGAGATATATTCCTGTTCTTTCATATTTTTCAACACCTGCTTTTGCCGCTTTTTGTTTTCCTCTGGGTGGCTGACCGGGTTGTAGGCAGAAGGGTTTTTGGTGATTCCTGCAATGACTGCGCTTTCAGAAAGGGACAGCTCGGAAACATCCTTGCCGAAATAACGCCGGGAGGCAGATTGTACCCCGAGGGTATTCTGGCCCAGGTTGATGGTGTTCAGATAATTTTCCAGTACCCAGTCCTTGGATTTTATTTTGCTTAATTCCATAGCAAGGTACTGTTCCTGGATTTTACGTTTTACTTTTTCCATCCCCGATTGGTTGGTCCAGCCTTCAAAAACATTATTTTTCAAAAGCTGCTGGGTGATGGTGCTGGCGCCTTGCTTAAAATGAAAGCCATTGGCGATGCCGGTAAATCCAGCACGGATAATTCCCTTCAAATCAATGCCGTTGTGCTCATAAAAGCGTTCGTCTTCGATGGCTACAAAGGCGTGCTGCATGTCTTTGGGAATCTCGTCCAGGGTGACATAGACCCGGTTGGAGCCGGAAGCCACCAGCTTCGCAGTCTGGTTTCCCTGGTTGTCCAATACCACAGAAAGATAGCCTGTGGGAGTGGGATCAATATCGGAAATATCAGGAGCGGAATCTATGATGCCTTTGAAGATTCCTATCCCGGCACAGCCGCCTGCCACGATAGCCGCCAGAAAGCAGATTAACAGTGTTTTAAAGAAAATAACTGAAAATTTCCTGCGGATCAGCGAGGCGGTGGAAGTAATCTTTTTTTCTTTCCGTGACACGTTTTTCTTTCCATATTTCATAGTAAGCCTCCTTTACAAAGAAAATACGTGGTTTCTTTTTATAAAAATGGAACAGATATTATTTCTTAGTATCTGATTTATCACAGTATTATAACAAAAAAGAGCTGGTAAATAAAGCTAAAATTTTGGGGAGAAGGAATTGCTGTGAAAATCAATTACAGTTTTTATATAATGGAAAAACGCATCTGGGTAATAAAAAGAATTTATGTTCGGAAATGAATTGAAAAATTAAAAGTAACAAGATATGCTTTTGCAGAAGGTAAAATTCAGGCTGTGTTAAATAGGAGGGATGGATGGAAACAAATAAAGCAATTGTGGTGCAAAACATCAATATTACCGTTTCAGAGGAAAATTTTGACGAGTATATCTCCATTACTGATATTGCAAAAGCTAAAGCGGGCAAGTCCAGAGGAGCAGATGTTGTCAAAAATTGGATGCGGAACAGAGCAGCATTAGAATTTTTGGGCACGTGGGAACAGATCTGCTATCCTGCTTTTAAAGCGGTGGAATTCGGCCGCTTAAAAAGTGAGGCAGGTTTACATACAGACATTTTGAATGCTGCATGATTCGGTTTTACTGCGAAAGCATGGCGGAATGAAAACAGGTTAGAAATGATGAAAGTTTACTATGCAAAATATTGTAAAGTTCCCATTAGAATGTTATAATGATAAAAAAAGAAAAGGAGAGGATTATCATGGCGAGATTTACTTTACCAAGGGACATCTATCACGGAAAGGGATGTCTGGAGGAGCTTAAGAATTTAAAGGGGAAGAAGGCAATCCTTGTAGTGGGCGGCGGCTCCATGAAGCGTCAGGGCTTCTTGGACAAGGCGGCAGGCTATCTGAAAGAAGCAGGCATGGAGGTGGAGCTTTTTGAAGGCGTAGAGCCAGACCCTTCCGTGGAAACTGTTATGAAGGGGGCAGAAGCTATGCGGGCATTCGAGCCGGACTGGATTGTTTCTATGGGCGGCGGATCCCCCATCGACGCTGCCAAGGCTATGTGGGCATTCTATGAGTACCCGGATACCACCTTTGAAGATTTGTGCATTCCATTTAATTTCCCGGAGCTTAGGCAGAAAGCAAAATTCTGCGCAATTCCCACCACATCAGGAACTGCAACGGAGGTTACCGCTTTCTCTGTTATCACCAACTATCAGACAGGCGTAAAATATCCGCTGGCTGATTTCAATATCACGCCGGATGTTGCCATTGTAGATCCGGATCTTGTGGCTGGCCTTCCGGCAAAACAAGTTGCTTACACAGGAATGGACGCTTTGACCCATGCCATCGAGGCCTATGTTTCCACATTGAACTGCCCCTTTACCGATCCTCTTGCATTGCAGGCAATTGAGATGGTTCTGGATTACCTTCCAGCATCCTACCATAACGATATGGCGGCAAGGGAAGAGATGCATTATGCACAGTGCTTGGCTGGCATGGCATTTTCCAATGCATTGCTGGGCATTGTACATTCCATGGCGCACAAGACAGGCGCAGCATTCTCAACAGGCCATATTCCTCATGGATGCGCAAATGCCATTTATCTGCCCTACGTAATTAAGTACAATGCAAAAGATCCGGTTGCTGCAAAACGCTATGCGGAAATCGCTCGCAGGATGGGACTTGCAGGCACATCAGAGAAAGCACTGATTAACAGCCTGTGCGCAAAAATTGATGAATTCAATGTAGTGCTCAACATTCCAAAGACACTGAAAGATTTTGGAATCAACGAGGATGAGTTCAAGGAGAAGATTTCCGGCATTGCAGAACGTGCAGTAGGCGACGCATGCACAGGCTCCAATCCAAGGGAAATCGACCCAGCTGTGATGGAAAAATTATTTACCTGTACATACTATGGAACAGAGGTAGATTTCTAAATTTTTGTTCCAAAACCTCATCATGGGCGGTTCTGCCGGGAAATGAAATTTGTCTAAAATATATTGTTGTGCCGCTGGAAGCGCTGCGGCATATATTGCGGATAACTTGTCATTTCCCGGCAGCCCCGGAAAAAGATAAAGCGTGTTAAAAAAATGCCTTCTGACAATTTGCCGCCAGGGCGAAGGGGAGGGGCATTTCATTTTTGCATGGCGGGTGTTTGGAAAGAGGAAGAATATGTCGGTGAAAGCATTATACCAGGGCGGAACCGGGGAGATTGTGGAGAAAAAATCCCGGTTTATTGCAAATTTTAAGGAAATTGAATCAGAGGAGGAAGCCCTTGCATTTATTGGGAAGATAAAAAAGCGGTATTGGGATGCACGGCACAATTGTTATGCTTTTGTAGCCGGGGAAAACCATAACCTGCAGCGGTGCAGCGATGACGGGGAACCTGCCGGGACAGCTGGAAGGCCTATGCTGGATGTGCTTCTCAAAGAAGATATCCATAATGCAGCGGTGGTGGTAACCCGGTACTTTGGCGGAATCTTGCTTGGAACCGGAGGGCTGGTGCGGGCCTATCAGAGAGCCGTCCAGGAGGGGCTTTCCCATAGCGTTATCATTGAAAAAGCAAAGGGCCGTTCTCTTAAGATTGACAGTGACTATAATGGAATCGGCAAGATTCAGTATATTCTTGCTAAGAATCAGATTACAGCCATGGACACCAGCTACACAGATAAGGTGGTGGCGCATGTTATGGTTCCGGTGGAGAAGCTGGAAGCATTGAAGCAGGAGATTACCGAAGGAACCAACGGGACAGCGGGTCTTTGGACAGGGGATTTGGCGGAATTTGCAGTGATTGACGGAAAAATAAAAATTTTTTAAAAAAGTACTTGCAATTTTAGCGAATCTCGTATATAATACATTTTGTTGAAAAACAATGGCCCATCGCCAAACGGTAAGGCAACGGACTCTGACTCCGTCATTTCAAGGTTCGAATCCTTGTGGGCCAGCTTGTAACCCATCACAAAGCGTGATGGGTTTTTATCTTTAAGAAGGAATCTGCTGTTATGAAAGCTGCGTTTTTGTATATTCAGATGGATATGCGGCTGGCCAGACAGCATTCTATGGAAAAGTTTGGAGGCAAAAGGAAGATATGTACAGTTTTGAAAGCAGAGTGCGCTATAGTGAAGTGGATAGTGAAGGGCGCATCACGTTAAATGCTATCCTGGATTATTTTCAGGACTGCAGCTCCTTCCAGTCTGAGGAGCTTGGAGTAGGGCTGGGATTTTTGATGGAGCAGAATCTTGTGTGGGTATTGACATCCTGGCAGGTGGAGATTAAGCGGTATCCCTCCTATGGGGAGAAGATTACAGCCAGCACATGGCCTTATGGGTTTAAAGGATTTTTAGGCTACCGCAATTTTCTTATCAAAGGAAAAGGGGAAGAGGTCTGCGCCTGTGCCAATTCTGTCTGGGCGCTGCTTGAAATGGAAACCGGCAAGCCTGCAAGGATACCCCAGCAGATGGCGGATGCATATGAGTTTTCCCCGCAGCTCCCTATGGAGAAGGCTTCCAGGAAAATTCATTTACCGGAACACATGCAGGCCAGGGAGCCATTTCCTGTGCAGAAATACCATATTGATGTAAACCGGCATGTGAATAATGGCAAGTATGTGAGCATGGCTCAGGAATACCTGCCGCAGAAAGCCCAGGTAGGGAAACTGAGAGCGGAATACCGGAAGGCGGCTGTTTACGGGGATGTGATTTATCCTTTTATCCGGCAGGAGGAGACGAAGATGACAGTGAATCTGGCGGACGGGCGGGGGCTGCCCTATGCAGTGATAGAATTGGAGGAGAAGAGATGATGCGGTTAGGTGAAAAGCAAAAGCTGATTGTGGTAAAGAAGGTTGAGTTCGGCGTATATCTGGCAGAACAGATGGAAGATGAAAAAAGGGTGCTGCTTCCAGCCAAGCAGGTGCCCCAGGGTACGGAGCTGGGAGATGAGATAGAGGTTTTTCTTTATCGGGATTCCAAAGACCGTATCATTTCCACCATCCAGGAGCCAAAGCTGAAAATGGGGGAGGTAAAGCCCCTGAAAATTATATCTGTACAGAGAATCGGGGCATTTCTGGATTGGGGGCTGGAGAAAGATTTATTTCTTCCTTATAAAGAACAGGAGGGAAAGGTCCGGGAAGGCGACGAGATACTGGTAAGGCTTTATATTGATAAAAGCGGACGTCTCTGCGCAAGCATGAAGGAGATTTATGAGATATTGGAAACGGATTCCCCTTACCGGATTGGTGATATGGTAACAGGGCGCGTGTATGAGTTCAGTGACAATTTTGGAACTTTTGCCGCTGTGGATGACCGGTTCTCAGCGTTGATTCCACGCCATGAGGATCACAGCTTTCTTCGGATTGGGGATAAGGTGGAAGCCAGGGTTACAGGGGTGAAGCCAGACGGAAAACTGGATTTGACCCTTCGGAAAAAGGCTTATCAGCAGATGGACGAGGATGCGCTGCAGATCCTTGCATTGCTTGAGGAATATGGCGGGGAGCTTCCTTTTAATGATAAGGCATCGCCGGAGGTTATCATGCAGGAAACCAAGATGAGCAAAAATGCATTTAAACGTGCGGTAGGCCGCTTATATAAAGAGAGAAAGATTGTAATTACAGGCAAGAGTATTCGAAAGATATAGGAGGAGCGCTGCATGTCCGAGAACAAGAGGGTAAACCGTGTATTTTTGATAACCATCCTGCTTTATGTAGGGACAAGCCTGGGCCTTAGCCTGGTGGCGCCTTATGTTCCAGCCTTAGCAGGGATGTCCAGCTACGCCTCCATTTTGCTGTCCCAGGCATTGATTTTTCTGCCGGGTTTTCTGTATTGCAAGTCTGTCGCCAAGCGGGACCAGCTGTCCAGCGGGCCGCATGGCCATCCAGCTGTGGAAGGCGAAGACTTTCATAGTACGAAGAAAGGAACAAAAGTCCGGGACTTCCTGCCATACCGGAAGATAAACATTGCCACCATTGTGTTGGTAATCGTATGCACTTATTTAATGTATCCACTGATTATTGTGTTAAATGCCATCTCCATGATTTTCACAACTACCGGATCAGAAGCGGTCATGGATTTGATGCAGGGCCAGAGCTTTGTGTTAAGCCTTCTTTTCACCGCAATGCTTCCGGCCTGCGTGGAAGAATTTATTTTCCGGGGCGTCCTGTTCCAGACCTATAAAAAAAGCAGGATGCTTCCAGCGATTCTGCTCAGCGGATTCTTATTCGGATGCGCCCACATGAACCTGAACCAGTTTGTCTACGCATTTGCCCTTGGAATCTATCTGGCATTTCTGGTAGAAGCAACCGGAAGCATGTTCAGCTCCATGATTGCCCACTTCACCTTAAACGCCACCAGTGTAGTGATGACATTCCTTCTGCCCATCTTATACGATAAACTGGGAATGGAACAAAGCATGCAGGTGCAGGCAGGAGGTTTTGCCGCCACCATGGAGAACAGCGAACTTATCATGTTTCTCATGGGCATCACAATCTGGGCCATCATTGCCATCGGAACCACCTGCGGCGCAGCAGGCGTTTACATAGCCATCTGCAGAATTAACCACCGCTGGGACTATGTAAAGCATATGTTTTCCGGCGGAACAAGAGAAAAAATAATTACACTCCCAGTAATCCTGGCAATTTTAATTTCCTTCGCAATGATGGGAATGCGCATCTGCCTGGAGCACCTCTGATTTCCATCGGAGTAATGAAATACGCATCTACCCAGAGCGCCTTTGATTTCCTTCATAACGATGGAAGTGCACATCTGCCTGGAGCATTATGGATTTCCTTGGCAATGATGGGAATGTGCATTTATTTCAATACACAGGGAAGGCAGGAGCCCCCAAAATATTTAAAGAGAAAAGGCAGGCTCCTGCCCAAAAAAATATTGAGACAGGAACCCGCCCTCTTCCGTTGGAAATTTAGATGGAAATATCAATATTACCGCCAATATGCGGATTCACAGACTGTTCCATGAGCTTTAACATGGAATCGCCCATATTTTCCATCGTATCCAGCTGTTTGCTTAACATGATGGCGCCGAAATCATTGGCTGTGCTGGTCATGCTAAGAGCGGTTGACAAAGAAGCAATATCCATAACCGTGCCTCCTTTCTGTTGGGTTTTCCCTTATTTATTATGGCATGGAGAAAGGTAAAAATCAATACAGAATGCAATAATGACAACATTCGAGAAAATATCGTAATATTTTTGTAAAAGTTTACAGTTGACATAAACCCTTCTACTTGCTATAATAAATTTCGTAATAAATTCGTAACAAATGAAGAATCCGATAAGGACTTCATCAAAGATATGGAGGGTCATATGAATAGAAATTCAATCAGAAGGGCAACTACATGTTGTTTGACGGCAGCAGTCGTACTTACAAGCAGTTCTTTTATATCACACGCAGCAGTAAGCGCAGGGGCAGGAGATTTGCTTTCCTCGGCGCAGGAGACACAGGCAGAGGACAAACAGGAGACAACGAAAGAGAATTCTGCAACTGCAGGCGTAACAGAGATTTTTGCCAATTCCCTGGCACCGAAGCAGGAAGCAATTGATACTTCCGGGGATGCAAAGCAGAAGGAAGGGGAAGCTGCACCGAAGACAGAATATGATGATATTGCAATTGCTCAGGTTGATAATTATGTAAATGTCCGTTCTGTACCAGGAGAGGACGGAGAAGTACTTGGAAAATTATATAACAATTCTGCATGTACCGTACTTGGAACAGAGGGTGACTGGTATAAGATTCATTCTGGTAATGTGGAAGGATACATAAAGGCTGAGTTCCTTGTGCTTGGCGATGCGGATTTGGCTAAGTCAGTAGGATACAGAGTTGCAGATGTAACAACAGATAATTTGAATGTCCGTTCCGATTCCAGCACAGAGGCGGAAGTGTTAGGACAGGTTCCTCAGGGCGAGAAGCTTAGCGTAGTGGAAGAGAAGGACGGCTGGGTAAAGGTAGCAATTGAAGAAGGAGACGGATGGGTATCCGGTGAGTTCGTAGACTGCAGTACCAATTATGTAGTGGCTGAATCCAAGGAAGAAGAGGAAGCTCGTTTGAAGAAAGAAGAAGAAGAGCGTAAGGCAGCAGAAGAGGCTGCAAGAAGGGCAACAAGGTCCCAAAGCTCCAGTTCTTCCGGATCATCTTCTTCATCCTCCTCAGGAGAGAGCAGAAGCTATGCTCCCCCAAGCGGCGGAAGCGGACAGGCAGTTGCAGATTATGCATGCCAGTTTGTAGGTAATCCTTATGTTTACGGCGGGACAAGCTTGACAAACGGAGCAGATTGTTCTGGATTCGTAATGAGCGTATACGCAGCATTTGGCGTAGGCCTTCCCCATTCCTCCAGCGCATTAGCAGGAGTAGGATACGGCGTAAGCGCAGATGCAATGCAGCCAGGTGATATTGTATGCTACAGCGGACACGTTGGAATCTACATTGGCGGAAATACCATCGTACATGCAAGTACAGAAGCTACAGGCATTAAGTATACTTCCCCAGCAAACTACAGAACAATCATAGCAGTAAGAAGAATTTTCTAATAAAATGATATAAGGCGCTGTCCGTTACCAGACAGTGAAACACAGCAAAGGCTGCAGCTTTTATAGGCTGCAGCCTTTGTAAATTTTATTCATCCATCCCGCACCCCCCTAAAATGTCTCACAATTACCCATATTTTCTAAAATAGATTTTCCATAAAAACAGTGAAAATTATTCTTAATTCTCCGTCGTGAAAAAATGCACAAAATAATCCAACCCCAGATAAAATTATCCAGAAGTTATCCACGTAAAAAGACAGCGAAAAATCCAAAAATGTGAGTTATACACGGAGTTATCCACATTATCCACAAAAATTCATGTGAATAACCTGGTTTACATAGTGAAAAAAAGAAACATCTGTTTTGTGAAGTTGTAATAAAGTTGATGATTTTGAGAAAAAATAGAAAAAAGCATTGACTTTTTAAAAGACAAAAAAAACATATTTTGAGGCAGAAATATCAGTTAATTTTGAATATTGTCAGTAAGGAATAACAAAAAGGACGGTTGAAAAATTTTCCTTCATTTGGTATACTTCTAGGGTACTTTTGAAACACCCGTGCCAAGGCTTTTGGCGCACCATAATAGAAGCAGGTGTTATATGATTAAAAAGATAGAAATACTTGGGATGTCTCTGGATAATTATACAGTAAAAGAAGCAATGCAGAAGGTGGAAGGGTTTTTGCAGAATTCTGTGATGAATACCATAGAGGCTGTTTCCATGGAGACATTGGTGAAGGCTCAGGAAGAGGAGCAGCTCAAAGAGTGCATTGAAGGTCTTGATTTGACGATTGTCAGCGACAAGGAGATTTTAAAGGCTGCCAAGGAGACTTCTCCCCAGCGGATTCAGGAAACTGCGGAAAATCTGTTTCTGGAGGAATTTATGAAGCGGGCGTCCCGTAACAGCCGAACGGTTTACCTGTTAGGAAATACCAGTGAACAGCTTATTGCATTGCAGGAATTTTTACAGGAAAACTATGATAGAATAAAAGTAGTGGGAAGTTATGCGTTGGCGGATTGCGTAGGAGATTATGATACAGTAATCAATGAAATCAATATTGCAGAGCCGGACGTGCTCATATCCGTGCTGGCTACCCCATGCCAGGAGTATTTTTTAAACGCGAATAAAGAAAAATTTAATGTGAAAATCTGGTATGGGCTTGGGAACCAGTATGCGGTGAAGAAGGGTGTGTCCGAGGTGGCTGGATTTGCGAAAAAGCTAATCCAGAAGGGTATGATGCACAGTATGCTGGCGCGTTATCAGAAGAAAGATGAGTGAGGAAAGAGAATGGACAGGTTTTTTGCTTACAGGCGGACGCCCTTGTTTTTATATGCAGTAATCATTGCAGGAACCGGCCTGCTGGCGTTTGCCATCAAATGTATTTTTGATCCAATCAGCATGGTAACGGGAGGGTTTACAGGTCTTTCCATCCTGCTGAAGGATTTGACAGGAATTTTTTATCCAGGCGGCGTTCCCCTGTGGTTTGCCAATCTTGCCCTGAATATCCCCGTGTTTTTGATTGCATGGAAGGTAAAAGGGAAACAATTTATTGGGAGGACAGCCATTGCCACGGCGCTGCTCTCTATTTGGCTGTATCTTATCCCAGAGCTTGATTTTATAAAAGGGGATTATATTTTGGCAACGGTATTCGGCGGCGTGCTTTCCGGTGTGTCCATGGGAATGATTCTTTGGGCAAATGCCACAACGGGAGGAACGGAGATGGTGGCCTCTTTAGTTCAGTGCAAGCTGAAGCATTACTCAGTGGCACAGATTATGCAGGTTTTGGACGGAATGGTGGTGCTGGCAGGGCTGTATGTGTTTGGCCTGCGTCCTTCCATGTACGCCATCGTGACGATTTTTATTTCATCAAAGGTAACAGATACGATTTTGGAAGGTATGAAATTTTCCAAAGCAGCTTATATTATTACAGAGAAGTATGAGGAGGTATCCAAAAGCATTATGGAGACGCTGGACAGGGGCGTCACAGGCCTGGAGGCCAGAGGGATGTACTCTGGGGAAAGAAAATGCATGCTTTACTGTGTGGTGTCAAAAAAACAGATTGTGCTGTTAAAGGAGCTGGTACACAAAATAGACAGGAATGCTTTCGTAATCGTAGGGGATGTGAGGGAAGTGCTGGGAGAAGGTTTTATTGAAAACAGGGAGCATTGAAAAAAGTTTGTGTACTATGCCGAGGAAGAAAAAGCCGATATTTTGAAAAAAACGAGGAAATGCATAAAAAAATATGGATTTCCTCTTTATTTTTTTGTGCTATTGCATTAAAATACATATGGAGTTGTTTTGTTTTCCTAAAATACATGAGATATAATTGTGAAAGTTGACTGAAAATTATGCACAAAAAGCAGAAATCAGAAACTGCCGGCAGATAAGCGGCAGTTCAGATGGAAGGGAAAAGGAGTGAAACAAATGATTTCGAACCAAATACTTCAAAGTACAATTGATGGATTAAAGGGAATAACCAGAATTGATTTATGTATTATTGATACGGAAGGCAAAGTATTGGCAACGACTTTTCAGGACACAGAGAATTATGTGGCAGCGGCCCTGGCTTTTGTGGAGTCTCCAGCAGACAGCCAGGTATTCCTTGGGCGCCAGTTTTTTAAGGTGTTTGATGAGCATCAGCTGGAGTATGTGCTTCTTGCAAATGGCGACAGTGAAGATGTTTATATGATAGGGAAAATTGCCAGTTTTCAGATACAGAATCTCTTGATTGCCTATAAAGAACGGTTTGATAAGGATAATTTCGTGAAGAACCTGCTTTTGGATAACCTGCTTTTGGTAGACATTTATAACCGCGCCAAGAAGCTGCATATTGATACAGAGGCCAGGCGCGTGGTCTTTATTATAGAAACAGACCGGGAAAAGGAAGGGAATGAGCTGGAAAAGGTACGAAGCCTTCTGGGCGGAAAATCCAAAGATTTCGTGACAGCAGTGGATGAGAAGAATATCATTGTGGTAAAAGAAGTTATGGACAATGAAGGCTATGAGGAATTAAACAAAACGGCAGAGATGGTTTTGAGCCTGTTCCATACCAGCGATGATATGGACATCCACATCGCCTACGGTACGGTGGTCAATGAGATTAAGGAGGTCTCCCGTTCTTACAAAGAGGCAAGAATGGCTCTGGATGTGGGGAAAATCTTTTTTGAAGAGCGTCATGTGGTGGCCTATTCTACCCTTGGCATCGGCCGCTTGATTTACCAGCTTCCCATTCCTCTTTGCAAAATGTTTATCAAAGAGATTTTTGACGGGAAATCACCGGATGAGTTCGATGAAGAGACGTTGACTACCATCAATAAGTTTTTTGAAAACAGCCTGAATGTTTCGGAGACCTCCAGGCAGCTGTATATTCACCGGAATACGCTGGTGTACCGGCTGGATAAGCTGCAGAAAAGCACGGGGCTGGATCTTAGGGTGTTTGAGGACGCCATTACCTTTAAAATTGCATTGATGGTTGTAAAATATATGAAATATATGGAATCATTGGACTATTAGGCAGGTTGCCCAGGATGGAGGTATCTATGATAAAGCTTGAAAATGTCAGCAAATCATATTCTGCCGGGATTCCGGCGTTGAATGATGTGAGCCTGTATATTGAACCTGGAGAGTTTGTGTTTGTCGTGGGAGACAGCGGTTCCGGGAAGTCTACGCTGATAAAACTACTATTAAAAGAATTAGAGCCCACGAAGGGAAGCATCACAATCAATAACCAGAAGCTGGGAAACATCCGGCATAGGGATATTCCCAGATTCCGCCGGAATATCGGCGTCGTGTTCCAGGATTTCAGGCTGTTAAAGGACCGGAATGTTTATGAAAATGTGGCTTTTGCCCAGAGGGCTGTGGGAATGCCGGTAAAGACCATGCGGAGGAAGGTTCCTGCAGTGTTGTCCATGGTAGGCCTTGCTGCAAAATACAAATCCTATCCCAAGGAAATATCCGGCGGCGAGCAGCAGAGGGTGGCGATTGCCAGGGCGCTGGTGAATGAACCCAAAATCCTTCTTGCGGATGAGCCCACCGGTAACTTAGATGCCCACAATGCATGGGAAATTATGAAGCTGTTGGATGAAATCAACCAACGGGGCACCACTGTCCTGGTGGTGACCCATAACCTGGACATTGTCAAAGCAATGAGAAAGCGTGTGATTACAATGAAAAAAGGCGTCGTCATTGAGGATGAGCGGGCAGGTGACAGTTATGAGGATTAGTACATTTTGGTATACATTGCGGCAGGGAGCAAAGAATATATGGAAAAATAAAATGTTTTCCCTGGCATCCATCGCTACCATGTCTGCATGTATTTTTCTTTTTGGGGTTTTCTATTCCGTAGTGGTCAATTTCCAGAGTGTAGTCAGGGAAGTGGAATCCGGGGTTGCCGTTACGGTTTTCTTTGTGGAAGGCGCAACACAGCAGCAGATGGATGAGATCGGCGAGCAGATTGGGAAGCGCGTAGAGGTTTCAGAGAAAAAATTCGTTTCTGCCGAGGAAGCCTGGGATAATTTTCAGAAAATTTATTTTAAAGGGGCGGAGGACATGGCGGAAGGCTTTGCAGAGGATAATCCCCTTGCCAATTCTGCCCATTATGAAGTCTATATGAATGATATTTCCATGCAGAAGTCGCTGGTGACGTTTATTCAGTCCCTGGATGGGGTGAAGGAAGTAAAAAGCTCTGATCTGGCAGCCAATACGTTGACAGATTTTAACCGGCTCATCGGATATGTGTCCGCCGGGATTATTCTGATTCTGCTGTGTGTGGCAGTATTTTTGATTAGCAATACGGTTACCATCGGCATCGCGGTTCGCCGGGAAGAGATTGCCATCATGAAATTAATCGGGGCTACCGATTATTTTGTACGTGCGCCTTTTATTGTAGAGGGAGTCCTGATTGGAATTATCGGTTCCGGGCTGCCCCTTTTGGTGCTTTATCAAATGTACCGGAGAATTATTGTCTATGTGGGAGAAAAATTTCTCTGGTTAAACAATATGATGGAATTCCTTCCGGTGAATAAGGTGTTTTCCACTTTGGTTCCCGTAGGGTTGATATTGGGCGTGGGCATTGGTTTTTTGGGAAGCAGGGTGACCATACGCAAACATTTGAAGGTTTAAAAATTTAAGGAGCCCATGGAAGGCAGGCAAGCGGAGATTTTATTTCGTGGCAGTTTTTTTGAGCAGGAAAAGAGGAAGCATAATGGAGAACCAGGAAAACTTTAATTCGAATGATTTTATGCCGCAGAATTTTGAGCCGCATAAGAAAAGGAAATCGGAATTTGGAAAAGGGATTGCAGTGGGGATAATTGCCACATTGCTGGCAGTAACGCTGGCGGCTGGCGGAATCTGGCTGGGGGTCTGCGCTGGCGGCGGCTGGCAGCAGGCGGACAAAAAGCAGGAGAAAACCACCAAGGAGGCAATTTCCCAGAAGGATGTAGAGAAAAAGGCAGATACCATTGCAGACTTGATTGACCAGTATTACTACGAAGAGATTGACGAGGATGCATTGGTAGAAGGAATGTATGCCGGGATGGTAAGCGGGCTGGGAGATCCTTATTCCGCTTATTATACTGCCGAGGAATATGCGTCCCTGATGGAAGGAACCACAGGGACTTATTATGGCATAGGAGCAGTGCTGACCCAGAATATCAATACAAGGATTGTCACAATCCTCCATGTGTACCCTGGGACTCCGGCAGAGGAAGCCGGGGTAAAGGATGGAGATGTGATTGCTAAAGTAGGGGACATTGAGGGGGACAGCATGGAGCTGTCAGAGCTGGTAACCCATATCAAGGGAGAAGAAGGGACAACAGTACATTTGGAACTGGTGCGTGAAGGGGAAAAGGATCATATTGAATTGGACGTGGAGCGGCGCCGGATTGAGGTTCCCACTGTCCAGTCCCAGATGCTGGAGGGAAATACAGGGTTTATCCAGGTTTCAGAGTTTTCAGAGACTACGCCGGAGCAGTTTTCCAATGCGCTAAAGGAGCTGCAGGGACAGGGAATGAAGTCTGTCATTGTAGATTTGCGGGATAATCCAGGCGGCGTGCTCCAGTCTGTATGCAAAATGCTGGATGAAATTCTGCCGGAGGGTCTTTTGGTGTATACGGAAGATAAGTATGGCGGCCGTTCTGATTTTAAATCGGACGAAAAGTGCATGGATATTCCTATGGCGGTGCTGATTAATGGGAACAGCGCCAGCGCATCGGAGATTTTTGCCGGTGCAATTAAGGATTACAAATATGGGACGCTGATTGGCACCCCTTCCTTCGGAAAGGGGATTGTACAGACAATTATTCCTATGGACGATGGAAGCGCTGTGAAGGTTACCATGGCAAAATATTTTACGCCTAACGGAAATTATATCCATGAGGTGGGAATTTCTCCGGACATTGAATTGGAATATGAATATCAGGGAGAGGATGAGACATATAATCCTATGCACGATAACCAGGTGGTGAAGGCTTTGGAGGTTTTAAACAGCAATTAACTTGACCTTCTGCCTGGCATACGGTAAGATATTGATAGAAATCATGATGGGAATGGAACGATGGATGTTCCATTGATATAGGGTGCAATAAGCATCCCTAATATGGAAGTGAGGTACAATAGAGTGAGACAGTTTTTTGGAATGAGCCAGAGTGGAGATTTAAAGAAGGCGGTCCAGGGGCTTAAGAACCCTCAGGTGATTCTGCTGATGTCCAATGACAAGCA
Organism: uncultured Lachnospiraceae bacterium; assembly: GCA_947384285.1. Lineage (GTDB taxonomy): Bacteria > Bacillota > Clostridia > Lachnospirales > Lachnospiraceae > Petralouisia. The sequence continues at coordinate 41,873 of CANDGI010000016.1, forward strand.
GTTTGAAGCTCATGTAGAGGAATTAGAGCAGCTTTTTCCCGGAGTTCCCAGCATAGGCTGTATTGGCATGAGTTATGACATCAGGATGGTGGAAAAGGGCGTGGGAGTTGTAGCGTATTACGATGGAGTTACCGCAGCGGCAAATGTGCTGGAGAAGGTATCTACCATGCCGGTGAAGTATATCAGGCGTTTGACGCAGGATGTAGAGAAGGTAGGCGCTTCTGGAACCAATACCATCTGTATTGATTTTTGTTCTGGGAATGATGCATGTGTGCTGACTACCGTACACAGCGTGTTAAAGCACAAGAATATTTCCCTGGTAGGGGGAACCGGCGATGCAGGCAAGGTGTCTGCCAATGGGAGGGTTTACCAGGATGCGGTAGCTTATGTGCTGGTGAAGAACCATGGAGGAAAAGTAAAAGCTTATAAGGAAAATATTTACCGTGAGATGCCTGGACATCGTTTTATTGCTTCGAAGACAGATAAGGCCAAATATATTATGGGGGAGCTGAACGGGAAGCCTGCCAAACAGGTGTATCAGAATATTCTGCATGTAACGGAGCAGGAAATTACAACGCAGACCTTCAAAAATCCTTTTGGGCGTATCAGCGGAGATGATACCTGTATTATATCCATCAAAGAGGTGGATGGGAATGCATTGGCCTGCTTCCGGCAGGTAAATGATTCAGATGTGCTTGTTCTGCTGGAGCTGGGGGATTACAGGAAGATTGTAAAGGATACCATACAGGAAATCCGCAATGATTTTAATAAAATTTCAGCAGTATTTTCGGTGAACTGCCTGTTTCGGTATTTACTGTTCAGTGACAACAATTATATGCAGGAATACTTGCAGGAGATGGGAACCCTTGGGAACCATGCGGGCCTTGTGGGGTATGGGGAGCATTATAACAATCGGTTTGTGAACCAGTCCATGACATGTGTGGTCTTTGAGTAAAGGGAGAAAAAAATGGGATATTGGAAAAAAGTAGAGAAAGAAATGAAACAGGAGAAAAAAGATAGTCTTTATCCGGTGGTTTATGTGACCGACAGCTTGAAAGACTATCAGCAGGAGCTGGTGGAAAAAGAAGTGGATTCCCTGCGGGAGCTGGGGCTGGTAAACAGTTCTTTCCAGGAGGTGCTGCGGGAATCAGAGAATTTCCAGGAGCATCTTAAGAGTTTTGGGCATACATTTGCAAATATTGACCAGGTATCAAGACAATTTGATGAGGTAAAAGGCGAGATTACCCAGTCAGTGGATCTGGCTCAGGGCGGCGTGGAGGACTTAAAGAGCAGCGCAAAGCAGGTGGAGTCCCATTTCGTTGAGATAGAGGACACCTTCCAGGATTTCTTGGAGGCAGTGAGAAACATTAAAAACTGTACCCGCAAAATCATAACAATTGCAGACCAGACAAATATCCTTGCATTGAATGCTACGATAGAAGCGGCGAGAGCCGGGGAGCAGGGAAAAGGGTTTGCTGTGGTGGCTGTGGAGGTGAAGGCGCTGGCGGATGAAATCAAAAAGCTGGTGGCAGAGGTGAACGGCAGCATTGGTGATGTGGAAGAGGGAACGGCAAAGCTGAACGGCAGCATCAATTCTTCCCAGGCAGCGCTGGGCGAGAGCCTTGGCAAGGTGGACAATACATACGCCATGTTTGATAAGATTACGGAGGCGGCAGAGGGAGCTACCTCTGTGCAGGAAGAGATTTCCAGAGCCATTGACGATTCCCGCAGGGAGCTTGATTCCCTGGAGGGATTTTTCGGCCAGACCAGGGAAAGCTACCGGGAGGTTATGAACCATATCAATGCAGCCAGCAAGCTGGGCACAACCAAGAGCGCAATGTTTGAGGATGTGGACAATATGCTGTCCCAGATTCCGCCTATGATTGCGGATTATGATTCTTAAGGGCTCATTGATGTCTTCAGAAACCAGTTGACAAATCCAGGAAAATCATATATGATTAGCACGAACAACAGAACGCAGAGGGACTGCATAGCAGTTGAGAAGGTTAAAACCTGACTCTTTGAACCTGTCAGTTAATACTGTCGTAGGGAGCGGAAGATATGTGCAAGGAAAAGAGACGCTCGCTGCAGCGTCTTTTTTTATGTGCAAAGACAGCCCTCCAGACACAACTTTTAAGGAGGAAAACTATGAGAGAATACGCAACTCAGATGGAAGCGGCCCGCAAGGGCATCGTAACAGAAGAGCTGAAAAAGGCAGCCCAAAAGGAGCGGATGTCCACAGAGGAATTGCTGCCGCTGGCAGCTCAGGGAAAAGTGGTTATCTGCGCCAACAGGAACCATGCCTGCATTGACCCGGAAGGGGTAGGCTCCATGCTGCGCACCAAGATAAACGTAAATATTGGGGTATCCCGGGACTGCAAGGATTATGATGTGGAGATGGAAAAAGTTATGGAAGCGGTAAACTTGGGCGCCCATGCCATTATGGATTTATCCTCCCATGGAGATACTATCCCATTCCGCAGAAAGCTTATTTCTGAATGCCCAGCCATGATTGGGACAGTGCCGGTATACGATTCCGTCATCCATTACCAGAAGGACTTGGCGGACTTGACGGCGCAGGATTTTATTGACGTGGTAAGGCTGCATGCCGAAGACGGGGTAGATTTTGTAACCCTTCACTGTGGAATCACAAGAAAGACCATCGACCAGATTCGGAAGCACAAACGGAAAATGAATCTTGTATCCAGAGGAGGCTCTTTGGTATTTGCCTGGATGTGTATGACAGGGGAGGAAAATCCATTTTATGAATATTTTGATGACATTCTGGAAATCTGCCGGGAATATGACGTGACAATTTCCCTGGGGGACGCCTGCCGGCCCGGCTGCCTGGCGGATGGTTCTGACGTATGCCAGATAGAGGAACTGGTGCGTCTGGGAGAATTGACGAAACGCGCTTGGGAAAAGGATGTCCAGGTGATGGTGGAAGGGCCGGGGCATATGCCTATGGATCAGATTGCAGCCAACATGAAAATCCAGCAGTCCATTTGCATGGGTGCGCCTTTCTATGTGCTGGGGCCTATCGTGACAGACATTGCACCAGGCTATGACCATATCACCTCGGCCATCGGCGGAGCCATTGCAGCCCAGAACGGAGCGGCTTTCCTGTGCTATGTGACTCCGGCAGAACACTTGGCGCTGCCAAATGTGGAGGATGTGAAACAAGGCATCATTGCTTCAAAGATTGCGGCCCATGCAGCGGACATTGCAAAAGGAGTCCGGGGAGCTAGGGAAATAGATGATAAGATGGCAGAAGCGCGCAGAACCCTGGATTGGGAAGCCCAGTGGGAATGCGCCATAGATCCTGCAGCTGCAAAAAAAATCCGGGAAGACCGGAAACCAGAGCATGACGATACCTGTTCCATGTGTGGGAAATTCTGTGCAGTCCGAAGCATGAACAAAGCATTGTCCGGGGAATACATTGATATATTATAGGAAGAAGGCTAATGCGAAGCATTATAGGAATGCCTTCTGACGATTTGCCGCCGGAGCGAAGAGGAGGGGGCGCTGCCTTGTGAAGGAGGAAGGATTAATGAAAGTAAATGTAAAAAAAATAGCGATAGCAGGAATGATGACGGCGCTTGGCGTCAGCTTGTCAGCTTTTTCTATTCCAGTGGGGGCATCCAGATGTTTTCCAATCCAGCATCTTTTGAATGTGCTGGCAGGGATTTTTCTAGGGCCGGGGTACGCGGTGGGATTTGCATTTTCCACGTCGCTGATTCGGAACCTGATGGGAACCGGAAGCATTCTGGCATTTCCAGGCAGTATGGTGGGGGCGTTTTTGGGAGCGGCTCTTTATCAATATTCGAAAAAAATGTGGACAGCTTTTGCAGGGGAAATCCTGGGCACAGGCCTTCTTGGAGGGATGCTCTGTTATCCCGCAGCAGCCTTGCTTTTGGGGAATAAAGAGGCTGCTCTGTTCACCTATGTATTTCCCTTTTTTATCAGTACAGCAGGAGGGTGTATCCTGGCGGCAATGCTGATGTGCGTATTATATAAAGCAGGAGCAGTCCACTATTTGCAGGGAATGCTGCAGGAAACATAGAGCCTGTTTCAAACAGGGTGCAGAGAGAAGGAGCGGAACAATGAGTGGAAAAAACCAGACAAGGAATACGAAGCCGCCTACGCTGTTTCATGTTCCATGGGGACAGGGAGAGGGGATGATTCTGCCAAAAGACATTGCAGAGGTCTACCAGAATATCAGACAGGAGAAATATTTGATACATATGATTCCCAATACTGTCTCTGCGGCTCTCTGTGCAGATGGGCTTTCCGCGCTGGGGGCCAGGCCGCTGATGGCGGTGGCGCCGGAGGAGATGGAAGAGATTGCTGCACAGGCAGATGGATGCGTGGTAAACTTAGGCCAGCTGAACCAGGAAAAAATAAAGGCAGCAGGACGGGCAATGAAATATACAGCCAAAGAAAAAAAGCCTTTGGTATTAGACCCGGCAGGCTGCGGTGCATCCGCATTCCGTCTGCAGGCAGTACAGGATTTGCTGGAAATTCCCTGGAAAGGAATGATAAAAGGAAACCGTTCAGAAATTTACAGCATCCAGCAGCAGAAGCTAACAAAAGAAGGCATTGATTCCTTGGAAAACCACAGCCTAACAGAAGAAATCCGGCCAGGCAGCCTCTATTTTGTTACCGGAAACCCGGACTGCATTCTCTGGAAAGGCGGCAGGCTTGAGATTTCCCATAAAAAAACGCCCTGCCAGAATATAGTAGGAAGCGGCTGCCTGGCAGGCGCGGCAGCCGGAGCATGCAGCAGCGCAGTTCAAGCTATCCATACATTGGATATGAAACAGACATCCAAAAAGAGCGCACCCGCTGGAGCATCAGCCAGCAAAAATGAAATTCCCATTTCTGATATGGCGCTGGCAGCAGTTGCCGCTTCCCTGGGCATGGAATTCGCACTGGAATATGCAGGCCAGGCGAAAGGCTATGGCACAGCCAAATCAGCATTGCTGGACGGCCTAAGCATGTTGTCAGAAAAATGCTTCCTGGAATGGCTGAATGGAAAGGCAGGACTGATTTCCGTCCATATCCCAAAATAAGAAAAACAACTGCACCCCCGCAGGAAAGGAGAAGCCCATGAAAAAATATCTCTATTTGATTGCAGATTTTTCCTATGGAGAAGATAAAATAAAGGCAGCATTAGCCGCCGGCCTTGACTATATCCAGCTTAGGGAAAAAAATATTTCTTCTGCAGAATATCTTCTGCGGGCAAAAAGGCTGAGGGAAATGGCCAGACACTATTTTGCAAAGCTTATCATCAATGACAGGCTGGATATTGCAGCCCTAAGCAAAGCCGATGGGGTGCACCTAGGGCAGGAGGATATTCCTGTCAAGGATGCACGGATGTTTCTAGGAGCAGGAAAAATCATCGGAGCCACGGCAAAAACGGTGAACCAGGCAAAGGAAGCAGTGAAAGCAGGTGCAGATTATCTTGGCAGCGGCGCATGGTTTCCCACAGAGACAAAGAAGGATGCAGTGCATATTTCTGAGGAAATCTACCGGGAAATCCTTAAGGCGGCTCCTATCCCAAATGTGGCGGTGGGAGGAATTACCAGGGATAACTGCCAAAAGCCCCTTTCCTTGGGCGCCAGCGGGCTTGCAATTTCCGCCGGAATTTTAAAAGCTCTGGATCCTGGGGCAGAAACCCGAAAGATACGCCGTCTTCTGGAAAAATGGGAAAATATGGAGTAGGGTTAATGCGAAGCATGATTCGGAATGCCTTCCAGCGGTTTGCTGGAGGAACGAAAAGGAGGAGCATGATGAAAACTGTACTTACCATAGCAGGAAGCGACTGCAGCGGCGGAGCTGGCATACAGGCAGATTTAAAGACGATTGCGGCTCATGGGCTGTATGGGGAAAGTGTAATTACTGCGCTGACAGCGCAGAATACCATGGGGGTAGCGGAGGTTGTTCCGGTATCCCCTGATTTTTTGGAAAAGCAGCTGGAGTGCGTCTTTACCGATATCAGGCCGGATGCGGTAAAAATTGGTATGATTCCAGGCATCGGGCAGATGGAGGTAATCAGAGACTGCCTTTTGCGGTATCAGGCCGGCTCCGTGGTTATGGATACCGTAATGGCATCCACCAGCGGAAAGAACCTGATGGAGCCAGAGGCTTTGTCATTTTATAAGGAAAAACTGCTGCCTCTGGCAGATTTTTATACGCCCAATCTGCCGGAAGCGGAGGTATTGTTAAAAACAACTGTAAAAACAAGACAAGAAAGGGTTGCGGCGGCAAGGGAGTTTGCGTTACAATACAAGGGTATCGTTTATTTAAAAGGCGGACATGACGGCTTTTCTGCAGATGATCTGCTGTTCTGCCAGGGAAAACCCATATGGATTTCCGGAAAACATATTGAGAGCGGAAATACCCATGGCACTGGATGCACCTTGTCTTCGGCTATAGCCTGCGGGCTGGCATCCGGCCTAAGTGCAGAGGAAAGCGCAAGGAAGGCAAAGGCTTACCTGGCGGGAGCAATTTTGGATGGAATGAATCTGGGAAAAGGAAATGGGCCGCTGAACCATATGTATAGGTTCAATCCTACAAATTTAACGTAAAGGGGACTTGGCAGATGAAAAAGAAAATACTTTTGTTCGGATTAGGGATTTGCTTGTTGTTTACCGCCTGTTCCGAGAAGAAGGAGACAGAAAAAGGGAATCAGCCCGATATAAAGCAGGAAGCAGAGAAGGAAGAGGGAGATCCCTCTGAGAAGACAGAGGACGAAGAGGAAATTCCAGCCAGCGCCGAGGAGCCAGGGGAAGCGCTGGCACAGCCGCCGGAGGTGACCTTTGTTGATTATTCCCAGGATATCAAAGACGAAGAAAGCGGCGTAATGCTTCTTTCCGTGATGGAAAACTGCCCGGTGGTTTCTATTCCTGAAAATGAGGCTGCTGCTGAGAAAATAAACATGGCATTTGAACAGAAGCATACGGAAGCCCAGACGTATATTGAGGAGGATACAAAACTGGCGCGGGAGGCTTACGAGGAACTTTCCGAGGAAGAAAAGCAGAACTGGACAGGGTATGGATATGGCTCCACCTACAAAATGGTATATGCTTCCACCAGGATTTTGAGCATTGAAGCCCAGAGCTATCAATGGCAGGGAACCCCTCATCCCAATACCTGGACATTTTCTTATTGCTTTGACGCCACCACCGGAAAGCTGCTGTCTTTGGCAGATATTTTTACAGACAGGGCGAAGGTTGAGGAAATTGTAGAGCAGCATGTGTTAGATACCATTACCAAAGAACCTTACAAGGATGCATTGATGGAGGACTATGAGAGCTTTGTCTCTGACATCCTTACCGAGGATGTGTTCTACCTGAATGAAAAAGGCATGGTAGTTATCTGCAATCCCTACATGGTGACCTCTTATGCCGGAGGAGTAATAGAAATTGTCGTACCATATGAAGAATTGAAAGATGTCATGCATGAGATTTATCTGCCAGAATGATTTTTCAGGCACGCTCTGGCATGAGGCATGCAAAGCGCAGCTGCCTTTCTGTCCGTATCCCAATATAAAAAGTTCACTCTAGAGGCAAGACGAAGGGAATGATTGTTTATTATGGAAAAATCAGTTTTAACAACCTTATGCTACATCGAAAAAGATGGAAAATATTTGATGCTCCACCGCGTGAAAAAGCAGAAGGATGTAAATAAGGATAAATGGATTGGAATAGGCGGGCATTTTGAAAAAGGGGAAAGCCCTGAGGAGTGTCTGCTTCGGGAGGTAAAAGAGGAGACCGGTCTTACATTGACCGGTTTTTCTTTTCGGGGGCTAGTGGCTTTTTCAGCCCTAGGCTGGCCCACAGAGTATATGTGTCTGTATACAGCGGACAGTTTTGAAGGTGTTTTGACAGACTGTGAGGAAGGGATATTGGAATGGGTTCCAAAAGAAAACCTTATGTCGTTGAATCTGTGGGAGGGGGATAAGATATTTTTCAAATTGCTGTTGGAGAATGCACCCTTTTTCTCCCTGAAATTAAGCTATGACGGCGACCGTCTCAAAGAAGCAGCGCTAAATGGAAAGCCTATGGAGCTGCTTGCACTGCGCCGGGAGGACGGCAGCGAAACGGGTCTGGTGCGGGAGCGGTCTCTGGTTCACGAAAATGGGGATCTGCATGGCACTTCCCATGTGTGGATTGTACGCCCAGGGGAGACAGGCAGTTTCCAACTGCTGTTGCAAAAACGAAGCCTGCGAAAAGATTCTTATCCTGGCTGCTATGACATTTCCTCCGCAGGGCATGTGCCGGCAGGAAGCAGCTATCTGGATTCTGCCTTGCGGGAGCTGGAGGAAGAACTGGGAATAAAGGCCAAGCCCGAGGATTTGAAAGAAGCCTTTTTGCATTTGGGCTATGCAGAAGCAGAATTTCATGGGAAGCCTTTTAAAAACGCAGAGGCCAGCATGGTGTATCTTTATGACAAACCCGTGGAGCTGGCAGACTTGTCTCTTCAGAAAGCGGAGGTGGAGGAGGTGTGCTGGATGGAGTATGACAAGGTATTGGCAGAGGTCCGGCAGGAAGCAGAGCGGGGAAGGGCAGAAAAGTATTGTATTTTTCTGGAAGAGTTAGAGAAGATTGGGGAGATTTGCCGGCAGGGCATACTCAGGCGTTAAACATGTTCTGGCAAGTGGAAGTTATATTCTGCAATCCAGTGGAGAGAGGCGCGGACTGCAATAGAAATGATTGGCGTGACAATGCCTGAGGATTTACCCACTCCAGAAAGATAATATGGATGGCCGGATGGAGAAAGCTACAAAAACGGCAGAATCTCCCTTCCCCAGCATTCTGTCAGGCGTTCCAGGCTCCAGGCAGCATTGGCGGGGCTGGTGGAGGGAAGCCTATGGATGAAGGAGAGGGCTTCTGATTTGGCAGGACTGCCAGAAAATTTTTCCAGAATCATAGGCCGGGTATATTTATCAAAAAGCTCACAGGTTTTATTCCCATTTCCAAAGATAGCAGAAATAGAGGACTGTTCCAGTAATCTGGGAATATCAGCAGGAACCACATTGCGGATGCTGCTGTCGGAGGAGCCCATAATCTCGCAGCTTTTGATAACGTCCCAGAGGGCAATCCGGTGGGCAAGCAGAAGCTGCTTTTTTTCCGGGATGCTGGCAGGAACGGGTTCCCTGGTAATGGCAGCCAAAACTTTCCAGAAACGATTCTGGGGGTGTCCATAAAAAAACAGGTTTTCTCTGGATTTCACCGAGGGAAAAGTGCCAAGGACCAGGACTTTGGAATCCTGGTGGAATACAGGTTCAAATTTGTGGGTGAGATGCTGGTAATCTGCCAAAGGGATCATCCTTTCTAAGTGGAAAGTCTTAATTCGTTACAATTATAAGTATAAGCAGTTTTCTGCAGAATTACCAGAAAAACAAGGAAAAAAATCTGGGGATTTTTGGGAGGGATAAGAGATGGAAGATGCATATGTATTACAATTAACCGGGACAAGATTCAAGGATTTATATCTGTGTTTCTGTGGGATGTCGGAATGCGAGCCCAATCATAGTTATGGCCCGGCAGTCCGGCCGAATTATATCATCCACTATGTTTTGTCTGGGAAAGGCATTTATCAGGTGGGAGAGCATCGGTATGAACTGCAGCAGGGTCAGGGCTTTCTAATTGAGCCGGAGGCGGTTACCTTTTATAAGGCGGATGGGAAGGAGCCCTGGTCCTACCTTTGGATTGGGTTTGCCGGGGAACAGGCTGAGGTTTATCTCCAGGATTTGGGGTTGAATAGCAGCCAGTTGGTTTTCCAGAGCAGCCAGGAACGTGACTTGAAGCGGATTGTGGTAAAAATGCTGAAATACCATACCTCCACCCAGACCAATCAGTATTACCTCCAAAGCCTTCTCTATGAATTTTTTGCCGTATTGACGAAAAATGCGCAGCCTGGGCCTATAACCAAGGAAACAAAAGAAAGCATCTATGTGCAGAAGGCCATCAATTTTATCCGCAATAATTATTCCGCAGGAATCGGGGTAAAAGACATTGCGGAGCATGTCTGCGTCAGCCGCAGTTATCTGTACAAATTGTTTGAAGAAACCCTAAAAATGTCTCCCAAGGATTTTTTAACCCAGTTCCAGATTTCCAGGTCCAAAGAGCTTTTGAGTGTGACGGAGTTGTCTATTGAAGGGGTTGCCTTGTCCTGTGGGTATGGGGATGCGCTGGTGTATTCCAAAACCTTTAAGAAGATTATTGGGATGCCGCCCAGCGTATACCGCAAAAGCCACCGCAGGGAAGTGGAGGAGCGGCTAAAGTCTAAGGAACAGAAATTAGAGGAGATGATGGAAACATTTTGACTGTTTTTTAAAACAAAACTTTCTAACGGAGGCCGGCAAAAAGCGTATATAATAAAACCATCTTAAGAAGATGTATGTGCACAGCATTTTCATGGTAAATTTTATTAAATTTTTACGGAGGAAATTATGGATATGCAGAATGAAAATGTTGGGAAAATGCAGTATAAGCAGGTATCCGCAAGGGAGAAGTTTGTTTTGGAATCGGTGCGATTGGAAAAGACGCCATCTGCAATCTGGTGGGATCATTCTTGATGTTGTATTTTACAGATACATTGTACCTTGCGCCGGCTTTCGTAGGTGTATTGTTCTTTGTGGCAAGGATTTGGGATGCGGTTAATGACCCGGTAATGGGGATGATTGTGGATAATACCCGGACAAAATATGGGAAGTTCCGTATCTGGCTGGTAGTGGGAACGCTGATAAATTCCGTAGTGTTTGTGCTTTTGTTCCACAGCTTCCATTTGCAGGGAACTGCTTTGTATGCATATGTTTCTGTTATGTATATTTTGTATGGAATGACTTACACCATTATGGACGTGCCCTATTGGTCCTGGCTTCCGAACCTGACCAATGACCCCCGGGAGCGGGAAAAAATTTCTGTTATTCCCAGATTCTTTGCAAGCCTTGCAGGGTTTTCAGTAGCAACATTTGGACTGTACATTATTTTTGGGCTCAATGAGGCGGCAGGGGAAAGCAACAAGTATGCAGAAACCGGATACACATTGTTTGCGCTGATAATTGCAGTTATTTTTATCATCACCATTGGAATTACGGTATGTAATGTAAAAGAAGAGTCCACGTTAAATGCAAAAGTCCAGAAGACTGGTTTGAAACAGGCGCTTATGGTAATTGTAAAAAATGACCAGCTTGTGGCATTTATCGGATTGCTTCTTACCTTTAATCTCAGTACTCAGATTGCAAAAAGCTTTGCAGTTTATTATTTCAAAAACGTATGCGGGAATGAGTATTTGTACTCTATTTTTGGAATGGCAATCATAGCGGAAATGCTGGGGCTGGTATGCTTTCCGAAAGTTGCAGCAGCCATCGGGAGGGAGAAAGTATATGCTATTGCCTGTGCGCTTCCAATTGTCGGTCTTCTCTCCCTTGGAGCCTGTGGTTACATTGCGCCAACGAATGCTGTTCTCGTTGTAATCTGCTGTGCCATTTTGTTTTTCGGTTCCGGCCTGTCACTGGGTGTAACCACCTGCTGCATGGCAGATGTGATTGACTATGGGGAAGTGAAATTCGGCGTCAGAAATGAGAGCGTTACCTGTTCCGCACAGACATTTCTTATGAAAGCTGCGATGGCTGCAGCCGGAGGACTGACTGGCGTAGGACTTGGGCTTGTAGGATATGAGGCAAAAGAGAAGGTGCAGACAGCTGGAACGATTCTGGGCATCCGCGTGCTGATGATTGTCATTCCGATTATTTTAGCAGCTCTAAGTTACTTTATCTATAAGAAATTTTATACCTTGAAAGGTAAAAAAATGGAAGAAGTTGCCCGGAAGTTACAGGAAATGCATTAAAATGATTAAAAATGGACAATGGTTTCCCGAACAATTGTCTATTGTGTTTGGAGGTAGAAGATGAGCATTATTTTTCATGAAAAGACCAAAGTATTTCATTTACAGAATGACAGTATCAGCTATATTATGATGGTTCTGCCCAATGGGCAGATGGGGCATCTTTACTTTGGAAAGAGAATCCATGACAGGGAAGGCTTTGAAAATCTGCTGGAAACAGCGCCGCGGCCCATGTCTTCCTGCACCTTTGAGGGGGATAAGTACTTTTCCCTGGAGCATGTCAAGCAGGAATTGCCCAGCTGCGGAACCGGGGATTACAGAAGCCCGGCGGTGGAAGTAAAGCAGGAGAACGGGAGCCGGATTTCAGATTTCCAATACCATTCTTATCGTGTGGAATCTGGGAAGCCGAAGCTTCCCGGACTTCCGGCTACCTACACAAAAGACAAGGGGGAGGCGGAAACTCTCGTGCTGAACCTGTATGATTCCGTGACAGGCCTGTGGGCGGAGCTGTTTTACACCATATTTGCCCAGGGAGGGATTCTGGCCAGAAGCATCCGGTACTGTAACAAGGGAAGCCAGCCGGTGCAGCTTGAACGGGCCATGAGCCTATGTTTGGATCTTCCTGACTGTGATTATGACTGGGTACAGCTGTCCGGCGCCTGGGCAAGGGAACGCCATGTAAAGGAGCGCAGGCTTGCCATGGGCGTCCAATCCATCGGCAGCATGAGGGGGAATTCCTCCCATGAGCATAATCCGTTCCTGATTTTGAAACGGCCCCTGGCCAGTGAACAGCAGGGGGAGGCCATTGGCTTTAGCTTCGTATACAGCGGCAATTTTCTAATGCAGGCAGAGGTGGATGCTCACGAGAATGCCAGGGTGCTGGTGGGTATCCATCCAGATACCTTCGCATGGTATCTGGAGCCGGAAGAAAGCTTCCAGACGCCGGAGGCATTGATGGTGTATACCGATTCGGGGCTGAATGATATGAGCCAGACCTTCCACAGGCTCTTTCAGAAGCGTTTGGCCAGGGGATACTGGCGGGACCGGGTACGTCCCATTCTTATCAACAACTGGGAGGCTACGTATTTTAATTTTACCGAGGACAAGCTGGTACAGATTGCAGAAAAGGCAAAGGAATGCGGTGTGGAATTGTTTGTGCTGGACGACGGCTGGTTCGGCGCCAGAAATAATGATTTTGCCGGGCTTGGGGATTGGAGAGCCAATACTGAGCGTCTGCCCCAAGGGATTGCCGGGCTGGCAGAGCGGATCAGCCAGCTTGGCATGAAGTTTGGATTGTGGTTTGAGCCTGAAATGGTGAACAAGGATTCTGATTTGTACCGCAGCCATCCCGATTGGATTTTGGAGGTTCCCAAAAGGGCAAATACCCATGGCAGGAATCAGTATGTGCTGGATTTTTCCAGAAAAGAAGTGGTGGACTGCATTTTTGAAATGATGGCGGAAATTCTACGTAAGGCAAAAGTATCCTACATCAAATGGGATATGAACCGCAGCATCACGGAATGCTTCAGCAAATCCTTTGGATCCGAAAGGCAGGGAGAGATTTTCCACCGCTATATATTAGGGGTGTATGACCTGTATGAGCGGCTCACATCAGAATTCCCGGAGGTATTGTTTGAGTCCTGCGCCAGCGGCGGCGGCAGGTTCGACCCGGGCATCCTGTATTATGCACCCCAGGGCTGGGCGAGTGACAATTCAGATGCCGTAGAGCGGATGAAAATCCAGTACGGCACCTCCATGTGTTATCCCATCAGCAGCATCGGCAGCCATGTGTCTGTGACGCCCAACCATCAGGTATACCGCAGCACGCCGCTGCACACCAGGGCAAATGTGGCCTATTTTGGAACCTTTGGCTACGAACTGGATTTGAACAAACTGACAGGGGAAGAAATTGAGGAGGTGAAAACCCAGATTGCATTTATGAAGGAATACCGCCATCTGCTGCAGTTTGGCAGGTTCTACCGGCTGAAAAGCCCCTTTGAGGGAAATGAAATGGCGTGGATGGCAGTCAGCGAGGACAGGAAAACGGCAGTAGTTGGCTGGTATCGTATGTTGAATGTGGTGAATGACCGATTTACCCGGGTGAAGCTGCAGGGGCTTGATAAGGATTTCTGCTACGAAATCAGCCAGGATGGTTCCAGGCATTACGGGGACGAGCTAATGAACCTGGGACTGGTTACTTCGGACGCTACTGCAGGGCAGACGCCGGAGGATGAGATACCTTGTACTGATTTTGAGTCAAGGCTTTATATTTTGAAAGCGGTGGAAGTATGAAAATGAAAAGATTTTGTTATATGCTGGTTGGAATTTTGTTCATTGGAATCTGTGTGGGATTCCTTCGGATGGCGGGATTTGGGGTAGATCCCTTTAGCTGTATGAATCTTGGCATCAGCGGATTTATCCATATGGGTTTTGGAACATGGCAGTTGATAGTAAATGCTGTGCTGCTGGTTCTTGTGTTTTTTACCGTCCGCCGCTGCATTGGTCTGGGAACGGTAGTAAATATGGTCTGCGTAGGCTACATTGCAGATTTTCTCTGCTGGGTGATGCAGGATGCCATTCATCTGGAAATGGGCTGGGAACTTAGGATTCTGATGCTTGTCCTGGGGTTATTGTTTGCTTCCCTGGGGGCGGCTATGTACATGGTTGCTGAAATGGGCATTGCTCCCTACGACAGCGTTGCATTTATCATTGAGAAGTTCAGCAAAGGGAAGATACCTTTTAAATACGGAAGAATCTGTTCCGATGTGGTGGTGATGGCTGTGGGAGTAGGGTTCTGTGCGGTTTCCGGCAACTCCATATGGACGGTGGCAGGACTTGCCACTCTGCTGAATTCCATGTTTAACGGGCCGCTGATTCAGTTTTTCCGCAGCAGGTTTGAAAAGACGCTGGAAGAGGAAAGCCGATAACTCAAAAACAGAAGCAGAAAGGGTTTGCTGGGAGAGGAAAGTTATCCGCAATATATTGTTGTGCTGATGAGGAAAGTACAGGATATATTGTGGATAATTTATTTTTTCCAGCAGCCTCTTTTTTTTATTTTATTCTTTTTGTATTTTCGGGGGAAATTATGTATAATTTATCTATAGCATAGAGGAAGTAAAAGAAAGAGGGAGAAAAATGAAATATAAACGTATTTTCACGATTGTTGTGGATTCCCTTGGCGCTGGGGCATTGCCGGATGCGGCAGAGTATGGGGATGCGGGCACAGACACCCTTGGGCATATTTCACAGAGCATGGATGAATTTCATATTCCAAATCTGCAGGCGCTTGGCATAGCCAATCTCCATCCCTTAAAGCAGGTGGAGGCAGTGGAGCGGCCCATGGGATATTATGCATATCTGAATGAGGCAAGCGCCGGAAAGGACACCATGACCGGCCATTGGGAAATGATGGGGCTTTACATTACAAAGCCGTTCCAGACATTTACGGAAAATGGGTTTCCCAAGGAGCTTTTGGATGAGCTGTCAAAGAGAACCGGGCGTGTGATTATTGGAAATAAAAGCGCCAGCGGAACAGAGATTTTAGAGGAATTGGCGGAGGAGGAGATTGCCACAGGCCACATGATTGTATATACATCTGCGGATTCTGTTCTCCAGATTTGCGGGAATGAGGAAACCTTCGGCCTGGAGGAACTATACCGCTGCTGTGAGATTGCCCGTGAGATTACCAGGAAGGATGAGTGGAAGGTGGGCCGCGTCATTGCAAGGCCATATGTGGGAAAGAAAAAAGGAGAATTCAAAAGAACCAGCAACCGCCATGATTATGCCCTAAAGCCTTACGGAAGGACGGCGCTGAACGTGCTGAAGGATGCAGGGCTTGACGTAATATCAGTAGGCAAGATTTTTGATATTTTTGACGGCGAGGGGCTGACCGAATCCAATAAATCCCAAAGCTCGGTTCATGGGATGGAGCAGGCTATGGAAATTGCAAAAAGGGATTTTGTGGGGCTTTGCTATGTGAACCTTGTGGATTTTGACGCTTTGTGGGGGCACCGGAGGGATGTGGATGGCTATGCCAGGGAATTGGAGAAATTTGACAGAAAGCTGGGAGAGCTGCTTGGCCTTTTCAGAGAAGATGATTTGCTGGTGATTACGGCGGATCATGGAAACGACCCCACCCATACAGGCACAGACCATACAAGGGAGAGAGTTCCCTTCCTGGCATATTCCCCTTCCATGGAAGGTTTTGGAAGATTAGCGGATTCCCCCGATTTTGCAATGGTTGGCGCAACGATCGTGGATAACTTCGGGCTGAAAATGCCGGATGGCACAATTGGCGCCTCCATTCTTAGGCAGTTGAATTAAAATGTGGATAATTTCGGGCTGAAAATGCCAGATGGCACAATTGGCGCCTCCATTCTTAGGCAGTTGAATTAAAATGTGGATAATTTCGGGCTGAAAATGCCAGATGGCACAATCGGCGCCTCCATTCTTGGGCAGTTGAATTAAAATCAGGGAATGACAAAGCTTATATCGTGTTATGTAGGAAGGAATGGAGCAGAAATTTCGCAATTACTTAAATGAAAGAAAAAAGGAGCACAGATTATCATGGAAAAAAAGGATATTTTAAAGATGGTTGACCATACGCTGCTTCGCCAGGATGCCGCATGGGAGGAGATCCGGGGGATTTTGGATGATGCAGTTTGCTATGGGACAGCTTCTGCATGCATCCCGGCCTCTTATGTAAAACAGGCGGCAGCATATGCACAAGGAAGGCTGCCAATCTGCACCGTCATTGGATTTCCCAATGGGTACAGCACAACGGCGGTAAAGGTGTTTGAGGCGGAGGATGCCCTGGCAAACGGGGCAGAGGAAATTGATATGGTAATCAATCTGGGACAGCTGAAAGACAAACGATACCAGGAGATAGAAGAGGAAATCCGTGAGGTTCACAAGGCCTGCGGCGGAAAGATACTGAAGGTCATCATTGAAACATGCCTGCTTACGGAGGAAGAGAAAATCAAAATGTGCGGAATCGTTACCAATGCAGGGGCGGAATACATGAAAACCTCCACAGGCTTTTCAACTGCAGGAGCAGTGTTTGAGGATGTCAAGCTGATGCGGGCGCATCTTGGAAAAGACGTGAAGATAAAGGCAGCAGGAGGGATTTCTTCTTTTGCAGATGCAGAAAAGTTTGTACAGCTTGGCGCGGACAGGCTTGGAACCAGCAGGCTGGTAAAAATCTTGAAGGATGAGGGCGCCAGGCTGACCTGATGGATGATTGTGAAATACGGCGAAAGGAAGAAGCATAAAGATGGTAAGGAACAAAGGAAGACGCCTGAACCAGTATATAGGGGATTATGTGGTGTTTGATTTGGAAACCACAGGAATCCGGCAGGATTTGGACAGGATTATTGAAATATCGGCAGTAAAAGTGAAAGACCATAAGGTGGCGGAGCAGTATACCACCTTGGTTCATCCGGGGATGCACATTCCCAGGGCGGCAACCGCAGTCAACGGAATCACGGATGAAATGGTAAGGGATGCGCCTGGCATCAAGGAGGCTGTACAGGGATTTTTGGATTTTGTGGGAGATGGCATTCTGGTGGGACACAACATACATACCTTTGATACGAATTTTATTTATGATGCGGCTTTTGAAGCTTGCGGACAGGAGGTAGGGAATGACTATATTGATACCTTGTATCTGGCAAGGAAATGCCTTCCCCAGCTTTCCCATCACAAGCTGTCCGATGTGTCCGAGCATTTCCATATCAGCACGAAAGGCGCCCACCGGGCGTTGAACGACTGCATCATGACCCAGAAGTGTTATGAGGAATTGGGAAAAATCCTGGAAAAAACAAGAAAGACCCAGCCGGATATCCTCTGCCCTCTGTGCAAAGCAGAAATGATAAGGCGCAAGGGAAAGTACGGGGAATTCTACGGATGCAGCAATTTCCCTGGATGCCGGGGAACTAGGAAAATCTAAAAAGGATAGGTGAAAATCTGTTGGAAATATGCTGAGAATGGAGAAAAAGGAAAATCCAACGGGATAGGTGGAAGCCTGTCTGGAAAATATGCTGAGAATGGAGAAAAAGATGTTTAAAAAGAAGAAAAGCCATGCAAAGATAAAGCCCTATAACCCCCAAACCCAGGAGGCGGTGATTCGTGCCAGCATCTGTACAGGAGAGCAGGTAGCGGGATTTCGGGATAAGGAAACCGGGAAATTTGAGGAAGCCATGCTGATACGGGGCGAAGGGGATTTACAGGAATTCTGCACCCGCTATGAGGTGCGGCAGGAAGAAATTAAGAAAGTGTGGTAAAAATTATGAAGTCATTAGTGATAGCAGAAAAGCCCAGCGTAGGCAGGGATATTGCCAGAGTATTGGGCTGTAAGAAAAGCGGCAATGGATTTCTGGAGGGAACAGATTATATCGTAACCTGGGCATTGGGCCATCTGGTAGAGCTTTCTGACCCAGAAAGCTATGGGGAGCAATGGAAGACATGGAACATGGAAACACTGCCTATGCTGCCGGAAAAGTTAGAAATCCAGGTGATTAAAAAGACTGGGAAGCAGTACCAGGCCGTAAAAACCCAGATGTACCGGAAGGATGTGGGGCTTATTATTATCGCCACAGACGCAGGCCGGGAGGGGGAGCTGGTAGCCCGGTGGATTATAAAGAAGGCGGGGGTTCACAAACCCATGAAACGGCTGTGGATTTCCTCGGTGACGGATCAGGCAATCCGCCAGGGATTTCATCATCTAAAGGACGCAAAGGAGTATCAGAACTTGTATGAGGCAGCGGTGGCGAGGGCAGAAGCGGACTGGCTGGTGGGATTAAATGCCACCCGGGCGCTGACGGTAAAGCATAATGCCCAGCTTTCCTGCGGCAGGGTCCAGACGCCCACCCTTGCCATGATTGCCAAACGGGAATCCCAGATTAAGGAGTTTCAGCCAAAATCCTACTATGGACTGAAGGTAAAGGGAGCGGGGATTTTCTGGAGCTGGAAATCCAAGGACAACAGCCCTGCAGTTTTTTCAGAAGAAAAAATCCGGCAGGTGCAGGAGAAAGCCGTAGGCAGTACAGGAACCGTAGAGGAAATCAAAAGGAAACAGCAGAAATCCTATGCGCCCCAGCTGTATGATTTGACCTCCCTGCAGCAGGACGCAAACCGGATGTTCGGATTTTCTGCCAAGCAGACCCTTGATTCCATGCAGCGGCTGTATGAGCGGTATAAGGTGGTGACTTATCCCAGAACCGATTCCAGGTATCTGACCCAGGATATTGTGGATACGCTGCCAGAGCGGGTGAAGGCCTGCCGGGGCGGAAGCTATGGAAATATATGCAGCAGGCTTTTGAAATCCCCCATAAAAGGAAACAAATCTTTTGTGGACGATAAAAAGGTTTCGGACCATCACGCCATTATTCCCACCGAGCAGGGGATCCGCCTGAACGAACTGGAATACAGCGAGCGAAAGATTTATGAATTGGTTGTCTCACGGTTCCTTGCAGCCCTGCTTCCGCCCTGTGAGTATCAGCAGACGGAAGTGACCGTGCTCCTTGACGGGGAACGGTTTGCGGCAAAAGGAAGAATCATGCAGCGGGCAGGCTGGCAGGAAATCAGGAAAATCCAGGAGGATTCTGGAATCCTTTCGGAGGATGAGGATGCAGAAGAATCCTTTGGGGAAGAAAAAATGGAGCTGGCAGGAGAATTGCCAGAGTTTACAAAGGGGCAGAAAATCCTTTTTCAGGAGGGAAAAATTACGGAAGGCAGAACAAAGCCGCCGCTGCCTTTCACTGAGGCCACGCTCCTTGCGGCTATGGAAAACCCGGTGAAATATATGGAAAGCTCTGATAAGGAGCTGAAAAAAACACTGGGTGAGACAGGTGGGCTTGGAACGGTTGCCACCCGTGCAGATATTATTGAAAAGCTGTTTCACAGCTTTATGATTGAAAAGAAAGATAAGTACATCCACCTGACATCCAAAGGCAGGCAGGTGTTAGAGCTGGCGCCTTCGGGGCTGACTTCCCCGGAGCTGACCGCAAGATGGGAACAGCAGCTTGCAGATATTGCCAAAGGAAAATCCAGGAAGAAGGATTTTGAAGCTGAAATACGAGCCTATACCGTAGATATTGTAGGGGATATCGCCGCATCCTCCAAGACGTACCGCCATGACAACCTGACTGGGAAAAAGTGCCCGGAATGCGGAAAGCTGCTGCTGGAGGTTAACCATAAAAACGGCAGGATGCTGGTGTGCCAGGACAGGGAATGCGGCTACCGGAAAACATTGTCAAGAACCACCAATGCAAGATGTCCTCAGTGCCATAAGAAGATGGAGCTGGTAGGAGAAGGGGAAAACCAACGGTTTACCTGCGTGTGCGGTTACCGGGAAAAGCTTTCTGCCTTTGAGAAGCGGAAAAAAGAAAGCGGGAGAGGGGTATCTAAAAAGGATGTTTCAAACTATATGAACAAGATGAAACAAGAGGCAAAGGAGCCGGTCAACAATGCTTTTGCCGACGCCCTTGCCAAGATAAAATTGTAAAAATGTTTTACTGATTCAGATCAAATTTCTGTACCATCTGGTTCAGGGTTTCAGCTTGGGAAGCCAGCTCCTCAG
>CANDGI010000017.1 GCA_947384285.1 uncultured Lachnospiraceae bacterium
TGGGGTGCCGCCGTTTTGGGGCGGAACTGCAGCTGCAGCACAGGCTGGAGGCAGCGTTGAAAGAAGGAGCGCAGGTTACCGTCCAGGGAAGAATCCAGAAAAAGGAAGAGAAGCCAGAGCAGTATCTTTATTCTCTGGCAGATACCTATGTGCTTTTTGAAGGAACCGTCTATCCAGGCCGTGGGGTTCTTGTCTACAGTTCTCATGGGCATATGCAGCCGGGAAATATCCTGAAAGCTTCCGGGACATATGCGCCATTCCAAATTTCCCGCAATGAAGGGAATTTCAATGAAAAACAATATTACCAAAGTAAAAAAATAATGTTTCGCCTCTATGCACAGCAAGAGACATTGGTTTCCGGCAGGAAAAACGCTTATGCCTTTCTTTCCAAAGTGCGCCAAAAATTCAGGGACGTATATCTCCAGTGTATGCCCAAAAAAGACGCCGGGTTACTGGCAAATATAACATTAGGGGATAAAACCCTTATGGATAAGGAGATAAAGGAGTTATATCAGGCTGCCGGGATTTCCCACGTCCTGGCCATCTCCGGTTTGCATATTTCTCTGCTGGGAATGGGCGTTTACCGCTTGTTGAGAAGGCTTTTCTTCCCAGAAAGAATCTGTGTGCTTTTCTCTTTGGGGGCAGCCGCAAGCTTTGGGCTGCTGTCCGGGCTGGAGGTTTCTACTCTGCGCGCCCTTTTTATGTTTGGCATGGGAATGGCTGCCCGTACCCTTGGCTGCAATTACGATTCCGCCACAGCACTTGGGCTTAGTTTCCTGATTCAGGTATGGGAAAATCCCTTTCTGCTGAGCCACGTGGGTTTTCTCTTCTCTTACAGTGCAGTTTTGGGTGTGGCAGCCATTGCAGCCATATTACGAAAATCCTTTGGGGCATGCAGGGAAAATGAGAAGCAGGCAAAGAAAGGAAGGCAGCAGAAGGGAAGACGTTTTCTGCTTAGGAAATGGCTGGGAAAATATCTGGAAACTATGTTTGCCAGCGGCTGTATCCAGCTTGCAACATTGCCGCTGTCCTTGTATTTCTATTACGAAATCCCCTGCTACAGCATTTTCACCAACAGCTGGATTCTGCCTTTGATGGGGCCTTTGCTGTTTGTATCCGTGCTGGGGGCGGCCTTGGGATGTATGTTTCTTCCTGCTGGAAAATGGGTGCTTACCCTGGCAGGATGGATCCTTGCCGGAAACGAGTGGGTCTGCCGCAGATCCTTGCAGCTGCCTGGGGCGGTATTTTTGGCTGGAAAGCCGGGAATGGCTCTTATCCTGCTGTATTATGCCATTCTGGTTACTGTATTGTATCTCCTTTGGCAAGGAGCCGGAAGGAAATGGCTGGCAGGGATTTTTCTTGCTCTTGGCATAGTATTATTTGTACGGGAAAAGCCTCGGTTTGAGATTGCTGTGCTTGATGTGGGGCAGGGGGATGGGATTTTGGTTCAGACGGAAGAAGGAGAGCATTTCTTTGTGGATGGAGGAAGCAGTGATGTGAAAGAAGCAGGGACTTACCGGATTCTGCCTTTTCTGAAATCAAAAAAGATTGCTTCTATCAAAGGATGGATAGTGTCTCATGCGGACCAGGATCATATCAGCGGCTTGGAGGAGCTGCTAGAAGCAGGATATCCCATAGAATATTTGGTTGTGGCAGAGGGCAGGATAAGGGATGAAGCATCCGAGCATCTGCTGCAGATGGCAGAGAAGGCAGGATGCAAGGTGGTTTCTGCCGCACCTGGCAGGAAGCTTGGGACGGAAAGCGTAACATTTACCGTCTGGCACCCGAAGGTTCCCAAAACAACTACAGAAGAAAAAAGGGATAACGCAGCCGCAGGGCAGGCGGAAACAGCACAAAAGGCAGCGGATCAAAATGGGGCTTCCCTGGTAGTATCTTTGGAATACCACGGCTTTACCGGGATTTTTACCGGGGATATCGGAGAAAAAGAAGAACAGGCCATCATAGAAGAACAGGGGATAAAAGCCTGGATGGGAAATAACGGCATCCAAAGGATTGACTTTTACAAGGGGGCGCATCATGGCTCCAACGGCTCCAACAGCCGGGAATTCCTGGAAGCCTTGTCTCCCAGGCTGGCAGTCATATCCTGCGGAAAGCATAACTCTTACGGGCATCCAGGTGCAGAAGCAATGGAGCGGCTAAGGCAGGCGGGAAGCCGGGTTTTTTGTACCATGGATCATGGGCAGATTACCGTCCAATACCCGGAAAGACAGATCCGCCTTATGATAAAATAAGCAGGAAATGGTGTTTCAGGAAATGGTGTTTCCGATAACATGAAAATACAGGATATTGCTGGAAATCTGCAATATCCTGTATAACGCTTATCCTTGCGGAAAAATTATTTGTCTCCGGTACAATTCATGTCAGTGATGCTGCAAGTGGTGTCGTCTTCTTCAGAAGCGCAGTTCATATTGGTAATGCTGCAGGTCTTGCTGTCATCTTCCTCATTGCCCAGGCAGTTCATGTCGTTCAAACCGCAGGTCGTGTCATCTTCATTGGTCATTCCGTTCATGTTTGTAATATCTAAACCTTTCTTGTCCATAGTACTCCTCCTATCCATCCGGCTGTCATAGTTTCAGAACTTATATAATGATTTTATTATATCCTTATATTCTGGTAGTTGCAAGTGGAAAAAAATTGTTTTTGACACACAATTTAATGTGTACAAGAAAAGCAATTTCATGCGTACAAGGAAAAATAAAAGTTGCATTTTTATGGGAAGAACTATATAATTTAAACAAAATCAAAATAAGGAGGAATATGGACATGGAACACATGATTAATAGAAAAGTAGAAGACTTCCAGGTATCTGCATTTGCAAAAGGAGAATTTATCGAGGTAACCCAGGAGGATTTGATGGGGCATTGGTCCGTCCTGTTTTTCTATCCGGCAGATTTCACCTTTGTGTGCCCCACAGAGCTGGGAGATCTGGCAGACCACTATGAGGAATTCCAAAAAGAGGGATGTGAAATCTATTCTGTATCTGAGGATACCCACTTTGTGCACAAGGCATGGGCAGACGCTTCTGATACCATCCGCAAGATTAAATACGTGATGCTGGCAGACCCGGCAGGGGAATTAGCTCGTCAGTTCGGCGTGCTGGTGGAAAAAGAAGGACAAGCGCTGCGGGGAACCTTTATCCTGAACCCTGAAGGGGTTGTGAAGGCTTATGAAATCCATGATATGGGCATTGGACGGAATGCACAAGAGCTTTTAAGGAAAGTACAGGCAGCGAAATTTGTAGAGGAACACGGCGACCAGGTATGCCCGGCAAAATGGCAGCCAGGAGAGGAGACCTTAAGCCCCAGCCTGGATTTAGTTGGAATGCTGTAGGAGGCCGCTATGGGTATGGATAATATTTCTTTGAAAAGCAGCCTGATAACCCCGGAGCTGGAAGAGCAGATAAAGGGCGTATTTGCCAAATTAGAACATGACCTTTCTCTTATCTGCATCATCAATCCAGAAGATTCTGCATCTGTAGAGATGGCTGAATTGGTGAACCATATCACAGGCCTCTCGGAAAAGCTTTCCTGCCAGCTCTATGACAGCGCAGAGGGGAAGGAAAAATTTCCGGAGCTGGATACCACCCTGCTTCCTGCCACAGCCTTGTACAGGCAGGAACATTATACCGGCATTTCCTTCCACGGCGTAACCGGAGGGAAAGAGATGAACTCCTTGATTTTTGCAATCTACAATGCCTCCGGCCCTGGACAGGAAATGGAAAAGCGGATCAAGAAAAAGCTGGATAAACTGACCCATAAAAATGAAATCAAAATATTTGTTTCCCTTTCCTGCCATCACTGCGCCCAGCAGGTGATTACCTGCCAGAAGATGGCGGCAGAATGCGAAGCCATAGAGGCGCGGATGATTGACGCCAGGCTGTATCCAGAGATGGTGGAGAAATATAAAATTGAGCGGATTCCTATGACCGTCATCAATGAAAAAGAGATTCTTCTCGGAAATAAAAATATGGATGAAATTTATCAAATCCTCCGTACTTACAAGTAGAGAGACGAGCGTCTATGAAAAGTATTGATGCGGACATAAAAAAAGGCAGTTTTCTTCCGGCATATCTTTTGTATGGCGAAGAAACCTATTTAAAACGGCAGTATAAGCAAAAACTGCAGCACGCCCTGGCAGCGCCGGTGGATACGATGAATGCCGTCTGTTATGAGGGGAAGAATATCAACCCTGGAGAAATCATTGATTTGGCAGAGACCCTTCCCTTTTTTGCAGACTACAGGCTGATTCTTGTGGAAAACAGCGGGGTTTTCAAAAGATCCTGCGAAGAACTAGCCGATTATATGAAGCATATTCTCCCAACCACGGTTTTTGTATTTGTGGAAGAGGAAGTGGATAAGCGCAGCAAAATGTACAAGGCTGTCAAATCGGTGGGAAGGGCAGTAGAATTCCCAAGGCAGAAGGACGCACTGCTGACCCAATGGATTCTTTCTCGCTTAAAGCGGGAAAATAAAAAAATCACCCAGATGGTCATGCATCTTTTTCTGGAAAAAACCGGAAATGATATGGAAAATATTGACCGGGAGTTAGAAAAGCTGTTCTGCTATACGCTGGGAAAAGAAGTGATTGCAGCAGAGGACGTGGAAGCGGTCTGCACTGGACAGACCACTGGAAAAATCTTTGAGATGATAAACCACATTGCAGAGGGGAAGCGGAAACAGGCATTGGAGCTTTACTATGACCTGGCGGCATTGAAGGAGCCGCCCATGCGGATTCTTTTTCTCATTGCAAGGCAGTTCCAGATCCTTCTGCAGGTAAAAGAGCTTGGAAAACAAGGATACGACCAGAAGTTTATCGCCTCCAAAGCTGGCATTCCTGAATTTACGGTGCGGAGGAACCTGGCTCAGGCTGGAAGGTTCACGCTGGAGCAATTGAAATCAGCTGTTGCTGACTGCGTCCAGGCAGAAGAGGACGTCAAGACAGGAAACATGAGTGACCAGATGGCAGTAGAGCTTTTGATTGTGAACCAATCGGGGCATTAGAGGGACTTCTTGGCCGCTTTCACACCATAGTTCTGCTGCACAGGCTGTGCATAAAAGTGAACAAAAAAAGAAGCCGACTGACGGTATCGGCTTCTTTTTTTCTTCATTAAGCAAGTGTGTTCACAGCTTTGTTCAAACGTGAAACCTTCCTGGCTGCAGTGTTTTTGTGATATACACCCTTGGAAGCAGCTTTGCTGATGGCAGAGACAGCCTTTGGCAATGCTTCCTGTGCAGCAGCTTTATCATTTGCTGCAACAGCAGCGTCTACTTTCTTGATGGCAGTCTTCACTGCTGACCGGATAGACTTATTGCGGGCTGTTCTGGCCTCAGCTACTAAAATTCTTTTCTTTGCTGATTTGATGTTAGCCAATCTGTACACCTCCATTTTCTTTACTGGGACAATCCAATCGACTGTTTGCGGAAAAAGGATTGCACTGTATATTACAGTTGTTTCATTAAATCCGGACACGGACGTTCTAATGTAAACATTCTTATATATTCTAGTACCAAATTTCCTGCATGTCAATACATATTCCTGCCTTTTTTGTAAAAAATATATTCACAGCCATAGAAAGCTGCATGGAAGATATCGTCTTGGGAGGGATTATCATGAATCAGTTTCAGGTTCGTACAGATTTGGCATTGGAGACACGTGAAAAATTCGAAGAGGACAACGTAGAAATCAAAGGCGTGTGGGTGGAAGAGGAATACCGGGAAAAATCAGAAATCAAAATAACAACCATGGTAATTGAAACAGAAAACGGGGCAAAGGCCATGGGAAAGCCCAAAGGAACATATATTACATTGGAGGCAGCCAATATGGACTGCCAGGATGAAGATTACCACAGGGAAATATCATTGGAGCTGGCAAAGATTATTAAGAAGCTTCTGCCAAGGAAGGAGGAGACCTTGTCCGTGCTTGTGGCGGGCCTTGGAAACCGGGAAGTGACGCCGGACGCCTTAGGGCCTAGGGTGGTAGACAATATGCTGATTACCCGCCATGTGTTAAAAGAATTCGGCAAATATGCTTTTGGGGAGGATGAGGTGAATGCAGTCAGCGGAATCGTCCCAGGCGTCATGGCACAGACAGGAATGGAAAGCCAGGAAATTATCCGGGGAGTGGTGGACGAGACAAAGCCTGATGTGATGATTGCAATTGATGCATTGGCAGCTAGAAGCACCCGGAGGCTGAGCCGCACCATACAAATTACAGATACCGGAATCAATCCAGGCTCCGGGGTGGGAAACCACCGGCATGGGCTGTCTGAAAAAACCATGGGGATTCCTGTGATCGCAATCGGCGTTCCCACGGTTGTGGATGCAGCAACCATTGTAAATGATACCATGCATACTTTGATTCAGGCCATGGAAGAGAACAGCCATCTGAAAACCTTGAGCACAGGCCTAAACGCATTGAATGACATGGAAAAGTATGAATTGATACGGGAGCTTTTGTCTCCCCAGCTAAATACCATGTTTGTTACCCCAAAGGATATTGACGAGTCGGTCAAACGGCTGAGCTACACACTTTCCGAAGGATTGAACATCGCCTTTGCATAAATGTTTTCGTACAGGCATATATTTAACTATTGTGAAAGCATCAGAAACTATGGAAACGGTTTGCTGGGAAAATGGGAATGGGGAAAGGATTCATGAGGCACAGCCACTTTTACGTAAATGCGAAAGCAATGACCAGAAGAAAAAGAACAGGAACAACCATGCGTTTTTTTTTATGTGCAGTAAGCCTGCTGTTTGTATTCGTATGTTACCAGAATATGTCAAAGACAGGGGATGCTCCGGCTATGGAACAGATTGTGAGCTATCTGAAAGAAGAAATATCCGTCCATGCCTGGAAAAACTGCATGCCGGTCATGATAACCGAGGAAAAGGAAGAAGCGATTTCGCCTGTCAATTACCTGTTGGGCAAATTGGAGGAATTTTATCCAATCTGTGGATTCAGCGAGACGCTGACCGAATATGATACGCAGATTGAAAGCGATTTGGCCAATGGGCTTGTGGCAGAAAATAAAAAGAAGCAGGAAGAAAGCCAAGGGGTTCCAGAAGAGCGCAAAGCAGAACAGAAAAAAGAAAAGAAGAAAAAAAGTGAAAAAGCACAAAAAGAAGAACAAACGAGTACGCAGACAGGAGGCAAAGCTGTGGAAATTTCCAGAGAGAAGCTGAAAGATTTTGATTATCTATTGCAGAATTTTTACCAGGTTGACCGCACCACCACCATAGACAGCAGCCAATTGAATGCGGACGCATTGCTTGGAAAGAGCATGAAATTAGAAGGCGGGAATGAAAATGTGCAGATATTGATTTACCATACCCATTCCCAGGAAGGATATGCCGATTCCACCCCTGGGGATACCAGCACTGGCGTTGTGGGGGCAGCGGAACACCTGGCGGATCTTCTGCGGGAAAAATACGGGTTCAATGTATTGCACCATACTGGGGAATATGATGTGGAGGACAGAGATAACGCTTATTCCTATGCCGGCCCGGCGCTGGAGCAGATACTGGCGGAAAATCCCAGCATTGAGGTGGTCATAGACCTGCACAGGGACGGTGTGGCAGATACCACCCGTCTGGTTTCGGAGGTGAACGGGAAACAGACGGCGCAGATTATGTTTTTCAATGGATTGAGCAGGACAACAGCCAATGGGGATATTCCCTATCTGGCAAATCCCTATCTGGCTGATAACCTGGCCTTCTCCTTCCAGATGAAACTGGCGGCAGAAGAATATTACCCAGGCTTTACACGTGCCAATTACCTGAAGGGCTACCGGTATAATCTCCATTACTGCCCCAAAAGCCTGCTGATTGAGGTTGGAGCGCAGACCAATACCCTGGAGGAGGCAATGAACGCTATGGAGCCCCTTGCGGATATTTTACATAAAGTATTAACCCAATAACTGAGGAGATTTGGAAATGGAGCATATGCAGGTAACAGACTGGAATCATTTTATGCAGAAGAAAAGAAACAGCCGGGAGGAGTTTCTTCTTCAATCTATGCATAAATTAGATCCTGCTTATTGGTCCGGCATCCGAATGGCAGAGGACTGCCTCTATGGAGCTTTCAGCTTCCACGAGGAAGAACATAGGCAAACTAAAATCAGCAGGGCGGCATTCTTGCTGGGAGAGCAGGAATTTATCCTGGTTGTCCAGGGGGATGAGAGTGGAATCTTCCAACAGGAGGAGATGGAGGAGGTATTCGAACGCTTCCTGGAACGGGGCCAGCAGAAGGTGGAGAAGATGGAGCGGTATCTGATTGACATGGAACAGGAGATTGTAAGCGGAAAAACCAACCGGAACCGGAATCTCAATATTTTTGAATGCAAACGAACCCTCACCGTGTGGAAAAACGATTACGGGCAGTTTTTAAATATTGTGGAAGGGATCAATGGGCTGGAACAGAAAAAGAACGAAGGCCAGGGGCAGATTCTGACAGAGGAATCTGCCTGTTATTTTCGTGTCTATGAAAATAAAATGAGACGCCTCACCGAAGAAATCCAGTTTTTATATGAGGAATTGGTGCATATCCGGGAGGCATTAGATGCGGCGCTGTCCTATGAACAGAATAGGATTATGAAGGTATTTACCACTGTAACTACTATTTTCATGCCCCTTTCCTTGATTGCAGGCTGGTATGGGATGAATTTTGCCTGGATGCCGGAGCTAAGCTGGAAATACGGGTATCTCTTTGCAGGGGCGCTCAGTGCAGCCGTCATCCTGGTATGCATCTGGTTTTTCAAAAAGAAAAAGCTGTTTTGACAGGATATGCACGCGCCGGAGGCTTCCATCATATCCCATCATGCAAGCTTGCCGTTTGGCGGGCCGCATGGACATCCTTTATGGATAGTGGGCATGGTTCAATTTTAGAGTAAAAAAAGATTGCGCACAGATATTTAAAAGTATATACTGTTAAGGAAATAGGAATTATTTGGAACACAGGAGGGCTTTTAGAATATTATGGCAGCTATTGACCAGAGTAAAATCAGAAATTTTTGTATTATTGCACACATAGACCACGGAAAATCCACCTTAGCAGACCGGATTATTGAGAAGACAGGCCTTTTGACCAGCCGGGAGATGCAGGCTCAGGTGCTTGACAATATGGATTTGGAACGGGAACGGGGAATCACCATCAAAGCCCAGACCGTCCGCATTGTATATCAGGCAGAAAATGGAGAAGAGTATATCTTTAACCTGATTGATACCCCGGGCCACGTGGATTTTAATTATGAGGTATCCAGAAGCCTGGCAGCCTGCGACGGGGCGATTCTTGTGGTAGACGCTGCCCAGGGGATTGAGGCTCAGACCTTGGCAAACGTGTATCTTGCGCTGGATCATGACCTGGATGTGCTTCCGGTCATCAATAAAATTGATCTGCCAAGCGCAGACCCAAAGCGCGTCATAGAAGAAATTGAGGATGTGATCGGGCTGGAAGCCCAGGATGCCCCTCAAATTTCAGCAAAGACCGGCTTGAATATCGAAGATGTGTTAGAGCAGATTGTGGAGAAAATTCCTGCGCCTGCAGGAAGCCCGGACAACCCTTTGCAGGCATTGGTTTTTGACTCCCTGTACGACTCCTACAAAGGAGTGATTGTTTTCTGCCGGGTA
This sequence comes from uncultured Lachnospiraceae bacterium, assembly GCA_947384285.1. Lineage (GTDB taxonomy): Bacteria > Bacillota > Clostridia > Lachnospirales > Lachnospiraceae > Petralouisia. The sequence continues at coordinate 9,645 of CANDGI010000017.1, forward strand.
AAGGAGGGCCGGGTGAAAGCAGGAACCACAGTCCGCATGATGGCAACCGGGGCAACGGCAGATGTGGTGGAGGTAGGATATTTCGGCGCAGGGCAGTTTATCCCCTGTGAAGAATTGAGCGCAGGAATGGTAGGATATATCACTGCCAGCCTGAAAAATGTAAGGGACACCCAGGTAGGGGATACCGTGACAGACAATAACAAGCCCTGCAGCAAGCCGCTGCCGGGATACAAGAAGGTAAATTCCATGGTATTTTGCGGCATGTACCCTGCCGATGGGGCAAAATACCCGGATTTGCGGGATGCGCTGGAAAAACTACAGCTAAATGACGCTGCGCTGCAATTTGAGCCGGAAACCTCTATTGCCTTAGGCTTTGGGTTCCGATGCGGATTTTTAGGGCTTTTGCACCTGGAAATTATTCAGGAGCGTCTGGAGAGGGAATACAGCCTGGATTTGGTAACCACCGCGCCGGGGGTTATCTATAAGGTGCATAAAACCAATGGGGAAGTGATTGAACTGACCAACCCTTCCAATCTGCCAGACCCCGCTGAAATAGAATATATGGAAGAGCCCATGGTAAGCGCGGAGATTATGGTGACCAGCGAATATATCGGCGCCATCATGGATTTATGCCAGGAGCGGCGGGGAATCTATGTCAGCATGGAATACATGGAGGAGACCCGGGCATTGCTTAAGTATGAGCTGCCCTTAAATGAAATTATCTACGATTTCTTCGACGCGCTGAAATCCCGTTCCAGGGGATACGCTTCCTTTGATTATGAGATGAAAGGGTACGCCCGGTCCGAGCTGGTAAAACTGGACATTCTTATCAATAAGGAAGAGGTGGACGCATTATCCTTCATTGTCCACAGCGGGACAGCCTATGAACGGGGCAGGAAGATGTGTGAAAAGCTGAAAAATGAAATTCCGCGGCATCTATTTGAAATTCCCATCCAGGCAGCAATCGGAAGCAAGATAATTGCAAGGGAAACGGTAAAAGCAATGCGTAAAGACGTGCTTGCCAAATGCTATGGCGGCGATATCAGCAGAAAACGGAAGCTTTTGGAGAAGCAGAAGGAAGGAAAGAAAAGGATGCGCCAGATTGGAAATGTAGAGATTCCCCAGAAAGCATTTATGAGTGTGCTGAAATTGGATGATAATTAATATAATTATGATATAATAATAAACATACAGCACTCTGCATCCGATAATCTGCGTGTATAGAAAATAAATATAATATAGATTTAAAAATTTAATAAAAGAAGCATATGCAAGAAAAACTGGATAAAATAATTTTAAAATCAACAAAAATATATGGAGTTCAGCTGGAGATGGGAACAGGACAATGGAACATACCACTGATTTTTTGGAAAAAGATAGCAGGAAGAAGCTGGAGCTCTACCTCCATATTCCTTTCTGTGTGAAAAAATGCAGCTACTGTGATTTTTTGTCAATGCCTGCGGATGAAACAGTCCGCAGGCATTACATCCATATGCTGCTGAAGGAAATTCAGGAAAACGGAACATACTGCAAGGAATACCAGGTTTCCACAATTTTTTTCGGAGGGGGCACGCCTTCCTTGCTGCCAGGCGCACAGATTGCAGAGCTTATGGAAGCCTTGCAGGAAAATTTTACCTTAGATGCAGATCCGGAAATTACCCTAGAATGCAATCCAGGAACATTGGACAGGCAAAAGCTTTCCTGCTATAAAAATTCCGGCATCAACCGATTAAGCCTGGGACTGCAGTCCGCAAATGACAGGGAGCTTCAGCTGCTTGGGAGAATCCATAGCTTTGAAGAATTTTTGGAAAATTTTGCAGCAGCCCGGAGCATGGGGTTTCGAAATATAAATGTAGATTTGATTTCTGCACTTCCAGGCCAGACAATAAAGAGTTGGAGCGATACGTTGAAAAAAGTTCTGGATCTGCAGCCAGAGCATATTTCCGCTTACAGCTTGATGATAGAAGAAGGCACGCCCTTTTATGAAACCTACCGGGAGGATGAGATGCGCCGGGAGCGGGGAGAACGCCCCAGATATCTGCCAGAAGAAGAAACGGAGCGTGAAATGTATGTGCAAACCAGAATTATACTGGAGCAAGAAGGCTTCCGCCGCTACGAAATTTCCAATTTTGCTAGGCCAGGCAGGGAATGCCGCCACAACATCGGCTATTGGAGGGGGACGCCCTATTTGGGATTTGGCTTAGGCAGCTCTTCTTATATAGAAGGAATGCGGTATACAAACCCCTGCCGATTGGAGGAATATCTGAAGGGAAGCTGCAGAAACCTAAGCCGTATCCGAAAAAAGCGCTGGGACATAACATCCCAAGAGCGTCATATGCATGAGACTCCAGAATCATCCGAAGATTCCATCTGGGTGTTGAGCAAACAAGAGCAAATGGAAGAATTTATGTTCCTGGGGCTTCGCATGACGGAAGGCATTTCCAGAAAAGAATTCTGGAACAGATTTCAGGCAGAATTAAGCCAGATCTACGGCGATGTGCTGCAAAAGCTTCAAAGCCAAGGGTTATTGGCGCAGAAGGAAGAACATATTTTTCTGACAGAGGCTGGAATCGCAGTGAGCAATTATGTGCTAAGTGAATTTTTGCTCTCATGACAAGCTGGATAAAATGAATGCCAGGATTTGCATCCGCGGCAGACAGTTAGGGATGAATGTTTTGGCACACGCAAATTAATATGGAGGAAACAAACTTGAAAATTGCGGTATGTGATGATGAAAAAATAATACGGGATGCAATTACAGACCGGATTCGATGCCTGTATCCCTTGTATCAGGTTTTGGATTACGAAAACGGCCAACAATTACTTCCAGACAGCGAGACCTTGGATATTATTTTTTTAGATATCCAGATGGAAGGGATGGACGGCATAGAGACGGCAAGGCAGATACGGAAAAGGAACCAGAAGGCTCTGTTGATTTTCCTTACTGCCTGGGAAGAATATGTATTCCAGGCCTTTGACGTGGAGGCTTTTCACTATCTGGTAAAACCGATAAAAAAGGAAAAATTCTATCAGGTATTGGAGCATGCAGTAGACCGGGCAAAAAGCAATAAATTGCTTAAGCATATCCCAGAACAGGAACGGGGGATTGTTGTGAAATCTGGAGCATCCTCCCGTAAGATTCTGCTGCAGGATATTGTCTATGCAGAAGTGAGAAACCGCAAGGTAACGCTGCATACCCTCACAGAAGCTATGGAATTCTACGCGAAGCTGTCAGATTTAGAAGAAGAGCTGGGGGAGGATTTCGTCCGTCCCCACCGAAGCTATCTGATCCACCTGCGGTATGTTTCTAAATACTGCGCCACAGATATTACCCTGGAAGACGGCACGGTTATTTTGATGGCAAAGCAAAAATACCGGGATTTTGTAAAACAGTATTTAAAGTATATGAAACGGGCGGGGGAACTCCTATGAGAGGGCTGCCGCCGGATGAAATTTATGAAATCATTACTTTTATTGAGAAGAATCTGGGGCATCTGATTGCGGCCTTCTTTTTGGGGAAGCTGGCAGACCTTTTTCTTGGGAAAGACCCAAAAGGCAGGCGCCGCTGGTATATAGCCGCATCCTATTACATTACCATGGAAGCCCTGGAACAGATGCCGATTGTCCTGGATTCCTTTATCGCCTATCTGATAGGAGCGCTGGCAATTTTTCTTGTACTGCTCCTGGAAGGCCGGGAAGATTTACGGATAAAAATTTTTGTCTGCGTTACGCTTTTTTCCTTCCGGTTCCATACTTCAGCAATCAGCCAGATACATATTGCACTGTTTGATTTGGAGGCCTCGTTCTTTCATCAGATTACAAACTACCGTTATGTGGATGTGCAGCAGATTGCTCTTTTGCATATCCTGGCATATCAAATTGTGGATCTGCTGTTATACTATGCCGGGTGTTCGATCCTTGTATCCATCGCTGCCAGGAACGTGCCGTTTCAAAACAGGAAGCCAGCAAAAAAGGAAGTACTGTTTCTGCTGATGCCGGGGATTATGGGTTCTCTTTGTTTCTTTATGGTTCATTGGATTATCTTAGAGGCCAAGCCGGGAGAAGCAACCTTCTGGTTTGCCCCTGCGCAGAATTTTCCCATTTGGTTTGCAAGCCTGATGATAAATTTGATCAGCCTGTTTTCTATGATTGTGGTATGGAAGCTTTTCCGGGAATTAGAGCAGAACCAGGAGGAGAGGACGCGGCAGGAAGTATTGCAGAACCAAATGGGGAACATGCAGTCCCATATCCGGGAAATCGAGCAGCTTTACACGGGAATCCGGGGCATGAAGCATGATATAAAAAACCACATTGCAGTGATGGAAGAGCTGATGGAGCAGAAAAATTACAGAGAGGCCCAGGGCTTTCTTGGCTCAATCGAGCGGACAATGAATCGTCTGGAATACATCTATCAAACAGGAAATCCTGTCACAGATGTGGTTATCAACGAAAAATACAGCCAGGCAGAGGAAGCGCATATTTTATTTCAAACGGAATTTTTCTTTCCAAAGCATACCTGTCTGGATGTATTGGATATCAGTATTATCTTAGACAATGCGCTGGAAAATGCTTTGGAAGCAGCAAAGCTGGAAGCAGATAAAAATCCTTTTATCACCGTATCCTCCCGCCTTAAAAAGCAGGTGTTTCTCATTGAAGTGGAAAATACTTTTACCGGAGCCTTGGAGTGGGAGAGCAGAAGCGGCCTTCCCCTGTCCTCCAAGGAGGACAGGCTGCAGCATGGCCTGGGGCTTAAAAATATCCGAAGGGTAGCGGAGAAATATTATGGAGATCTTGACATTGAGATTAAAAACGGAGCATTCCTTCTAACCGTCATGCTGAATGTAAATAATTTGTGAAATCAGCCGATACATCTTACAACGGAAAACAGGAGCAAGGGCATCGGCCGAATCCCGGCAGATGCAGAATGGAGTGCAGAATGAAAGAAATTGGAATGAAGGAACTGATACGGGAAGACGGAACATTTGATTTCAAACGGTATCAAACATTGGCAGGCAATTACTGGGAGCATGGCAGGTTTCAATCCTGTGCTTCCTTACTGGGAAAAAACCCCCAGCCGGAAAAAAAGCCACAGCAGATAAAGCTTGATTGCAAAGACAGTATCACAATTTCCCAGGAAAGCCTGAAACTGATGGAGGAAATGAAAGAAAACAGAATAAACCTTAAGGATATGGAATATATCAATGCATCCGAACACAAGTTCAGCATGACGGGAGTTGTCACCTATGTTGCAAAGCTGTCGGAAGTGGGAGAAGCTTTGATGAAGCAGGGAGGTGCAAAAGGTGCCAGTTTAATGGGAAGTGCCTATGATATCTTGAGAGATGAAATCATCTCCCGTTACTCGGATCCGGATTACCAGCCGGACATTGTGGTGGAAGAGGGCGGTGAGTCTGCCCATTTCATGACGATGGAGGAAGAGCTTGCCATACTGGATCAAGCTTATGAAAATATCGCAGAGTTTCATGCAGTCAGTGCAAAGCAGATGGCAAAATTCAAGGGAAATTATCAAATTGCAGAGGACATTTACCAGCGGACGAAGGAGGAATACCTGGCAGCAAGAGAGGCAAGAGATCTGGAAAAGCTAAGGCAAAAAGTAGAAAACAGCAAACATGTGCAAAAACAGCCGGCATCCTTACTGCAGAAACTTTATAAAAATAAGATTTAATTGTTACAATATGCCAGAAGAAGGATTATTTACAAATAATAATTTCGCAATATGTTAGGAGAAGGAATATTTACAAATAATAATTTCACAATATGTTAGGAGAAGGAGTATGAAATTTGTCATTCAGCGTGTCAATCACGCAGAGGTTGCGGTAGATCAAGCTGTTATTGGGAAAATCCAAAAAGGTTTTCTTGTTTTCATTGGAATCAATCAGGAAGATGCCAAGGAAATTGCTGATAAAATGATATACAAATTAGTTAATATGCGCATTTTTGAAGATGAAAACGGAAAAACCAATCTGGCCCTTAAGGATGTTTCCGGGGAATTACTCTTGATTTCACAGTTTACCTTGTATGCAGACTGCAAAAAAGGAAACAGGCCATCCTTTACAAAAGCCGGAAATCCTGATCTTGCGGAAGAATTATATGAATATATCATTTCAGAATGCAAAAAACATGTCAATAGTGTCCAGACAGGATCTTTCGGCGCACATATGAAAATTTCCCTGGAAAATGACGGACCCTTTACAATTATTTTGGATTCGGATGAAATCTGCTGAACTTTTTTATATTTGGAGATATGCAGGCCGACAGGATGGCTCTTTGGCAGGCAAACAGGAAAACAATCTATCAGTTCGCGAAATGTTGATTTTACGAACTGATATACAGGGACTTTACACCTTATCTCAATCTTGTTATAATTGTTATAATAGTATTTATTGAATACAGAAACCGGAAACATATAAATTTAACAAAATGAATCACACAGAAGCCATCTATGGATTACATAGAAAAAACTAATAGAAATGAATCACACAGGAGCCATCTATGGATTACATAGAAAAAACTAATAGAAATGAATTACACAGGAGCCATCTATGGATTACGTAGAAAAAACTAATAGAAATGAATCACACAGGAGCCATCTATGGATTACGTAGAAAAAATTAATTTAGAAAATAAGCGGAAATTGCAGGAATTGTTAAAGGAGCTTCCAAAGTTCTGCGCAGAGTTTTTCCGGTATTTGGATACAAGGAACACTGCCTCCAGAACCAGATTATCTTACGGATATGATATCCGCCTGTTTTTTGAGTTTATCCAGGCAAATAATCCAATCTATGGGAAGATGCAGATGCACGATATCCCGATTTCTGTCCTGGATGAAATGACGCCGGTGGATATTGAGGAATATTTGGCATATTTGTCTTATTATGAGCGAAAAGACGGGCAGGCAATTACCAATGGGGAAAAAGGCAAATCCCGGAAATTATCTGCCATCCGTACCATGTACAATTACTATTTCAAAAAAGAATTCATCAAGACAAATGCCCCCTCCATGATTGAAACGCCAAAAAAGCACAAGGATAACATCATCCGTCTGGACAAAGACGAGGTTGCAGAGCTGATTTCCACCGTGGAAAACGGAAGCTCTTTGACTGCAAAACAGCTTGCGTCCCATCAAAAAACAAAATATCGGGATACCGCTATCCTGACCTTGCTGCTAGGGACAGGAATCCGTGTTTCGGAATGTGTGGGATTAGACCTAAAGGATGTGAGCTTCAAGAACCAGGGAATGCGTATTGTGCGGAAAGGCGGAAATGAATCCATGGTTTACTTTGGCGAGGAGGTAAGCTGCGCATTGCTGGATTATCTGGAAATGGAACGGCCTCTGCTGGCCGAAAAAGCACTTCCAGAACACGAAAATGCACTCTTCCTCTCCCTCAAATACAGCCGCCTTACCACCCGCTCTGTGGAAAAGCTGGTGAAAAAATACACAGGCGCAGCAAATATCAGCAAGAAAATCACGCCCCATAAGCTGCGCAGCACCTATGGAACCAATCTCTACAAGGAAACAGGCGACATTTACCTGGTTGCAGATGCATTGGGCCATAAAAGCGTAGAAACTACCCGCCAGCACTACGCTGCTATAGATGATGAGCGCAGGAAGCTGGCAGGCAGATTTTCTGGAAGCATTTTTCACGAGGATGGGTGACCTACTTCTGCCTGTTCTTTTTTAAGATATCCATATAATCCAGAATCATCTCACTGCACCCCTGCAATCCAAGCTGGCTGCTGTCCAGCGTGAGATGATAGCTTCTGGAATCTCCCCATTTCTTGCTGGAATAATAATTATAATAGCTGGCCCGCTTTTTATCCGTTTTATGAATCATGTCTATTGCTTTGTCCTTGGATAAATCAAATGTTGTCATAATGTGGTTGATGCGGAAATCCATATCTGCATGGATGAATACATGGATGCAGTTGGGATGCTCCGCCAGCGCATAGTCTGCGCAGCGGCCGACAATAATGCAGGATTCCTTTTTTGCAAGATTTTTAATGGTTTCAAATTGTGCCAGAAATACTTTATGGTTTAACGGCATATCTAAAAAAGGTGCTGAGGTGTAACCGCTGACGGAATATGTGTCCATAACCAGCGAATACAGGAAACTGCTGGTAGGCTTTTCATCGTGATTTTCAAAAATCTCCTGGCATAAACCACTTTCTTTGGCAGCCATAGAAAGCAATTCCTTGTCATAGCATTTCACGTTTAATTTTTCTGAAAGCATTCTGCCCACATCCAAGCCGCCGCTTCCGTACTCACGCCCTATTGTGATTACAAATTGTTCCATACAAATACCACCTTCCCATTTTTCAACACTTTTCTATGATGTCTGCACCACTGTGAAAAGTAAGTGTTTCAAAAGTTTTGTGTTGATTCCAAATTATATTCCTATTATAGCATGATTTTTCTGAAATGTATATAAAATTTCTAACAATTCACAGAGTAAGAGGGAAAAACCGTGAACCATCCCATTCCTGGTAATTTTCCCAAAGCAGGAAGTAAAAAAATCATTATCCTACAAGTTTTTTCTCAAAAGATCTTCAAAATATTCCGGCAAAGGCGCCGTAACCTCCAGGTATGCGCCAGTCACCGGGTGGATGAAGCCTATGGCTGCGGCATGAAGCGTCTGGCCTTGCAGCTTCCATAGATTTTTTCCGGTTCCATAAACCTCATCTCCAAGGAGGGGATGCCCGATGCTTGCCATGTGGACACGGATTTGATGGGTCCGGCCTGTCTCCAGCTGGAATTCCATGTAAGTATGCTTGGAAAACCGCTGCAAGGTTCTATAATGGGTTACCGCAGGTTTCCCCGCTGGCACATTGACTGCCATTTTTTTACGGTCAACTGGATGTCTTCCGATGGTTCCTTCAATGGTTCCACTGTCCTGTTTGACAATCCCTTTTACAATTCCAAGGTAGTGCCTGGTAACAGAATGGACTTTAATCTGTTCTGCTATTTTTATATGGGCATTGTCGTTTTTGCAGACAATCAACGTCCCTGTGGTGTCCATGTCGATCCGGTGGACGATGCCTGGGCGGATTACCCCGTTGATGCCGGAAAGGCTGTCCTTGCAATGGTACATCACTGCATTTACCAATGTGCCGGAATGATGTCCGGCGGAAGGATGCACTACCATTCCCTTGGGCTTATTTACGATCAAAAGCTCAGAGTCCTCGTAAAGGATATCCAATGGTATATTTTCCGGAAGAATTTCCATGTCCTGGGCGGGGGGAATCTGCACCGTTATGCAATCATTTTCGTTTACCTTGTAATTTGCCTTCTGAGCCTTTTGGTTCACCAGCACCTGCCCTTCTTTTACCAGCTTTTGGAGAAAAGACCGGGAGTAATCTCCAAAAGCATCGGAAAGAAATTTATCCAGCCGCTCTCCTGCCAGCCCCGGCTGCACCAGGAATTCCTGCACATCCCTTTCTACGCTCATTCTTCCATCTCCTTCTTTTTCTGCTTCTTCCTCCCGAAAGGCCAGAGGACTTCCAATTCTTCATCTTTATAATAAAAAAGAATCAAAACCATCAGCAAAGCCATGCCAACCGACACATAAATATCCGCCACATTAAAGATTGGAAAATTAATCCATTCAAAATAAAAAAAGTCCACTACATAGTCAAGGCGCAGGCGGTCAATGAGGTTTCCAATGGCGCCTGCCGTCAAAAGTGCCAGGACAACCTGCAGCCACCGGTATTTTTTCTCCAGAGGGATGCGTAGATAAACCAGAACCATCAGAGCCAGCATGATCACCGTAACAGCTACAAACCACAGCTTCTGTCCCTGCAGCAGGCCAAAAGCCGCCCCCTGGTTCTCAAGGTAATGCAGCCGGAAAATATCTTTGATAAGAATGATGTCTGTCCCATTTTTTAAGCGGGCAGAAGCCAGGTATTTTGTAAACTGATCCAAAACTAAGAGGAAACATACGCTGACAGCGTAGAGGATGCAGCTCTTTCTCTTTTTTCTATTCATAATACCGCTCTCTTCCATTTTATTTGTTTTTATGTCTAACAGCATTTCGAATCGGCCTTCATAATATGGCAGATGCCTTCGAAAAGATCAGAATCTGTCAGTTCTTTTGTAAGATATGCTTCCCCAGGACTTTTCAGCAGAACAAACTTGATTTTCCCAGATTCCATTTTTTTATCCAGCTTGGTTGCTGCAAGGATATCCTGGGGAGAATGGGAAAAATCCTCCAAAGACGTTGGAAGGCCGAAGCCGGACAAAATATCCTTTAACCCTTCCAGCTGTTCCAAGGTAATGTTTCCCTTTTGATAGGAAATGTATCCTGCGCTAACCATGCCCAGGGAAACGCATTCCCCATGGGAAAGGGTAAAATCTGATAATTTTTCAATGGCATGCCCAATCGTATGGCCGAAATTCAGCAGCGCACGTTCTCCCTTCTCTTTGGGGTCTTTTTCCACTACATCTCGTTTCACCAGGCAGCTTCGGTATATCATTTCCTCCATTGCCTGGTAATCCTGGGACAGTATGGCATTCCTATGAGTTTGGATAAAATCTGTATACTCCTTGTCCTTGATAAAGCCATGCTTTATTAATTCTGCTGTCCCAGAGGAAAATTGGCGCCCTGGCAGCGTCTTTAGCGTAGAAATATTCATATAGACCAGCTTTGGCATGTAAAAGGCTCCTACCATATTTTTGTACTGTAAGAAATCCACCCCTGTCTTTCCCCCAATGCTGCTGTCGGTCTGTGCCAGTAAAGAGGTGGGAACCTGCACAAAATCAATTCCCCGCAGGTAGGTGGCTGCCGCAAATCCTGTCAAATCCCCTGTCACTCCGCCGCCCAAGGCAATCAGCACATCCTTGCGGTCAAAGGAATTCTGGATGAGATGGTCATACAAGCTTCCCACCGTATCCGTATTCTTACTGCTCTCTCCTTCCTCAAATATAAAGGAAGTGCATTGAGTAAACATAGGGGAAAGCAATGCTGTTACTTCTTCCAGATAAAACTTCCCTACAACAGTATCCGTAACAATGCATGCCCGGTTTGTTCCATATCCAAGCTCCTTTAGTTTTGCCGGGAGCAATTGAAAATCTTTCTGCAGTTCAATCTTGTAGCATGGTGTTCCATAATAAGACACGGTAATTGTTTTTCCCATAATTTTTCCCGATATGTGAAGCCATATCCATCCTTTCTATTATATAAATATTGTCCAAACGGTATATCGGCCGGCTCTTTATAAATATTTCTCAAATTGTATTTTCAGCCTTCCTTTTCGCGTTTCGCCGCTGTGCCCAAGAAAACGGAAACGTCCCAGGGAGCGGACAGAGATTATATCCATAGGTTTGCACTCGTAGGCTGCCTGAAGGGTTACCCTGTTATTGATAAATATGCGTCCGCTGTGAACCCACTGGCTTGCCTGGGAACGGGAAACCCTGCAGATGCAGGCAATCACGCCATCCAAACGGTTAGAGCTTATGATGCCTTGTGCAGATTCCTTCTTTGGCTCTATCTTCAAATCCTTAGGCATAACCTGTTTTGCCAAAACAGCGGTATGCCGGATCCGCCCCAGATTTTCCATAAGATATCCAGCAATTTTCTCCTGGCAGAATGCATAAATTAATGTTTCGTCCACCAGGATATCACCCAGCATGGAACGCTCTATCCCCAAGCTCATCAGGCTTCCAAGCACATCCCGATGGCTTAAATTTTCGGCAAATCTTGCATTGCTTGGTGTGATCTCCAGACAGCAGATTGGGAAATTCCAGTCATAACAAAGAGCATCAGGCAAAAATGCAATCATCTGACGCTCACTCAATTCATAACCGCCATAAAGTTCAAAATCAGAGTATAACTCTGAACTTTGCTGGCGAAAGATATTTAATTCGTTCAAATTAAGAAAATCACTAAATAAAACAATATTTTTCTGCTGCGCCTGCCGGGACAAATCTACAAAACGTTTTGCCAGCAATGTCTCTTCCTTACTACCCATAGCCATCTCCCCTAAAATTCCCGAAGGGGAGGAACATCAAAGGAATCCATAATATTTGTGGCAAAATCGCCGGAAATATCAACGCTGGGCGGTGTAATAATAAATATGTAATTGGAAATCTTTTGAAGGTTTCCGCTGATTGCAAAACAAGAGCCAGAGGTAAAATCAATAATCCGCTGTGCGATATCTACGTCCAGGCCTTCCACATTCAGCACCACCGTCCGGTCTAAAAGCAAAGTCTCCGTAATCTCCCTGGCATCATCTACTGTGGTTGGCTTAATGACGCAGACTTCCATGCCGGACGCATTCTGCCTTTTGGAAGGGCGCATAGGCGTAACTTTTTGCGATTTCACTGGACGGGGACGTTTCTCTTCATAAGATTCTTCTTCTGCTTCAGAATTCTTCTCCTTTGTAAAGCTTTTTCGTTTGGGCTTTTCCTCTTCATAATCATCATCATAATAATCGTCATCGTAGAAGTCATCATCATCCGAATTCAATCTCATTACATCTAAAAATTTATCAAGCATTCCCATAATAGTCTCCCTTATAACAAAGCTAATCTCATGCTAATTATAGTTTCTTTCTCCAAAAATGCCTGTTCCCACACGAACCATGGTAGCGCCCTCTTCTACCGCTACCATATAATCACCGGTCATACCCATGGAAAGTACAGACATACTTACATTATCAATGTTTTTCTCTATTATGTCAACAGATAATTCCTTGATTTGGCGAAAATATTTCCGGTTATCCTCTGGATTCTCTACAAATGGAGCAATTGTCATAAGCCCCTTGATATGAATATTGGGAAGCCCTGCAATCTCTTCCACCAATGAAAGGGTTTCCGCCCGGGAGATTCCAAATTTGCTTTCCTCCTGGGCAATATTGACTTCTATCAGAATATCTGCCTCCACCTGCTTCTTCCTGGCCTGGCTGCTGATTTCCTCTGCCAGGCGTAGGGAATCTACGGAATGGATGAGCGCAGCCTTGTCAATGATATATTTCACTTTGTTTCTTTGCAGATGCCCAATCATGTGCCAACGGATATCTGCCGGAAGCACAGGGTATTTATCCATAATTTCCTGTACCTTATTCTCTCCAAAATCCCGGCTTCCCGCTTGATAGGCCTCTTCCAGCATAGGGACGGGCTTTGTTTTGCTGACTGCAATCAGTGTGACTTCTTCGGGGTTTCTTCCTGCTTTCTCACATGCTTTTTTTATATTGTTCTGTACCTGTATGAAATTTTCTTTTACCATTGTTTCATCCTCCTAGCGCGTGTTTGAAAATCGCTTTCTGCTATCTTTATCCTCTTTGGGTAATCTTGCGGCTAATGTATAATTTCATGTTCTGTGATGGAAGAAGCATCCAGCGCAATATGGTCATACAGGGATATTCCGTAATTCGTGCCTACGTCTACAATGGAATATTCCTGGTTCTGGAAAAGGATCTCCACTTTCCGGAATACTGCATAGCCTTTATTGATATTATATACCCCTTGCAGTGATGCCGTTTCACCCAGCGTATACTGCTCATTGGAGTCTGCCTTGACAATTCTGTCGCCCTTCTCAAGCTTTTCCCCTGTAATATAATACATGTCCTCCGTCTCTTCCGCTATGGAAACAGAAGCAAATTCCATAATTGTCTTGCCCTTGTCATCTTCATACTGGCGCATAACGCCGTTAGAATTGTTATCTCCGCCTTTGGTAAGGAATTCCTTTGGAATCAGAAAGAAATCTTTTTCTGTTAGCGCTGTATTGGGAATTTTCAGCCCGTTGGTATCTGACAGCAGCAATTTAACATCAAGATACCGGTCCGCAGCAAACCGGATCACAGAGTTCTGGAAGGACAGGATTAAATACCATTCATCCTCCTGGTTTAAAATGCGGGAATCTCCCCATGCAGTTGTGCCGTCCTTTTTAAATTCCACCTGGACTTTGGATTCCTTTCCCAGATCCTTTGCCAGGCTCTCCCCCACAGGGACAATCAGATTCCACATCTCACTGGTGATCAGTTTGTAGGCTGGTTCTCCTGCCGCAGCCTGTTCCCGGGATATCAGGTTGTTTTTGGCATGGGCAGACGCATCAAAAATATCCTTTGTAAAATTTTCCGTTGTTATATTTTCCAGGCCGTCCGTATTGTATACAACAATTCCAGGTTCCTGTGCCGTGTACGCATGGAATCCAGAAGCATTCCCAGAGTAACTTCCAAGGCTTGCCAGGGCATTGGAGCTGATGGCCTCCATAAGCTCCGCTTCCATATCGTATTGGAAGCCGTATACCTGGTAAAAATCCTGATCCGAATATCCCAGGACATAATTTGCCGCCGTTTTTTCCAGTTCATCATAAGAACCCTTTTCCGCAAAAAGCTGGCCGTCGTTCTGTTTTGCGATTTCCTGGTAAAAATCTCCTGTCTCATCCACAGAATAGATGTAAGAATTGACGCTGACCTTGGCGGCATCCCGGTTATAATAATTAATGTAGCCGGAGCTTTCCACATTGAACACCTTTTCTTCCCGCAGGATTACGCCTGTAAAGTTATTTTCCTGGGTGATGGTTCCCTGGGTCACCTCGTAAATGGCAGTCTTCTTCTCTGTAAAATACTGAAACATATTGTAAATCATATAAATAAAGATGATAACAAAGACAATAATGCCTACATTCAGGTGGGACATCCTATGAAATTTTACAACTTTTTTATTTTTCTTTTTTGCCATAAGTTTTAAGTCCTGTATATATTTTTTTCAATTGGAAATACTAAATTCATGTAAAAGGAGGAATGCATATGAATACCAAAGGTTTGGATTACACACTGTTAGCCCTTGTAATTATCGGCGCTGTTAATTGGGGATTGATTGGATTGTTCCGTTTTGACCTGGTATCATTTCTATTTGGCGATATGAGCTGGCTTACCCGGATTATCTATGGAATTGTAGGAATCGGCGGTCTATATCTCTGCAGTGTGTTTGGACGTATCCGCTCGATGAATGAAGCTTAATAACTAAACTTAGGCAAAGCAGTTTCTAATGGATAAGAATGGGGTTACCGGATTTTGCGATAACCCCTTCTTCCATAGCATTATAAAAGTCTCCGGCTTCCAAAGTAAGGATGGCTCTACAGCCCGCCGAACGGGAGACCATGCATGAGGGGGATTTAAAGTGAAACAATGATTTTCCCTTTCGTACAATCGGGTAAATCCTTCTCATTCTTGGAAATGCTTACAACAAAATTTACATGGAATTTATCACTGATAGATTCTAATTTTGCAATGGCGTGCTCGATATCACTATCATCCATCATTGCTATGGTAAGGAAACTGTCTAAATACATCTCTTCTAAATCGTGATCCTGGGAAATAATCCCGCAAAGAAATCCCAAAAATTCATCACTATTAGAAATCATATAATCCGAAACATTAATCAATCGAACTTTATTGCTTAACTCATACATATGCTTCTGGCTCTTATCCAGATAAACGATATTGCCGGTAGCAGATTTAATTGATTCATTTACCTTATCTAACAGATGTTTTGTCTTACCTTTTCCTTTTTCTCCAGCTATAATTTGTACCATGACAATCTCCTCCTAGTCTCAACCGTATTTATACAAAATAGATAAGAAGTTTCTGCAAATTCCTGCGGATACCCTCTATTTTGCATGACAACAGTAATTTTCATATGGTAATTATAGTATATATTCACGGGAAATTCAACCGCTATTTGGAATTTCTTTTAGTAATTCTGTCATTTCCGTATACAGGCTGTCCGCATTATCCGCTTTAAAAACAATGGAAATATAAGGAGCTTCCCCTTTTTTGCTGTACAAAGCCAGGCAGGAGCCGGCGCTGCTGGTGGTTCCCGTCTTTCCGCCGATAATCTGTATCCCTTCCGGCTGCTCCTTTTCCCCGTTCAAAAACTTATTGGTAGTCTTCCATTCTTTTACAGATGCTTCCCCGGAAGAACTGGTGTATTGGCCATTGTGTTCCTGGGTGCCTATAATCTTTTGAAATTCTTCATTCTGCAGAGCCGCCTGGAAAATAAGATACAAATCGTATACAGTAGTATAATGCTTTTCATCCTGCAATCCATGGGGATTCACAAAATTTGAATTGGTAGCTCCAATGGATTTTGCTTCCTGATTCATCAATTCTACAAATTTTTCCGTACTTCCAGAGACTGTATCGGCAATTACATTTGCCGCATCATTGCCGCTGCACAAAATCAAGCCATACAATAACTCTTCTAAGGTTATGGTGTCTCCCACTGCAAGCCCGCAGGTGGAGGAGCCTGGCTCTAACTGAAGCTCTGCTTCGGTAACCGTTGCAGAATCTGTCAATTTTCCATGCTTCAATGCCACATATGCGGTAAGAATCTTGGTGGTGCTTGCCGGATATAGCCGTTCATGGACATTTTTCCCAAATATCATCGTGCTTTTATTCAAATCAAACAGCCCGGCCGCCTGAGAAAGAGCATCCGTTACATTCTCGCTCAACAAATTCTCATTGCCGGCAACACAGAGATCCTTTGCAAAAAAAGAATGGGAAGTTCCACTGCTTTCAGATGTAAGCCCATAGGCCCTGGCGCTCTCAGTGATGTCATAGGCGTCTTTTATCTCCACAGGCTCCCCGCATCCCCAAAGCAATGAGAAGGAAAGGATAAGCCCCGCAATTTTTACCGCTTTTTTTCTATTTATACATTTCACGCCACTCTAAATCTCCTCTGTCTAATGATTTGATCAATAATTCTGCTGTGGCAAGATTTGTTGCCAATGGAATATTATGGGTATCGCATAGATGAACCACATTATTCACATCTGGTTCATGGGACTTTGGAGTCAGCGGATCCCGCAAAAAAATAACCAAATCAATCTGGTTATGCTCAATCTGGGCGCCAAGCTGCTGGGCGCCGCCTAAATGCCCAGCCAGGTATTTGTGGATGGACAGATTGGTCACCTCCTCAATGAGCCGTCCCGTGGTTCCCGTTGCGAATAATTCATTTTTACATAAAATCCCCCGGTATGCAATACAAAAATTCTGCATTAATTTTTTCTTCGAATCGTGCGCGATCAAACCAATATTCATTTTAAAAACCCTCCGTTCTATATTTTAGAGGCTGAAGCCCTACATTCAATACAAGTCCTATCCCAATAAAAAGGCTTACTAACGATGTCAACCCATAGCTTACAAAAGGCAGGGGCAAACCAGTATTCGGCATTAATCCGGTTACCACACAGATATTAACGAATGTTTGGAATCCTATCCAGACAGCGACGCCGCCGCAGATCAGCCGTCCAGACAAATCCTTTGCCTTTCTCCCTATCCAAATGCATTCAAACACAATCAGCATCAATAAAATTAAAATCACTGCGCCTCCAACAAATCCCAGTTCTTCTCCCGCAACTGCAAAAATAAAATCTGTTTGAGGCTCCGGTATATAATTTCCATTTTTTACGGAAAACGCAGTCTCATTATTCAGCCCCTTTCCCCATAATTGCCCAGAGCCGATTGCCATAATGGAATTCTGCTGCTGATATGCGTCCGTCGCATATTTTTCCGGCTG
The DNA here is from genome assembly GCA_947384285.1 of uncultured Lachnospiraceae bacterium. Classification (GTDB taxonomy): domain Bacteria; phylum Bacillota; class Clostridia; order Lachnospirales; family Lachnospiraceae; genus Petralouisia. The sequence goes on from CANDGI010000017.1 coordinate 27,181, forward strand.
CAGCCATGCCATAATACGGCGCCATTGGTAACCATCTAAAATTTTCTGGTTCGGCTGCAAAATCAAATAGATGAATAACGTTCCAGATGGAATTAACACTGCCAGCACACCTGCTATTATTTTATAACTTAATCCGCTTAAAAACAAGAGTGCAATGAAAATAATTGCAACAACAATGCTTGTTGACAAGTCCGGCTGCTCCTCAATCATAAACCAGGGAACAAAAATCAAGGCGCCGGAAATCAAAATCATAGGCAGCGTGTTGATTTTCTCATAATATTTTCCAAAAAACCAAGCAAAAAACAGAATCAGCAATACTTTCGATAACTCAGAAGGCTGGAAACGGAATCCAGCTACATCAATCCAGCGTCCGGCTCCTCCAGCATTATGCCCGAACACATGGAAGGTAATCAGTGACAGCAGGCCGATGTTAAAAAGATAAATCAGCCAGTTGAAGCGCAGGATAAAGGAATAATCAATCACGGAAACAACCACCATCACAAACAGTCCCAAAAGCAATCCAAATACCTGTTTGCTTTGAACGGCTTTCTGTGCGCTTCCAATTACGCTGATTCCAATCATGGTAAGCGCAACTACATAGAAAATTAAACGAAAATTATAATTTTTAATCTGATATTGTTTCAACATAATTTCAATCCCTTACATTAACTTCTACCTGGCAGAGCTTGGATGCTTCATATCCTTAATGGGAATATTCGCATAGAGTGCGGGTACATTTCCATTATTTCCATCTGACTCGGTCTGGGTAATCTGGATGTCCAGGCCTTCTGCATCAATTTCCATGTATTTCGAAATCACCTGGATGATGTCATTTTTGATCATTTCCATTACATCCGGAGAACAGTTTGCGCGGTCGGAAACCAGTACTAATTTTAAACGGTCTTTGGCAATATCCCCGGAGGTTTTCTTTTTAAAAAAATCCATTAAACCCATAACGGTTTCCTCCTAATTTTTCTTAAAAATTTCTTTTAGTTTCCCCCATACGCTGGACTTAATTTCCAAATCCAGAAATGGCACTTCTTCTCCTAATATTCTATGGCAGATATTTGCAAAAGCTTTGCCAGCCAGACAGTCTGTACCTACTAAGGGCTCTCCCTGGTTGGTGGAAATGACAATCTGTTCATCATCCGGCACGGCTCCGATTAAATCAATGGCAAGAATATCTGTCACATCATTGATATTCATCATATCCCCACGCTTTACCATATCCATCCGCAGACGGTTCACGATCAATTCTGTCTGCTTCACTTCATTGGCGCAAAGAAGGCCGATGATGCGGTCGGCATCGCGGATGGCTGAAACCTCAGGCGTAGTTACCACAAGGGCACGGTCTGCGCCCGCAATGGCGTTTTTAAATCCCTGCTCAATGCCAGCGGGGCAGTCTAACAGGATATAATCAAAATCTTCTCTCAATTCCTCAATCAGCTTCACCATCTGTTCCGGTGATACGGCTGACTTGTCCCTGGTCTGTGCAGAAGGAAGAAGGGAAAGGTTGGGATACCGTTTGTCCTTAATCAACGCCTGCTTCATGCGGCAGTTTCCTTCAATCACATCTACCAGATTGTATACGATGCGGTTTTCAAGCCCCATGACCACATCCAGGTTGCGAAGTCCGATATCCGTATCGATTAACACGACTTTTTTGTCTAACTGGGCAAGCCCTGTGCCTACATTTGCTGTGGTTGTAGTTTTTCCTACCCCACCTTTTCCTGATGTTATAACAATTACTTCACTCATCCTACTACATCCTCCTGCTTTTTAAATATTATTCAAAAGACCCTTTGTAATTGGCTCAATATAAATATTTCCGTCTTTCACGATTGCCACCTGGGGTTCCACGGTAACCTTCTCTTTTTTGAGACGCCTTTTCGGCGCCGGTGCTTTATCTGCGCTTCTTGCAATGATTTCCCCGATTTTTATTTGAATGGGATTCATCTCCAAGGCAGCTACAAAGGATTGTTCATTGCCATTCGCCCCCGCATAGGCAGTTCCTTTCAGCGCCCCAAGCACTACAATGCTTCCTTTGGAAATAATTTTTGCCCCTGGATTCACATCTCCAAGTATGATAATGCTGCTTTCACAATCCAGCACCTGGCCGGAACGGAGGGTTCCCCGGTAAAATTCCCCGGATCTGCCTGCCTGTTCCTCTTCGAAACGCTCCACCTTCTGGCGCACCAGCTCTTCCCTTAAGGCGTCGTTATCCAGGATACAGATAATATTTACAGATGTATTGCTTGTAATGGTATCTACAATCCGAAATTCCTCTTCCTGGGTTAAACGCCGGCCCTCAAAGGAAATGGCCATCTTGGCATTCTTAAAAAAACCTTCCGATTCCTTGAAGCGTTCCAGAATACAGCCCAGCAATTCTTCAAAGTCCATGGAGCTGTCCAGAATCAGGTTGATTCCATATTTATTGCTTTTTAACATTACAGGTTTTGACAAATTTATCCCTCCAAACTTTAATCTGTAAATCCGTTGGCAGAGCTTCCAATTTCCTCAGCCTGTCCATCTAATAAAGTATCTTTCTCTGCAAGTTTAAAATAATATTTTAAGATATTGCCGGATACTTCCGCAGCATTGGCAGAGGTGTATCCATAGGCAATTCTTGTGGTGATAGCAATCTCAGGATTGTCAAAGGGTGCATAACCGATAAACAACGCATGGTTAGCCCTGGTAGGAATCTGCTGTGCGGTACCGGTTTTTCCGGCAACCGCAATTGGAAAATCCTTAAAAGACTTATTGTTTTCCGCCACCATGCGCATCCCGTTGTGGATGGAATCCCAGGAAACATTAGATACCTCTGCAATTTTTCTTATCACCTCCGGCTTGAACTCCCGCACCAAAGTGCCATCCGAAGTGGTTTCTTTGTCCAGAAGCGTAAGCTTATAAATATTCCCGCTGCTTGCCACTGCCGCCAGATATCTGGCAAGCTGCGTGGTGGTGAAGTTGTGGTTACTCTGCCCAATGGATGCCGTAATGGGATATTCATCTGCAATATGAGGTTCATTTTCCGGTATCTCTATTCCCGTCTTCTCATCTAACCCAAACAAAGAAGCATATGTCTTTATCGTAGAAATTCCTTTGTTCTCATTGTAAATGCCGCCGGAGGAGCTCATACGGTACCCAAGCTCATAGAAGAAATAGTTACAGGAATCCCGGATGGCTTCTGAAACATTGATATTGCCATGGGTGCTTCCTGGATAAATCCAGCATTTGGGAGACGGGTTGATTTCTGTATATTCCCCCTTGGTGGCAATCTGTTCGCTGACGCTGATTGCTCCTTCCGTAAGAGCCGCCGCTGCCGTCACCGGCTTAAAGGTGGAGCCTGGCGCCGTCTGCTGCTGGGTAGCGTTATTGTACTGGGGAATGGACAAATCACTCTGCAGGCTTGTAAAATATTCAGAGTCTACAGAATTTGCCAGCCGGTTTGTGTCATATCCTGGATAGGTAACGCAGGCCAATAATTCCCCTGTCTTAGGATTAATCATAACGCAGCTTGCGGTACAAGGATCCAGGGCAAGCTGTGCCGGGGTAATCTGGAGGTTCTTGATTTTATCCAGCATAAAATTGTATGCGCTGAGGCTGCCGCTTTGGAGTGCTGTCAAATCTCCTTCGTTTTCCTGCAGAATCCCCTGCTCAAACAGCATCAGGCAGATCTGGGTGCCGGAAATTAGTTCCTGGTTAATCATATATTTATAGATTTTTTTGCTGAATTCCCGGTCTGTTTTCAATCCTCCTGTAATATAAGCGATAAGCGCGTCATATATTTCAGTAGAATCTGAGTACTTGGACTCCGTGTCAAACTTGGTAATATCAATCCAGTCCATAGAGATTGCCCGGCGCAGGTATTCGCATAAGCTTATGGTATCATTCTTCCACTCCTTATACACCTCGTCTTCCGTATCCACTTTTTCGGAAAGGAAGATTTCGTTCTTCTGCAGCATGGAAAGAATGTAACTCATGTACATCTGCTGTTCCTTATCCAGTTCTCCGTAAGGGATAGGGGAAGCAGAAGAAAACTGCTGCTGCAGCTGGCTGATTACCGCATCCTGTTTTGCCAGAAATGCCTGGTATACCTGCTGCTCCACAGGCTTGGCATCCTCCTGGCTCAAATGGTTGATGTCAATAATGTTGTTATTGAGCAGGGCAAAATAAACGTCGTCAATAGGTATCTTAATATCAGAAGCAGAACCAGAGCTGGTATCATATTCCTTGATATTCTCAATCTGGGCATATATAATCCCGGCAAGCTCCTGCTCTAACATTTGATAGACTGCTTTTTGCAAATCGGCGTCAATGGCAAGATAAATGTCATTGCCGGAAGAAGCATCCACCTGTTCAATCATCTCGGTAATTCTTCCCACGCTGTCTGCATAAAATTTCTCTGTCCCTTTTGTCCCCTGCAGTTCCTGGTCCATAACCTGCTCAATGCCGGATTTTCCGATGACGTCGTTCAGCGTATACTGGTCATTTTCCTTGGAAAGTTCATCATATTCCGTCTGGGAAATCTTGCCGGTGTAGCCAATGATATGGGCAAAATAAGTGCTGTCCACATATTTGCGGACACTGTCTTCCATGATGTCAACGCCCTGCAGTATCTCTGAATTCTCTTTGACTACGGCAACGGTCTCTTCGCTTACGTTCTGTGCTATGGTAGTTAAGACGTACCTTTGGTAGCTGTTCTGGGAAATCGCATAGCGCAGAATCATGATTTTGTAAGCTTCCTCTTCAGTATACCGCACCAAGTCCTTTTCTTTTTTGTCTTCGTACTTCTGGCCTTCCACGTAAATATCAAAATTATCCTGCAGATATGCCATAACCTGCTCCGGCGTTGCAGCGCCTTCGTTGTATCCTAATTTTTTATTGTACTTTAACTCGTCAATCTTTGAACGGCCGTAGACATCTGCAAGAAAACGTTTCAATGCCTTACCGGACACGTTGAAATCATAGATTCCCGCGTCATTTTTCTGAATTCCGAAGGTGTTGGTAATGGTATCCCCTTTTTCCTCAATCATGTGGATCACCGTGTTGAGCTCTTCGTTCATCATCTTATTTTTTTCCGAGGTACTGCTGTAAATACCGTTGTCTTCTATGGTAACAGAATAGGAAAGCTCACTGTAGGCCAAAAGCTTGCCGTTGCGGTCATAAATGCTGCCTCTTGTTCCAGATGTTACGCGTTCCTTCTGGATACGGAGGGTATAATTATCCATATACTCTTTTCCATTGATAATCTGCAGCACAAAAATACGTTGTATTAATATTCCAAAGAGAATGAGCATTGCAACGCTAAGCACAAACAATCTGGAACCGATCAGTTTTTTTATGAAATTTTTGATGAACTCAAACAAATTTACCAGCACTCCTTCGTTCAACTGCTTCCAGTTTCTGATTGATCCTCAAAATAATGAAATAGAGGATAATTGTCACAAGTATGGTATACACCAGTTCCGGCAGCATAATGTGCAGCAGATAATAATTGAACCGGAATTTTCCTCTTAAGAAAAACAGAAACAAATATACCATGATATTGCAGGAAAAATCACTCAATGCAATCAGTATCAGCGGAAGCTTGATATCATCTGGAAAAAACATTTTGCGGAAAAATCCATTGACATATCCGATATAGGCATAAATCAGGGCATAAAATCCGATGACGCTGCCGAAAAAAATATCCAAAAGCAAGCCGCAGAAAAACCCAATCCACATTCCTTCCTTCCTCCCCCGCATAAAGCCGAAGGAAGAAGTGACTGCCACCAGAAGGTTGGGAGAGATGGAAGCAAAGGACAAGGCCTGGAACAATGTGGTCTGCAGCAGGAAACATATAGCTATAATCAAAAATACACACAGCTTGCGCCTCAGCTTCATTCCTGCTCCTCCTGCTCTTTCCCGATATTTTTCTTATCCAGTATCACCAGCACTTCCTGCAGATGCTGGAAATCCACTGCCGGCGTAATCGTGCCAGAATAAGTCAGATTATTGGAATCCCGTTCAATGGTACTGACATAACCGATTAAAATACCCTCCAGGTACTTATCGCTGATATGGGAAGTAACCATCTGTTCTCCTGCAGCCACTGCATCATCCTCGCATTTTAAGTCGGTAAATTCAATGACCTGATGCTCATTCATGGCAGCCAGGTTCCCGCTGATAATGCACCGGTCTGCCGTAGACAAGGACATGCCGCTGACATTGCTGGCATCATCAATAATGGTGCGTACCTTGGCATAGTTGGGTCCTGTATCAATGACAATCCCTACCAGGCCGCTTCCAGCAATCACATTCATGTCCTTTTCAATTCCATCCTTGGTTCCCTTATCAATCAGGAAGGTGTTAAACCAGTTTCCGCTGTCACTGGAAACCACTCTTGCTGCTACCTTTTCATAACTGGGATATTTCTGGTCAAGCTCCATCAGCTCCCGCAGGTTATCCAGTTCATACTGCTCCAGCTTAATATTGCTTAATTCCTGGGTCAGCCTGTCCACTTCCGCCTGGAGCTCCCTGTTTTCCGCCATCACATCCCGCAAAGATTTCAAGTCGTCCGCCCTGGACAAAAACCAGGTTCCAATCGTGTTGATTCCTTTCTGCATAGGCACAAACACGTATCCGGCAACCGTATTCAATGGCCCGCCTGATAAATTCAGTGTAAAACTTACAAACATGACAATCATGCAGAAACCTGTCAATATCAGAAGAGTATATTTGGTTGGTATGGAATGTTTTGTTGATTTACGTTTCATAAATGATTACACCTTTATTTATAAATTCTGGTCTTCATGCTAAAAGCTAATTTCTTAAGTTTTTCATCGGAAACAATTTTGTTCAGCCCTCTCACGGCGCTTTCCTCCGGCAGTTCACAGGTATTGACCCGGATGTTGGTGATTTGGGTGAACAGTTCATCCAGCCGTTTGATTTTGGAAGAACCGCCTGTAATGTAGATACCGGAGTGGATAATATCTCTTGCCAGCTCCGGCGGCGTCTTTTCCAGAATCATCTTGATGGAATTGCAGATGGAATTCAGGTTGTCCTTAATTGCCTCATAGATGACGGAGGAAGAAACCTCCATCTCAATGGGAAGCCCGCTGACCACGTCGCGCCCCACAATCACAGTAGTCTGTTCCTCTTCTTCCGGGAGGGCGCAGCCCAGGGTCTCTTTTAAGTACATGGCGGTCTTCTGGCCGATGACCAGCCCGAAATTGCGCTTCATATGGCTGATGATGGATTCATCAATCCGTTTCCCTCCAAAGTGGAGCAAATCGCTTAATACCAGTCCGCCCAGAGAGATCACGGAAATCTCCGTGGTATCCGCGCCGATATTGACAATCATAAATCCGGTAGGGGAGCCTACGTCCAAATCAAGCCCCACTGCATCCGAAATCGGCTTTTCACAGAGCAGTACGCTCTTTGCCTTGAACTTGCTCTTGTAAAACAAATCAAAGAAGGCTTTTTTCTCTACTTCTGTAATGTCCGTGGGTACGGCGACGATAAATTCCGCGCCTTTGATATGGTTTTTCACATGCTTCTCTAACACTTCGCCAATCATATTCTGCATATTGTTATAATCGGCAATCACCCCGTTCACCACCGGAAATGATACTTTGATGGAATCCGGCGCTTTTTCGTACATGGCGTACGCATCATTTCCAAATGCATACAACTCATTCTTATTGACAGTGGCAATGGCATTTTTCTCATTGATTACTTTTCCGGTTGCCTTGCAGAATATTTTTAAATTACAGGTACCCAAATCAATTCCATAAACATTTGTTGACATAATTTACGTTCCTTTCCTCAACCTAAAAGGCCTTTTTCTCTAAAGCTTATATATCTGTTATCGCCAATGATAATATGGTCTGCCAGCGTAATTCCAAGAAGCGCGCCGCAATCCGCCACACGCTTCGTCACGCGGATGTCAGAGGAGCTTGGCTCTGGGTCGCCGCTTGGATGGTTATGGAGTATCACAATATGAACCGCTCCATATTCCAACGCTTTTAAGAAAATTTCCCTGGGTGACACCAATGAGTTTGTTGCTGTGCCTACGGAGATAAGTTCATCCCCCAAAAGGCTGCTTTTTGCATCAAACATGGATAATAACAGTTTTTCTTTCGTCTCATGCCGAAGGGTTTCCATGTAATAAGCGGCAATGCTGGCTGGCTCATTTAACCTTACATTTTTCAGCCTGCTGGTCTTTGCAATGCGTCCCGCCAGTTCTGCAATGCACTTGAGCTGAACGGCTTTCACCTGGCCGATGCCGGGAATTTTCTGCATTTCCTCTAACCGCATGGTATTTAGGTTCATGAGATTTTTGTCCTTTTTCGACAAGAATAACTGGGCAAGCTGCAATGCTGTCATGTCCCTTGTGCCGTTTTTCAGGATTACTGCCAGTAACTCCGCATCCGACAGCGCTTTTGCGCCATAGCGGAAACACTTTTCCATCGGCTGTTCTGATTCCGGCATTTCTTTCATCGTAATATGTGTATTCATAACTTCCTTCCACTCTCTCAAAGCAAAGGAAAAAGTTTTACATTTTATTCTAGCATATCTGAGCGGTTGTGTATACTAATTTATTGTTAAAAATTCATAAATATTATTATAATTTTACCAATCCGGCTTCGTAAAGCTTTTGCAATGACATCAAAATTCCCAGCTTTCCATGATGCCAGGTAAGCCCGCCCTGGAAATAAACTGCGAAGGGTTCCCGCAATGGCCCGTCCGCGCTTAATTCAATGGAAGAACCCTGTACAAAGGCTCCGGCAGCCATAATCACTTCATCATCATATCCAGGCATTGCCCAGGGCTCTGGGGACACATGGCTGTCAACGGGAGCCGCTGCCTGAATGCCCTTGCAGAAAGCAACCAGTGCTTCTTTCGAGTTCAAAGTCACTGCCTGGATAATGTCATGGCGGCTTTCAGAACCGTTTGGTATCACGGGGAATCCAAGGCTTTCATAAATGTTTGCCGCAAAAACTGCGCTTTTTAATGCAGACGCCGTTACGGTGGGAGCTAAAAATAATCCCTGGTAAAAGGACTGGATGACGCCCAGGGAAGCGCCCACCTCCTTGCCAAGCCCTGGGGAGGTTAACCGGTAAGCGGCATGCTCGACGCATTCTTTCTTTCCTACAATGTAGCCGCCAATGGGGGCAAGGCCGCCGCCGGGATTTTTAATCAGCGAGCCTGCGATCATATCCGCTCCTGCTTCCAGGGGTTCTTTTTTTTCTACAAATTCACCGTAACAGTTGTCCACCATACAGATAACATCCTTTTTGATGTTTTTGATAAAGGAAATCAATTCTCCAATCTGCGCCACAGAAAAAGTAGGCCTGGTCTGATATCCTTTGGAGCGCTGGATGGCCACAAGCTTTGTCTTTTCATTAATTGCACGTTTTATGCTTTCATAATCAAATGTCCCATCTTTTTGCAAATCCACCTGCCGGTAGGATATCCCGTATTCTGCCAGGGAGCCGTCGGAGGGGCGGATGCCTATCACTTCCTCCAAGGTGTCATAGGGTTTGCCTGCCGGGGACAAAAGCTCATCTCCTGGACGCAGGTTGGACATCAATGCAAGGGCGAGGGCATGTGTGCCGCAGGTAATCTGGGGACGCACCAGCGCAGCTTCCCCTTTAAAACACTCTGCATAGACTTCTTCCAAGGTATCCCTTCCCAAATCATTATACCCATATCCATTGCTTCCCATAAAACATTCTGCGCCTACCCGGCATTTCTGCATTGCCTTGATTACCTTTAATTGGTTGTATTCGGCTGTTTTGTCTATTTCCTCGAACCGTTCCTTCAATATCTCTTCAAATTTCTGGCCGCAGGCAAACACTTTTTCATCAATGCCTAACTCCTGATATATCTCTTTCATGGGTAAATTTTTTTCCTTTCCAATTCTTTTTTCATATATGCTGATATTTTTTCATTATTATAATCAAAATCCGGCTTTGAAATCCAGGTAACCTGCCGCTCCCGCCGAAACCAGGTAAGCTGGCGTTTGGCAAAATGCCTGGTATCCCGCTTGATGCGGTAAACGGCCTCCTCCAGCGTGCAGCTTCCCTCCAGATAATCTAAGATTTCTTTATAGCCAAGCCCCTGCATGGATACCATGGTTTTTACGTATCCCATTTCCTTTAGTTTTTGGACCTCTTCTACCAGGCCTTCCCTAAGCATCTGCTCTACCCGCTGGTTAATCCTCTCATACAGGCGGTCCCTGTCATCATTTAACACAAAATAGGCGAAATTATAAGGGGATTCCCTCTTCCGTTCCTGTTCATTGTGCTCCGATATCTTCTGCCCGGACAGGTGATGAAATTCCAGCGCCCGTATCACACGCTTTATATTGTTTTCATGGATAGCTTCTGCCGATTGCCTATCTACTTCGGCTAACATGCTATGGAGCATCTTCGGTCCTTCGTTCCGAGCGATTTCCTCCAGCTTGCTGCGGTAATCCCTATCCTCTTTCTGCTCTGTAAAATCAATGCCGTACAGAAGCGCCTGGATATAAAATCCAGTGCCGCCCACAACAATGGGAATCTGCCCCTCTGTATAAATTCTTTCCATACATTCTTTGGCATATTCCTGAAACCGTACCACATGGAATTCCTCATCCGGCTCCAGAATATCAATCAGATAGTGAGGGACTTTCTGCATTTCCTCTTTTTTTATTTTAGCGGAGCCGATATCCATATGCCGGTATACCTGCATGGAATCCGCTGAAACCACTGCCCCGTTTACCATCTGCGCCAATGCAATGGAAAGTTCTGTTTTTCCAACAGCGGTGGGGCCTGTCAAGATAATTAATGGCTTTTTCATTCTGATACCTGCCCTTATAAAATCCGTTTAAATTTCTTTTCCAGCTCATGCTTTGACATAGAAATAATCGTAGGCCGCCCGTGAGGGCAGTGATACGGGTTTTCCAATGCCAAAAGCTCTCCGATCAGCGCTTCTATCTCTGCCCTGGAAAGGGACTGGTTTCCTTTTACGGCCGCTTTGCAGGACATGGAGGCTATTTTTTCTGTAATCATCTGGGGTGTTTCCTTCCCATGAAAACCAGGCAGGCTGTCCAAAATTTCAATGACAAGCTCCTGCCCGTTCAGCCCGAACAGGTTGGAAGGGACAGAGGTGACCGCATATTCTTTTCCGCCGAACGGTTCGATTTCATAGCCAAGCTTCTGAAAATATTCCATATATTTTTTTAACAAAGATTCTTCCTGCATGTTTAAAGTAAAAAGAATGGGCGGATAAATCACCTGAGAGGTGAATTCCTTTGTGTCCAGGGAAGCTAAGGTACGCTCATACAGAACTTTCTCATGGGCGGCATGCTGGTCGATAATATACAGCTTGCTGTCAAATTCCACCAGCCAGTATGTTTCAAACAGCTGCCCGATAATCCGATGGTCTTTCCTGGAAATCTCATCCAAAAGCTTGCGGGGCTGTCCTTCCTGTGTCTCAATCGCTCCGGTTTCCGTTTCTAAAACCGGGACTGTCGAAATTGCCTTCGTTTGAATTTCCTCGTCTTCCGTCTCGGGAACGGTTTTCTCTTGAATTGCTCCATTTTCCGTTCCTGCCATATCGGAGAATTTCAATTGGGATGCAAATGTGATATTTTCTTCCACGAATTCTGGCATTTCTTTGGAAATTCCGTCCGTTCCCTTGGCTGTTTCTTCATTTGCCAAGGACAGCGCATCTGGATTCCGGGAATTTGTTAATCTTTCATAATTCCTTCCAGAAAGACTTTCTTTTCCATTATTCTGGGATGGAAATTGCTGCAGCTCTTTGGATTTCTCATATTTTGGCTCATAAGGGCTGTCCTTTCGGATTGCCTGTTTTACTGCTTCCAGCCGTTTTGTTTCAAAGGGCTCCGGCGCCTGGCGGCTGGAGGTCAGGCGGGCCTTTTTCTCACGCGCCTGCCTTGCTTTTTCTTCCCGTTCTTTTTCCAGGCTCACCTGGTATACCAGCTCATTTTGGTTGATGGCATCCCGAAGCAAATCCGTTAAAAACCGGTATATTTCCTCCCCATTGGAAAACCGCAGCTCCATTTTTGCGGGGTGGACATTCACATCCAGGTAACTTCCGTTAATGGAAATATGCAGGACTGTAAAGGGATATTTATGCTGCATCACAAAGGATTTATAGGCTTCCTCAATGCTTTTGGCAATCAGGCTGCTTTTAATATACCTGCCATTGATAAAGTAATTTTCAAAATTCCGGTTTCCCCTGGAAATCAAGGGCCTGCCGATAAAACCCCGGACGGAAAACCATTCATTTTCTCCCTGGACTTCAATCAGGTTTGCTGCAATGTCGCGCCCATAAATATGGTAAATGACCTCTTTTAAATTAGAATTCCCGGAAGTGTGAAGCTTGGGCTGGTTGTTTACGATCAGCTTAAAAGAGATTTCCGGGTGGGACAACGCCAGCCGTTCCATCAAATCCCCGATATATCCTGCTTCCGTCTGGGGGGTTTTAAGGAATTTCCTTCTGGCAGGCGTGTTGTAAAAAAGATTGCGCACCAGGAAGGTTGTGCCTTCTGGCGCCCCGATTTCCTCGCAGGATTTCTCCGCTCCGCCTTCTATCACATAGCGGATGCCGCTTAATGCTAAGGAGGTTTTGGTAATCAGCTCCACCTGGGCGACGGCTGCGATGCTGGATAAAGCCTCGCCCCGGAATCCCAGGGACGACACGGTAAGCAAGTCCTCCACATTCCTGATTTTGCTGGTGGAATGGCGCAGGAAAGCCAGGCTTACCTGATCTGCATCAATTCCGCACCCGTTGTCGGTAATGCGGATAAAAGAAATGCCGCCCTCCTTGATTTCCACGGTGACGGCGCTTGCCCTGGCGTCTATGGCATTTTCCACAAGCTCCTTTACCACGGAGGATGGACGGTCAATCACTTCCCCTGCTGCAATTTTGTCAATGGTCTGTTGGTCTAAAATTTCTATGTTTGGCATTGGTGCTCCTTATCATGAAATATCATTTATATCTGTAACACGTTCTAATATTTCCTCAACCCATAATGGACAATTTTGGATTTTGTCAACACAAATATTTTTCCTATTTGGGCAGCCCTTATGAAACTTTGTGAATTTCTTAATAATTCTATTATTTGTATTTTTTTGGTTTACATAAAATAATTATGTAAACTTCCAACGGTTTTTCACTTTGCTTTGCAGCTGATATAATTTATTCAATGCGTCAATGGGGGTTAAATTCCCCAAATCCAAGTCCCTTAATTCCTGGATAATATCGTCGTCTCTTACTGTATCAAAGAGGGACATCTGTGTCAAATCAACCTCATCCAGCTTCTCTTTCTTTTTGCGGGGCTTGCTGTTGTCCGCAATAAGGCTTCCAGTCAGCTCTGTAATGTCGTGGGCGCTTAATTCCTCGGAAATGATTTTCGCCCGTTCAATTACGCTTTCCGGTACGCCAGCCAGCTTTGCCACCTGGATGCCATAGCTCTTATCTGCGCCGCCTGGTACGATTTTCCTTAGAAATACCACATCATCGCCCTTTTCCTTTACCGCAATACAGTAGTTGTTCACATTATTCAGCTTGCCCTCCAGCTCGGTCAGCTCATGGTAGTGGGTAGCAAACAGCGTTTTCGCGCCCAAAAGCTTGGGGTTGCTGATATGCTCCACCACCGCCCAGGCAATGCTCAATCCATCAAAGGTGCTGGTTCCCCTTCCGATTTCGTCCAGTACCAAAAGGCTGTTGCTGGTGGCGTTCCTTAAAATGTTTGCAACCTCTGTCATCTCCACCATAAAGGTGCTCTGGCCGCTTGCCAAATCGTCTGAGGCGCCCACCCGGGTAAAAATCCGGTCCACAATTCCGATTTTCGCATGCTCCGCAGGGACAAAGCTTCCAATTTGAGCCATCAATACAATCAATGCGGTCTGGCGCATGTAAGTGGACTTTCCTGCCATATTCGGCCCGGTAATAATGGAAATCCGCTTTTTATGGTTATCCAGATACGTGTCATTGGAAATAAACATATCATTATTTATCATCTGCTCCACCACCGGGTGGCGGCCATTCTTTATGTCGATTACACCATTTTCGTTGATGGAAGGACGGCAGTAATTATTCCGTTCCGCCACAAGGGCAAGGGAAGACAACACGTCTGTTTTAGCAATGGCCTTGGCGGTTTTCTGGATACGCAGCACCTGGCCAGCAATCTTATCCCGGATATCCCGGAAGGTTTCATATTCCAGGGATACCAGCTTATCCTCCGCACCTAAAATGATATCCTCCAGTTCCTTTAGTTCCGCAGTAATATAGCGTTCCGCGTTGGCAAGGGTCTGTTTTCTGGTATAGTAATCAGGAACAAGGTTCTGGTAGGAATTGGTCACCTCCAGATAATAGCCAAAGACCTTGTTGTATTTGATACGCAGGTTTTTAATGCCTGTCTTCTCCCGTTCCTTGGTCTCAAGCTCCACCAGCCAGGTTTTCCCTTCTGTTTTGGCATGGCGCAGCTTATCAATCTCTTCGTCGTAGCCTTCTTTTATCATGCCGCCGTCCCGGATGGATATGGGGGGATCTTCCTTAATAGAAGCATCAACCAATTGATAAATATCATCTAAAATATCCAGCTCTGATTGGATTTCTTTCAGCATAGGGGGTTCAAATTCCCCCAGCAGGCTGTAGATATGAGGAAGCATTTCCAGGGAGCTTTTGAACGCGGTCAGATCCCTGGGATTGGCGGTCTGGTAGGTAATCCGGCTGATTAACCGTTCCAGGTCATAGATAGGATTTAAGTATTCCCGGATCTCTTCCCGGAGCATGGCATTCTGGTTCAATGCCTCCACCGCATCCAGCCGTTTTTCTATTTCCTTTTTATCAATCAGCGGCTGTTCCAGGAAGCTCCGAAGCATCCTTGCGCCCATTGCCGTCCTGGTTTTATCCAGCACCCAGAGCAGGGAACCCCTCTTTTGTTTTTCCCTTAGTGTTTCTGCCAGCTCCAGGTTGCGTCTGGTGGAGCTGTCGATAATCATATATTTTCCAGTAATATAAAGCTGCAGGGACGTCATATTTGCCAGGCTGTTTTTCTGGGTTTCATATAAATATTTCAGCAATGCACCCGCAGCAATTGTCCCCCATTCGTAATCCTTAATGCCAAGCCCGTGGAGATCTGATATTTTAAAATGCTCCATCAGCGTATTTTTTGCCGTTCCATCATCAAAATACCAGGAGTCCAGGGAATAGACGGCAATGCCGAGCCGCTGTTTTAAATCCTCAAAATCCATTCCCGTCATATAAAATGCTTCGTTGCAGATAATTTCAGAAGGGGAAAATTTATGTATTTCATCCTTTAGCTTTTCTTCCTGGTCCACCTCTGTCACATAGTAATCGCCGGTGGTAACGTCTGCAATGGAAATGCCATAGCGGTCTTCCATATATACAATGCACATAATGTAATTATTTTTTGTCTCGTCCAAAGCCTGGGTATCAAGGTTTGTTCCTGGCGTAACAATCCGGACCACTTCGCGCCTTACCAAGCCCCTTGACATTTTTGGGTCTTCGACCTGTTCACAGATGGCAACCTTGTAACCCTTAGACACCAGCTTGTTCAGATAGGATTCCACAGAATGGTAGGGCACGCCGCACATAGGCGCTTTCTCATCCTGCCCGCAGCTTTTTCCAGTCAGTGTAATCTCCAGTTCTTTGGAAGCAATCTTGGCATCCTCAAAAAACATCTCGTAGAAATCCCCCAGGCGGTAAAATAAAATGCAATCCTTATAATCTTTTTTTGTATCAATATATTGCTGCATCATTGGTGTATATTCTGGCACGGTAATACTTCCCTCCTTTTAATGAAACGCCCCTCCCCTTCGGTTCGGCGGCAAATCGCCGGAAGGCATTCCTAATACTTCGCATTGCCTTCCTCTTTCGTAATTTTCCTTTTAATTTATTCCCTTGGGGTGTGATATCTTTTTGCGATTGCTTCTGCAATTTTCATCCCATCCATAGCGGCTGACATAATCCCTCCTGCATATCCTGCGCCTTCCCCACAGGGATATACCCCTTTTTTGCTGCTTTCAAATCCTTCATCCCTGGCAATCCTTATGGGAGAGGATGTCCGGCTTTCTACCCCGGATAAGATTGTGTCTGCCTGGTCAAAACCAGGAATCTGCCTGGAGAACTGATGCATTCCCTGGCAGAAGGAATCCCTGATTGCGTTTGGAAACAATGCATGCAATGCCCCAAACCCATGATGCCCCTTGACGGCAGAGGAAAACCCGCCGTAAGAGGATGAAACCCTGCCAGCTTCAAAATCCCCCAAAAGCTGCTGTGGGATATTACCATTTCCCAGTTGATATGCTTTTTCCTCCAGCCTGCGCTGGAATTCCATGCCGCCCAGGGGATGAGGCGTCCCAAAATCCTCCGGGGTTACCGTTACAATAATGGCGCTGTTGGCATTTTGCCCCTTCCGGCCGCTGTAGCTCATGCCATTGACGGCAATCCGTCCCTGCTGGGAGGAGGCGTTTACCACATAGCCGCCGGGGCACATGCAAAAGGAGTACACGCCTCTGCCGTTTTTCAGGTTTGCGGTTAATTTGTAGGAAGCTGCCGGGAGTTTTTCAGCCATTTCTGCCCCATACTGGTTTTCATTGATGAACCTCTGGGGATGCTCTGCCCGAAGCCCCACGGCAAAAGATTTTGCTTCCATATGAAATCCAGCATGGTACAGCATTTCAAAGGTATCCCTGGCACTGTGCCCAATAGCAAGAATGGCCAAATCCGTCTGGATATACTGAGACAATCCATGTTTCATGCAATGCAAGCCTGCCAGCTTTCCCTGTGTAAATTCCATCCCCGTCACACAAGTCTCAAACAGGAAGGTTCCACCCCAGTCTTCGATTTGCCGACGCATATCAGCAACCACCTTCCGAAGGATATCTGTCCCGATATGGGGTTTGCTCTGGTATCCGATTTCCTCGGGAGCGCCATGGCGGATAAAAATATCCAACACCGCCTGGTTCCTCCCCTTCACATCCTTTACCAACGTATTTAGTTTTCCATCCGAGAATGCGCCTGCGCCGCCCTCCCCGAACTGTACATTGGATTCCGGCTGCAATTGGTTATCCTTCCAAAATTGCTCCACATCCCGGGTTCGCTCCTCTATCCTCCTGCCCCGTTCCAGGATAAGGGGACGGTAGCCGTGCCGGGCCAGCAGGTAAGCGCAAAACAAGCCTGCCGGCCCGCTGCCGATAATCACAGGCGGACAGTTTAAGGCTTCTGTACCCTTGTCCGGAAACTGATAAAGGATATCCTTTGCCATGGAAATCTGAGGTTGCTTCCTCCTGCGGAGAATGGACGACTCATTTTCCACCTGGACATCCAGGGTATACACATAACTTATCTCATTTTTCTTCCGGGCATCTATCGACTGCTTCCGAATTTTATAATCTTGGATATTCTCGGTCTTTATGCCCAGAAGCTTTCCAATCTTTTTAAGGAGCTGCTCCTTCGTGTGGGAAACTGGAAGCTTTAACTGCTGTATTCTTATCATTTCTGCCTCTTTCTCTTCTTTCATAAACCTGTAACATTCAGGTAACCATTGAATAGTTACAATAACGCTAGAACATCGCATAAGCTGCAGCCGCCCTCCCAGCCACAGTGCCGCTCGTCCAAGCCCATTGCAGGTTGTAACCGCCGCACATGCCGTCAATATCCAACACCTCCCCGGAAAAAAAGAGGCCAGACACCAGCCCAGATTCCATAGTTTTGGGACAGACTTCATCTGTATCCACACCCCCAGCCGTTACCTGGGCGCCATCAAAACCCTTGGTTCCAACAATATCAACGCGAAGGCCCTGGATTTGAGCGGCCAGGCGGTTCCATTCCTTTTCCCTGCAAGCTTCCGCCATCTTATCTCTTATCATGCCGCTTTCCTTTAAAAGCAGATCATTTAACTTGTCAGGCAAAAGCCCGATCAAGGCTTCCCTTGCTGTTTTTCCCTTTCCATAAATAAAAAACCGTTCCTTCAAAATCTCCCTCAACTGATACTTTGAAACATCCGGCATAAAATTCAGCGTCACAAACACCTGCTTTTTCTGTAAAAGCCCATAGGCGGCATAACGGCTGATTTGGAATACAGGAATTCCCGATACCCCAAAGGCTGTCAATTGGAGTTCCCCAAAATCCTCTGCAATTTTCTCATTTTCTATATAAAGTTCCACAACACCTTCTGCACGAATTCCTGCAACTTCTTTTAAAAATGACTGTTTTCCCTGCAATTGAACCAGTGCAGGCACAATATCTGTCAATTTATGTCCAAAACCTACAATATATGGAATTCCGCTTCCGTCGCTTCCTGTCTTTTTGGAAGCTTTTCCTCCCGTGGCAAGGATGCATGCCCTGCCTTGAAAGACGCCCTGCTTCGTATGAAAGAGAAAAATTCCCTGCTCTTTTTGGATGGAACGGATTCCGATTTCATACAAGATTTCTACGCCTATTCTCCGGCATTCCATCAACAGCGTCTCCCGGACAGAGGAAGCCTGTCCGCTTGCAGGATAATAATATCCGTCCCGCTTCACCTTGGCATAGATGCCAAGCTCCCGGAAAAACTGCAAGGTCTCTGCCAATCCAAACTGTTCCAAGGCAGGCAAGACAAAGGCAGGGTTCTTGCCTTTGTAATATGCAATGCCCTGCTTTTGATTGGTAAAATTACATTTTCCGTTTCCCGTCGCCAGGATTTTCTTCCCGGCCTTTTCCATATGCTCTAAAATCAGAACTTTCGCTCCTTGCCTTGCCGCCTGTATGCCAGCAGTAAGGCCAGATGCCCCGGCTCCTACAATAATCACGTCAAATATCTGCTTCATAATCTGTCCTGCAAAATAGATTGTCTTGTTCCTTCGATATTATATCATGCCAAAACCTAAGTTTCAAGTGTGCGAAAGCGAACAAACTATATTTCGATACAGCCTTAACTTGTGTAATTTTCCAGAAAATTATAGAGCTGTTCTTCATTTTCAATTTGTTTTCCCTGGGAGATTTCCTCCTGCAAATCTTCTGGAAGATTCCGAACCAGGATATCGGTGGCGGCAAACAAGGTTTCCCTGTCTGCATGGTAGACGGCAACATAACCATTTTCTTCCAGCAGGATATACTCATAAGGATCTACCACTTTCAGGCTTTCTGCAAGTTTTTTTTCTGATTCTGCTGCTTCCTGCTGGGCAAGGAGATCTGCGTTCTGCTGCTGGAGCAGGACAATGCGTTCCTCGTAGGTCCGCCAGTTCTTCTGGGTTCCTGCAAAAAAGCCGGTGCTAAGGCCAAATGCCGCGCTGACGATGGTTCCTAATAACAATAGACGAATACTACATTTCTTTTCCATGCCAAACTCCTTTTTGTGGTAGTATTTGCTATTTTTGTTATTTTATACAAGAAATACCCGGCATTTTTCTGTCTTTGAAGGCTCAACCATTTTTATATCCTCTGCCTAATCTTAAAAGCAATAAAAAATATGGCCTGCATTTTATTGGTTGTAGTGTAAAATCCAAAACCAAAATCCAGAAATCGATTCTGGATTTTGGTTTTGGAACAGCCACATTACTTCCATGATACAATGTCATAAAGAACCTCCAGTATCTCTCAAAAATCTCACCCAATCCCGCACATCTTATCCACAGAATCCAGAATCTCTTTAATCTCCTGGCTGCCTCCCGGACGGTTCTTTATGAGCTTTTCGATTTCCTTCCTTGCGCCCCTGATATCTGTGACCTGGCTCTCCATTCCGCTGCGTAGCTTCTTCCGGCGCACTAAAAGGTCATGCTTCACTTCAACCATCTCCTTTTTGTCCAGCAAAGCCTTCGCCTGATGAATCCATATTCTGGCGTCATAGAACCGGTACCGCTGAAGCTGGCGGATGAGTTTGTCATTGAAATACTCCAGATCATCGTTGGTGCGCTCATATTTTTCCCGTTCCTTTACCGCTTCCAGATACTGGTCCCAGATGTAGCTCAATTCATATCCATTTTTCACATGGTATTTCTCACAGGCATAATCTACGGCATTGGTGACATTGACATATTTAAACTTTACCTTATTCAGCAGCACAATGGCCCGGTTGATATTGGCCTGCGCTTTTTTTAAGCCCATCCTGTCATTCTGCAGCCGCAGAGCCATAATTCCGCCCACTGCCCCTGCAATTAAGGTAGCTGCCACAAAAGGCATCATAATGTCAAATTTCATCACCATGCCAAGTATCACAATCACGCCTACTGCCAGGACATATATGCCGGCGAAGCCGAAAAATAATCTGCGCAGGATTGTTTCTTCCTGTTCCAGGGAATCCTGGTAATAACGCCACTCTTCCCGTTCCCCTTCCAGATACTGCATATCCCGCTTTACGGTAGTCTGGTAAGATTCATTGCTTTGCAGGCGCTTAATAATCTCCGGCATTTCATCCTCCAATTGCTCCATCTGGGCAAATTGAGCATCCGAAATTGTCTTTGACTTATTCAGGTATGCGTCCCTGGCCTCATTTAAATTCAGTACATTCTGAGCGGTTTCCTGGATTTTCTGCATTTCCGCTTCCGGCAGGTTTTCCAAGGTCTGGATATCGGTGAGATAGTCCGTCACTATTTTATACTCCCGTTTTGTCTCTTCCAGATTCCTGGCAGCAGCCATAATCTGCTCACAGTATTCCGTTGCAAGGCTTTTCCCCTGGCCTTGCCCCTGATTTGGTTTAGCCTGCTGCCCATTGGCCGCTTGTTTAGCTTTTTGCACCTGCTTAGCCTTATTCTCACGCCGCTTGGATCTTCGGTCAATTTCTTCGCCAAATTCTAATATCTCTTCTACATATTCCGGTTTTTTCTTTTTCTTGAATAATCCCATTTTTACTCACTTTTCCTATATCCTGTCCTTAAATTTTGCAGCGTAGTTTCTATCAGCTTTTCATAACCGCTGCGATTGGCCTGTTTTAATTCTGCAAGCTCCCGCCGGGTTGCAATCAGCCCGTCCGGCGCTGTATGGAATCTCTGTCCATCCTTGCTGGCAAGAGCCAAAAGATAAGAATTCTTGCTCTCTTCGTTCTGCCCGATATCATAAGCTTTTTCATAGCATTCCGCTGCCTGTTCAAACAGCATCTGCCTGGCATATGCTGTTCCCATATTATGCCAGATATTTCCTATGGTTTTTTCATCCTCTGCCTCCTGCTTCGCCCCGGCAATGGCTTTTTTGTATTCCATCACAGCATCTTTGTACTTTTCTGCTTTCAGAAGACGGTCTCCCCGCAGCTTTTCCCGGTCCAGCGGCTCCTTATTTTCCATATGCTTTGCGGTCTTTAAAGCATCCTCCAGCTCTTTGGAATTGTAAAAGCCCCCAGCCTGCAAAATCTGTTCCATGCACCAGCAGCCGCTTTTTTCCTGGTCAATGCCCCGTCTCAGCCTTGCGCAAAGCTCTATCTGGCCAATTTCCTGCTCCAGCCACAGGCATAATTTCTCATTGAAAAAGCTTTCCTCCAGCGTCCCGGTATTTTCATACAAATAATAGCACAATTCTTCAAAGGAATACAAATCTACGCCTGCTTCCTCCAAAAAGAACGGGTGCTCTGCTATCTTTTCTTCACATAACCATATTTTACCCATGGCCTGCTTCCTCTCTTTTGACTGTTTCTCTTTACCCTATTTCATATTCCCATTCCTTGCCGCTGCCTGGGGAAAGCTGCCCCCATCCAATATCCTGCATATTCAAAAGAATCTGTCCCTCTTCCCCGGTATAAAGGGAAAGAGCCAGCCGGCAGCGCCCTGTCTCCTCTATGGGAAGCTCGGTAAGCTCCAGGCTCTCAATCCTGGCTTCCCGGCTTCCCGGCCTCTGCACCCAAAGCTCCAGCGCCGGCTCGCCTTCCAGAAGGATTCTAAGCCTCTTTCCAATCTGATGCTGGTTGCTTCCCGCCTCCAGCAAAGGATAAAAATATGTTTTATCTCCTTTGGATACTTTCAGCAGCATATGCTCCTGCACCTTATATTCACAAAAATATACGGTTTCTGCCTGTTCCTGATGTACTGCAAGCATTCCAGCGTAACAGGCGCCTTTGGTATAGAGGTTCTTCCCCTGGAAAGCCCTTCTTCCCCGGCAGATGACCTGCAGGGATTCTTTCATCCAGCCCCCCTCAAATCCGCTTCCAATCAGATAGATGGCAGACACAATCCTGCCGGACATGGCATCCATTACCATGCGTGAGAAGGAAATATCCCATTCCCTTACATTTTCCGGCAATTTTCCCAGATATATCTCTTCCACTTCCGCAATCTTGGGCTTGGTTTTTTTATTACAGGAAAGACGCTTCAGCCAGATTTCTTCTCCGCTGCAGGAAAACAAAAGAACATCATACTGCCACAATTCCTGTTCCTGGCACACGGCATATGCATAAAAACTCTCCCTGTGGTCCTGGATCATAAGCTGCTCCTCCCGGATTCCCAATTTCACAGACATATCCCGCAGCAGCGCCACCAGAGCGCTTGTCACTCCCTTTATGGAAAACACACATTTGGTAACTACCTCTATCCCTTTGGCGGGGAGGGCAATCCTTAAGACCTTCTTCAAGAACACAAGCAGCAAATCTTCTGCGCGGTACTCCCTGTCCAGGAAAACTTTTTCTCGTTTTAAGGCCTTGTCCAACAGGTAATCCACATAGACGCCCTCACCGGATTCTGCCATTCTGCTGGCTTCTTCCCCAAAACACCATTTTCCCGTGGATTTCCGCTTACAGATTGCCGTGGGAATCTGATACAGTTCCGTTCCTGTCACCGTACTTATCGTTTCCGGCTCCGCCAGGTTCTGATGGTAACAGCTTACCTGCGTCCATCTGTTCCCCAGTTCAATTCCAATATACCATTCACCTGCTGTGGGCCTCATCTCATTCACCTGCCAATCGTTTTATCATTTACAGAAGATTAAATTCTTCTTTTACCATCCCATCCAGAATCCCATACGTTTCCATCCGTTCCATGAGGGTTTTTTCATCCTCCATCTGCCAGCTTACCATCATATCATTAATCAAATCATAGCGGCTGCCCTCCGCATGGGTGCAAAGCTCCTGGTTTTGTATCTGCCCGCTTTCTGTGACTGCCCATTCCCCATCTCTTTCTTCTTTGATATAATAAGGGATCTTTTCTCCATAGAAAACCAGGAATTCTTTTACATAAATCCCCTCGTACACTTCCTGCAAATCCATTTCCAGATAGTCTGGGCTCCCGATGGGCAGGAAAATGATAACCACCTTCTTCCCAGGCTCTGTGCGGTATTCCAGAAATGTTTTATCGTGGTACAGGTATTTCCCAGCAAAGCTTTCCGGCAGGGTTTTATAAAATGCAAAGTATTTCCCTCTGGATACATACTCTTCCAATATGGTTTCCGCCCAATCCTGTTCTTCCTCTGCCAGATCCTTCCTGGAAGCGCACCATTTTAAAAATCCCAGCCTGCAGGGCGGGTTCAATTCCTGTTTTTCCTTCAGCATCCTGAAAATTTTCTGGAATACATAGTCTGAAACCACAGCGTCTTTGGTAAGAAGCTGATGGGACATCCAGGTAAGATACGAAAGAACAACAACCTCCCTGCCCAGGTTTTCCCCGTAGCTTTCAAAGATTTTTTCAATGCACGGAGCATAGTCCCCGGTATACAAAAACTGCACCAGGCATCGCTCCTCCAAGGCATACGTATCCAGCTCAAAGTCACATGCCGCCTGCCACAGCTTGGCCATTTCCTCCATTTTCCCATAGAAATGCCGGCACATATAACTTAAAATACGTTCATTGTATTTGCCGCGCAAAAATACGCCCCGGCACAGCCTCAGCAAGAATTCATCCGATTCCTCGTCCGTATCCATTTCTTCCATCCGGTGGCAGATTACATAAACCAGTTTTGGAGCCGAAATGCTCTCGCTGCCATAGGACAGCAGCAATTCATAGGCGCGCTTATAATGCCGCCTTGCCACAAGAAGCTCCATAATCCGCTCCCTTGCACGCTTTTTCATCCCGTCAAAGGATACGGACAGCAGAAATTCATCCAGCGCGTCCCCGGTATAATTGTAATAATAATAAGAAATAATCTGCGGGCGCAGCTCCTCCCGGTATGTTTCGCTGATTGCTTCGGATTCCATCAGCATTTGGAGGTAAGGCAGATCTTTTGCTTCATAAGTCTGCCAGATTTTTTTCCGGTCAAAATATTTCAAAAGGTAGGGCATCTTCTCCTTGGCCAAGGCAAGGCCCTTTTCTAAGAATTTTTCGCTGTCTAACAGCGGAACCACAGACAGCTCCTCTCCTGGCAGAAAACGGTTTCCTCTGGAATCCTCCAATAAAATCTGATAGAAGCTGCCATAGAGGCTGACAAACCCAACGCCGTGGTTCAATGGAACCGTCTGCTCCTTTTTCAAAGGATGCTGGCGCACCACAAGCCGCAGCGCACCGGAGTCCTTACAGGTAACCTTGTGGACAAAAAGTATTTTTGCCAGGTGCCCCATCAATTCCTCTGCAATCAAATCCGGCGTTAAGATTTCCCGGTACACAACGGCACAATCCTCGTCGATCCGTTCAGCCTTAAGCTGTTTTATGACAAATTCTTCCATATTTTTCTGATAATGCTTCACATTATTTTTCCAGGAAGATTTATGCTCCACCATAGAGCAATAAAGCTTGGCCTGGGAAGGATAGGGAAGGTTATTGTTGTACTGAAAATAGAGGATGACTGATTTCGGTATCCGTTCTAACTGCTTCTTCCCGGCAGACATCATCCAGGCTTCATAAATTCCCGCAATGCGGATTTTTTCTCTTACGCCCTTATGATACCATTTCCAGTAAGGTTCCCCATAACAATTCCATTTCATGCAGTAGCTGCAAACTGCCTGCAGCATTTCCTTCTCAGGAAACACTTCATAACACTCACAAAGAATCCGGTACCAAATGGGATGATATTCTGGTATTTCCGGCGCAAGCTGGCAGACCTGCTCCGCAATTCCACGGGTAACCGCCTGATGCTTGGCTGCCCAATACAATATTTTCCGGCAGAATTCATCTGGCTGGTATAATAAAAACGGCTCTTTTGCCAGAATCCGGTAGGCTTCCAGGTAAAGCACAGAGCTTCCGCCGGATGACCCAATCTGGCGGATAATGATTTCCAGCTTCCTGCCCTTGCTGTAATTCATTTCTTCATCCAAAAACAAAAGAATCCACAAAAGCAGATTATTTTCCTGGTTTTTATGGAAAATCCTGCGTATTTTCCCAGTCAGTTTATTGACATAAACAGGCTCAGGCTCCCGGAGGGCGCATAGATACAGGTAATAGGCATACAGGGGCGATTCCTTATCCACCTTATGCTTCGGAAAAGCATCCAATGCCCATTCCCCTTCCTGCTGCTGCTTATTTACCAGAAAAACCTGTGCCTTTGCCAAAAGATACCAGAGATTATCCGGATCCAGCGTTATCAGTTCTTCCAGCTTGCGGATGGAAAACTTTGCCCAGGCGCCTGTAACCATCTTCCGAAGGCCAAAACGGACGTAGGCATTCATCAATTCCACCTGCTTTTTGTGAATCAATAAATCGTCCCGTTCTCTTTGTATTCCCTGGTATACACAGATATCCACCTGATGCGCCTGGAAGGGCGTCCTTAACGTAATCCTGCCAAAATTCTTCCCTGCATGCAAAAACTCCGGCAGTATCAAATATTCCGCCAATACATGGCCTCCCACAAATTCGTTGGAGGTAAGGGTGTTTTTTGCCAGGCCGATCCACCGGGCGTCACTGGTAATTTCAATGGAAATGTATCCCCATTCTTCTTTTTTTAATGTGATATGCTGCCTGTTTATTTCCGTAATCCCCGAAAACTCTCTCTGTGTTTCCTCAACCCGAAAGGTTACCCGCTTTTTCTTCCGGGCGGCAATCAAAAATTCTTCCACCTGCGCCATAGTGCATGGCTTGCGCCCCAGCATCTGGTAAAGAAGCTGCTCCTCCGCCTCCTGGGGCTTAAAGATATGCACAAATTCCGGCTGCCCGAATATTTTTACGGCTTCTTCATAAGAATTCCTTGCCAGATTGGCGAAGTCAAAGATGCTTTTTATTTTTCCCTGGGAACTATCAGGATAATTGCTGGAAACGGACACGGAAAAAGGAAGATCATATTCCCCTTGGCTGCTGACAATATGGAAACTTCCTTTTTGCACATCTCCCTCTGCCAGCCCTTCACTGTGAAAGATAAATGCTTGTGTAATTTTACTTCCTTGGAATTTTGAATTGGGACATTCCATCCTGGGGCTGGAGGAATAGACAATGCCATTAATTGGCATATCGCTCGCACTCTCCATGTGGAATTCACCAGTATAATCTGTCCCCTCCACTACTTCAAATTCCAATTGCTTTATGGAAAATTGAAGGATAAAGGAATCATTGCTGCACACTCCTGCTGCCAGTTCTTCTAATTTCTTCTGCAAATCGTCACCTGCTTTATGGTTGCTTTTTTATCATAATCCGTTATAATGTAGTCAGTCTTATTAATTATAAACCATTCAAACATTTGTGTAAATATTTTTGGAGGAAAATTATGTTACAGCATAAAGACCATTTTCATGGAAGCGATTTGGAAAAAATTGAACAGATTTACGGAATCAAAAAAGAAGAGATTACAAGCTTCAGTGCCAATGTGAATCCTCTTGGCATCTCGCCGCTGCTTCGGGAAACATTGTCCAGTCATATTGACGCTATCTGCTCCTACCCGGACAGGGAATATCTCTCCCTGCGCAGATGCATTGCAGATTATGTCCATACAGATTATGAAAATATCATTATGGGAAATGGCTCCACTGAATTGATTTCCCTTTTGATACAAATTGAACATCCAAGGAAAGCGTTGATTATCGGGCCTACCTATTCGGAATATGAACGGGAAATTGCATTGGGCGGCGGCGCGTGCCTTTATTATCCCTTAAAAGAAGAACAAGATTTTGCACTGGATGCCGGGCGCTTTACGGCACAGCTGAATGAGAGCATTGACCTTCTTGTCATCTGCAACCCCAATAACCCTACCTCCAGCGCCATCACAAGGAAAACCATGCGCGGCATCCTGGATGTGTGCAAACAAAACGATATTTTTGTCATGGTGGATGAAACTTATGTAGAATTTGCCGACAATTATGAGGAAATCACCTCCGTCCCCCTAACTGCCTTTTATAATAACATCGTCATCCTCCGGGGAACCTCCAAGTTTTTTGCAGCCCCCGGGCTTCGGCTGGGGTATGCCATCACCGGAAACCGGGATTTTATCAAGTCCATCAATACCAGGAAAAATCCCTGGACCATCAATTCCCTGGCTGTCATTGCAGGAGAAATCATGTTCCGGGACACCGAATATATCCAAAAAACCCGGAAACTGATTTCAGAAGAGAGAGCCCGGATTTATAAGATTTTTTCAGAAGACAGCCGGTTTAAACCATATCCGCCCAGCGGAAATTTCATGCTGGTGCGTCTCTTGGCGGACGCTCTAACCTCGGATGAATTGTTTGACCGGGCAATCCGGGAAAAAATGATGATACGCGACTGCTCTACGTTTCCATTTTTAGATAACAAATATATCCGGTTCTGCTTCATGAGCCGGGAAATGAATGACCGTCTGATTTCATGCCTGATGCAATAAGCCTTTGCATCGGGCAATTCTTTATCCCGTATCTTGGTTCATCAACTGGAATAACCCATCCAGCAGATTTCCATAAACGCCGAAATCACCCGGCAGCATCAGCTTCCCTTCCTTTTTCCCTTCCTGGAACACTGCTTCTACAAGATGCTGCATTTTTAATTTCGCTTTTCCAGCAGCCGCCTGGTAACAGGCATTCAACGCAGCATTTTTAATCTGTGCCCCGGAAAGCTCAAACTGTGAAGCAAGATATGCAAAATCGATGCCATCCTTTGGCACATCCTCCAGCATATATTCCCACAACTCTTTGCGCAGGGCTCTCCCTGGCATCTGAAATTGGATATGATAACGGAACCTTCGGAAAAAGGCATCGTCCATATGGGAAACAAGATTTGTTGTCATCAGGACAATCCCTGTAAATTCTTCAATGCGCTGCAAAAGATAAGACACCTGGGCGTTCATGTGTCTCTCCTTGGCATCCCCTGTATCTGTCCGGTTGGAAAAGAGGGCATCCGCTTCATCAAACAGCAAAACCATATTGCTTTTTTCTGCCTGGTCAAATACCTCTTTCAATCTTTTTTCTGTTTCCCCGATATATTTGTCCATAATCTGTGATAAATCTACCTGGTAAATATCAAGCCCCAGGTGCGCTGCAACCACCTGCGCCGCCATTGTCTTCCCTGTTCCAGGCGGGCCGGAAAATAATGCGGAAACACATCTTCCATAAGAAATTTTTTTCCCTATCCCCCATTGGCTCAACACGGTTATCTGGTATTGCGCCTGATTGCACAGCTCCAGCAGCAGCCTCTTAATATAGGGAGGAATCTTCAAATCTTCCCAGGTATATTTTCCTGGAACAAGCTTCATATTCTGGTAACGCCCATCATCCAAAATTTGGTAACAAGCACGGAAAATATCTTGTATGTTCCAGCTTTTCTCATATCCTTTCCCTGCAAGCTGCTCCACCACGCATTTTATCTGACCAGCTGTCAGGTTCATCCGGGCTGCCAGTGTTTCAACTGGAAAATGTGCAGAATCCTTAAGGTATTCTTTTGAAAAATAGTTCCAGAAAGCCTCCTGTTCTTCCAGTGTATCATTCGAAATGGAAACAGAACACCAACTGTCTTTTAATGTATCATCTGAAAGGGAAGCAGAACACCCGCCATCTTTTAGAAAAAAGGCAGGCTTTACCTCTGGATATCCAGTCAGAAAGAGCGGCAGCTCCAAAAAGGCGTAGTCCTGATTGATTTTTTGAAATATGGTTTCCATGCATTGCACACCATCCTTGGATAGGGTAATATCTGTGATGCAAAGGGAAAGCCTTCCCAGCAGGCATTGCCTGAGCACCCGCGCCCATACATCCTTTGTCATACACCCCTCTGCCACAAGCTTTTCATAGGGGACAAACAATAGGGAATATCCTGCGCTCCTGGCTGCCTGGCATACAAAAAATTTCCTGCCGCTGCCCCAAGCGCCGCTGACATATACGACAGCCCTCTTTCCCCGTTTCTTAAGAAAAGCTGCTGCCTGTTCTTTTTCTTTTAGAAGGGTGATTGGTTTTCCAGGATCATTTTCGGCCTGCCATACGCTGCAATAACTTCTTAGTGTAAAATCCATATCATGTTCACCTAAAAGCCACGCTGCAAGATAAGGATCTGGACGAAAAGCAGCCTTTAGGAAGTTTTGTTCTTCCAAATCTGCAAGGAGCAGATTTTTTACAAGCACGAACGCTTCATAAGCGTCAGAAATGTAATCAATGCATTCTTCCTCTCTATGGGTGATAGCCCATGCTTCCTGGATCGTGGGGCCTTCCGCGGCAATCCCGAAGCATTGCTCCAGCAGCTGTAAGGTTCGGATATCCATGCATGTCAAAATATAAAGTTGAATTGCCGTCAGGCTCACAGGATTCCCCTTGAGCAAGCGATACAGCAAATCATAACGCTGTTCTGCAACGGGATTGTCCTGGAACAAATATTCCGGTGCTTCCTGGCATCCGACAAGATCTTGTTCCGTCATGCCGCTTATCAGAAGGCCTTGGTAATATTGAAATAATTTTTGATTTTCTTCAGCATCCATGTATACGGATAGTTTCATTGCCGCCAATGCCGCAAGTCTTTTCATTTGTAAATGCTCCTTTTTTGCATTTTACATGTATAACAGCATGAAAATTTATTGTGAAGAAATTATAAGCTTTGGGAGAATAGAAAGACAAGGAAACCTTGAATATCTTTAGCATATCTTTAGAAATAGGGATAAAGTTTCAACCTGTACCTTGAAATTTTTGTGCAGGACATCCTCAATCCCCACTTTCTGGAATACAAAGTGCTTTGATGATTCCAGAATATCGCTGACCAGAGTGTAAAGCCTATTGAACTGCCAAAAGGCCAAAAGCTTTGCACTTTTTCTGAACTCTCGTAATAGAGATATTTACATGAAAGGTGAATATAGTTTTGGATAGTCTTAACGCTTGATGCTTTGCACCATGCTGTCTATCCGCTTTTGACCAAATATCCCAAAATCATATCCCAGATCCTCCAGTTATCTTTCTTGGCGCCGTCCCT
Source organism: uncultured Lachnospiraceae bacterium (assembly GCA_947384285.1). Classification (GTDB taxonomy): domain Bacteria; phylum Bacillota; class Clostridia; order Lachnospirales; family Lachnospiraceae; genus Petralouisia. Next base: position 57,372 of record CANDGI010000017.1, read on the forward strand.
GCCTGATAGGCCATCCAAAATGATTCCTTAAACGCCTTCATAACGTGGTGCCAGCACCATTTATACCATCAACAAGAAAAAGCGTTTATTCAATAACAAGAACATTAGTCCCACCAGCAATAGTAAACCGACTGCTCCTCATGGGATTGTTCTGTAATTGAAATCAACTCCCCATTATCCCCAACAAGAAAAGCTGGTTGTGAAAAATCTGTCTCTTCTCCAATATCACTGGGAAATATATCTTTTGGTTCATTAAAAATCTGCTTTATTTCCGCAAGTGGTAATTTACTGAAAATAATTAAAGTATCTGCAGTTATAACTTTGTCTTTATCTTCCAATCCATAGACCTGCACAAAGATTTTTGCCGTTTTATCTTTGTTGATTAAATTTTCAATCAGAGCAATATATTCACGCTTTCCCTCAAGGCATTCGCAACAAAAATCCGTAAAATCATCTGTCGGATCTAGATAGTCTTTATATGAGAACAAATAATTATTTGTATAGCTGCCGTGCATTTTATCCGTTTTCAACAATATTAAAATAGTATCTTTTTGTAGATTATTCACATTGCCACTCCTTAAAGATAATAATTGCTTGTCCTACCGCATAGCGCCCAAGAAGTTTTTACATGCTTTTAGGACTATAACCATTCGTACTAGCCCAATGCAGACCGTTTTTCCATATTTTTGTTTTATCCGCATATTTTTCTGCAATCTCCTGCTATATATTTTCCCACTGGCATCCACCCACTTTACGAAAACGCTATTTCGATATGCCACATTGCGTGGCTGCTTCATGTTCTAATCCACTTTATTGTCCTTATAAACCTTGCATCCGCTTTATATCCCGAACATCTTTCTTGTGCTCTCAACCTCCTGCACCTCACAGCCGGCTTCTTCTGCAACCTGCTCATTTGTAAGCGCAGGGTTCTTCCTTGCAATCTGAAAAATTTTTCCTGATAAAATCAAGCCCTTTTGCATCCCTTCTTGTATCCCTTCTCGTCTTCCCTGCTGCTCCGCTTCCTGCTGTTTCACCTGGATGTCTTCCT
>CANDGI010000018.1 GCA_947384285.1 uncultured Lachnospiraceae bacterium
TTGAGTTTAAGACCTCTATCAGTGTGAGGACTTTATATAGATATATAGACAATGGTATTTTCTTAAAATTAACCAATAAGGACCTGCCGATAAAAGGGAAGAGGAAAAAGCATAATAAGAAAGTAAAGGTGCAGAAAAGAGCATCCGCCGGGGAGAGCATAGAGAACCGCCCGGAGGAAGTAAAGGACCGGGAAACCTTTGGACATTGGGAAATGGACACGGTAAAGGGAAAGCAGGGCATTACAAAGTCATGTATGCTTGTATTAACAGAACGTAAAACCAGGGATGAAATCATCATTAAGATGCCAGACCAAAAGGCGGCAAGCGTAGTGGAAGCCCTGGACCGGTTGGAAAGGAAATGGGGCGATATGTTCCCTAAAGTCTTTAGAAGTATCACCGTGGACAATGGGGTGGAGTTTGCGGACTATGAGGGGTTAGAACGGTCTGTTTTGCATGATGGGGAAAAGCGGACCTTTCTTTTCTATTGTCACCCATATAGCAGTTGGGAGAGGGGCACAAACGAGAATAGTAACCGCCTTATCCGCCGCCATATACCAAAAGGGGAGGACTTCGAGGAAAAGCAGGATAAGGACATAGAGTATATAGAAACCTGGATAAACAACTATCCCAGGGGGATTTTGGGGTTTAAGACTTCCGCCCAACTCTTTGAAGAGGAAATCAAGAAACTGGCCTAAATTTTTTCAAAAAGTTGTTGCATAACTATTGACAAAATGCATCCATATTTGAAAATCATTGTTTTTCTTGACTTTTTTGTGCTTCTATGGTAGTCTTTGAAAATAAAATATTGTCATGCTTGGCCTGCCGTCTGGCGGGCCGCATGGCCATCCTTACTATGGAAGTCGGAGGCTTGCATAGTAAACCCCCATCATGCACAGCCAGCCGTCTGGCGGGCCGCATGGCCATCCTTACTATGGAAGTCGGAGACTTTCATAGTAAACCCCTATCATGCACAGCCAGCCGTCTGGCGGGCCGCATGGCCATCCTTACTATGGAAGTCGGAGGCTTGCATGGTAAAATATTGAAACACGAAGAAAAAGAGAGTACGCATAAAGGAATGGCAAAGAGAGTTCCGGCAGGTGAGAAGGAATACAGGAGAGTATGCGGAAGATGGCTTTGGAGTGGCATTGCTGAACTGTAATCTGAAGTTTGACTGAAAAATGTTTTCTTAATTTTCGGAGAGGAAGATAAGTGATGACAGGTCCGCCTGTTACAGCGGAAAGTATGAGGATACTTACAGAGGCCTGCGTTGTGAAAGGCAGGTAAAGAGAAGTGGTACCGTGGAATATTCCGCCTTCTATAATTTATTTTGTAGAAGGCGGTTTTTGATGTGATAAAAATAAAGGAGGCAGATATTATGTGTACAAAATGCGGCAAAGGAAAATATTATATGACAACAGCCATTGCCTATACGTCCGGGAAACCCCATATTGGAAATACCTATGAGATTGTATTGGCGGACAGCATTGCCAGGTTCAAACGCCAGGAGGGATATGACGTTTATTTCCAGACCGGAACCGACGAGCATGGGCAGAAAATCCAGATTAAGGCGGAGGAGGCCGGGGTTACGCCCAAGGAATATGTGGACAATATTGCAGGAAAAGTAAAAGATATCTGGGATTTGATGAATTCTTCCTATGACAGCTTTGTGCGGACCACAGACAAGGATCATGAAGCCCAGGTGGCGAAAATCTTTAAAAAGCTTTATGACCAGGGGGATATATACAAAAGTGCATATGAAGGGTTATATTGCACGCCCTGTGAATCCTTCTGGACGGAGTCACAGCTTGTAGATGGAAAATGCCCGGACTGCGGCGGAGAGGTTCAGCCGGCCAAGGAGGAGGCATATTTCTTTAAAATGAGCAAGTATGCAGACCGTTTGATTGATCATATCAATGCCCATCCAGAATTTATCCAGCCTGTCTCCCGGAAAAATGAGATGATGAACAACTTTCTCTTGCCGGGGCTTCAGGACTTGTGCGTATCCAGGACATCCTTCAGCTGGGGGATCCCGGTGGATTTTGACCCGAAGCATGTGATTTATGTGTGGCTGGATGCTTTGAGCAACTACATCACCAAAATCGGATATGATGCAGAGGGAAATTCCAGTGATCTTTTCAAGAAAAACTGGCCGGCGGAACTGCATTTGATTGGGAAAGATATTATCCGGTTCCACACAATTTACTGGCCGATTTTCCTGATGGCTCTGGACTTGCCCCTGCCCAAGCAGATATTCGGGCATCCCTGGCTGCTTCAGGGGGACGGCAAGATGAGCAAATCAAAGGGAAATGTGCTTTATGCCGATGAGATGACAGAGGTATTTGGCGTAGACGCTGTCCGTTATTTCCTGCTTCATGAAATGCCTTTTGAAAATGACGGCGTCATTTCCTGGGAGCTTGTGACAGAGCGGCGTAATTCCGATTTGGCAAACACCCTGGGAAATCTGGTGAACCGCACCATTTCCATGAGCAATAAGTATTTTGACGGGATAGTCACCAATGAAAACGTATCAGAAGAAGTGGATGAAGATTTGAAACGGGTGGTAACAGGAGCCGTAAAAACCGTAACTGCTAAAATGGATGATTTGCGCGTGGCAGATGCCTTGACGGAAATCATGAACCTGTTTAAACGGTGCAATAAATATATTGATGAGACAACCCCTTGGATTCTGGCAAAAGAGGAAGCATCCAAACCCCGCCTTGCCACTGTCCTCTATAACCTGGTAGAAAGCATTGCCATCGGCGCAAGCCTTCTTAAGAGCTTTATGCCGGAAACCTCTGAGAAAATTTTATCTCAGTTAAATTCCTTTGAGGTTCCCTTTGATGAGCTTGGCAGCTTCGGCCACTATGGAAGTGGAACGAAGGTAACCTCCCAGCCGGAGATTCTCTTTGAGCGGATGAAATTGGAGGACGTATTTGCAAAAGTGGAAGAACTGCATCCAGAATCAGAGGAGCAGCAACAGGAGCAGCAGGAACCGGAGGAGCCAGGCATTGACATAGAGCCAAAGGATGAAATCGAATACGATGATTTTATGAAAATGCAGTTCCAGGTAGGGGAAATCATAGCCTGTGAGGCAGTTGCCAAATCCAAAAAGCTTCTCTGCTCCCAGGTGCGCATTGGAAGCCAGGTCAAACAGATTGTATCAGGAATCCGGAAATATTATTCCCCGGAGGAAATGGTAGGGAAGAAGGTCATGGTACTGGTGAACTTAAAGCCCGCCAAATTAGCGGGAGTTCTGTCGGAAGGAATGCTTCTGTGCGCAGAAGATGAAAACGGGCAGCTGGCACTGGTTGTACCGGAGAAGAACATGCCTTCTGGCGCAGAAATCTGTTAAATCTGGAGGGCTTGGTAATGATATTTGAAAGTCATGCCCATTATGATGACAAAAGATTCGACGCTGACCGGGAGGAGCTTCTGTCATCCATGCCAGAACATGGAATCGGGACAATTATAAATGTAGGATCTGATTTAGAAGGGGTAAAAAAGACCCTTGCTTTGACGGAACAATATGGATTTATTTATGGGGCGGCAGGCATCCATCCCAGCGATATTTCTGATTTGAATGAGGAAGTATATGAATGGCTGAAGGAAAAGTGCAGGCTGCCCAAGGTTGCGGCGATTGGAGAAATCGGCCTGGATTATTACTGGGATAAGGAAGAAGAGGTAAGACGCAGCCAGCGGTACTGGTTCTGCCGCCAGATGGAGCTGGCAAGGGAAATGGGGCTTCCGGTGATTATCCATTCCAGGGATGCCGCGGAGGATACGCTGAAATTGATGAAGGGAATCCACTGCGAGCAGATACCAGGGGTGATACACTGCTTTTCCTACTCGCCGGAATTGGCAGAAGAGTATATCAAAATGGGTTACTATATTGGAATCGGCGGAGTGGTAACTTTTAATAATGCCAAAAAATTAAAAGAGACAGCGGCGAAGATTCCCTTAGCGCGCATTTTGCTGGAAACAGATTGTCCCTATCTGTCGCCGGAACCAGAGCGGGGAAAGCGGAATTCTTCTCGGAACCTGGTATATGTGGCACAGGAAATTGCCCGCCTAAGGGGAATTTCCTATCAGGAGGTGGTAGATGCCACCAGGGAGAATGCCCAAAGATTGTTTGCAAAAGTAAACTTCCATCATGCTTAACCTGCCGTTCGGCGGGCCGTATGGTAAATATAGGGACAATATCTGGCCTGTAAACTGTGCATCTGCTGTACAGCTGCAGGCCATTTTTTTGAAATAGTCCTTGACATATCTGTACATATACTGTATATATTAATATATACGGTATATGTACAGATGTTTTTTTATTTTCATGCGGAATGGAGGAAGCTATGGAACCGATTTTACAGATAGAGGGCGCTGGGGCAGTGCGGGGAACAACATTTTGGCTGCGGAATGTGAATTTGACAGTAGAGCCAGGAACGTTCATGGGCGTGATTGGAAGGAATGGAGCCGGTAAGACAACGCTGTTTCATATGATTTGCGGCTTATCCCGTATCAGTGAGGGGAATGTGCGGCTGGCTGGAGCCAGCATGAGGCACGAACCAGAACGGTGTAAGCGGCAGATGGGGATTATCTTTGATGATGACTATTTTCGGCTGGATTTATCAGTGAAACATGCTGGAATTATCTATGGAGCTTATTACGAAAGGTACTCCCAGGCTGATTTTTTAAATTATTGCAGGAAGTTTGAAGTGGATGCCAGGCAGAATTTAAGAAAATTGTCAAAGGGCGATTATATGAAGTTCCAGCTTGCCTTTGCCCTTGCCCACCGTCCCAAACTGATTTTGATGGATGAGCCGGAAGCGGGGCTTGACCCGGTGTTCCGCCGGGAGTGGATGAACATGTTGTATGATGTACTGGATGATACCTGCGGTATCTTGTTTGCCACTCATTTGACCGAGGAGCTAGAGCAGTATGCGGATGCGGTTACTATGCTGTCTAAGGGAAGGCAGGTATTTTCCCTTACCATGCTGGAGGTGGAGGAACAGTATAAGATTGTCCGGGGAAGCAAGGTGCAGATGGATTATCTTTCCAAGCGGCTCCTTGGCAGAAGGAAGATGGAGCATTACGAAGAAGGGCTGTTTCGGGAGGACGGGAAGGAATTGTGGGTGGAGGCCAGTGTGTCCCGGCCTGGGCTTGCAGATTTGATGTACTATTTGGATAGCAAATAGTGATAGGCTGCATGCACAGCGGATGAAATACAATGAATAGCATGGATGGACAGTTGAGTATGATGGAGGTTTAATATGGAGGAAAGAAAAGGAAACAGCGCTGATAAAACAAAAGGAAATTTCACACTGGGAAAGTTTCTGCATACAGGCAGGGAGCTTGTAGTGGAAATACGCGCTTCCCTGCACACCAGCAGGGGAAAGTGGGGGCTTGCCTTGTTTCTTTTTGGAGTGTTTATAGGCATTCATAAAGCACTGGCTGGGGCAGGGCTGGAGGAAAAGCAGAACAATCTGTTTCTTGCCACTGTGTATAGTACCATAGGCCTGGCTGTTTTGTCGAATTTACAGGATTTTAAACTGTTATATCTGCTGCCCATCACCCGGAAGGAATTTGCAGCAAGGCAGATGCAGAAAGCAGCATGGCTGTGTATCATTATTTTTAGCGTTATCACTTCACAGTTTGCATGCATGAGCCTTGGCATGGAAAGCTTCTGGCAGAATGTTTTTTGGAAAAGCATACCAGTCAGCATTTCTATGGGTGCATATCCCCTTGCTTCGGTAAAGCCAGTTAGGAACAGCGAGATGCAGGGAACAAAGATGTACCATTTGTCTTTTTGGATGGTGTCTTTAGATTTTGGAATGGCATTTTTGAACCTTATGTTTGTGGTGGATTCCTGGAATATGTATGCCTGGATTCTTCCAGTGATGAATTACGCCACATGCATTTGGGCAGCGGTGTATTTTTACCGGAAAATTGCTTTGGCAGATGTATATTATGATGAGCTGTGATGGACTGTCTATATCAGAAAGGAATTGCTATATGAAAATATTAATTTCCAATACAAGCAATCTTGCCATTTATGAACAGATTATCCGGCAGATCAAGGATGCAGTGATTGCAAAAGAAATACAGGCAGGAGAAATGCTGCCCTCCATCCGCTCCCTGGCAAAGGATTTGCAGATTAGCGTGATTACCACCAAAAGGGCTTACGAAGAGCTGGAAAAAGAAGGGTTAATCTATTCGGTGGCAGGCAAAGGATTTTATGTTTCGAAGCAGAATACCAATATGCTGAAAGAAAAGAAAATACGGATACTGGAGGAGGAGCTGGGCAGATTGGTTCTGGAGTGGAAAAAGGCCGGGCTGTCCAAAGAGGATATGGCAGACTATATTGAGGTACTGTTTGAAGAGTTATAGGGCCGGTAATTGTTTTAATGACGTTTGCTGCAGTAAATAGGCGCCGGAAATTCAATTGCCATTGCTGCAGTAAATAGGAGCCGGAGGAAAAGGTGGAATTCAATTGTCCTGGTGCAGGTACATGGGTGCAGAACGGAGGTAAAGATGAAAAAGACAGCGGAAGGCTATCCGGCATGTGAGTTATCCCGCAAAGGGCTGAAAGTGGAAACGCTTTCTAAAAAATACAGGCGGTTTCAATTAAAAGATATTTCTTTCGAAATACCGCCGGGAAGTATTTTAGGGCTGCTGGGAAGAAACGGGGCAGGAAAGACCACTGCCATTAAACTATTGACTGGACATACCAAAAAAAGCGGCGGAACCATATGGGTCAATGGAAGCGATATGGAAAAAGGCCTTGTGCCTGCCCAGTCTCAAATAGGGTTTGTATTAGATGAACCCATGTTTTTAGAGACGAAAAGCCTGTGGGAAAATGGAAATATTTTTGGAAGGTTTTACCCTGGGTTTAGCCAGGAGAGGTGGAAGGAATGGCTTTCCATCTGTAACCTGCCGAAGTCTGATTGGCTTGGCATGCTGTCCAAGGGCCAGCGGGTGAAGTTTCAGTTTGCTTTTGCCATGGCCCACCGTCCAAGAATTCTTCTGCTGGATGAACCCACCGGAAACCTGGATCCTGTGTTTCGGAAAGAATTCCTGGATATTTTGCAGGAGGTGGTGGAGAAAGAACAAATCAGTGTGCTCTTTTCCTCCCATCTTACCTCAGATTTGGAGAAAGTAGCAGACCAGATTGCGTTGTTGGAGCAGGGGGCGCTTCTTTATACCGGTTCCATGGAGGAGCTTTTATCACGCTACTGCCTGATTAAGGGAGACCCAAAGGAAGGCAGAAAGCTGAAAACAGAAAAGCCTTCGGGAATGATAGGGATTCAGGTAAACAACGTGGGGTTTGAGGCAATGATAGACAGGGAGAAGCTTTTGCAAAATCAAAAAGACGGAACCCAGGGCAGCTTTGGGGCTGGATTGGATGGCTTGGGCCTATCAGAAGATGAAATCCTGCGGGAGGAAATTGATTTGTCAAAGTGGATGTATTATATGACCAAAGGAGGTGGATGTTGTGAATCATAAGGAATTTAAAAATCTGATGCAGATGCAAATGGACTGTATCGTGAATGGAACGGGGCATATTCTACTGTATTTTGGATTCAGCATATATTTTATCCTTGCCCTTAGCGGAGATTATGATGTTCCCGTATATATGGCCAATTTGTCAGCGGCAATTGCCATGGCATTTGTATTTTATGCTATGGTGCGCTTTACCCGCCGGGAGGGAGAACACTGGCGTTCGATGTATGAAAAGATTAAGTACTTCCCCATAAACAGGAAAAAGTATTTGTTGTCCCAGATGGTTCCCGCTGCAAAGGTAATCGGGCTGCAGCTTCTCATCCAATGGGCAGTATTCGGGTGCAGGATATTAATGCACCGTGGGATTCCATTAGAGTCTATGGGATTGGTTTCTGTCCATACGGCAGCCGGCGGAGGCTGTTTTTGCGTAGGCTTCATAGGGCTTATGGTAATAGGGGAAAGAGCGTTGTATCTGTTTCCCCTATTGTTTGGAGCAGGATTGGGGTTGGCAAATCTTGTGGGTAACCTTATAATAAGATAATGGCAGGCCGTGCAGGACGGGCTGTAGTGAAAATCTTTCACAGCATAGAGGACTGCAGGGCTTGTCAAAGAGCAGACCGGACAAAAGGATCGTTTATGGAAAGAAGGAAGGTATACATGTCTGATTTAGGAAAACCGCAGAACACCATAGCGGTATTGCAAAAATATAACTTTAATTTTCAAAAAAAATTCGGACAGAATTTCCTGATTGATACCAGGGTTCTGGACAGGATTATTAATGCGGCGGAAATTACCAAGGAGGATTTTGTATTGGAAATCGGCCCGGGAATTGGAACAATGACCCAATATCTCTGTGAAAGAGCCAAAGAAGTGGCTGCGGTGGAGATTGACAGGAACTTGATTCCGATTCTAAGTGATACGTTAAGTGAATATCAAAATGTAGAAGTATGGAATGAGGACATCCTGAAAGTAGATTTAAACCGCCTGGCGCTGGAAAAGAACCAAGGCAGACCCATTAAAGTGGTGGCAAATCTCCCCTATTACATCACAACCCCTATTATTATGAGACTATTTGAAAGCCATGTCCCGGTAGAGAGCATTACGGTTATGGTGCAGAAGGAAGTAGCGGAACGAATGCAGGCAAAGCCTGGAACGAAGGACTATGGAGCACTATCCCTGGCAGTCCAGTATTATGCCAAACCAGAGGTGGTTGCTTATGTGCCCCCCAATTGCTTCATTCCCCGTCCAAAAGTAGGAAGTGCAGTGATATGCTTAACCCGGCATGAGGAAAAAATAGTGCAGGCGGAGGATGAAGATTTCATGTTCCGCATCATCCGCGCCTCCTTCAACCAAAGACGCAAAACACTGGTAAACGCCCTAAACAATGCGCCCAGCCTCCCGCTAGAAAAAGAACAGATTGTAACTACCCTGGAAGAGATGGGGTTACATCCCAATATCCGAGGAGAAGCCCTAACCTTAGAACAGTTTGCACAACTAAGCAACCAATTGAATTCAAAAGCAGACAATCCAGCAGCGGACAACCTATCTTTCGATACCCAGGAAAGACCGGATGGCTCTTTGCCTAAGCAGACCATTCATGGGCGTCCTTAGTGAAGGCAGAATCCATATACAAAAAATTCGTTGCAATTTTAAGAGACTGTTCAAGAACCCCTTGTGAATTCAATAACATCCTGTTGGAATCTCTTTAAAATATTCTGATTCTGCAATTTAGGATTAATCCTGGCTTCAATGGCAATATTTTCAAAAAATGTGCACCAAAGTTTTTGATATTCCAATTCCTCCGGGGAAAACCGGCCTAACATCTCCTGGTTCAGATCCTGTGTATCTGTAAGAAAAAATCCTTTTCCCTTTGGATGTAATGCAGCCTGGTTATGGGATGCGTCATAAATCATAAAATTTTCCTCTGGGAGACGGTCAGAGAAATGTTCTCCAAGGAAGGGAAGCACCTGGTTTTTCGGATGAATCCTTGCAAACAGCAGGCCGTTTTCCAGTTCCTGGAACCGGAGAAACCCCAGCAGGTGGTGCGCTTCGTTTCCAGCCTTTCTGGAAAGATGGAAGACCCGGTTTACATAAGGCTCTCCCAGATAATTCAGGACTTTGCTGCCATCTTTTAAAGCCAGGGCCAGGACAATGGTGTGGTAAATGGCATCGGCCTTGTCCATGGCTTTTTTCCTGCCATGGTTTTCCTCCAGGGCACAGGCTGCCTGGCAGATTTCCGTATAGGTTTCTTCCCCAAGGCGCGCCCTAAGTGTGCGGGCTACTTTTTCACTTTTTTCATAGTCTGTTTCCACGGTAATATATTCGCTGAATAAGGTGTAATTATCCGGCGGACAGGTGGTAAGGGAGATATTTGCATGCCCGTATCTGCTGGCCCAGGCATCGTATATGCCGGTGAAAATACTGTCGATGTTATCTTCGCAGAGAAATATATACATAAGGGGGTCCTTTCCTTGTCTTACTTTGTATGGCAGCGGATGTTTCAAATATTGAGGTACGGACGGAAAGGGAGGACGGCCCTTTCCGTCCGTACCTCAATATTTGGCGGGTTCTTAGATGGAGGATACTCGCTGGCCTGGAGGGAGAATCTGGGTGTCGGTTAATTGGAAATCAGAGCGCATCTCTTTGTCGAAAAAGCTGAGCTGTTGATATCCTCCTTCCCGGATATCCCGGGGAATCTGGGTTTTGTCCCGCATAAGGTTTTCACAGATGTAGTTTTCTTCCAGTTTGGTATTGTACATCATTTTGCCGGAACAGGTGATGAAATATAGGGCGCGTTTTAAGACTACGCCGATTTTTTTTAAGTCCTCAAAGGTGAGCCGGTTTCTTTTGCGTGCTTTTACAATCCGTTCTGCAGATTTGTAGCCAATGCCAGGCACCCGCAGCAATGTCTGATAGGATGCCTGGTTGATTTCTACAGGAAAGAATTCCAGATGGCGCAATGCCCAATCACATTTTGGATCTAAAAAAATATTAAAGTCCGGGCGGTCTTCCGACAGAAGTTCTGAAACATGGAAGTGATAATAGCGCAGCAGCCAGTCCGCCTGATAAAGCCGGTGTTCCCGCAAAAGAGGAGGGCCGCCGGGGAGGGCGGGCAGGTTGGAGTTGCCGTTTACATTCACAAATGCAGAGTAAAACACGCGCTTTAGCTGGAATTTTTGATAAAGGTTTTCAGCAACGCTCATAATTTGGAAATCATTTTCCGGGGTGGCTCCGATAATCATCTGGGTAGACTGCCCGGCAGGGACAAACCGGGGTGTTTCCCGGTAGACCATCAATTCCTGCTTATTATCTGTGATGCGGTTCTGAATCTGGCGCATGGGCCTTAGAATGGTAGACCGGGACTTGCAGGGGGCAAGCTGCCGCAGGCTGTCTGCAGTAGGAAGTTCCAGGTTAATGCTCATGCGGTCTGCCAGGAATCCGGTCTTTTCCAACAGCACCGGGTCAGCGCCAGGGATTGATTTCACATGGATATAGCCGTTAAAATGGTGAACCTGCCGAAGCTTCCAAAGGGTTTGATAGATAAGATCCATGGTATAGCTGGGGCTTATCATAATGCCGGAGCTTAGGAATAACCCTTCGATATAATTGCGCCGGTAAAATTCCATGGTAAGGGTGCAGATTTCATCCGGGGTAAATGCGGCCCGCTTTACCTGGGAGGCACAATTGTTCAGGCAATAGGCGCAGTTAAAGATGCATTCGTTGGTCAATAATATTTTCAAAAGCGAAATACATCTTCCATCAGCCGAAAAGCTATGGCAGACGCCAGGGGCAATAGAATTCCCCATACCCCTGCCAGTTCCCTTCCGGTCAACACCGCTGGAGGTGCAGGCCACGTCATACTTTGCAGCATCAGATAAAATTGTCAGTTTTTCCAGTAAATCCATGTTCTTCTGCAGATTCATAACAGTTATCCCTCTCCTTGCAAATATACCTGAAACAAACGCGAACTAACGTTCTAAAAACAGAATAACACAATAAAAGTGAAAATGCAAGAGAAAAAAGAACATTTGTTTGAAAAATCATTCTCACAAAAACCTTACTTATTCCCAGCTAAGATATGCTTGACAAATATCCCCAGAAACAGTTTTCCGGATAGACTCATACGCGCTCTGGGCAGCCTTTGCCATGATTGCCTGGTCTTCCTGGGAAAGATCCTGAAAAAAGCCGTCGTTTACAATCAGGGAAATAAGATGCGGCAGATGATTGGCTTCCACCACGTAATCCTGCTGCGTGTAGAGCTTGTTTGAGTCAATGGCTTCGCAGGGATTTCCCCCTTCCTATATCAATGCCAGAGAAAGCGCCGGAATAAATGTGATGAGAAGCAGCGCAGCTAAAAAGTATCCAATCATAGGCAGCGCCTTCTGGGCAATCTCTGTGACAGGGATGTCGGTCAGCGAGCTTGCTACAAACAGGTTGACTCCGATTGGAGGAGTGACGAACCCGATGGCAAGGTTCACCACCATAATGGTTCCGAACTGAACCGGATCCATTCCCAGGTTTTCCACAATGGGGAGAAGAATCGGCGTTAAAATCAGGATAGCCGGCGTGGTGTCCATAATCATGCCCACAATCAGAAGGAAGGCATTGATAATCAAAAGAATCATCACTGGATTATGGAAATTTGCACTGATAAATCCACTGACAGTCTGGGGAACCTGCATCAGCGTCAGGACTCTTGAAAAAGCGATGGAGGTGGCCAGAATAAACAGGATTGGCGTAAAGGTCTTGATTGCTTCTACAAAAATATTCCAGATATCTTTTACTTTTATGCTTTTATAAACAACCATGCTGATGAACAGCGCGTAAAATACAGAGATGACCGCAGCTTCTGTAGGCGACGCCACACCGCTGTAGATGCATCCCAGGATGATAACCGGGCTTAGAATGGAGAAAAAGCTTTCCCGCAATACCTGGAATAGTCCTTTGTCGTGCAACTTCTTGACCTCTGCACGGATTTTTTCTTTGTCTTCCCCGTTCTTTTTACAGTAAAGAATGGTGTAGACCATCAAAAGGCCGCCAATTATAAGGCCGGGGATGATTCCGGCAAGGAACAGGCTGCTGACCGAGGCGCCGCTTGCCATGCCGTACATGATGAAGGGAATGCTGGGCGGAATGATAACGCCAAGCCCTCCGGCTACAGCAACCACGGAGGTGGTAAAGGTAAGGTCATATCCAAGGCTTGCCAGGATTGGTATGGTCATGCTGCCCACAGCGGCAACCGTGGCCGGTGCAGAACCAGAAATTGCCCCATAAAACAGGCAGGTTACAATGACTGCACAGGGCATGCCCGCCGTCCGGTTTCCTAAAAAGAAGGCGAATACGTCAAATAGTTTTCTGGAAATTCCGCCCTTTGCCATGATAATGCCCGACAGAACAAACATGGGAACCGCAAGCAGCGGAAAAGAGTCCAGGCCGCCAAACATGGCGCGGGTCAGATATTTTGCTCCCACCGTAAAAGATGGGTCAAAAACGGAGGGGAGAACCGCGGTAATTCCAAGGGTAATCGATACGGGAATGGCAATGATAAGCCCGATTACAAAGATGATAAACAGTAAAGCAGCTGGCATTTAGTCGTCCTCCTTTCCTGAAGGTTTCCTGTGGTGGAAAGAAACGCCGGAGGCGTCAGCGGCAGAGCCTGGGTGAATGTCTGCGTTTGCTTCAATAAATGATTCTGGCGTATTTCTTTCCGGGTGTGCCGGATCGAATACATTATCCCCTCTGGCAATGCGGAATTCAATAATCCAGCGCTGGAGAATCCGAAATGCAGTCAAAATAAAAGATACGAGAGGCGCAGCCTGGATATAGTACATGGGAATTGCGCAGGCAGGGGAAACTTGTCCGCTTTCAACAGCGGATATCATATAGGAAAATGCAAAAGGAATCATATATAGAAAGAATATAAGCTCAAACGTGTGGTTGACTATCTTAAAAATCGCTTTTCCACGCCGGGGAAACATAGCGACAAACTGTTCAATTTTAATAGAGAGACATTTTTTACTGCAATAGCTTACACTGATAAAACCGCTCCATATAAACAGGTAGCGGGTTAATTCTTCAGACCAGGACAAAGACATGGCGAGAGCATACCGGCAGAAAACCTGTATGCCCATGATGCCTGTCATCCCCATCAGAAGGACTACCAGAACAAACTCTTCCAGATACTCGTCCATCCAATGAATGAATTTTTTCATATCAATTACTCTCCATCTTTTTTGTTTTTACAACTGGCCTTCGTCTATCATCAGGCGGAACATATGCATAGCAGCCTTGTAACTGTTTTTCCCAAAGCCTGCTACCTGGCCGATACACTCAGGCGCGGTAACTGAGGTATGGCGGAAGGTGTCTCTGCCATGAATGTTGGACATATGTATTTCAATGGCTGGAACCAGGGTATGTACGGATTCCAGAGCGTCCATAAGCGCATAACTGTAGTGGGTAAAAGCGCCGGGATTGATGGCAAGAGGAATCTTAACGCCTGTCTTTTCTGCTTCGTAGTAAAGGGACTGGAGATAATCGATGATTGCCCCTTCCCCGTTGTTCTGGTAAGCTGTCACCTCAAAATCCAGAGAAGCGCCATACTCCGTTAATTCTTGAATCAGTCCGTCATAAGTCTGGGAACCGTACTGGGTCTTGTTGCGGATTCCGTAGAAATTGTTGTTTGGTCCATTGATGATTACTAATTTTCTCATAAATATCTGCTCCTTTTCTCCTCTATTTTTCTGGTAATAGCAAAACGTCTATAAAGCCAGCGTTTCGCTATTACCTATATATTTCCACTAAATTCCAGGATTATGCATCTAAATCCAGGGCTTTGCCTGAATCATATTGTGGATTTCCTCGGGGTTTCCCTGGACGATTTCAATACACATGCCATCTGGCAGGCGAATCCAGTTTTTTCCGGCTTCCATTTCGGTTACATTCCACTGATAGGCTTTGGCAATGGTTCCTTCATAATCCTCCGGCATAATGCCAAGATGGTCGCTGCGTCCTTCCGGGCCTTCAAAATCCAAATCCTCATTTAATTGAATTCCAGCTAGAAGCCAGACCTTCCTGTGGGGTGCGCTTCCCATCTGGGAGCGGACCGGCATGCCGAATACCTCCTCAAAAAAGCGGATATGCCAGTCCAAATCCTTTACGCGCAGTGCCATGTGTTCTAAAATAGCTCCCATTTGCTTTTCTCCCTTCTTATCAGTCTTTCAAAGACGGTTCATAGGAAAGAATATACTTCTCAATGCCTTTTACGCAGGCAGTCAGGGTTTGGTTTACCGGGGTGGGGATGCCGAATTTCCTGCCCCATTCCACCACAGAGCCATTGATAAAGTCAACCTCTGTGGGCCGCTTTAACTCCAGGCTTTGCAGGATAGAGGTTTTGAATGTGGCAGGCAGGCCCTCGCTGGCTGCATACCATGGATATTCCGGGTCTTCTGATTTCAGCTTTACGCCTGCTGCTTTTGCAACGGCGATGCCTTCTTTAATGGCTTCTACAGCTGTCTCCTTGATGGTCTCTTCTTCATAAAGCGGCCCGTAGGGAAGCCTGGTAATGCCGCACAGCGCTCCTGCGGCTACGTTGATAAGAAGCTTATCCCAGATAAGGCCCTGGATGTTATCGCTGACCTGGCACAGCAGCCCTGCTTTATTAAATTCGTCGCAGACTGCCTGAATCCGGTCCGTGATCTCCCCAGTCATCTCCCCGATGTAGGTATGCTTGCCCCGGATGCCGGAGCTGACAAATCCCGGTTCCAGAAGGCGTCCGCCTACATAGGTCTTTCCGCTGATGACATTTTTGTTTCCCACAACAGAAGCAATGGTTTCCTCGTTGCCCAGGCCGTTCTGCAGGGACATTACCATGGTATCCGGTCCGATGACGCTGGTTTCTTTCAATTCTGCCACCGCGTCTTTGGTTGCAAATGATTTTACCAGCACAATGACAAGGTCTGCCTGCCCGATGCCTTCTGCGCTTGTCCTTCCATCAACCTTTACATACCAGTCTGTCTCCTCGTCCGTCATATGAAGCCCGTTCTTGTTGATGGCGTCGATGTGTTCCTTCCACATATCCACAAAATAAACTTCTGATCCGCCCTGGGCAAGGGTTCCGCCGATGGTGCTTCCCAGTGATCCCGTGCCAAGCATTACGATTTTCATAGATTAGTCCTCCTCCAA
The DNA here is from genome assembly GCA_947384285.1 of uncultured Lachnospiraceae bacterium. Lineage (GTDB taxonomy): Bacteria > Bacillota > Clostridia > Lachnospirales > Lachnospiraceae > Petralouisia. The sequence continues at coordinate 15,676 of CANDGI010000018.1, forward strand.
TGGGAAAAATTTTAAAATATGAACGGCTGCCAGAACAATTTCACCTTTTTGGTTGAATACTTCCAGCTTGGAAAAGGTCTTGTTGGTTTCCTCTTCAATCCGGTCTACCGTATATTTGCAGGTCAATGTATCCCCGAAAAATACCGGACGGATAAAGCGAAGCCTGTCATAGCCGTAAGAAGCGCTGGGAACGGGGCTGTTTACCTGCTCCTGGATTTTTGTGGAAGCAGTACAGCCGATGGCAAAGGTAAGGATTCCATGGACAATACGCGTTCCATACATGGTGTGCTTCATAAATTCTTCGTTGAAATGCATCTGGCTGTAGTCTGCGGTGATGCCGCCGAACAGATATACGTCTGTTTCCGTTACAGTCTTGGTAAATGAGGCTGTATCGCCTACTTTTAATGGAATATCTACTTTCTTAATCTCTTTTGCTGCCATTGTACCAATCTCCTTTCATGCCCATAGGCTCTTCTCTGAAAATTCTTTCATCCATCTGCTTTAAATTTTCTGAAATCTCCGGCTTAAATCCCATCTGATCCAGAATATCTTTTTGAAGATCCACACCGGGAGCAATCTCTGTTAGAACCACCTTTCCGTTGATTAAGCGAAAGACTGCCCGTTCTGTGATAAAGATTACCTCCTGGCCTTGCTTTTCTGCCTGCTTTCCGCTGAAGGTGATGTTGTCCACCTCTGGCAGCAGCTTTTCAAAGCGTCCCTCTTTCTCAATACAGATTTTTCCATCTCCCACAAGGGTTTTTAATCCGCCGGCGCGCAGGGTGCCGCAGAGAACCACTTTCCTGGAGCCAGCGCAGATATTGACAAAGCCGCCGGTTCCCATAATCTTGCCGTTGAATTTGTGTACATTCACATTTCCCTTTGCGTCCAGCTCTGCAAAGCTTAGGAAAGCTGCATCCAGGCCGCCGCCATCATAGAAGTCGAACTGGGCTGGCATATCCATAACCGCCCTTGCGTTTACCGTCGCGCCGAAGAACACTCCCTGGGCAGTAGCGCCGCCTACAGGGCCGGTTTCCACCGTTAAGGTAAAGGCATCGCCGATGCCCTCTTCCCTGGCAGCTAAGCCGATGCCATCGGCAACTCCTACCCCCACATTGCCAACAGCGCCTGGGCGAAGCTCCATCAGCGCCCGCCTAGCGATAACCTTCCGCTGGTCAAGAGGCAGTATGTTCACGTCAGAGTCGTCTGCAATGTAATCGCCAGAGAAAAAACGGTCTGAGCCATTGTAGAGCTGCTCCTGATCTGGTACAAGAACCACAGCGTCAACCAAAAAGCCAGGTATCTTCACCTGCCTTGGATGAAGGGTTCCTGCCTTCACCATGCGTTTGGCCTGGAGGATTACCAGTCCTCCGTTGTTGTGGACTGCCTGGGCGGTCTGCAATACGTCAATGAATGTAATCTCGTCCTCCATGGAGGCATAGCCTTCGGTGTCTGCTGTGGTAGCCCGTATCAGGCATACATTCAGGGGCACAACCGGGAAAAACAGCCATTCTTTTCCATCTATTTCCATCAGCTGTATCAAATCTTCCGTGGTAACGTCGTTTAATTTTCCTCCGTCAATCCTGGGGTCGATAAAGGTTCCAAGCCCCACATGGCTTAGTATGCCCGGATGGCCGGCGGCTGCGCTTCTGGTTAGCTGCGCCATTACTCCCTGGGGAAAGTTGTAGGCCTCTATCTTGTTCTGCTCCGCCATCTCAGCAAGCCTGGGCGACTGTCCCCAATGTCCTCCGATGACCCGTTTTACCAATCCTTCCTGAGCCAGCGGGGACATTCCCCGGTCTGCCCGGTCCCCAAGCCCGGTGGCATGCCACAGGGTCAGGTTCCTGGGGGAGCCGGAAGACAGGTAGCGGTCTCTTAACGCTTCAATCAGCACATAGGGGTCTACAATTCCTCCTCCTGCTCCGCAGATTGCCACAGTATCCTGGTCGTCAATCAGCGCTGCGGCTTCGGCGGCTGTCAGCACAGGCACACGGTTTCCTTTGCGTTCTGGTTTTCTCACAGTACATTCCTCCTTTCTGTTTCACAGTGATGATATCCAGAATTTTTACTTCTTGTTTCAAAAAGAATTTTAAATCAAAAGCCCGTTTTTTTCTGCTGGATATCTTGTTTTGTCATGCTGGAATCTTGCTTTTATTTTTGGGGTAAGGTATAATTTTTTATAGAGTTATGGAGGGATACACTAAGTATCTTGCTTTTTGGAGTTAGAATTTTGTGTTTTTAAAATCCGGGGAGGATGAGATTATGTATTTGTACAAATTTCCACAGCAGCCAAAGGAAAAAGGAACGCTTTTTGAAGAGGGTTATATGCCTGTGATTGCCAAGCTTTCCCACAGCTTCCAGAACCCCCGCTGGTCCTTTCAATACCACATCCACAAAGACCAGACGGAGCTGGCATATTTTTCTGAGGGCGAGGCAGATTACAGCGTGAACCTGGAGGTGTTTCATGTAAAAAAAGGAGATATTCTGATTATTGACCCGGGAAACATCCATTCCATCCGGTCGAATCCTGAGGCTCCCATCAGCTGCTGGACCTGCGGGATACAAGGATTTCGTTTTTTGGGCAGGGAACAGCCCATGCGCTTTCTTCCAATGAGCCGCAGCCCTCATTATCATGCGGGGATTCATGAGCCGGCTATCCAAGGGATTTTTCAGGAGATGGAGCATTTGTATATGCACAAAACCGAGGATTCCCAGATACTGTGCAACAGCCTGGCTGTTTCCCTGGCACATTTGTATCACTATATTTATCAGAACGCGCCAGTCAACGAAGGGCCGCAGCCAGTTTCTTTTGTCCATGATATTCTCCTGTATATCAACGAGCATTATAACGAGACCATACAGTTAAAGGATTTGGAGCGTATCTTCCACATGAGCGCAGACCATATCAGCCATGAATTTAAAAAAATTTATGGAATTTCGCCCATTAACTATGCCATAGACCGGCGGATCTGCGAAGCAAAATGGATGCTCATCAATACAAAGGATTCCCTGGTCTCCATCACAAGGAAGGTTGGCTATGACAACACCACGCATTTTTCAGATTTGTTTTTGAAACGGGTGGGGTATATGCCACTGGAATTCCGAGAGCTTTTCGGCGTTGTAAGATAATAAGGAGACATTATCATATTCCCCCGTTTCCTGGCATATAGTCATGGAAAGGGGGAATTTTTTTGAAAGAGAAAATAAAAACATTTCTTGCCATCTGCATATTGGTTCTCACCGTTCCCTATGTGGTCACTTTTTTATTTCAGGGAAATGAGACAAGCACAAGCAGCAAAGCGATGAAAAACATTCTGGAACAGGATTCTGGCGGAAAACAGAAGGCAGGGGAAACCGATTTGGATATGGAAGAATATCTGGTGGGAATGCTGGCAAAAGAGATACCGCTGGATTATGAGCTGGAGGCAGTCAAGGTGCAGGCGGTCATAGACAGGACTTTCCTGGCGGCCGCGCTGGCCGATGGAGAAGGGGAGCTTCCGGCTTCTATGTCCCGGGAGGAAATGCTGAAGCTCTGGGGGCAGGATGGGTTTGAACATAATTACCAGATGCTGGAAGCGGCGGCAGAGGCCACAGAAGGGGAGGTTATGTACCATGATGGGAAGCCTATCCATGCGGCGTTCCATGCCGTCAGCGCTGGAAAAACCAGAAATGCAAGGGAGGCGCTGCAACGGGAGGATGAGCCCTATCTGGCTCAGGCAGACAGCGCAATGGACATTTCCTCCCCGGATTTTTTGAAAGTAATTTTTATGGAGAAGGAAGAATTTTACAGTAAGCTTAAGGAAGCCTGCCCGGAATTGGAGGCGGCGCCAGAAAATATCCTGGAATCCATTGTGGTGGAAACAAGGGATTCCAGCGGTTATGCGACCCAGGTGAAAATCGGGGACAAAGCAGTGGCTGGCGAGGAATTCCGGGGCTGTCTGGGCTTGAATTCCGCTTGCTTTTCCCTGAAAGAAGTGGAAAATAAAGTGCGCATTGTCACCAAGGGCCTTGGGCATGGCCTTGGGTTGAGCCAATACGGAGCCAATGAATTGGCAAAGGAAGGAAAAAATTACAAGGAAATCCTGCAGCATTACTATAAGGATATTTCTATTGAAAAATAAAAATGTCGCAAAAATCCTGTATAATACCTGTTTTCCTGGCAAAACTAAAAAGGAAAAAACAAACAGAAATGGAAGGTGACAGGATGAGAAATAAAAAATTTGCGGCATTTTTTAATCGGAAATCCTACATTGCAGCTGCGGTGATTATGGTAGTGGCAGCTTTCGGCATGATGGGACTTTATTATGCGAAACAGGAAAGGGAACAGGAGGAGCAGCTGGCAAAGGAACGCCAGGAGCAGGTACAGCAGGCCAGGGAAGAGGATGCAGCCCGTGAAAAGGCCGCGAAGGAAAGAGCAGAAGCCCGGGCAGCGGCAGAGGTAAAAGAAAAGATTATGGAGCAGAAAAAAGAGCAAGAGGAAACGGAAGAAGTTTCCGGCATCATTACGCCTCAGCAGGAAGATAATTTTATGGATGAGCCGGAGGTGGTAGCAGAGACAAGCGCAGCTGCTTCCTGGGAGCCGGAGATTCATTTCGATGCAGCAGCCGATTTAAGCTGGCCCATACAAGGAAATGTTATTTTAAACTATAATATGGACCAGACCGTATATTTTGCTACCTTAGACCAGTACAAATACAATCCGGCAGTGATTATCCAGGCAGCCGTAAATACTCCGGTGAACGCGGTAGCTTCCGGCCAGGTAACTTCTATTGAGACAAATGAGGAGACAGGGCTTACAATGACCGTGGACATGGGCGACGGCTACAGCGCCAGATACGGGCAGTTAAAAGAAATTCCGAAAGATCAGGGAGATTATGTGGAGAGCGGCGAAACCATCGGATATATCAACGAACCTGCCAAATATTATTCAGTGGAAGGCTCCAACCTTTATTTCCAGCTGTTAAAGGATGGGCAGCCGGTGAATCCTATGGAATATTTAGAGTAGAAATGAAATCCTGGAAATGCAGAAATAGACATTTCCGGGATTTTTTTGTAAAATACTATTTTTGTGATAAAATAAAGATGCATTTACCTTCTAATATTAAAGCGGACAATCAATATTTCGATACACAGCAAAGGGGCAGCCTGCAATAGTTCATGTTGTGCAGACAGGCACCAGCTTTCATATTTTTCATAATATAGAGTATAAACCAGCAGCCGAAAATTCGCAGCACAGTTGTTTCTACTTGTTTATGGAAAATGGTTTGGAATGCATATCTGTGGGAAGAGTACTGGTTTTATGTGCTGCTTTTGCATACAGGAGACTGCTTGCAGTCTCTATACATAATAGGAGCTGGAAGAATGGAAGAAAAACAAAATACCACCTATATCCTCCAATGCAGTGATGGTACGCTGTATACGGGCTGGACCAACAATTTGGAGAAACGCCTGAGGGAGCATAACGGGGGGCAGGGGGCGAAATATACCAGAGGGCGCAGGCCTGTGAAATTGGTGTATGCTGAGGAGCATGAAACGAAACGGGAAGCCATGCAGCGGGAGTCCCAGATTAAAAGGCTGACCAGAAAAGAGAAACAAGCGTTGATTGAGGGGTATCAGAATGGTTCTGTGAAAGTTCCCTGATTGTCATTTTTTCCAAAATATGTTAACGTATAGATAAGTTTACGTAAAAGAGAGCGGGGAATTATGGGAAAGAACAGAATAACGATAAAAGAAATTGCAGACCTGTCCGGGGTATCAATCGCTACGGTTTCGCATGTGATTAACCGAACCCGTTATGTGAGCCCGGAGCTGGAGGAGCGGGTGGCAAGGGTTATCGCAGAAACGGGGTATTGTGAAAAGATTGCGGAAAAGAAGCGGAAACTGAAGGCGGGGAGGGCGTCTGTGATTGTGGGCGTTTTTCCAAATATTGCAAGCGCAGTGTACCGGGATATGGTAGCCTCCCTGAAAAAAAGAATCAGTGTACAAGGATATCAATTTCTGATTTCGATTACAAACGACGATCTTTTGGAGGAGCAGCAATTGCTGGACAACCTGACTGGAAATAAAATGGTAGCGGGGCTTCTCCATGTGCCGGTAAGCGATTCGGCGGCAAATTACAAGAAGCTGATTGCTTCTGATGTGCCTTTTGTGTGCATGGAACGGAATATTTTCGGAGAGGGAATTGATTCTGTAGAATTCCAGGACAGGAAAGCGCTGTTTAAGGGAACCGATTATCTGATGGAGTGCGGACATAAAAACCTGCTTTTTCTGCGGGAAAGTATTGAGAGCACCACAAGGGAGGAGCGGACAAAAGGATTTTTGGAGGCTCTGGAGGGAAGGCATATGCATGCCGGCGATGCCAACATTGTAGATGTGGATCTTGGGCTTGAAGATGACAGAATCCAGATGATCATCCAAAGAGCCATCCGAAGGATTCTGCCTACAGCAGTGATTACAGGCGGAAACCGGCTGACCACCCATTTGATGAAGGCGTTGAAAAATACAGGCATAAGATGCCCAGAGGAAATTTCTGTGATAGGTTTTGGGGATGAGACATGGATGGAGCTTATGGATCCGCCCCTGACCACCTTAGAGCGGGATGTGGAGGGCTTAAGCAGCCTGGCTGCAGACCTTCTTTTTGAAAAGATACATACTGGGAAAGCAATTACAAAATGCCTGTATGCAGATATCGGGCTGAACATCCGCAAGTCCACAAGGATGCTGGGCAGCGACCCATACGGAGTGGAAGAAAAAGCAGTTTCCCCGGCAGATATTATCCTTACCCAGGAGGAGAAAAGGCAGCTTCGGAAGGGAAAATACCGTGTGGCTATTTCCTTTCATTATACAGGGACGGCATGGGCGGAGCTGCATGAAAAAGGAATCCGGGACGAGCTGGAAAAATACGGAATTGATGTGATTGCTGTTATGGACGCACGCTTTGATTCCAGGCTGCAGAATATGCAATTAGAAGGAATCTTGATTCAGAAGCCGGACGCAGTGATTGCAATACCGACGGATGACAAAAGAACCGCAAAAAGGTTCCAGGAGCTTTCAGAGGTTTCCAGGCTGGTTTTTATCAGCAGCCTGCCGGAAAATATCGGCAAAAACAATTATGTGGCATGCGTTTCTGTGAATGAGGAGGAGAACGGTGCCAACACAGGCAGGATGATGGGGGAATATTTTCGGGGAAAGGACAATGTGAAGGTGGGATTTATTAACCATGGGGCATTTTTTTTTGGCACCAGGGCCAGGGATCTGGCAGCTGAAAAAATATTGGACAATTATCCCAATATAGAAATTGTTGCAAGCCAGGGGTTCGGGCAGATTGGAAATGCTTACCATGTATGCAGGCGTATGATAAAGGCATACCCACAAATCCAGGCGCTTTATGTGAGCTGGGATCAGCCTGCCTTGTGCGCAATCAAAGCGCTGAAAGAGATGGGACGGGAGGACATTGCAGTGTTTACCACGGATTTGGATCAGGAGATTGCCCGATGCATGGAGGAAGGAATTGTAAAGGGCTTGAGCACCCAGCGGCCCTATGAGCAGGGGCAGGCTGCCGCTTTGGTTGTGGCCAAATCCCTGGTCAATGACTTTGTTCCCAAATATGTTGGAGTCCAGCCTTATGTTGTGGAACAAAAACAGCTCCGCCGCGCCTGGAGGGATATCTTTCATGACCCAATTCCAGAGGACTTAACGTAGAAATTATTCATAGTAAGCTTTCATCGTGCACAGCCATTCACGCTATGGAAGCCGGAGACTGCTGGAAGGAGATGAATTCTCATTTTCTTCCAGTTTTTTTGCTGCAAAAACATAATTTTACGTAAAATATGGGAAAACAATAGCTGATTTGTAAATTAGAAAGAAAGTGTATTGTAGGAAACGCTGAAAAAAGAAAAGAAACAGGAAAGAACATTGACATTTTGGAGTGAGGAATATAGAATTTACGTAAACAAAGGACAAGAAATTGCCAGATAGTTATAAATTTACGCAAAAACCGGTTTTCTATTCTGGTGGAAATGGATCTTTGTTTCATAAAACAATGGAGGTAAATGTATATGAAGAAGCTATTAGCGTTAAGCCTTTGCCTTTGCATGGCAATATCCATGATGGCAGGCTGCGGTTCAAACAACAACGGCAATACAAATGCTTCGGCCAAAACCGATGAGGGCACAGATGAAAAGAAAGGGGCAGATGAATCACAAGCAGGAGCAGGTGAGGAAGAGGAACCAGCAGGCTCCTCGGATTTATCCTTTGCATTCTGTACAAACACGTTGAATAATACGTTCCAGAGTTCTATGGACGCCACTTTTGATAAGCTCTGCAAGGAGAACGGGATTTCTTATACCTGTCTGGATCCGGATTATGATTTGAATACCCAGTTAAGCCAGCTGTCGGATGTGGCAAACAGCGGCTATAGCGCAGTGTTTATCATTCCGGTGGATTCCGCTGGCATCTCTTCCGGCCTGGCGGAAATCAAAGAAGCAGGCATCCCTATCTACAATGTGGATACGGCAGTTATCGAGGATGATATTGAAAGCTTTGTCACACAGTTTGTAGGAACCAATGCCTATATGGCAGGACAGCTGGTAGGGGAGCGGATGGCAGAAGATTATCCGGAGGGCGCCGACATCGCCATTTTAGATTTTCCTTCCAATGAGAGCTGCGTAGATCGTGTAAACGGATTCCTGGAGGGGCTGGGAGAGCAGAAAGACAAATTTAATATTGTTGCACAGCAGGATGGCGAGGCTGCCTTGGACGCATCTCTTCCTCTGGCAGAGGACATCATCATTTCCAACCCGGATCTGCAGGCGTTTTTCTGCATCAATGACCCTTCCGCTCTGGGCGCTGCGGCGGCAGTAAAAGCGGCAAATAAGACAGGCCAGATTGGCGTTTACAGCATCGACGCCTCCCCGGATGGCAAACAGGCGCTGCTGGATGGAGAATTTACCGCAGTGGCAGCTCAGGTGCCCATTCAGATTGCAGAATATGCTTATGAGGAAGCGGTAAAATACCTGGACGGCGAAACGGATCCAGGTGAAAAGAAGGTATATTTGGATTCCCACCTTGTATTGGAGGATGAAGCCAAGGAAACCGTAAATGACTGGCAGTAAAATCAGGAGGCTAATATGGGACAGAATGTTCTGGAAATGACAGGGATAAAAAAGAGTTTTTCTGGAATATACGCACTGAATGGAATAGATTTTTCCTTGGAACTGGGCGAGGTTCATGCGCTCCTGGGAGAAAATGGGGCTGGAAAGTCTACGCTGATTAAAGTGCTGGGCGGCATCCATCAGCCGGATTGCGGGACAATCAAAATCAACGGAAAAGAAGTGAAAATCCATAATGTGCCGGAGGCAAGGGAAAATGGCATCGGGATTATTCATCAGGAAATTGTGTTGGTTCCCTGCTTGACGGTAGCGCAGAATCTTTTTCTCGGACGAGAGATTGTCCGCCATGGCGTAGTGGATTTGGAAGAGACCAACCGGCGGGCAGCGGAAATGATTGCTTCCTTGGGGGTGAAGATCGACAGCGGTGAAATCGTAGAGAATCTAACCATTGCCCAGCAGCAAATGGTGGAAATTGTAAAGGCTGTCTCCTTTAACGGGAAAATTATTGTTATGGATGAGCCCACCTCCTCCTTGTCTAATGAGGAGGTGGAGCAGCTCTTTGAGATTATTGCTCGGCTGAAGTCGAAAAAGGTAAGCATTATCTATATTTCCCACCGTATGGAAGAACTGTTCCGCATTTCGGACCGGGTGACCATTATCCGGGACGGCGCATATGTGGGGACACGGAAAACTTTAGAAACCAATCCCGGAGAATTGGTGGCCATGATGGTAGGACGTGACCTGGAGAGCTTTTACGCAAGGGATTTTAAGGATTTAACCAATGCCAAGGTGGTTCTGGAGGTGAAAAACCTTACCAGCCAGGGGAGCTTTCAGGATGTCAGCTTTCAGGTGCACAAAGGGGAGATTCTAGGATTTGCCGGACTTGTGGGAGCAGGGCGCAGTGAAATTATGGAGAGCATTTTCGGCGCAAGACCCCATCAGGCGGGGGAGATATTTCTGCATGGGGAAAAGCAGGCCTTTAAGAATCCCATGCAGGCAATCCGGGCCGGTGTTGCATTAGTGCCGGAGGATCGGAAAAAACAAGGGCTGGTTCTGGAAAATAGCGTAGCCTTTAACCTGACCCTTGCTTCTTTGCGGTTTTACATGAATGGCGCTGCCATCAGCGAGAAGAAGAAAAAAAGAGTAATTGATGAATATTTTGCAAAGCTTCGCATCAAAGCAGCATCTGCGCAGATTGAAGCGGGAAGCCTTTCGGGCGGCAACCAGCAGAAGGTGGTGCTGGGAAAGTGGCTTGCCGCCAAGCCGGATGTACTGATTCTGGATGAGCCTACCCGGGGCGTGGACGTCAATGCGAAATTTGAAATCTATGGAGCCATCAATGCTCTGGCAAAGGAGGGGATTGCGATTATTATGGTTTCCAGCGAGCTTCCGGAAATCATCAACATGTGTGACAATGTATGCATTATGCGGGCAGGAAAATTGGTGGGAAAGTTGGCGAAAGAGGAATTAAGCCAGGAGGAAATCATGAAATATGCAGCAGGAGGAATTGAGTGATATGGATCAGAAGAACAAAAAAACGTCCTTGGCAGACAATGCTGTCTTGGGCATATTCCGAAATAACGTAGGTATTATTGGCGTTCTTATCATTATGTGTGCAATTGTATCTTTTGCCACGGATAAATTTCTGACGCCCAACAATATCATATCGGTTTTAAGGCAGATTTCCATCAACGCCTACATAGCCCTTGGCATGACGTTGATTATTATCCTAGGGCATATTGATTTGTCTGTGGGGGCAATCGTAGCCATGAGCGGTACGCTTACCGTGGGGCTGACAGTGAACCAGGGGCTTCCCATCGGCGCAGCCATCCTTGCAGGGATTGTGCTGGGCACGCTGGCCGGGTTTGTCAGCGGCTGTGTGGTATCCAGGTTCCGGGTTCCGGCTTTTATTATCACCATGGCTATGATGAACGTCTGCAGCGGCGTGGCTTATGTGTATTCCGGCGGACAGTCCACCAGGATAAATGATGATTTTTTTGTGGCTATCGGCACCGGATATCTGTTTAATGTAATTCCTCTGCCGGTTGTGTATATGGTTATTTTGATTGCTTTGTGCAGCTTTGTACTGGGAAAGACAAGGTTCGGCACCTATGTATATGCCATCGGAGGCAACCGGGAGGCAGCCAGGCTTTCCGGGGTGCCCATCAAAAAAGTGGAAATTATTGTGTTTACCTTGTCCGGCTTTTTATCTGCATTTGCAGGACTGGTGCTTTGTTCCAGAATGTATTCCGGCCAGCCCTCTGTGGGAAGCGGCTATGAGCTGGATGCTATCGCAGCCTGTGTGCTTGGAGGAACCTCCATGTCTGGCGGCAAGGGGCGCATCAGCGGCACGGTGTTCGGCGCTATGGTCATTGGAGTGATTTCTAATGGGCTGAACCTGATTGGGGTAAGCTCTTACTGGCAATTGATTGTAAAGGGATTGATTATTGCCTGCGCGGTATTGCTGGATGCCCAGAAGGATAAGCTGGCAATCTTAAAAAAGAAACAAGCAGCATAGGATGCTGGGAATTTTGAAATGAAGGAGGGAACCTGAACATGGATATTTTTCGTAAAATGTCTTTTGCAGATTCAACAGGAGATGCGATTCCCTTTTACCATGAGGGGAAGTACCATATTTTTTCATTGACCTCGCCGCCGGGAACAACGGTGTATCCGGCACGTCTTCGGACCACCTGGAGCCATAGCGTATCGGAGGATTTGGTTCACTGGCAGGAACTTCCAACTGCGCTTTACCCAGGGGAAGGGGACGAGCCGGATGCCTCGGGGGTGTGGACTGGTTCTGTCGTATACGGCGAGGGGAAATACCACGCATTTTATACGGGCTATTGTTTGACAGCCAGATTTCAGCAGACCATCTGCCATGCCATCAGCGAAGATGGCATTGTCTGGGAAAAAGACCCTGCCAATCCGGTGGTTACTCCCCTTGTGGAGCTTTACGAGGAGGGGGATTGGCGGGATCCCTATGTATTTTATAACGAAGAGGATGGGTGTTACTGGATGCTGCTTTCAGCCAGGAAGCTGGATATGCCGGTGACCCGCCGGGGCTGTGTGGTGCTTTACCGCTCCAAGGATCTGGCGGATTGGGACTATTACGGTCCTTTGTATGCACCAGGGCATACAAACTGCCCGGAATGCCCGGAAATGTATAAGATTGAGGATACCTGGTATCTGTCCTACTCCCGGTTTTCAGAGTTTGTCAATACGATTTACCGGGTGTCGAAATCTCCCTTTGGACCTTGGAGGAAAACAAAAAAAGACGGCATTGGAGGACGGAGGTTTTACGCGGCAAAATCCATGGAGGATGCGAAGGGGCGCAGGTTTTATTTTGCCTGGGCGCATGATCGGGCAGAGAAAAGCGACCGAGGGGAATGGTACTGGGGAGGAGCGTTCTGTGTGCCCCATGAGGTTGTGGCTGCGCCGGAAGGAGGGCTGGATGTAAAAATGCCCCAGGAGTATGTGGCGGCCTATCAGGATGCAGTAAACTGGAGCTATGTGCCGGCGCTGGGAAATGCAAAGCGCTATGGAGAAAAGATGTTTGAGCTAGATTCTGTAGGTTCCTGCATCTATGGTTTTTTTCAGCACCCGGAAGAGCATTTTCTGTTCAAATGTAAAATCATGCCCAGGGAAACCTACGATCATTTCGGAATTTTGCTAAAATCCGACGAGGAGGCCAGCGGCTGCCTCCTTCTGGAATTTGACATGGCAATGCAGCGAGCGTCTCTTTTGAATCTTCCCATGGGTGTGGATCCTTTCTGGGAACAGTCCTGCCAGGCGGTGCCGCCTGCTACGGATCCGGGGCCGGATGGCGTTCGGGTAGCGGAAAAGACATTCTGCATTGAGGATGGAAAGGAAATCGACATTAAAATCCTTGTGGATCATGATTTGGTGGAGGTGTTTGCAGGAGAGCAGGCTGCTTTTACCTACCGGGTTTATGCAAAACCGGAATATGAGGTGGGGATTCTGGCTCAGGATGCAAGGGTAGAGTTTTATGATATTGAAATAATGAAGTAGCAGGAAGTATGCTGTCACATCTGCGATCGTGCAAGAGAAAGGGACTGCTGCAAAATATGAGGCGGCAGGAAGAATGCTGCCGCATCGGTGGCAGAGCAGTCCCTTTTGAATAGCCCAGGGTATTATCCCCAAAGCCTGGCTGTGTAATAAAACACTGAATAACTCACAGAGCTGCTGTGGGGAAATTTATCAAAACAGCGGCATATTAGCCACAAAACAGTACATCATAACAAAGTGGCATAAGCTGCCGCCCATAACAAACAAATGGAAAATTTCGTGTGAGCCGAAATTTTTATGTCTTGAATTAAAAATCGGCAGTTTCAAGGCATAGATAATGCCGCCGATTGTATAAATAATCCCTCCGGCCAAAAGCCATCCGAAGGCCTGCGGGGACAGGGAATTGATAATCTGGGTGAAGGCAAGGACGCATACCCAGCCCATGGCGATATATAATATAGAAGAAAACCATTTGGGGCAGGTAATCCAAAATGCCTTTACAAGGATTCCAGCCAGGGCGATTCCCCATACAAGAGCCAGAAGGCCGTATCCCACAGAGCCGCCCAGGACAATCAGGCATACCGGGGTATATGTGCCGGCAATCAGTACGAAAATCATCATATGATCCAATTTGCGCAGAATGCGGTTGGATTTTTCCGATAAATCCAGCGCGTGGTAGGTGGCGCTGGCTCCATAAAGCAGAATCATGCTCAGCATAAAAATGCCGAGGGAGATTACATGAACCTTATCCGGGTTGGTGGAAGCGCGGATCAGCAAAGGTGTCGCGGCAAAGAGAGCCATCAGCATTCCGATAAAGTGTGTGATGGAACTTCCAGGGTCTTTCAGCTTAAATTTCATAATAGCATCTCCTCCTTAAAAAAATTATCATGATGGCCGGTGAAACAGAATGGCGAGTGTACGATAACAATTTCATTTTCGTGCAATATCAAATAGATATCTATAGTATATGTAAGAGTAATAAAAATATGAATATGTAGTAATTAAAACTATATTATGTATAAACAAATACTATACTATATATTTCTAAATGTCAATAGAAATAAAAAAGTTTCTATGGATTTGCGGTGGACTCCTCCCGCCCTTCTGGGAAATCCAAAGGAAATGTGGAGTGGAAAGAGGTGAGGGAAACCTTTCCGCCGCAGAGAAGAAATTAATGATGGGGAATAGTTTTCGAAAATAGTTTGACAACAGCGGTTTTCTTTGCTATGATTAGCAACAGATTTTGTAATAGTGTAAGATTAGCAAATGAAAGGAAATAGAATGGAAGCATTAAGATTTGATGAATTAGATTTATATCCCCAGATATTGCGGGCGATACAGGAAATGGGTTTTGAGGAGACTACTCCGATTCAGAGCAGGGCAATCCCAGTGGTAATGGAAGGGGCAGACGTAATCGGGCAGGCACAGACTGGAACTGGAAAAACAGCGGCATTTGGAATCCCTTTGTTAATGAAGGTGGATCCCCATAATAAGAAGACCCAGGCAATTGTGCTGTGTCCCACCAGAGAGCTGGCAATCCAGGTGGCAGAAGAGGTGCGCAGCCTTGCCAAATATATGCATGGGGTAAAGGTTCTGCCGGTATACGGCGGGCAGGATATCGTGAAGCAGATACGTTCCTTAAAAGGCGGCGCCCAGATTATTATCGGAACCCCTGGACGTATTATGGATCATTTAAGGAGAAAGACCATCAAGTGCGAAGAGGTAAATACCATCGTATTGGATGAAGCGGATGAGATGCTCAACATGGGATTCCGTGAGGATATTGAGACGGTATTGGAATACATTCCTGAGGAACGGCAGACCGTACTGTTTTCTGCAACCATGCCAAAGCCTATTCTGGAAATCACCAAAAAATACCAGAAGGATGCTGTTACCATCAAGGTGGTAAAAAAGGAACTGACGGTTCCAAACATTGAGCAGTATTATTATGATGTAAAGCGCAAGGATAAGGTGGAGGTTTTAAGCCGTCTGCTGGATGTGTACGACCCCAAGCTTTCTTTGGTATTCTGCAACACCAAGCGCATGGTGGATGAGCTGACCAATGCGCTCCAGGGCAGAGGATACTTTGCCGAGGGGCTTCACGGCGATATGAAACAGAGCCAGCGGGACCGGGTTATGAACCATTTCCGTAATGGAAATACAGAGATTTTGGTAGCTACTGACGTGGCAGCCAGAGGAATTGACGTGGACGATGTGGAAGCGGTCTTTAATTTTGACCTTCCCCAGGATGATGAATATTATGTGCACCGTATCGGCAGGACAGGCCGGGCGGGCAGGACAGGCCGTTCCTTTACCTTTGTAAAGGGAAAAGAGGTCTACAAATTAAAGGATATCCAGCGGTACTGCAAGACCAAGATTCTGGCGCAGAAGGTGCCCAGTATGGAGGACGTGGTTCAGGTAAGGCTGGAGAAAATCATGGATCATATTGGGACGATCATTGAGGAAGAGGATCTGTCTTCCATGGTAAATATGGTGGAATCCCAGGTGAACGAATCCGATTACACCGCTATGGATATTGCGGCGGCATTCTTGAAGATGGCATTGCTGGGAGAAGAGGAGAACGCCCAAAACAGCATGGAGAATTTTGAATTCGGGGATACAGGAGCAGAAGAAGGCATGGTCCGCCTGTTTATCAACATCGGAAAGAAGCAGCATGTGAAGCCGGGTGATATTTTGGGAGCCATAACCGGGGAATCCGGGATGCCAGGAAAGCTGGTAGGAGCCATTGACATGTATGATAAATACACTTTCGTGGAAGTGCCCCGGGAATACGGCAAGGAAGTGCTGAAAGCCATGAGCAATTCCAAGATTAAAGGCAAGAGCATCAATATAGAGCCTGCGAACCAGAAATAAATATTTCTATAGAGATGAATTCCAAGATTAAGGCAAGAACATCAATATAGGGCCTGTGAACCAGAAATAAATTTTCTATAGGGATGAATTCAATTATTATTCCGCCGGTGGAATGCCGGCGGAATAATGCATAGTTGGCCTGTTTTCATAATTCAAATGTATGTACTGCTTTCTTGTTTTCCGCAGCAAAAATAAGGGTGCATGAACTTTCATCCACACACCCTGAAATTGCCGTAAATCCTTATTTTATGCTGTTTCCAGCTTAGCCGAAGTATCTCTTAAGAAGTCCTGCAAATGCCTTGCCGTGCCTTGCCTCATCCCTTGCCATCTCGTGAACGGTATCATGGATAGCGTCAAGGTTTGCAGCTTTAGCTCTCTTAGCCAGGTCAGTCTTACCAGCAGTAGCGCCGTTCTCAGCCTCAATTCTCATCTCCAGGTTCTTCTTGGTGCTGTCTGTCACAACTTCGCCAAGCAATTCAGCAAACTTAGCAGCATGCTCTGCTTCTTCGTAAGCAGCTTTCTCCCAGTACAAGCCGATTTCTGGATATCCTTCTCTGTGGGCAACTCTTGCCATAGCCAGATACATGCCGACTTCTGTACATTCTCCGTTGAAGTTTGCTCTTAAATCTTCGATGATGTCTTCAGATACACCCTGAGCCACCCCTACTACATGCTCGGAGGCCCAGCTCATTTCTCCAGTCTGCTCTGTAAATTTGGAAGCGGGAGCGTTACACTGTGGACATTTCTCCGGCGCTGCATCTCCTTCAAAAACATAACCGCATACATTACATACAAATTTTTTCATAATTGTTTTCTTCCTTTCTATGTATTAGAATATTTTGTTTGATAAGAAAAATAGTAATTGTTACTGAAATTAAGATAGCATATCTTAGCTGTGATGTCAAGGGATATTTTTATTATTTTCCTGCTCCATGCATTTTTGGCATGTGCCGAGGAAATATGCAATATGCCCTTCGATTCTTCCCTCGAATTCATTTCCGGCAAGAATATTGATATGGTCAATATTTTCCATTTTTAAATCCATAACGCTGCCGCACTTTTTGCAGAGCACATGGTAATGGGGATTTGTATTCCAATCAAAGCGGTCCGGCCCCATGCCTGTGGAAATTTTTTGTATCTCTCCAACATCTGTCAACAAGGAAAGGTTGCGGTATACGGTTCCCAGACTGATGTTTGGATATTCTTTTTTCACACTGGTGTAAACTGTTTCAGCAGTTGGATGGTCCTTACGCCCTGCAAGGAATTCCCTGATGCATTCCCGCTGGCGGCTGTACTTCATCAATGTCCTTTCCTCCTGTAAATAATGATAATTATTATTGATTACTATCTAAATATAATCCCCCGGCGCTGAAATGTCAAGAGCCGGGGGAATGTTTCATGAAATTTCCATATATTTATTTTTGGCTGCTTGTCTCCGATTCATCCTCGGCAGCCTCTTCTGGGCTGGAGTCACCGGAAAAGATGCCGTAATTTTCTTTTCGGACAGGCAGGCTGACATATTTCTTGATGGCAAAAAGTATTCCGATGCTTATGATGGTAAGAAGATTTTCAATTACGGTGGTGTGGTCCAATATCATATGACGCGCCACAAGGAAAATCAAAACCTCTAATACGGTGTCTGCGCTGGGCTGGCAAAGCATTTTCAAGAACTCAATCCCAATCAGGATATTAAACACATGCCCTACAAAGGACAGAAAAGCCCAGTCGGCATATCTGTCATTCCAGTAATTAAGAAAAGAATTGCCAAGGGTGCAGCAAGCCGCCAGTATGGCGGTTAAAACAATAAGAGCCATGAGCAGCTCCAGAAAATTGCAGGATTCAAAAAGAATATGCCTGGCTTTGTGTAAAATTTTTTTCAAAAGGATTCTCCTATCTTTGCGGATAATAGATGCTGGTTTTGGGTATTAAAAACCGAGCGCCTTGCTTTGAATCCTGACCATGGGCGTTACTTTTACAGTTAGCTCGGCCCAGGCGCCCTTACGGCACATGAAAGGTTCTGCTTAGTGCTGCTTTGTTCCCAACCTGACACGGTTCACAGAGTTCCATTGCGTAAGACCCAAACGTCATCACCACTTATAAAAGGCAGCCCCACAGGCAAAAACCCGGGGCAAAGCATCACTCCAACTATAGCGGGTTGTTGGTACAGGGCACCGCTAACGCCCCAGCTGCTCGGAGTCTTAAGTATATCCTGTTTTTGCAAAAAAGTCAACCATTCTGTGATTAATCTGTGGAAATCTAAAAAACAGAGCAAAAGAAGGATTTCTTTTCCCGGGCAAAGCAGTTATAATAAGACCTATGAAAAGAAAGAAAGGACGGTTTTTCACATGGAGGTAAGGACAGCTGCGTCGCCAAAGGACGTAAAGCATTACACAACACAGCGGCTGAGGGAAGAATTTCTGATTCCCCAGTTATTTATTGCGGATGAAATCAAATTGGTATACAGCCATATTGACCGCATTATTACAGGCGGGGCAATGCCCGTGGAGGGCGCTCTGAAATTAACAGCGGGAGAAGAGCTTCGGGCGGAGTATTTTCTGGAAAGGCGCGAGCTTGGCGTAATCAATATCGGCGGAGCCGGGACGATTTGTGTAGATGGCAGGGAATATGCTGTGAGCCATAAGGAAGGAATGTATATAGGAAAAGGTTCAAAAGAAATCTCTTTCGCCAGTGCAGATGCAAATGCTCCGGCAAAGTTTTACCTAAACAGCGCGCCAGCGCATATGGCGTATCCAACTGTGCTGATTAAGCCGGAGGGCACGCCGGGAGAGGGTGTGGTTCTTGTTAAGGATGAGAACAAAGTGGAACTGGGAAGCCTGGAAGAATCTAACCACCGCACAATCTGTAAATATATTCTTCCCGGCCAGGTGGAAAGCTGCCAGCTTGAGATGGGTATGACAAGCTTAGAGCCGGGCAGCGTATGGAATACCATGCCATCCCATACCCATGACAGGCGCATGGAGGTTTATCTATACTTTGAACTGCCGGAGGATGCTTTTGTGATGCATTATATGGGGGAACCTGCGGAAACAAGGCATATCGTTGTGCGGAATGAACAGGCAGTCATTTCTCCAAGCTGGTCCATCCATTCTGGCAGCGGTTCCAGAAACTATACGTTTATCTGGGGGATGGTAGGAGAAAATCAGGATTTTGATGATATGGATGGAATTGCTATGCAGGATTTGATGTAAAAAAGAACGGTTTGACAGCATAGGAAGGAGGAGAAAAATGAAAATTGCTTTGATTAATGAAAACAGCCAGGCGGCAAAGAATCCGGTTATTTTAGATGCGCTCAAGAAGGTAGTGGATCCTATGGGGCATCAGGTGTTCAACTATGGGATGTATACGGCAGAGGATGCGTGCCAGCTTACCTATGTGCAGGCGGGCATACTTGCAGCGGTGCTTTTAAATTCCGGGGCAGCAGATTATGTGATTACAGGCTGCGGAACAGGCGAAGGGGCAATGCTGGCCTGCAATTCTTTCCCAGGAGTGATCTGCGGACATGTGGAGGATCCGTTGGACGCTTATACCTTTGCACAGATTAATGATGGAAATGCCATTGCGCTGCCTTTTGCAAAAGGCTATGGATGGGGCGGCGACTTAAACCTTGCGTATATCTTTGAAAAATTATATGCAGAAGAGAGCGGACAGGGATATCCAAGGGAGCGGGCAGTTCCAGAGCAGAGGAACAAGCGGATTCTGGATGAGGTGAGGAAGGCTGCCTACCGGGAATTCACAGACATTTTGAAAGATTTGGATCAAGAATTGGTAAAAGGTGCTTTAAGCGGGGAGCATTTTAAAGAATTGTTCTTTGCCAACTGCAAATGCGATAAGATTGCAGCGGCAGTAAAAGAGATAATAGGGGAATAACCGGTGGGGAAAAGATTTGTTTTGGATGCGCCGGATTTTCAGAACAGCCCATATACGGGCATGGGAAGAAAACATTGGATAGATGCGGCAAAATACCTCTTAACAGGGGTGTTTTGCCATGTTAAGGATTTGGACGCGCCGGTGCTTGTGCCCAGGTATGAGGAGAACATCACCTATCCCAATGAGAACACGCCGGAGTGGAAGAAAAAGGCGGAGATTTTTGAAGGGCTTGCCAGGAGCTTTTTTATTGCCGCTCCTCTTCTTGTCAATGAGCCGGACGTAGTCATTTCCGGCATTCCATTAAAAGAATATTATAAAAAACAGGCGCTTTCGGCCTGTACCCCCGGGGAAGCCAATTATGTGCTGGGATATGAACAGCTGTGCCGGATGGAGGGCAGACGGGAACCGCTGAACCTTTACCAGCAGACCGTGGAGACCTGCGCCCTTGTGATTTGCCTGTGGGTTTGCAAAAGCGTGATATGGGATGCTTATGAAAAAACGGAAAAAGAGACAATCCTTGACTTTATAAAGGGCTACGCAGACAAAGGGACGGTGCCCCATAACTGGCGGCTGTTTAACATGCTGGATCTTGCTTTTCTGTGGATGAACGGACGAAAAATTGATGAAGGCATTATGCGGCACCATGCGGCGGCGGTTTTGAATTATTACAGCGGCGACGGCTGGTATCGGGATGGGAATGCCTTTGACTACTATTCCATATGGGCATTTCAGCTGTATGCCCCTCTCTGGTGCACATGGTACGGATATGAGAAGGAACCGTATCTTGCGGCAAAGTTTGAGGAGAATTCCAATAGGTTTATGGAAAATTATCCGATGCTGTTTGATCAAGATGGCTGGGTAACCATGTGGGGCAGGAGCGGTATTTATAGAAATGCAGCAGCCTGTGGGTTTGATGGAAATTATTTTCTGAAAAACCATACCGCCCGGCCGGGGCTTGCAAGGAGAATCTGTTCCGGGGCGTTGCTGCAGTTTTTGGAGCGTGACGACATATTGTATGAGGGCGTGCCGAATCTTGGATTTTACCGGCCCTTCCTGCCTATGGTTCAGCCATATAGCTGTGCGGAGAGTCCCCTGTGGATGGGAAAAGCGTTTCTCTGCCTGCGTTTGCCCGAAAGCCACCCTTTCTGGACAGCCGCAGAGGAGAATGGCATTTGGGAAGCCATGGAGCCAGGCATAACGAGAGAGACCCTCCTGCCCGGCCCGGGACTGTGTCTTTCTAGTCATCAGCGAAATGGCGCAGCAGAGCTTCGCAGCGGAAAAGTGGTTCGCTCCATCGGGGATGTGGAAGGCATGTGCTGTTATGGAAAGCTTGCCTATCATAGCAGATATCCATGGGAGGCCTTTACAAATACAGGGTATGAGGCTCAGATGTACCTGCTTTGGGACAAAGAAAAGGGAATTTCACGTATGCCCAATGCTTTGCTGTGGCATGGGCAGAGGAATGGGGTTCTGTACCGGCGGTATTTTTTTGGCTATCAAAGCAATACGGAAATGCACTGGATGGACGCCATAGATTTGGCGGATTATGCAGTTCCCGAAGGGCTTTTGAGAATAGACCGGATCAGGCTGTGCCGGGGAAACGTGAAAGTAACCCTTGGCTCCTACGGATTTCCGGATGCTGGAGATGTGAAAGTGCGCAGCCTGGCAGAGGACGGCGCAAGAGCCATTGTCCTTAAAGGAAGAGATTCCCAGGGAAGAGAGAAGCAGATGGCGATGACTGTGTACGGCATGTGGGAGGAGATGTATTTGGCGCGAAGCACAGATACCAATGCAGACACAAAAGAAAGCATTGTGATAGGCGCTTCCTTCCATAGGAAAGAAATGTATGGGTATGAGCCGGCTGTATTGGTAAGCCAGGTCATTACAAGGGAGTCTTTTTTTGATTTTACAGAAGAGGAGATCTTTCCCATTCAGGATATTGGTTATGCGGATCAAGAAGGATGCGGAGCCTATGGGCCTGTGCAGGTTCAGATGAAAGATGGGAGGAAAATCACAATAGATTACGGCCAGATGGAAGGGAATCTTCAAATATAGAAGGTTCCGCTTTTATAGGCGGATTCCCCAATAAGATAGTTCCGAGGAAAGAAAAAAGTGGTGCAAAAGTAACAATGAAACAAAAAAAACAGCAAAGCCATTGTACAAAATGATTATAAATTTTCCTGTTTTTATAAATATTTATATCCAATTAACAATAAATCTAAAAAAAAAAACAATAAATGTATAGAAAATTGTTGGGACGGCATGTTATACTAAGCTTACAAAAAATAAAGGAGGAAGAAAGTGTGAAAAAGAAAATTGTCAGTTTACTGTTGGT
The DNA here is from genome assembly GCA_947384285.1 of uncultured Lachnospiraceae bacterium. Classification (GTDB taxonomy): domain Bacteria; phylum Bacillota; class Clostridia; order Lachnospirales; family Lachnospiraceae; genus Petralouisia. Next base: position 37,909 of record CANDGI010000018.1, read on the forward strand.
TGCCATGATGGCTGCAGGGCTTGTAGCTTGTGGTGGGAACAATGGTAATGGAAACAAGGCCAACGAAACCAGCGGAAATGAAACCAGCGAAGCCGGCGGAGAGGAAGAAGCCGACAAAGAAGAAGCAGGCGGAGAAGAGACAGAGACTGAGGAAGCAGGCGGAGAAGAAGCAGCAGGCGGCAATTATGAAGGTGTTGAACTTACATATTGGTCAATGTGGGCAAACACAGAGCCTCAGGGAAAGGTAATCCAGGCAGCAGTAGATAAGTTCCAGGAAGAAACTGGCGCTAAGGTTACCATTGAATGGAAAAACCGTGACGTCAAGGACATCCTGAACTCAGCATTAGAGTCCAAAGAGAACATCGACCTGTTCGAGGACGATTATAAGAGAATTGCTCAGAACTATGCACCATATGTGGCAGACCTTTCCGAGATGGCAGAGGCCGCTGGATATGCAGACAAGAGCTATGCTGTATTCCAGACTCAGCAGAAAGCATGGGCACAGAAAAAGACAGGATCCGAGAAGTTTACTTCTCTTGCAGAACAGCCTCAGGTTGGCGGAATCTTTTACCGGAAAGACCTGTTTGAAAAAGCTGGTGTAGAAGTTCCAACTACATGGACCGAATTTATGGAAGTATGTAAGACTTTGAAAGAGAATGGCATTCAGCCATTGGCTCTTGACAGCGCTTATGCATCCTTCGCATTTGGTTATCATCTTTCCCGTTATGTACCGGAAGAAACCATCAGCGAAATGTCAAAAGAAGGCGGCTGGAGCAGCAATGCAGACGTTGCAGCAGCAGCAGACAGCATGATTGAGTTCGTAAACGCTGGATACCTTGCAGATGGTGCACCGGATGAATACCCGAATTCTCAGAACAAGATTGGTATGAGTGATGAAGTTGCAATGGTAATTTGTGCAAATTACGTTACCACAGAAGTAAACAATACCACAAAGGTAGAGCTTGACTGGGGACTTTTCAACTATCCAGGTGTAGAAGGTAAAGATGATCTTGCAGCAAGCGCATATGCAGGAGCAAACTCTATTGCAATCACAGATTACTGTGAGAATAAGCAGGCAGCGTTTGACTTGGCTATGATGATTGTTACTGGTGAGAACGACCAGCAGATGGCAAATGATGCAGGACAGATTCCGGCAGATCCGGCAAACACAGCTCCGGCATCCCAGAATGGTACGGTTGAAGTTTTAAAAGCAACTACTTCTCCACTTGCTTGGAACATGGGAATTGGAGAGAATGCTGACTTGTATCCAAAACTCGATGAGTGCGTAATTCAGTTATTTGAAGGGAAATTTGCTACTGGTGCAGACTTTGCAAAGGCTCTGGATGGATTATACTAAGCAAGTAGTATATGGTTAAAGAGTGGCGTCTGTAATAGACGCCACTATATTTTTGCCAAGGAGGTGGGATGAGAATATGAAATCAAAGAAGAATCGGTTATTTATTATAGCGTTTACGCTTCCCTGCGCCTTGAGTTTATTTATCATGTACCTGTATCCAATCGTGCGTACAGTGATTATGAGCTTCTTCGGTGTGGAAAGTGTAACAGCCCGTATGTCGGAGTGGTCTTTTAATGGAATAGCAAATTACCAGAAAATATTTTCAAGCCCTACGTTTCATCAGGCAATAAGAAATATGGCTTTGATTTGGATCGTAGGGGGGATTCTGGTGTTGTCGTTTGCGCTGTTATTTGCAGTGATCCTTACCAGCGGCATCCGGTTTAAGAAATTTTTCCGGGCCGCAATTTATCTTCCAAATGTTATCAGCGCAGTTGCATTGGCAACCATGTGGATTCAGTATATTTACAATCAGGAATACGGTCTGCTGAATAAATTTCTGGAAGCCTTGGGGCTGGAAGGAAAGAATTGGATGGGAACGGATATGAAGTTCTGGGCAATGCTCGTTGCATTCGTATTTGGAGCTGTTGGATATTATATGCTGATTTTCATAAACGGAATTGAACGGATTTCGGGGGATATTTTTGAGGCGGCAACCATTGACGGAGCAAATAAGATACAGCAGTTTTTCAGTATCACTATGCCACTGCTGCGAAGCATCTTTAAGACAAACATTACATTTTGGAGTATTAACTGTATTTCCTTCTTCCTCTGGTCCAAAATGTTTGCTCCGGTCAACACAGAAGCATCTACGGTGGTGCCTGTAGTCTACCTGTATGACACTGTGTTTGGAACTACCGGAAATGTAACAAGAGATGCTGGAGCCGGCGCGGCAATCGGTGTTGTCTTGTCACTCTTTATAGCAGTTGTTTACTTTATTATGAACAAAGTAATCAAAGATGATGATTTGGAATTCTAAGGGCGGAATGGAGTGATAAAATGAGGAAAAAAGAAAAAGTAGTATATAGGGAAAAAATAAACTGGAAAAAAGAAGCTGCGCTTCTTCCGGGATATGCAATCGTACTGATCTGGATCATGTTTACTGCTGCATTCCTGTTTTGGATTATCGCAGCCAGCCTTTCTACATCCAGAGAGATTTTTTCTGGAAATGTGTTTAAGTTTGCGACAGGCATACATTTTGAAAACTATGTAAATGCATGGGCAGCCAGCAATGTTTCGGTTTTCTTTGGCAACTCTCTGATGTATGCCGTGGTAACCTGTGTATGCGTGATTTTGATATCAGCGCCAGCGGCCTACGTATTGTCAAGGTATACATTTCTTGGAAGAAAGCCCATGAAATTTAGCTTGATTTTGGCAATGAGTATCCCAGAGGTTATGATCATTATGCCGATCTATTCCTTATCAGCCCAGTATCATATTAAGGGCAGGATTCTTCTGATGATACTTTATATCTTCCTGCGTGTGCCTTTTACTACCACATACCTGCTGAACTTCTTTGCAAGCTTATCAAAAAGCTATGAGGAAGCAGCGACCATTGACGGATGTACACCAGCGAAGACTTTCTGGCAGATTATGCTGCCATTGGTGCAGCCAGCGCTGATTACAGTTACAATCTTTAATTTCTTAAGCGTATGGAACGAGTTCTTTATGGCTCTTATTTTTGCATCGTCATCCGACATGACGCCGGTTGGTGTAGGACTTTTGCAGATTGTCAACGGTATGAAGTATACCGGAGATTACGGCGGACTGTTTGCAGCAGTTATTATCGTATTCCTGCCGACCTTCCTGCTTTATATTTTCTTGTCAGAGAAGATTATTTCAGGAGTTACCGGCGGCGGTGTCAAAGGGTAAGGAAACAGCATGTGGTTTTTTACCGGGCTGGCACGGCGGCGCTGTGCCAGCCTGTATATCAGTAAGGGAGGAGAATAGAATTGAAAGAACATTCTGCAGGAAGGGTCACAATACCTACAGATGTGGATGTAGTGCCTGAAACACTTGAACTTGTAAAACGCTGGGGTGCGGATGCAATCCGCGACTGCGACGGGACAGATTATCCAGAGGAATTGAAGCATGTGGAGGCGAAAGTATATTCCACCTATTATACAACACGGAAAGACAACGAATGGGCGAAAGCGAACCCAGATGAAATACAGCAAATGTACATTATGACTCCCTTCTATACCGCAGTAGGGGATGAATTGTCCATCCATCTTATGAATCACCTGTACCCGGATATGCTGAAGGTAAATGACAGGGATGATATCACAAGATGGTGGGAAGTCATTGACCGTACCACAGGGGAAATTGTGCAGGCGTCCCAGTGGGATTACGATGGAAAAACAGGGGATGTGACCATCCATGGCGCAAAAGAGTTCCACGATTATACGGTAAGCTTCCTTGCCTACATTATGTGGGATCCTGTGCATATGTACAATGCAGTCACCAACGGCTGGACGGATTTTGAGAAACAAATAACCTTTGATGTGCGCCAGCCTAAGACAAAAGAATATTCGATGGAACGGTTAAGGAACTATATCAAAGATAATCCCCATATCGATGTCATCCGGTATACCACATTTTTCCACCAGTTTACATTGATTTTTGATGAGCTGGCAAGGGAGCGGTATGTGGACTGGTATGGATATTCTGCATCCGTCAGCCCCTATATTTTGGAACAGTTTGAAAAAGAAGCTGGATACAAATTCCGGCCGGAATTCATTATAGACCAGGGCTACATGAACAACCCCTACCGTATCCCCAGCAAGGAATTCCGGGATTTTCAGGATTTCCAGCGTAGGGAAGTGGCAAAGCTTGCCAAGGAGATGGTGGACATTACCCATGAATGCGGCAAGGAGGCCATGATGTTCTTAGGGGATCACTGGATTGGCATGGAGCCGTTCTTAGATGAGTTTAAATCCATCGGACTGGACGCGGTGGTAGGGAGCGTGGGAAATGGAAGCACCCTTCGCCTGATTAGCGATATTGAGGGGGTAAATTATACGGAAGGAAGGCTTCTGCCCTATTTCTTCCCGGATGTGTTCTGCCAGGGAGGAGACCCGGTGAAAGAGGCAAAGGTGAACTGGGTAACCGCAAGGCGCGCCATCTTAAGAAAACCCATCGACCGTATCGGGTACGGCGGTTATTTGAAGCTGGCCATGGAGTTTCCAGAGTTTATTGATTATGTGGAGAGTGTGTGCGAGGAATTCCGGGTGCTTTATGAAAATATAAAGGGAACGACGCCCTACTGTATCAAAAAAGTGGCCGTATTGAACTGCTGGGGCAGAATGAGGGCATGGGGGAACCATATGGTGCACCACGCAATCTACCATAAGCAGAACTACTCCTATGCTGGGGTGATTGAAGCCTTAAGCGGCGCGCCCTTTGACGTGCAGTTCCTAAGCTTTGAGGATATCAGGAATAACCCGGCTGTCCTTGATGATATTGATGTGATACTTAATGCAGGGGGTGCGGATACGGCATTTTCAGGCGGCGAAAACTGGATTGACGAAACAATCGTCACTGCGGTGAAACGCTTTATTTATCACGGCGGCGGCTTTATCGGCATTGGAGAGCCCTCAGCCCATCAGCATGAGGGGCATTTCTTCCAGCTTGCCACCACCCTGGGTGTGGAAAAAGAGGTAGGCTTTACGCTGAATATGGATAAATACAACTGGGAAGAGCACAGCCATTTTATCACAGAGGACTGTACAAAGGAAATTGATTTCGGGGAAGGCCAGAAGAATATCTATGCCTTAGAAGGGGCGGAGGTTTTGGTGCACCACGAAAAAGAAGTCCAGATGGCGGTCAATGAATTTGGGAAAGGACGCTGCGTGTATATCAGCGGACTCCCATACAGCTTTGAAAACAGCCGTATTTTGTACCGGGCTATCCTCTGGTCTTCCCATGAGGAGGAAAACCTGCACAAATGGTTCAGCACGAACTTTAATGTGGAGGTTCATGCCTATGTAAAGAATGGCAGATACTGTGTGGTCAACAATACTTACGAGCCCCAGAAGACTACAATATACAAAGGTGACGGAACAAGTTTTGACCTGGAGCTTGCGGCAAATGAGATTATCTGGTATGGGATATAGGCTGGAAAAAGCATAGGATTACAGCTTAGAGCAGAGATTTTATATTTTTATGCATGGAGACTGCCGGACTGCTTATCACTGAGGAAACAGTTCAGGAGCAATCCGGCAGCCGCGTCTGCCTAAAAGATAATAAGTGCAATGTTAAGGTTGTGCGGCGCTGCGTTTTCCGCTTTCCTGGCGGTACTTAATGGGTGTCATGCCATGCTTTTTGTGAAAAGCCTGGGTGAAATAGGACTGTGAGGAAAATCCCGTTGCAGATGCAATGTCCGAAATGGAAAAATCGGTCTTCTCCAGAAGGCGGCAGGCTGCTTCCAGGCGAAGCTCATTCAGGTACTGGATGGGAGATAAACCGGTGTATTTTGCAAAGGAATGGCTGATGTAGTATTTATTCATGTGCGTTAAGTCTGTCAAAGTATCCAAGGTAATGTGCTTTGCATAATTGGCATCCAGGTATTCTTTGATTTTGGCACATTCCTTTGTCATTTTCGTAGCAGTAACAGGCACCGGACAGACTTTTTCGCTGCGCATAATTTTTAGCGTTAGAATCTCAAGGAGATTCTGGCAGATTGTGTCTGAACCGTAATCATGACTGCGGACTTCATAGTGCATCTGTTCAAAAAGTATCTTAATAAAATGATTGGAACGGAAGTTGCAGAAGATTTGCGTAAAATACTGCTTATCTTTCAATTGAAAGGCAATACCGTCAATTGCCAGTACATAGTATTTCAAGGGCTTTTCAGGAAGGGACTGCTCGGTATGCTCAGTGTACGGGGGGATAATGATTAGATCGCCTCTTTGGACAGAGGAAAATGTTTCATCACGGAAAACAAATTTTCCTTCCCCTTCTATGATATAAAAAAGTTCCGTAAATTGATGGCTATGGAGCACGCTTGCCCAGTCTGCGTCGTCGTTGGACAAGGAAATGGACAGCAGTTTGACGTTTAAAGCCTGGCTGTCTGCATTCGTAATTGAATAGTGGCGATGTCCCATGTGGATACCTCCTAGCGTTTTTATTCGTGGTTTTGTCCTGACAAAAAACCTTCCGGATAAAAGTATACAATTTATAGGAATACTCTGTATATTATTATTACAATAATACATGTATCAAAAAAAAGCAAGTGAAACAGGCGCTTATTATGATAATAAAGGAGGAGTGTGCCATGGAACCCTTACTAAATAAGGAGGAACAGGCCTTTATAAAGGAAGAGCTGGAACGCTGCTTGAAAGTTCTTGACAGGAACATGGAGCGTTACGGCACAGAATTCCCATCCGCATGTGCAGAAGATGGAAGGTATAAAGTTACCCCGAACCATGACTGGACCAATGGATTTTGGACGGGGATGCTTTGGATTGCCTATGAGTACAGCGGACAGGAGAGATATAGGGATCTTGCTTTAAAAAATATTGAAAGCTTCCAGCAGCGGTTAAAAGAACATTTTGTCTTGGACCACCATGATATTGGATTCCTATACAGCCTGTCGGCAGTGGCGGGATACCGTGTTCTGAAACATGAAGCGTTAAAGCCAGTCATAGTGTGGGCGGCAGATGTGCTTGCTGCAAGGTTTCAGGAAAAAGGAGGGTTTATTCAGGCGTGGGGGAAAATGGGGGCAGCCGATGAATACCGGCTGATTATTGATTCCCTTTTGAATCTGCCGCTTCTATATGAAGCATATCGTTTGACCGGGAAGGAGCATTATCAAAGGATTGCAGATTCCCACTATAGTAAAGTAATCCATAATATTGTCCGGGAGGATTTTTCTACATACCATACCTTTTATTTTTCCCCAGAGACCGGGGAGCCAGACCATGGGGCGACCCATCAGGGATATTCCGACAGCTCTTGCTGGGCAAGGGGCCAGGCATGGGCAATCCTTGGAATGCCCCTCCACGCACGGACATCCGGCAATGCTTTTACCCAAAAAGAAGAGAACCTGCATGAAAATATCGTGAAATATTTTGAAAGCCGCCTTCCGTCAGACGGAATGCCTTATTGGGATTTGGTGTTTGAGGAGGGTTCGGACATGCCAAGGGATAGTTCGGCTCTTGCTATCGCAGCATGCGGCATGATGGAAGCGGGGCGCACAGACAGGGCAAAAGAGATGGTGCGTGTATTGGAACAGATGGCATCGTCCAAGAAGGAACCGGAATCAGAGGGGCTTTTGCTCCACAGCGTGTATACCTATGGATTTGGAGAAGGGGTGGATGAGCCAAGCCTCTGGGGAGATTATTTCTATATGGAAGCGCTTTACCGCCTATGGAATCCAGAGTGGGGGACATATTGGTAAAAGAAAGGAAAGGGTGTTATGGGACAGATTGAGATCAAGGTTGTAAATGCAAAGGGCGAAACCCTTGGGGCTGTATCCGGCCAGCAGGAAGCAGCGCTGGTATACCAGGCGGCTTATGGAAAAGGGGATAAAATTGTGGTGGAAACAGAGGAAAAAAATACATTTTTCTGGGTGCAGCTGGATGAAACCCTTGGGAAATCCATGGTGTATCTGACAGGGAGGATTGCTTATGGGATTCCCTTTGGAGAAGGCAAGCTGAATCTTTCTCCAAAGGCATTTGAAGGAGAATGCCATCTCATTACAGTCAGGAAGGCCAGGGAATTTGAGTATAACTGTTACCGCAATTTGTCTGAAAATGTCAATGACCAGCATGGCGTGGAAAACTGTTTTCCCCACGCATCTGCAAATGTGGAAACCAGAGGGGAATCCGTATTTGCTGCCATGAATGCCATTGACGGAGTGATTGCCCCGGAAAGCCACGGGAACTGGCCCTACCAGTCCTGGGGCATTAACCGCCGGGAGGATGCCTGCTGGCGGCTGGATTTCGGAAGAACGGTGGCGGCAGACAGGATTGTAGTCCATCTGCGCGCAGATTTTCCCCATGATAATTGGTGGGAGCAGGGAACCCTTACATTTTCGGACGGCAGCGTTATAACCCTGAACTGGGAAAAGGGTGGGCATGCCCAGGAGGTATGTTTTGAAAAAAAGGAAATAGAATGGCTGGAATTGTCTGAGCTGAAAAAGGCAGATGATCCATCGCCCTTCCCGGCATTATCCCAATTGACTGTATATGGGACGGAAAAATAGCAGATACAGCATAGGGCATACATGAAGGGAAAAGGAAAAATAGATTCAGGAGGAAAAGAGAATGGGTATCATAGAAAAGTTTTCACTGGAAGGTAAGGTTGCGCTTATCACAGGGGGCGCTTACGGCATTGGATTTGCCATGGCAGAAGCAATGGCGCAGGCAGGAGCGAAAATTGCATTTAACTGCCGCGGCCAGGAGCATATGGAAAAGGCTCTTGCCGATTATAAGGAAAAAGGCATTGACGCAAAGGGCTATCTCTGCGACGTGACAGACGAGAAGCAGGTTGCAGGCATGGTAGCTGCCATCAAGGAGGAGCTTGGGGTGATTGATATTCTTGTAAATAATGCAGGGATTATTAAAAGGATTCCCATGACAGAAATGAGCGCAGAGGAATTCCGCCAAGTGGTTGACATTGACTTGAATGCGCCATTTATTATGGCGAAAGCAGTAATTCCAGATATGATTGCGAAGGGGCATGGAAAGATTATCAATATCTGCTCTATGATGAGTGAGCTGGGCCGGGAGACAGTGTCCGCTTATGCGGCGGCAAAAGGCGGGCTTAAGATGCTTACAAAGAACATTGCCTCGGAATACGGTGAATATAACATTCAGTGCAACGGCATTGGACCGGGGTATATTGCAACGCCTCAGACAGCCCCCCTTCGGGAGAGGCAGGAAGATGGGAGCCGGCATCCCTTTGACCAGTTTATTATTGCAAAAACCCCAATGGCAAGGTGGGGGAATCCCGAAGATCTTCAAGGGCCGGCAGTGTTTTTGGCGTCGGACGCATCCGATTTTGTAAATGGGCATATATTGTATGTGGATGGAGGTATCCTTGCGTATATTGGGAAACAGCCATAGCATGGAATCAGAATAGAAGGCGGGGATGCAGCCAGGGGGCTGCGCCCCGCCTGATGGATTGGAAAAAACCTGTATTAGGAGCCTGTTTTGGCAGATTGCTTTTCCAGACGCTTGCTTTCCCGCAGCTTTCGGAAAAAACTGCTGAGCATTTCGGAGCATTCTTCTTCCAATACACCTTTCACCACCTCTGCCTGGTGGTTGAAAGCGGGTATCTGCAGCAGGTTTAAGACGGAACCGGCGCATCCTGCTTTTGGGTTCATGCTGCCAATGACCACCTTGTCCATTCTTGACTGCACAATGGCACCTGCACACATCTGGCATGGTTCCAAGGTTACATACATGGTGCATCCTTCCAGGCGCCAGTCCCCCATTTTTTTACTGGCTTTTTTTATGGCGGAAAGCTCTGCATGGGCGAGGGTGTTTTTGTCAATATTTCTCCGGTTGTAGCCCCGGGCAATGATTTTATCTTCAAAAACAATGACACAGCCAATGGGAACCTCCTGGATTTTTTCTGCTTTTTTTGCTTCCCGGATGGCGGCCTTCATAAATTTTTCTTCCTGATTCATAGGCACTCCTGCTTTTTTGTGATATTATGATGGTGTTTGATAACAGTATTATATAAAAAAATGGGAGAATATACAAATGGAAATGGCATATCAGACCAAGCGCCTGGAGTTAAAAATACTTGACGATACCAAAGCGGGACAGGTTCTTGAATTTTATCTGGATAACCAGGAAATTTTTGAAGAGTACGAGACAGACCGGCCGCCCCAGTTCTATACCGAGGATTTTCAGAGGCTTCTCCTGGAAGGGGAATACAACCTTATAGTCAAAGGGATGTTTCTCCGGTTCTGGGTGTATGAAAAGAGCCAGCCGGACCAGATTATCGGTACAGTTTCTTTTCATAATATCAAACGGGAATTTTATCAGCGCTGTGAGCTTGGGTATAAGTTTGACCAAAGATACTGGGGCAGGGGATATGCCAGGGAAAGTATTTCAAAGTGTATCCAGGTGGCTTTTGAAGAACTAAGGCTCCATCGGATGGAAGCATATGTCCTTCCAAAGAATACTGAGTCCCGCAGGCTGTTAAAAAGCCTTGGGTTTGAACTGGAAGGAATCAAGAAGCAGAGCGTGAAACTTCATGGCGTGTGGCAGGATCATGAGTTGTACGCTCTGCTGGCAGAGGAGGAGGCTAATTTAGATAACGATACCAGTAGCCGAATTCTCCGGTGTTGACAGGAACAGATTTCTCATTGCGGAATTCCGGGAATCCAAAAAGAGCTGCCATCACACGTTCAGGATTCTGGTATACGCCAGGAATACCGATAAACCAGCGCTTTTTTTCGGATTTTTCTACAGCGCCCAGAATCAGGTAGCGGTAATTGAAAAAACCGTGGAGAAGAAAACTGTTATTGCCAAGATACCAATAGGGTTTCGGAAGAAGCCGGATATCCTTTAATTCCAACCGGACGCAGATGGTGCTTTCATCCCCTGCAAAGGGCGTCATGACCGGATAGTTTTCCAGGATAAATTTCCATTTCTGTTCCCAGTTTTCCGGCAGGGCTTCCTGGCTCTGTGCTGCCTGGGTGGGAAGCGGCCTGGTTTCACTGCTGGAGGGCATCTGTTTTGGAACAGCCTCCGCAGCCTCCAAGTCAGCAGAGGAAGCAGGAACAGGTATGGCTGAAATCAAATGGGCGGGGCCGGATGCCGGGCTCTGGGAATGAGCCTGAGGCTTGGGCTTCTTCACAGGAGGAATCACCTGCAAAGGAGAGCCGTTGGAGGGCTTCCTTGTGGAAGGATTTCCCACAGAAGATTTCCCCATGGAAGGATTTCCCACAGAAGCCTTCCCCGTAGAAGGATTTCCGGCAGAAGATTTCCCCGTGGAAGGATTTCCAACAGAAGCCTTCCCCGTGGAAGGATTTCCGGCAGAAGATTTTCCCGTGGAAGGATTTCCGGCAGAGGTCTTCCCAGCAGGAGGATTTTCATTGGAGGCTGTTCCGGCGGAAGGTTCTTCGGTGGAAGACTGTTTCTCTGGGGTTACAAAGTTTTCCCGTACAAATTCATTGTCATCCCACTGGCTTACGAACATGATTTCCTCGGAAAGAGGGATGAAGATGCCTTTCACATCCTGGAAAGAATAGCGGCTGCCTGCCAGGGGTTCTCCTTTCAGAATGGTTTTGAAATCGCCGTTTCCCCGGTAAAGGCTCATTGTTCCCACTAAAATGCCAGGATGCTTGATGCCGTTTTGGGCATAAAAATACACTGGGGCAGAAGGGGTGTTGTGCCCAGTGTTTTTCAGGTGTATTTCAATGAGGCATTGCCCGTCTCTTTTTTCTATTTTGGCAAAGCCGGTATTGTGGCGTTTTGTTCCATGTTCATATAAATAAAGATATGTAATCATGCGATGGAATTCAGACATTTTTGCACTCCCACAAGACTTTCTACATCTTATTCAGGCATTGGGAGCATTATGCATATTTTTTGAAAAAAGGGTGCGGCCCTATGAAACAGAGCCACGGCATTAAACTTCAATCTCTGCACCGTCTGCCCCGTAAGGGCGGCTTTTAGTTCCTTCCAGAGATTGCAAGAGCCAGGTCAGAGCCAAAGGATGCCATATTGGCAGGAACCCAGGTATTGTTCTGGATGACGCATTCCACAGTGATGTCTGTTGTCTCCTGGGAGGGCTCCACATTCTGATAGGCGGCAATTAGATTCTGCGTATAGGTATCCATAAGGAATGCTTTCTGGTCTTCCACCGTGGGGAAGCTGTTCTGCCGTGCGGTTTCCCTGGCCTGGTAAAAGGCGTCGCTATCCAGGTCGTGCTCATCAAAGTAAGTGGTATGGACTACCACGGTTGCTTTTCCGCTGGACTCAGAAACCACTTCTGCAGAGGCACTCATTTTAGAGAGAGCGGCTTTTCTCGCTTCGAATAGCTCATTCAACACATCTTCACTGATTTCCTGGCCGCTGGCGGAAAAATTTGCACGGATTGTTTCTTTCAGGGATTCATCATATGTCTGCCGGGCATTGTTGATATCCTCCTCCGACATTCCTAAGGAGATGATGCCTTCTGTATTGCCCAGGATGTATAATTCGTAGATTGCCTGTATGGAATCAGCGGCGCTTTTTTTCGGGCCGTTACAGCCGGTAAGAAGGAGCGTGCATAGTAAAATGGGAAAAATTTTCTTCATCTGGAACCCTTTCTTTCCTGTATCCGATAAATATATTTGATAAATATTATAAAGGCAAATGCAGGAAAAGGCAAGAGAAAGAACATGCTATGCTCTTGTCATGAAATGAAAGATTGGATTGTTACTTAGAAATAAAAGATTGAAATGCGGTTTAAAAGAGGAAAATTGCGGATTTTCTAAAGAACAGAGGGAGATTGTATAATAAACCCTCATCATGCTCAGCCAGCCGTCTGGCGGGACGCATGGCCATTCCTGCTATGGAAGTCGAAGACTTTCATAGTAAAAGATAACGGGGAGAACGAAAAGACAGGGAGTGAGAAACAATGGCGGTATATGAAATTGGAAATTATATTCATGACATGAGAGTGGAACGTGGATATTCCCAGGAAGAACTGTGTTTTGGCATCTGTTCAGTAGGAAATTTGTCTAAGATTGAGAATGGGACGCGCATGCCCAACCGGAAAACGGTGGAGGCGCTGACCCAGAGGCTTGGCTGCCGGGAGGTGTTTTTGCAATATTCCAGCAAAGAGGAAATGCAGCAGGTGAAAATCTGCAGCCAGATTGTGCAGAAAATCTCAAATTATGAATATGAGGGGTTAGAGGAATTGATAGACAGGTTTGAGCGCACCATTACAAAGGGGGATATTTTAAATTCCCAGTATTGCCGGTTCACCAGGATTATCTTAAAACAGCAGGAACATGAGGATTGGGAACGGGACATAAAGGAGCTGGAGGATGCCTTGCGGATGACAAAGCCGGATGGGATAGAGATGAGAGCCATCTCAAAAGGGCTTTTGACGTACAATGAAATCGTAATCCTGATTAATATTGCAAGGGGTTACCGGAAGCTGGGCAGACAGGAGGAGGGAATTGAGATACTGTATGGACTCAAGCAGTACATGGATACCCGTATGATAGACCAGACAGAAAAAGCACAGAAATATCCAATGATTTTATTCAACCTATCCAACATGCTGATGGATAAAAGGCAGTACGCGGACGTTGTAGAACTATGTGACCAGGGAATTACCATAAGTAAAGAAAATAACCGTTTCTGCCTGTTCCCTAAATTTCTTATCAATAAAGGCCTGGCTCTGATGGAGCTTAATGAAAGAGAACAGGCAAAGGAGTCTTTACTGCGAGGCTATTGTGCTTTTTATGCATTGGGCGATGAAAGACAATGTAAACGGTTAAGAGTATACTTGAAAGAAACCTGGCTGGATTCCATCAATAATACTCTATGAGATCATCGAAGTATGCCATGATAGGCCAAAGCCCCCTTTTTGAATGAAAAGAAATAAGGATTTGTAGTATCTTTTGTAAGTGGAATATAATTCCATGCAGGAAGGAGGATGAAAAACCTTCCTGTAATAATAAGAAGTATAGCACTATAGTAGAAAAAAATCTATAAACTTTGAGGAAAAATTTGACATTTTCTGTTTGGATGGCAAAATTTATTGAAAAAAATGAGATTTTCCTCAAAGTCCATGGTCATCTCAAATGGGGAAAGGTATAATGCATACCAGGAGTACTGATAAGGGGTAACAGATTCTAGACAAAATAGTTCAGGAAAAATCCTTGTAATTGGCGGATGATTGCTAACAGCCTGCATGATTCTGTGTAGATTACAGGGATTTTTCTGTTACAGTAATTAATGGATATTTGGAGAGAAGAACTCCCCTGGTTCCATGTAGATCGGGGCAGCTAATAGGCGTTAAGCCTGTATTTTGGAAAGCAGGGCTTCCTGCGCCATGTCCATTGCTTCTGGAATGGTGGAACCGTAGGTATTGCAGCCTTTCAAGTCGGGAAATCCCGCCCAGTAAGATTCATCTTCTTTGTGGAAGATGGCAGGATATACAAATAACATAACAAAACCTCCTTAATAAAAACAAGATAAGACGTGCAGCACGTACAGCCAAGGAGGAATTTGCCACATAAAATAAAAAAGCGCTGAAATCTCAGCGCCTTTTGGACGGAGGAGGGGGGATTTGAACCCCCGCGCCGGGATTACCGGCCTACTGGTGTTCGAAGCCAGACCCTTCAGCCGCTTGGGTACTCCTCCAAAATAATGGTATGTTCCAGGCTGCTGTTCACATATAAGCCGTGGATAATAATTATTATATCAAATATTTTCAAAATTGCAAATGAAAAATCTTGTGGCAGCCATAATTTTGAGATATAATATTTTCGGTAGGATAATTTGTACTAGCGCCCGGCTCACAAAAGCCGGAACTGGGCGCTGGACAACCGGACTATAATTGTAAAGGATGTGGAAAAGAATGAAGAGAATTGGAATGTTGACAAGCGGAGGCGACTGCCAGGCGTTGAATGCGGCAATGCGCGGAGTAGTAAAAGGGTTAAGCAAGAACGTACAGGATTTGGAAGTATATGGTTTTTATGAAGGCTACAAGGGGCTGATATATGGGAATTACCGTCTGCTCACCGGCTCTGATTTTTCGGGAATCCTTACCAAGGGCGGGACAATCCTTGGAACCTCCAGGCAGCCGTTTAAGATGATGCGTGTGCCGGATGAAAAGGGCCTTGACAAGGTAGAGGCGATGAAACAGACGTATTATAAGCTGCGGCTGGACTGCCTGGTAATCCTTGGCGGAAACGGGACGCAGAAGACAGCGAACCTTCTGAGAGAGGAAGGGCTTAACATTATCCATCTTCCCAAAACAATTGACAACGACATTTACGGCACAGATGTAACCTTTGGGTTCCAGAGCGCCATTGATATTGCAACAGACGCTATCGACTGCATCCATACCACGGCAGCTTCCCATAACAGGGTATTTATTGTAGAGGTTATGGGGCATAAGGTAGGATGGCTGACCCTGTATGCAGGGATTGCGGGAGGCGCTGACATTATCCTGCTTCCAGAGATACCCTATGATATTGATAAGGTGGTGTCTGCCATTGCAGGAAGAAATAAGGCGGGAAAAGGCTTTACAATTCTGGCGGTTGCCGAGGGAGCCATTTCCAAAGAGGATGCAAAGCTTTCCAAAAAGGATTTGAAGGAAAAACTGAAAAAGCGCAAATATCCTTCCGTTTCCTATGAAGTAGCAGCACGGATTGAGGAGAAGATAGGCAGCGAGGTGCGTGTGACTGTTCCAGGCCATACCCAGAGAGGGGGAAGCCCCTGCCCATATGACAGGGTGCTTTGTACCAGATTAGGCGCTGCTGCGGCAAACCTGATTTTGAAAGAGGATTATGGCTATATGGTAGGTATGGTCAATGGAAATACAAAGAAGGTTCCTCTTGGAGAAGTAGCTGGGAAGTTGAAGATGGTAGAGCCTAACTCCAAGATTATCAAGGAAGCAAAATTAATCGGCATCAGCTTTGGTGATTAAATATGTCGTATACTGCGCTGTACCGGAAGTTCCGGCCCCAGGAGTTTGAGGAGGTCCGGGGGCAGGAACATATCGTAACAACCTTAAAGAACCAGATTAAGGCAGGGAGAATCGGGCATGCTTATCTGTTTTGCGGAACCAGGGGAACCGGGAAGACATCCATTGCAAAAATATTTGCAAAGGCGGTCAACTGCGAACATCCTGTGGAGGGCAGTCCCTGCGGACAGTGCAGGTCCTGCAGGAACATTGCCGCAGGCAGTTCTTTGAATGTCATAGAGATTGACGCCGCTTCCAATAACGGTGTGGACAACATCCGTGAAATCCGTGAGGAGGTGGCCTATTCCCCTGCCGAAGGCAGATATAAAGTATATATTATTGATGAAGTTCATATGCTTTCCATAGGGGCGTTCAATGCATTGCTAAAGACATTGGAGGAACCCCCTTCTTATGTTATTTTTATCCTGGCTACCACGGAGGCTCATAAGATACCAATTACCATACTTTCCAGATGCCAGCGGTATGATTTCAGGAGAATCACCATTGATACCATTGCAGGGCGGTTAGAAGAACTGATGAAGAAAGAGCAGGTGGAGACAGAGCCTAAGGCGATCCGGTACATTGCCAAGGCGGCGGACGGTTCCATGCGGGATGCCTTAAGCCTGCTGGATCAATGCATTGCTTTTTATCTGGGAGAAAAGCTCACCTACGACCATGTGCTGGATGTGCTGGGCGCAGTGGATACGGAGGTGTTTTCCCGGATGCTCCGAAAAATCATGGCACAGGATGTGCTGGGCGCGGCTGCCCTGCTGGAGGAGCTGATTGTACACGGACGGGAGCCAGGCCAGTTTGTGCTGGATTTCACCTGGTATCTGAGAAATTTGCTTTTATTGCAAAGTTCTGATAATATGGAAGACATGCTGGACATTTCCACGGAAAACCTGGCGCTGCTGAAGGAAGAAGCCCAGATGATAGAAGGAGAACGGCTGATCCGCTACATCCGTATTTTTTCAGAGCTATCCAGCCAGCTTCGGTATGCGGTCCAGAAACGGGTGCTTATTGAGATTGCATTGATTAAGCTGTGCAGGCCGGAAATGGAGCGGGATTACAGTTCTCTGGCTCAGCGGATTTCCCAGTTGGAGCAAAGGCTGGAGCAGGGAACCTTTGTACAGGGGAAAGCGCAAGAGGATGCAGGCTTCCAGCAGCCTATGCCGGGAACTATGGAGGGGGCAGTGCCGGAAGTCAGGAAGCAGAAGCTTCCAAAGGCAATTCCAGAGGATGTCCGGCAGGTTGTGAAAGACTGGCGGCCTATCATTGAAGGGTTATCGGGAGGCCTTAAGAATTATCTGAAGCCAGCTCATCTAAGCCTTTCAGACCAGGGGCAGCTTCTGATTGTACTGGAGGATGAGGTGGCTCTTGCTTTTGTGGATACAGAAGCCCATATCCAGGAATTAAAGGAAATGATAGCCCTGAAAACCGGCAGGGATGTGGAGATCAAGGTGCAGCTCAACGAGACGAAGCAGCCCTTTGAAGAAACTTATGCAGACCTTGGGAAAATAATAAATATGGAAATAACCATTGAAGACGAAGAATAATATTCAGGAGGAGTAGTGTGGAAAATAAAGTTTTCATTGCTATTTGTGCCTGAGCAAGCGAAAGGAATGAGTGATTAATATGGCTAAGCGCGGAGGATTCCCAGGTGGAATGGGTATGCCCGGGAACATGAACAATCTTATGAAACAGGCTCAGAAAATGCAGAAACAGATGGAGGAAGCCACAAAGGAGCTGGAGGAGAAGGAAATTACAGCCACAGCAGGCGGCGGAGCCGTTGAGGTGACAATGACCGGGAAGAAGGAGATTACAAAGGTAAAGCTTGCAGAGGAAGTCGTTGACCCGGATGATATTGAGATGCTGGAGGATTTGATTATGGCGGCTGCAAATGAAGCAATCCGCCAGATTGAGGAGGCTTCCCAGCAGTCCATGTCCAGGATTACGGGAGGGCTTGGCGGAATCAATGGATTATTATAGCAGACAGATAAGCAGACTGATTGAAGAATTGGCTTCTCTGCCTGGAATTGGGAGCAAGTCGGCGCAGCGGCTTGCTTTTCATATTTTGAATATGCCCGTGGAGCAGGTGGAGGGGCTTTCCTCTGCAATTATGGAAGCCAGGAGAAAGGTAAGGTACTGCAGAAAATGTTATACCCTCACCGACGATGAGCTGTGCCCAATCTGCAGGAATGCAAAGCGTGACCACAAAACTATTATGGTGGTGGAAAATACCAGGGATCTGGCGGCTTATGAAAAGACAAATAAATACGAGGGCGTATACCATGTGCTTCATGGGGCAATTTCCCCCATGCTTGGAATCGGCCCCAATGACATAAAGCTGAAAGAATTGATGCAAAGGCTCCAGGAGGAGGTGGACGAGGTGATTATCGCTACCAATTCCAGCCTGGAAGGAGAGACCACAGCCATGTATATCAGCAAGCTGATTAAGCCTACGGGCATCAAGGTATCCAGGATTGCCAGCGGAGTGCCCGTAGGCGGCGATCTGGAATACATTGACGAGATGACGCTTTACCGTGCCCTGGAGGGAAGGACTGAGCTGTAGCCTTCAGTTCAGATATTATATGATGTACCTTTGGCTGTGCCCTGCCCTGGAAGGAAGGGCTGGGTTGTAGAATCTGGTCGAAATCTTTTTTTACAGCATGACAGGGATTTCCAAAAACTGCAAACAAAATGTGCTACCATCTGTAAAAAGAGGTGAAGGCATGATAGAAATTGTTTGCAAAGACAGGTTACAGGAAGAGGAAGGAAAAGTATGTCTGCCCAAAAATATTCGCCAGATTGGAAGCCCCAGAGGAAGACATAAAATTTACATAGAAGATTATGTGTACACTTATTTAAAAAGCATGGCTCAGAAAAAGGAATCCTGTGCAGCGGTATTTCTGGGAAAAGGCCAGGTGATAAAGGATATCCGGTATACATTCGTCAGCGGAGCCATAGAATGCGGCTCTGGGGTGTTCCAGTGGGACAGCATATGCCTGGACGATAGTTTTTGGCGGTTTATTGAGGAGGAAAAGAAACAATATTTTCCCGATAAAGAAATCATAGGATGGTTTCTGGGAAAAACGGGACAAGCAATGGAATTGACTTCCGTTGTGGAGGCTGCCCACCGGAAATATTTTTCAGGCAGGGATAAGGTTTTAATGCTGATGGATATCCTGGAGGAAGAGGAAGTGTTCTTTATCTATGACCAGGGCTATCTGCAGAAACGGGAAGGCTACTACATTTATTATGAAAAAAATCTTCCGATGCAGGAGTACATGATTCAGAAGCGGGGGGAAAGCTCCAGCGAGGAGAGGCCGCAGACAGAAGAAAGCAAAAAGCAGGAAACCTCCCTCCAGAAGGAGGACTGGCAGGAAGCACCTGGCCGGATGGAACTGGTTTCGCAGTCCCAGGAACCGGGGCAGGATAATCCAGAGGATAGAAAGCAGCAGGAGGCTGGCAGCGGAGCCGGGAATCATTCAGAGGAAAGACCAGGCAGCGAAGCTGGGAAGCATTCAGAAGCAAAACCAGGCAGCGAGGCCGGGAAACATTCAGAAGCAAAGCCAGGCGGCAAGGCCGGGAAACATTCAAAAGCAAGGCCGGACGGCGGGACAGGAAAAAATTCGGAAGCAAAACCGGGCGGCAAGGCCGGGAAACATTCAAAAGCAAGGCCGGGCGGCGGGACTGGAAGAAATTCAGAAGCAGGCCAGGGAAGTGAGACAAGGGCGGATCAGGAACGGCAGGCAGAGTTCCGGGAGCTGCATAAAGAATTGGAACGGGAAATCGTGGCAGGAAACCAGGAAAAGATATTTGCAAAAAGTAATCTGGAGGAGCCGAAAACCCAGGCGGAAGAAGCCCTGGAATCCTACCGCCATATGATACTGGAGCGGCAGGGACGGCAGATAGAGCGGCAGAACCGCAGATTCCTCTATACGGCTTCTTCGTTTTTCCTGGTGGCTGTGTGTGTCCTTGGAATTACGACCATCAATAATTATCGGAAAATGCAGGAAGTAGAAGATGTGCTGCATGTAATGAACCATAAGGAATCCCAGGAGAACCCCTCCCAGGAGGAAGGGCCGGTGGTGGAAAGCGTAATGTCCCAGGTAGATCCCCTGGAGAAGGATGGGGAAATCCCTTCCTCCGCAGAAGCGGCACAGGGAACGGACAAGCCGGATGAAAGCAGCGGAGAAATGAGCCAGACAGCAGAAGTCCCTGGAGAGACTGTTCAGGGAACGGGCCAGCTCGCAGAAAATGCCGGAGGGACAAGCCAGCCAGCCGGAGCATCCAGCGAGGGAACAGGCCAGCCCGCAGAGAATGCCGGAGGGACAAGCCAGCCAGCCGGAGCATCCAGCGAGGGAACAGGCCAGC
>CANDGI010000019.1 GCA_947384285.1 uncultured Lachnospiraceae bacterium
AGAAAACTTCTGCATAGCTGCAGGAAAACTTAGGAACTGTGCAAAAATAACTTATAAAAATCAAAGAGGGACTGCCAGAAAACTTCTGCATAGCTGCAGGAAAACTTAGGAACTGTGCAAAAATAACTTATTACACAATTCCTTAGGAGTGCACCGTCACCCTATTTTAATACTCTTTTTCATCCGTATCTGTCCAGATACAATTTCCAATGTCCTGCCCTTTCCTGGGTTTCGGAACTGTTTTAATAACTTATCCAGAGCCACCTTTGTCATGGCTTTCATATTTACTTCATAAGTGGTCACCTTCATATCGGCAAAACCCGGATAAACAAAATTATCAAACCCAATCACAGAAACATCTTTTGGCACCCGGCAGCCCTGTTCCTCCAGTTTGGATATCACAATCCCCGCCACCAAATCACAGTTGCAGACAAAGGCTTCCGGCATACAGCGGGGCAGCTCAAAGCCTACCTGCCCAAATTCATCCCGGTCTTCAATCAGCCATTCCTCCGGCAGGGATATATGGTGCTCCAGCAGGGATTTGCGAAATCCGCAGTAACGATCCATAATACTGCTGGTGGCATAAATGGAGCCTACAAAGGCTAGCTTTTCCATGCCCTGTTCAAACAAAAGCTCCGTCATCTGGTACATGCCATAGAAATTATCCGCAATGACACAGTCTTTTGCAATCTCATTGTCATAAAAATCCACATACACAATGGGCATTTCCGCCTTCTCCTGCAGCTTTCTCCGGTACTCTTTGTCAATTTCCCCAATCACAATCAGGCCGTCCACATTCTTTTCTTTCACAATTTCCGGAAGCTCCAGGGTTTTCTTTTCTGCTGCTTTTTTCAGGACCTCCACCATGGTATAGCAATGCTTTTCCGCTGCTGCCAACGCCAGCTCCTGATACATTTTCCAGTAATAGGTGGCATACTGAGCCAGGTAATTTTCTGCAATTACCACCCCGATTTTCCAAAATTCCACGGTTTCTTCCTTTTTTGCGGAAGCTGCTGCTTCATATCCCATCTTTTCTGCCGTCTCCAGAATCCTGGCACGCATTTGGGAACCGACGCCTTTTCTTCCGTTCAGGGCATTATGCACGGTCACTGTGCTGACGCCAAGCGCATTTGCAATGTCTGCCAATCTTACTTTTTGCATATGGTTCCTTTCCTTTTTTGCCACTTAAACCCACTGTTCTAACCATGTTCATATTCTATAGCAAAAAACAAAGAATTGCAAGGATTTCTGCCGTGCATCACTTTGCGCAAAAACAATTGCAACCCTTCAGCTATTGGGGTATACTATATGTAAGCGAATGCCTTCTGACGTTTTGCCGCCGAGGCGAAGGGGAGAGGGCATTTCACTGAAGGACGAATGCCTTCTGACGTTTTGCCATGGAGCAAAGGGGAGGGGCATTTCACTGAAGGACGAATGCCTTCTGACGTTTTGCCATGGAGCAAAGGGGAGGGGCATTTCATTTGGAAAAGGAGGAATCGCATGAAGAAAAAATTAACTTCTGTCCTGGTATTATGCGTGATGTTTTTCACATTTACAATGCCGGTATCCGCATCCCAGGCAGCGCCGAAAGAACAGCAGCAGCCCACACATTTATCTGCAATATTTCCAACATTTACAATGCCGGCATCCATATCCAAGACAATATCGCAAACTATATTGGAGGAAACACAGCCCCAGCTGCAAGAATGTGAACTCTGCGGGGAAATGACAATGGCCGCTGTCAGGCTTGCAGCTTATGAAACAGGGCCTTTCCCTGAACCATGCACGCACGGATATCCATACGGAGACGATCTGATTACAAAGAAATTTACTTCTTACCAGCATCAATGCTCGAATGATTCATGCTCATATAGAAGCGAAGCATGGGATATATTTTCCGGCGCTGTAACCGACTGCCATGGGCATAGGTAGAGGAACGAAAACAGACAATGAAAAACAGAAGGAATCTTAAGTGCATTCCTTCTGTTTTCCATTTCCAGGCAGCGGCTTTTGGCATACAGGAAAACCGCCCAAAACCTATCGGACCAGCCCCGCCCCTGCCATCTGCCTTCCCATCCATCTGCCGCCAGGATCAGCCCCAGCCTGGCACATTCTCCAGATAACCAGTATTGTATTGGCTAAAAGCCGGGAAATAGAGCCAGCCCGTTTTGCCAGAGGACATCTTTACCTTCACATACAATGCCCCCTCATCCTTGTTCTGCTCCACAGGCTTTAACTCCAGCGCATGGAAAGAGGTTCCCCCATAGCAAGTCATGGAGTTGCTGCTGGTGGACGCTTTCTCATACAAGCGCATGCTGTACTTTAAGCGGTACACGTATTTCTTTGTAGAGCCAAGGGTTTTGTAAGAGGACAATTTCTGGGCTGAAAATTTTTTATTTTTCATAGTGACAGGCACTTTTATATAATAAGACCCAAAATAAGAGTTACTATAGGGCGTGTCGGCGCTAATATAAAATTTATTCTGCCCGGTATTGGAAGATACGGTAAAACGATAAAGATCCAGCTGCTTGGTATTGCATCTTAACTTGCTTCCACGTTCCTTGGTTCCTTCCAATATGCTCTTTTTATTTTTCCCTCTATAACGAAAGGCAAAAAAATCTGCTGTTGTTCCGCTGTCGCTTATCGCATGTACCAGAATCTCTTTGTATTTATCTTTCTTATCCAAATCCACAAGATAGAATTCTGCCCCAAGCGTGTCTCTTTTCCTGGAAAGGAGTTTCTTGCCATTGACATACACTTGAATCGTTGCATCAGAATAGCCGGATACCGTACATTTCACTTTAACCGTTTCCTTTTTCTTATCCCCATTCAAATCGCAGCGGTATGTTTTATTTTCTTTTAAATGCACAATTTTACTGCCTGCCGCCTGCACGGCTGAGGCTGGAAAAAGCAATGCGCATACAAAAGAAACCGCTAATACCAATGATATTTTTCGTTTCATAACCTTCTTCCTCCTATTTTTTTCACACTGTCCTTATATACCGGATGGCCTTCCACCACAAACACCCCTTTCCGGTAATTCTCCCCGGCAATCTTCCTGACAATACTGTGGACTGCCCTGCGCGCCATCTCCTTGATGTCCACTTCAAATGTGGTTATCTCCACCTGGCAGATGCCTGGGTAAAGGTAATTGTCGTACCCCACCACAGAAATATCCTCCGGCACCCGGTAGCCTGCTGCATTCAGTTTGCGTATCACCTCGCTGGCAGTCAAATCGCAGTTGCAGGCAAATGCCGTAGGCATATCCTCTGGAAGCTCCATATAGTTTTCCACATCAATATGGCGGCTCCCTTCTTCCCTGTCATTCAAAACCCAATCCTTACGCACCTCCTTCCCATGCTCCATCAGCGCCTTGGCATACCCGAAATACCGGTCCGTAATGCTGCCGGAAGCCAGCAGCGTTCCTACAAAAGCAATTTTTTCATGCCCCATCTCAAACAGATAATCCACCAGGCGGTACATTCCATGAAAGCTGTCCGATATCACTGCATCACAGTCTCTCTTTTCATCGTAAAAATCAAGATATACCTGAGGCGTTTTTGCTTCCCGATCCAGGAAATCCAGATATTTTCTGCTCAGCCGCCCAATGATAATCAGGCCGTCCACCTTTCCTTCCTGCAGAAGCTTCGGCATAGCCAGTTCTTGCTCTTCCCAGGCTTCCACCACCTCCAGCATGGTAAAACAGTCCCGGGAAACAGCCTTTGTGGTTACCATCTGGTACATCTGCCAGTAAAAAGAATCATACTTTTCCAAGAAGCTTTCCCCAATCAGAACCCCGATATTATAGCTTTTCTGCTCCCCTGGCCTGCGCTGCGCAGAAGGGGGCACATACCCCATTTCCTCTGCAAGCCGCTTGATTTTCCCCCGCATCTCCTCGCTGACGCCCTTTTGGTTGGAAAGAGCTTTCGATACCGTCACTGTGCTGACATTTAATTTCTCCGCAATATCCGCCAGCTTTACTGCTTTTGCCATAGTTCCACCTTCAAATACTTGATTTTTACACACTCAGTACACAATTTTCTCCTCTGTAAGTCAATTATAATACGGCTAACCCTTATTTTCAACCTTTATCCCAAAACCAACATACATGGAGCTGTCAAAAATATCTTCTCAGACCATTTTCAAGTAAATCAATTTCCCCTGGTAATCCCCCAAAAAGCTGCGCACATTAAGCCCGGCATACATCAGGGTATCTCCCCGGTACGTCCTGGATTCCCCTTCTATCTGATATCTCTTCTCAGGATCCAGCCCTTCCAGGAAAATCCGCCTGCTGCGGAAATTCGCCCTGCCCAGAACCTGTATGAAGGTCACAAGGCTCTCGCTTTTATCTTTTGCAGCCACCTGGCAACAATCATATTCATGATTTTCCTGATAAGAGGCAATCCGGTAGTAATCCCCTGTCCGGATCAGGTCATTGAACTTGTGGTACATGGCTGCCTGTTCTGGAATCATCTCCCGCTCCTCCCTGGGTATCTTCGTTACATCCAATTCATAGCCAAAGGTTCCAGCTAACGCCACATAGCCTCTGGTTGCAAAAGGCACGCTCCTTCCCAGCAAGTGGTTGGGACAGTCCGATACATGGGCACCCATGGCAGACAGAGGATATATCATAGCCGTCCCCTCCTGGATGGAAAGGCGTTCCACCGCATCCGTATCGTCCGAACACCAAATCTGCGGGCTGTAATACAACATTCCCGGATCAAAACGTCCGCCGCCGCTGGTACAGTTTTCCAGTAAAATGCGGGGAAATTCCTCGGTCAGGCGGCGCTGCAGCTCATATACCGCCAGCACATAGCGGTGATACAGCTCTCCCTGCCTGTCTGCTGGCAGTTTGGCGCTTCCCATATCATTTAACTGGCGGTTCATATCCCATTTTACATATTCAATATTTGCACTTCGCAGCACCTTCGCCACCTTTTCATAAATACAATCCAGCACCTCCGGGCGGCTTAAATCCAGCACAAGCTGGTTCCTGGCAAGGGAGGGCGTTCTCCCCGGCACCTGGATTGCCCAATCCGGGTGGGCGCGGTATAAATCAGAATCCGGGGAAATCATTTCCGGCTCGAGCCAGATGCCAAACTTCATCCCCAGCTTGTTCACTTCATCCACCAGATATTTCAAGCCGCCAGTAATTTTCTCCTCGTTAACCTCCCAATCTCCCAGGCTGCCATTGTCGCTCTCCCTGCGCCCGAACCACCCGTCGTCCATCACCAGCATTTCAATTCCAAGGCCGGCAGCTTCCCTTGCGATTTCCAGCAGTTTTTCCGTGTCAAAATCAAAATACGTGGCTTCCCAGTTATTGATGAGAATGGGGCGTTTTTTATCCTTATATTTTCCCCGGATCAGATGGTTCCGGTACAAGTCATGGAAGGTGCGGGTCATCTTTCCAAGCCCCTCGCAGGAATATACAAGAACGGCCTCCGGCGCCTGAAACCTCTCTCCCGGTTCCAGCTTCCAGCAAAAGCCCTCTGGATGAATCCCCATCATGAGCCTGACAGACCCAAACTGATCCACCTCCGCCTGCGCCAGGAAATTGCCGGAATACACGAAATTCACTGCATATACTTCTCCCCGCTTCTGATCCGCGTTTTTCTCTGCCAGCGCCAGAAACGGGTGCGCCTGGTGGGAAGATACCCCTCGCACAGAGCCAACGCTCTGCCTGCCAATCCCCAGCGGATTCCTCTGGATTCTCCGTTCCCTGGCCCAGGAGCCATTGAGGCTTATCATGTCATAAGAACGATTGTCCATATCCATGGAAAGGGACATAACCTTTGTCAGGTAGATTTCTTCCGTTCCCTGATTTCTAACCTGGATGCTTCTGGTAATTACATCCAGTTCCCGAAAAGCCGTATAGTATAATACCAGTTCCAGATGCAATAACTTATCCTCCAACACCAATTCCAAGGTATCGCAGTCCTCTTCTGTTCCGAAGGTTGCTGGAAGCCCTTCCAGTTTGGGTTTGCCGCTGTATATTCTATGTTCCTTATACAGAGGCATCACGGTGCGGTGCCCGCCTTTTGTGCAGACCCCGACTGCTCCCTCACGGTAATCTCCGCCGCCGCTGCCTGGATATTCCATGGGAAAGGAATCTAAAAAGGAATTCCGGTCCCTGTTGTTCTCCGAAGGGAGAAAGGGCGGTTCCTCTGTCCGCATAAGATATGCAACATCATCCTCTCCGATTTTTCTTCCGTAATAAATGTGTCCTGCAAATTTTTCTTTATCTGCAAGTCCCAGGATATAGCTGGAGCCCGGGGTGTCTAATTGAAAGGTGGATTCCTTTTCCCGATAAATAATACTCATTTTTTCCTCTTTTCTTCGGCTGTGTGCCGGTGTTTTTATTTTATAGCTGCTTGGCACTTATGGCGGGCCTTTTATCTTTGGATTTCGAATATGCAGCCCTTTAGCCTAAAAATGCAAAGGGAGTTTCCGGTTCCATATGCAGAAATTGCATCAGCAGATAGGCACAGCGCAAAGACACTCGTTCTGTTCCCAGAATCCGCTCCGCCTCCTGCCTGTCTGCCAGGATTACCTCAATGTCTTCCGTATCTTCCCTGTATTTTTCATCTATTTTCCCGGATGCAAATCCAAATACTGTTCCGCCTGTTTCATCCGTGAATCCAGGAGCAAAGAAAAACGGCAGGCGGTAAATGCTTTTCCCGCCCTGGTATACGGTAAAGTGAAGCCCTGTCTCCTCTTTCATCTCACGGACTGCCGCTTCCTCCGGGGTTTCCCCTGCATCCACCAGCCCGGCAGGAAGCTCATAGAGATAATCTCCAATGGGATAACGGTACTGGCGTATCATAACGATTTTCCCTGGGTCGTCCTTCCATATGGGATAGATCACAATGCCCTCCGGCTCTGCTCCGCCTGTGTTAATCTTTAGGTTTTCTTCCTGGTTCCGGCTCACAAAATAGTAATCAAAGGGTTTTCCGCTGTCTGCCAATGCATCTATATGGTACAAATTTAAAAAGGGGTTATCTGTCAATTTCTGTATCCCGGTAAATTTCTTTTTCTGTTCCATAAAAATCACTCATTCCTTTCACCCTGCCCAGGCACAAATAGCAATGAAAAATATTATTTTTACACTAAATCTGCCTTTAAGCCTTTCAGTTTCTCTTCGGCATCTTCCAGGGAAGTTCCTTTTACCCCGAAATAAAACTTAATCTTTGGCTCTGTGCCGGAAGGCCGCACACAGCACCATGCATTGCCGCTTAACTCATAGTACAGCACATTGGATTTGGGAAGCCCTGCAGCAGTTATTTCCCCGGTTTTCAAATCTTTTCTGGTGTCTGCCTGGTAATCCCGCACTGCAAGAACCTCAAAGCCGCCCAGAGATGCTTTTGGCTCATTGCGCATTCTGCTCATCATTTCCTGAATCTGCGCGGCGCCGTCAATGCCTTTTAATGTCATGGCGGCAAGGCCTTCTTTATAGTAACCATATTTTTCATACATATCTATCATAGCATCCCATAAAGTTTTGCCCTTTGCCTTGTAATAAGCAGCCGCCTCGCAGAGCATCATCACCGCCACGCAGGCGTCTTTATCCCGGGCATAGGTGCCTGCCAGACATCCATAGCTCTCTTCCAGGCCAAACACATAGTGATAGCTGCCCTGCTCCTCGAACCACTTAATCTGCTCCCCGATATACTTAAACCCCGTCAATACCTCAACCAGCTTTACGCCGTAATCTGCGGCAATGGCCTTGGCCATATCAGTGGTTACAATGGTCTCCACCAACGCAGGATTTTCCGGCATGGTTCCGGCTGCTGTCCGTTCTCTCAAAATGTATTCTGCAATCAGCATCCCAGACATATTTCCGGTAAAGCTTACATATTCCCCGCTCTTCGTGTCTTTGCAGTATACGCCCAGACGATCCGCATCTGGATCCGTAGCCAGCACAATATCCGCATCCACTTCTTTTGCAAGATTAAGGGCCAGCTCCCAGGCCTCCTCAGCCTCCGGGTTGGGATAGCTGACAGTGGGAAAATTCCCGTCCGGCAATTCCTGCTCTTTTACCACATACACCTGCTCAAATCCAAGCTCCTTCAGCACCCGGCGCACTGGAAGATTCCCCGTACCGTGCAAAGGCGTGTAGACAACCTTAAAATCTTTTGCCGCCGCCCTGATGATTTCCGGGTGAATACTCTGTTTTTTCAGCTCCTCCATATAAGCATCATCCATCTCAGAACCGATGAGCTGATACAGCCCCGCCTTTTTGGCATCTTCCTTCTCCATGGTTTTTACCTGGGAAAATTCCGTGACCTTTGCCACCTGGGCTAAAATATTTTTATCGTGAGGCGGCGTAATCTGGGCGCCATCCTCCCAATATACTTTATATCCATTGTATTCCCTTGGATTATGGCTGGCGGTAATCACAATACCGGAAATGCATCCCAGCCTCCTGACTGCAAAGGACAATTCCGGCGTAGGCCGAAGGCTTTGGAATACCCAGGTTTTAATGCCATTGGCGTTCAGGCACAGCGCCGCCTCATCTGCAAATTCCGGTG
Source organism: uncultured Lachnospiraceae bacterium (assembly GCA_947384285.1). Classification (GTDB taxonomy): domain Bacteria; phylum Bacillota; class Clostridia; order Lachnospirales; family Lachnospiraceae; genus Petralouisia. The sequence continues at coordinate 8,529 of CANDGI010000019.1, forward strand.
ACATCCTTCTGGAATCGTAAGCGATCGCCACGCCTTTTTCCTGGCCCTCCTGGCAGATGATATAATTGGCAAGTCCCTGGGTAGCCTGGCGCACCGTATAGATATTCATGCGGTTGGTCCCCGCGCCAATCACACCCCGAAGCCCTCCGGTTCCAAATTCAAGCTGACGGTAGAAACGGTCTTCGATTTCTTTTTCATCGGTAAGCGCCAAAAGCTCCTCTCTGGTCTCGTCATCAAAATACGGGTCTTCGCACCACTGTTTGTATGCTTCTCTGTAACTCATCTTTTTTCTCCTTCCTGGATTGCATCTGCTTTGTAGAAAAGTTTATTCCTGCCCCCTTCTGTTTCCATGCAAATTTATCCTTGAAAACTTAAAATAAATTCAATATTAGCTTAATTTAATCTATTGTACATCAATTTTTAGTTTCATGCAACTGTTTTTCTAATCAATGGATAAAAAAGAAAAAATTTTAATATGTGTAAAAAAGCGTTGTACCCACAATAAAAGTGGAAGCTACAGCGCTTTTGGCATTCCAATGGTTTCAGCTTCTTCAATTTTATGGTAATTTCCTTTCACTTCCCACATTCATAACTAAAGCTCTATCCTGCCTTCCCGTTGGTATCCAAAATTGATAGAAAAGCGCCCACACACGTGATATAATATCATCAGGCAAAACAAACACCTCAACGATAAGGAGAACAATTATGGATACAGCCATCATCAGGGAAGCCAAACCAGAAGACGCCAAACGCCTTTTAGAAATCTATGCATACTATGTGGAAAACACTGCCATTTCCTTTGAATATGATGTCCCGGCACTTTCTGAATTCCTAAGCCGGATGGAACGCACCATGCAGCGGTATCCCTATCTTGTCATCGAAAAAGACGGGCAGATCCAAGGCTACGCATACGCAGGCCCATTTGTAGGCCGGGCTGCGTATGGATGGTCCTGCGAATTGACCATATACTTGGACCATACAGTCCAAAAATGCGGCTTTGGAAGAAAATTATACGAAGCCCTTGCGCATAAATTGCGTGAAATGGGCATCCTAAACCTATACGCATGTATCGGGCATCCCGAAACAGAGGATGAATACCTGAACAAAAACAGCGAAGAATTCCACGCACATCTGGGATTTACAAAGGTGGGGGAATTCCATAAATGCGGACGCAAATTCGGACGCTGGTATGATATGATTTGGATGGAGAAACTCATCGGCAGACATCAGGAGAGGCAGCCGCCTGTGAAACTTCCAAAATAGCAAGGAGCCATAAATGCAGCCAAAGACTTATATTTGTATTGATTTAAAATCTTTTTATGCCTCGGTAGAATGTGTGGAGCGGGGGCTGGATCCCCTGGCTGCGAATCTGGTGGTGGCAGACCCGGAACGGACGGAAAAGACTATCTGCCTTGCTGTCTCCCCAGCCATGAAGGCGGCGGGCGTCCCCGGGCGGTGCCGGGTATTTGAAATTCCGCCGGACATTGAATATATTATGGCGCCGCCCAGAATGCAGCTTTACATTGACTATTCCGCTGAGATTTACGGCATTTATTTAAAATACATTGCCAAAGAGGACATTCATCCTTATTCCATCGACGAGGTTTTTATGGATGTAACGGATTACCTTGCCTTGTACGGTCTGACTGCGGAAGAATTATGCCAGAAAATTATTCTTGATGTAGCAGAAACTACCGGCATCACCGCTGCTGCAGGCGTTGGGACAAACCTGTACCTGGCAAAAATCGCCTTGGATATCACTGCAAAACACATTGGGCTGTCCATAAACATCCAAAAAGGCCATATGATCCCCATCGGAATCCTGGACGAGGAGGCTTACCGCCAGACCCTTTGGAAACACAGGCCGCTGACCGATTTCTGGCGCATAGGCCCTGGCATTGCAGCACGCTTAGAACGGATGGGCATCTATACGATGGAGGAAATTGCCAAAGCAGACGAAGCCATGCTCTATCATCTTTTCGGCATCGACGCCGAGCTTTTGATCGACCATGCATGGGGCAGGGAATCCACCACCATGGCGGACATCAAAAATTACAAATCAAAGGAAACCTCCATTTCCAGCGGCCAGGTACTGCCCTGTGATTACGATTTTGAAGATGGAAAATTGATCGTAAAAGAAATGACAGACCTCCTCTGCCTGGAATTAGTGGATAAAGGACTGATTACCAACTCCGTTACCCTGCATGTAGGCTATGCCGGACGCTTCGGCAGAAAATCTGCCCATGGGACAACCGCCATGACCATCACAACAAGCTCCGCCTCACAGATTACCGCATATACCTTGAAGCTGTATGAGCAGATTGTAGACAGATACACTCCCATCCGCCGGGTAAACGTAAGCTTTAACCATGTTGTGGATGAGCTATGCCAGCAATACGACCTGTTTACCGACCCGGCAGAGCTGGAACGGGAACATCAATTGCAGAAAGCCATGCTTGACATTAAGGAGAAATTTGGGAAAAATGCAATTTTAAAGGGGATGAACCTGCAGAAAAATGCAACAACCATGGAGCGGAACCAGCAGATCGGAGGGCATAAAAGCGGAATGAACCTGCAGAAAAATCCAGCAGCCATTGCGCCAAACCAGCAAGCCGCAGGACATAAAACCGACGTCTGCTAAGGAACTGTTAAGCGATTGGAGGACACAAAATGACACGGACAAAAATGAGCCGGGAAGAGCGGGCAAAACAATTTATGCCCTTTGCTGCCTTAAAAGGCTATCCGGAAGCATTGCAGAAAAAAGAAAAAATCGTTGTTCCAAAAGCAGAGCTGTCAGAAGATTACCAGGAGGAACTGAACCGCATGCTCCTCCAGGTTAAAGTAAATGATATGATCACTGTCACCTGCTTCCAGAAAGGCGAATACCTGAAAGTCACAGGCATGGTTTCCAAAATAGATAAATCTGCCAGATTCCTTCAGATTGTCCATACCAAAATACCTTTGGACGATATTTATCAAATCATAATATGAATAAAGCCAGTGCAAAGGCTTTTTCCCTCTGCACTGGCTCTGCCATTCCTTATTCTCTTTTCTAACATTTCCCATTGCATCAGTTCTCCTGTCATTCCTCTGCTGTCTCTGTTTCCATCCGATACTTATCCAGAATAATACTCTGAATTGTGTCCCGTGTCTGTGAATTGATTGGGTGGGCAATATCCCTGTATTCACCGTCTGCCGCTTTCCTGCTTGGCATCGCGATAAATAATCCTTTCTCGCCCTCAATCACTTTGATATCATGGACTACGAATTCTTCGTCAATGGTAATTGACACCACCGCCCGCATCTTTCCTTCCTTTTCCACTTTACGGATTCTCACGTCTGTAATCTGCATACATTCACCGCCCCTTCGTAATATGTTCTTCAACCACGCAACCACTTTTACATAATCGCAAAAGTGGTCACATTCGTCAAGCTAAATCACATACCTTTCATTATGTTCATATACTACCTTGATCCCGTCCCCGCCGCTGAAATAAGTATTGGCACGTAGGGTATCCCGGCTTTCAACAATACAATTTTCAATATGTGTGTTATCTCCAATATATACGTCATTCAAAATAATGGAATTCTTAATCACGCAATTTTTTCCTACAAAAGCCTTCTTAAACAAAATAGAATTCTCTACCTTGCTGTTAATAATGCATCCGCTGGATATCAGGCTGTTACGCACTTCTGAGCCTATGTTGTACTTGGCTGGCGGAAGGTCATCCACCTTAGAATAAATCCTTGGCTCATCCTTGAAATACCTTCGGATTTCCGGCTTTAAGAAATCCATGTTTGTCCTGTAATAGGATTCTACCGTAGCGATATTGCTCCAGTATTCCTCCATCTTATAGCCGTAAATGCGCTTCATGTTCTTATACCGGATTAGAATATCCGTTACAAAATCATGGCGGTTCTCCTGGGCACACCGCTCCAGCATCTCAATCAGCTGCCGTCTGCGGATAATGTAAATCCCGGCTGAAATGGTATTGGACTGGGCAACCATGGGCTTCTCCTCAAATTCCACAATTCTGGAATCCTCGTTCATCCTTACCACCCCGAACCGGCTCACATCCTCTCCTACCGGCATGTCCTTGCAGACGATGGTAATGTCCGCCTTCTTTTCAATATGGTATTCCAGGATCTTGTTGTAATCCATCTTATAAACACAATCGCCAGCCGCAATAATCACATATGGCTCATGGCTTCTCTTCAAAAAATCAATATTCCGGTACATGGCATCGGCTGTCCCCCGGTACCACCATGCATTATCTGATGTAACTGTAGGATTGAATACATAAAGCCCCCCCTGCTTCCTGCCAAAATCCCACCACTTAGAAGAACTTAAATGCTCGTTCAGGCTTCTTGCATTATATTGGGTCAAAACAGCTACCTTCTGGATATGGGAATTGCTCATATTGCTCAAAGCAAAATCAATACACCGATAACTTCCGCCCACGGGCATGGCCGCAATGGCTCTCTTATTGGAAAGCTCCTGCATCTTGCTGTTATTACCGCCTGCTAAAATGATACCTAATGCCTTCATATTATGTCACCTGCCTTAATTATTGATTCCCCGCTTGCCAGAATACCGTCTTTATAATCCCCTGCCTCTGTCTCGCCGGATATAGCCGTATTCTTCCCAACCTTCACGCCAGGCGGAATTATGGAATTCTCACCGATCGTCACAAGGCCGAAGGAGTAAACGCTGGGATTGAGCTTATTCGGAACTTCCTCCCCGATGCCCAGTTCGGCATGATCGCCTATTTTTACATTCTCAGCAATGATTGACTTGGCGATGCTGACATTGTCGCCAATCTTGGTATTCTGCATGATAATGGAATCCCGCACCACCGTATCTTTGCCGATGATAACGCCCGGCCCAATGACAGAACCATATACCTTGCCGTAAATCTCAGAGCCTTCCCCGATAATGCAGCGCTCTGTCACAGCATCCGCGGAAATATACTGGGGATCAATCTCATCACTCTTGGTATAAATCTTCCAATATTCTTCGTACAGATTGAACTCTGGAATTAAATCAATCAATTCCATATTGGCTTCCCAATAAGACCCAAGGGTTCCCACATCCTTCCAGTACCCGTTATATTCATATGCAAACAACCGCCTGCCATTCTCCCGGCAATAAGGTATAATATGCTTTCCAAAATCACAATTGCTCTGTTCTGACATGGTTACAAGGGCTTCCCGCAGCACACTCCAGTTAAAAATATAAATACCCATAGAAGCTAAATTGCTGGTAGGGTTCTGGGGCTTTTCCTCAAATTCCTGAATCTGCTTGTTCTCATCCGTAATCACCAGGCCGAAACGGCTGGCCTCCTCCCACGGCACCGGCATAGCGGCAATGGTAACATCGGCATTATTCTCTTTATGGAAATCAAGCATGACTTCATAATTCATCTTATAAATGTGATCCCCGGAAAGAATCAATACATATTCTGGATGATAGCTTTCAATATAATTCAGGTTCTGATATATTGCATTGGCAGTGCCTGTATACCACTCACTGTTGTCACTCTTCTCATAAGGAGGCAGTACCGTTACTCCGCCATGATTACGGTCCAGATCCCATGGAATACCAATTCCAATGTGGGCATTCAACCGCAAAGGCTGGTATTGGGTCAATACGCCTACAGTATCTATACCAGAATTCACACAATTGCTCAGCGGAAAATCAATGATACGGTATTTGCCGCCAAATGCAACTGCTGGTTTTGCTACCTTAGAAGTCAATACACCCAGGCGGCTTCCCTGCCCTCCTGCCAGAAGCATGGCAATCATTTCTTTACGAATCATGTCTCTCACCTCTCGTCATTAATTTCTTGTTACTTGTAGACCAATTATACCACAAAAGAATCTTTTCGTACACATATTTCACAATTTTTTTCGCAAAAAATAAATTATTTTGTCATTTTAGACAATTTTCCCCCTTCTTCTCGCGAACCTGTGAACATTTCTTCCTACTCTTTTTTTATTTTCAATTTGCAAAATACATTGCAGTAGTATAGAATAAGAAGAAAGATAATATAAAAAGCAGGCAGGTAGAAAATATGTATAAAATTAATTTTAAAAAACCAATTCATCTTCATTTCATTGGAATCGGCGGCATCAGCATGAGCGGTCTTGCCGAAATCCTGCTAAAAGAAAATTTCCGCATTTCCGGCTCCGACGCCAGAAGTTCCGAACTGACAGAAAAATTAATCGCTTTAGGGGCTGAAATCTTTTTCGGACAGCGCGCCTCCAATATCAAAGAAGGCATTGACGCTGTTGTATACACTGCGGCTATCCATCCAGATAACCCCGAATTAAAAGCTGCCATGGACAAACAGCTCCCCACCCTCACAAGGGCAGAGCTTTTAGGGCAGATTATGGACAATTATACCGAATCCATTGCCATATCCGGCACCCATGGAAAGACCACTACAACCTCCATGGCCACCCAGATTCTCTTACAAGCATGTACCGACCCCACCGTCTCCGTAGGGGGAATCTTAGATTCCATCAACGGAAATATCCGTGTGGGCAGCTCTGAATTTTTCCTGACAGAAGCATGCGAATACACCGACAGCTTCCTGAACTTTTACCCGAAATACGCCCTCATATTAAATATAGAAGAAGATCATCTGGATTACTTCAAGGATCTTAACCATATCCGGCGTTCCTTCCGCCGGTTTGCCTGCAATGTTTCCCCAGAGGGCACGCTGCTCATCAACGGGGAAATTGATAATTTCCAGCAGATTACAGAGGAGCTTTCCTGCAATGTCAGAACCTTTGGCCTTGCCTCCTCTAATTCATATTATGCAGACAACATTACTTTTAACACACAAGGCTGCGCAAACTTCACCCTTATGCAGGAAGGAACAGCCTTGGGCAGTATTTCCCTTAACGTTCCCGGCCTTCACAATGTAAGCAATGCATTGGCGGCATGTGCGCTGGCATTGGAAATGAACATTCCTTTTACCAGCATCCAGTCTGCCTTTGGCGATTTCCACAGCCCAGAGCGTCGTTTTGAACATAAGGGAAATCTGGGCGGCATTACCATTATTGACGACTATGCCCACCATCCAGCGGAAATCACAGCAACCTTAACAGCCGCAAAAAATTACGAAAGCCACCGCATCGTATGCGTATTCCAGCCTCATACTTACAGCCGGACCAAGGCATTTATGGATGAGTTTGCAGAGGCCCTGTCTTTGGCGGACATTGTGGTTTTGGCAGACATTTACCCGGCACGGGAAACGGATACCCTTGGCGTAAGCTCCCTGGATTTACAGAAAAAGTTACAAAAATCCGGAACAGAATGCTACTATTTTCCATCTTTTGACGAAATTGAAAACTTTTTAATAAATAAATGTATAAACGGTGATTTGTTGATAACTATGGGGGCTGGAGATATTGTGCAAGTAGGTGAACACCTTCTTGGGAAATAGTTATCCACATTATCCACATTCAAATGGGGAAAACTTTCCCGTTGGGATGTGGATTTTTAGGTTAACATAATGCAATTTTTCCAATTTGGGAAAATATAAGGTTTTTTCCGGTTTTATGGGTACTGGGAATGCTGCCATACACTTTCCCATACCTTTTATCCACATTATCCACCCTTTCCACATTTTCCGAATCCCTTGATTTTACGGGGTTTCCAGGAAAAAATTTACTTCTCATTTTGATTTTTATGTGCTATACTTGATTCCACATTAAGTAACTTTTACCCTTTGGAGGATTTTGGAGGATATTATGGAAGACATCACATTACACAAAGACAACGGCAATCCCACAACGGCAATCCCCAACCGATTTATCGACGAATACATGACGGACGCCAACGGAGAATTTGTCAAAATATATTTGTACCTTCTCCGCTGCATGAATTCACCCGGCTGCAGTTTTTCTATTTCCAGAACTGCGGACAAGTTCGACCACACGGAAAAGGATATCCGGCGTGCTTTAACCTATTGGGAAAAAATGAACCTGCTGCGGTTAGAATATAATGAGGATAAATCTATTTCCGGCATTTACTTCCTGGACGCTGGCGGCGCGTCCGCCAAAGACGATGCGGTTCCCTTGAAAAAAGCGGAATTTGTGGTTCCTCCCATGTCGCAGAAGGAATACCCCAAAGCTTTTTCAAGCGCTGATGCCTGTACCTCAAACCGCATGGCAGCTGCAAAGGAAAAGACAGCCTATACCCCCGGCGAATTGGCGGCATTGAAAGAAAAAGAAGAAGTCCGGGAGCTATTGTTTGTAGCGGAAAGCTACCTTGCCAGGCCTTTATCCTCTACCGATATCCAGTCCCTGCTTTACTGGTATGACGGCCTTGGCCTTTCCGTGGACCTGATTGTCTACCTGATGGAATACTGTATTGCCGGAGGGCATTCCAGCCTTCATTACATGGAAAAGGTTGCCCTGAATTGGAAGGAAGCAAGAATTGAGACCGTGGAGCAGGCAAAGCGGAGCATCAATACCCACAGCCAGCTGCACTATGCTGTCATGAAGGCCTTCGGGATTCACGGACGCAGCCTGATTCCCGCTGAAACCGCTTATATAGAAAAATGGAGTAAAGAACTGGGATTTGGACAGGATATGATTACCGAAGCCTGCAGCCGTACCATATTAACCATCCATCAGCCTAATTTCGAATATGCAGACCGGATTCTCCTCAACTGGAAAAAGCAGAATATACATACTGCCGCTGATATCCGGAAAGCAGACGAGTCCTTCCAGGCTGCAAGAACTGCGGAAAAAACTGCAAAAAACGCTGCTGCAAGAACTGCCGCTGCAAACCGTTTCAACAGTTTTCCCCAGCGCACCTACAACCTGGACCAGCTGGAGGCAGAGTTATTAAATACGGCACGTTAAGAAGAGATACCAAAAGGAGGCATCCATGGCTTTAAGCAACACACAGTACAACACCTTAATCCGCCGCTATGAGGCAAGGCAGCTTGAGAACCAGCATATCGTAATGGAACGGATGAATGCCCTCTACCCTAAGTTTCCCCGGCTGATGGAGATAGATGAAACGATTTCCTCCCAGGCCGTGGCCCATGCCAAGAAATTTATCGAAGGGGATGAGAGCGCCCTTGCTCAACTAAAGCTGGAGCTGTCCGCCCTCGCCGCTGAGAAAAGAGAACTCTTAAGAAGCCATGGATACCCTGAAAATTATTTTGAACCCCCTTACCAATGCCCGGACTGCAGGGATACCGGATATATCGGCAGGGAGAAATGCCATTGCTTCCGGCAGGCTGCCATCGACTTGATTTATACCCAGTCTAACTTAAGGCAGATATTGGAGCAGGAAAATTTTGAGAATTTCTCCTATGATTATTATTCCGATACCTTAAAGCACCCTTCCACCGGGCTTAGCAGCCTTGCTACCGTAAAGCAGGCGGTTTCCCTGTGCAAAAACTTTATCAGCGGGTTTGACACAGAATTTAGAAATCTCTTCTTTTACGGAGATACCGGCATCGGCAAGACCTATTTGTCCAACTGCGTGGCAAAAGAGCTGCTGAACCTGGGGCATTCGGTCATTTATTTTACAGCATCTTCCCTGTTCCACATTTTTGAAAAAAGCTTTTTTGGGAAAGAAGCAAGCTGCAGTGAAGATTACCAGAACATTTTTAACTGCAGCCTTCTGATTATAGATGACCTGGGCACGGAGCTTTCCAATGCTTTTACTTCCTCCCAGCTGTTTTTATGCATCAACGAACGCATCCTGCGGAGGAAATCCACGATTATATCCACGAACTTAAGCCTTGGACAGTTAGTGGACACTTATTCTGAACGGATATTTTCCAGAATTTCCAGCAATTATACGCTGATTAACTTGTTTGGAAATGATATCCGGCTTCAAAAGAAACTGGGGCAGAGCAGGGGTGTACCTACATAACCGCCTTCCCTGTTTTTGGGAACATGCGTCAGATTCTCATAGATCCACAGACACACAAAAACACTTTTACTTAATTTTATGGAGGACATTTTAATGCAGCGTAACGAAAGAAATTATGAAACAATTCCTGCTGGCGCTTTGGGCGTAATCGCCTTAGACAGCTGCCGGCCGCTGGGCGAAATGGTGGACAAGTACCTGGTGCGTTTCCGTGCGGAACGGGAACATGAACATGAAAACGATATTGCTTTCCGGGGATATCAAAGAGATACCTACCTGATGGACTGCCACGCCCCCCGCTTTGGAACAGGGGAAGCAAAAGGCACGATTAAGCATTCTGTCCGAGGCTATGACCTGTTCCTTATGGTAGACATTACCAACTACAGCCTCACTTACACGGTGTGCGGCCACGAGAACCACATGTCGCCGGACGACCACTACCAGGACTTGAAGCGCATCATTGCCGCTGTAGGCGGAAAGGCCAGAAGAATCACGGTTATCATGCCCTTCCTTTATGAAAGCCGCCAGCACAAGCGCACTGGCCGGGAATCCTTAGACTGCGCCCTTGCGCTGCAGGAATTAGTCAGCATGGGTGTGGACAATATCATTACCTTTGACGCCCACGACCCCCGGGTGCAGAACGCCATCCCCTTACATGGATTTGAAACGGTGCAGCCCGCTTACCAATTCATCAAAAGCATTCTGCGGGAAACCCCGGATCTTCAAATCGACAGTGACCACATGATGGTAATCAGCCCGGACGAAGGGGGAACAAACCGTGCCGTTTACCTGGCAAATGTTCTTGGGCTTGACATGGGAATGTTCTATAAACGCAGGGATTACAGTAAAATTGTGGACGGGCGCAACCCAATTGTGGCTCATGAATTCTTGGGCTCCTCGGTAGAGGGGAAGGATGTTTTCATTATCGACGATATGATTTCCTCCGGGGACAGTATGATTGACGTAGCTACAGAATTGAAAAAGAGAAAAGCAAACCGGATTTTTGTCATTGCAACCTTCGGGCTGTTTACCAATGGCCTTGAAAAATTTGACAAGGCTGTGGAAGAAGGCATTATTTTCAAAGTCGTTACCACAAACCTTACTTACCAGACGCCGGAGCTTTTGCATAAGCCTTACTATATTGACTGCGATATGAGTAAATATATTGCATATATTATTGATACCCTCAACCACGATACCTCCATCAGCGACCTGCTTGACCCTTATGAGAGAATTGAGGGGCTGGTGAAACGCTACAAGGCGGGGGAGAAGGTGAAATAGCCTACCCCATCCGGCCGGAAATTACAGTTATGCTTTGCATGATTCGTGCTAGTGCAAGGCAGGATGGCTCTTTGACACGCAAAGCGTTTCGGCAAACTAACTGCCAGCCAAAGAGCCATCCTGCCTTTCTTGTGTATCCAAATATGCAAGGTTCTTCAAAAGAGGCTTGGCTTCATGCTTGTGAACAGTTAGGTAAGTTTCTTTGCGTAATCGTATATACGCTTTAGCATTTCCGTATTTCCTTTTCCCAGCTGGCCTTCTATCTCATTACTGAATCCTGCATATGTATGGAAACCAAGCATATACACGGCCATTGCCATGGCCAAATCTTCTTTCTGCTGATTATACAGCGTGGCAGCATTTTTCAATTCCTGTATTACCGTATCATGGGGCACAGAAACGCTGCCCTCTTCATTTACAACTGAATGAATGGTTTCAGGAAGCGCCATGCACATCTGATAAAAGGCATCCTCCTCACCAGTAAGGATTGCATAAAACTGATCCATGCTCACGCGGCGTATGAACCTATGCTGGACATTCTTCCCATCAACCCTGGTTGTCCACTTTATATTTTGGGATTTCTTTGCAATAGCTTCTACCAAAAGGCAGGCGCAATCATCGTCTTCAAGAATCTGCCCCTGCATTTTGATATATGTTTTGGCAGAAGAAGCAGAGTTCATAGTATTATGCTTATTCTTCATTTCCACATACAAAGTATGCACTACATCCCCATCCGGCATCTGTATCCCATCCGGATTTTTGTAGATTACATCCCACCCTGCCGGAGGCACTTCACATCCCTTGAAATAGGAGAATATATTCTGATGAAAATATCCTATGTCATTATTATTTGATTTGTCTCTCTGACGGAAAATTTCATTATTTACAATCTCCTCCCAGCTGGCTCGGTACACAGACTTATCGAAAAGCAGTTTAACCGGATCAATCAGATTGCTGTTAAACCTTTTTAAATCATATGACTCCAGCTTTTCCCCATATTTCATAATTGTTGCACGGACATGATTCTTAAACGCTTCCTCAGATATAAAATTCAGTTTCCAACTCATTCTTCCAGTTCCTCCAGTGATTTATATATCTCCCGCGCAATTTCATATGCCAGATTTACAGGAACCGCATTCCCTACTTGCTTATATTGGGACTGTACAGTTCCGCAGAATTGCCATTCGTCCGGGAAGGTCTGGCACCTTGCATTTTCCCGCACATGAAAAGGCCTGGCTTCCATGGGATGGCATCGTTCTGTCTGTTTTTGGGATGGAGAGGTCAAAACTGTCAAGGATGGTTCATCCAAACTCATCCTTCTTAGTATTCCAGTTCTTCCTCCCTCCATATTCCAACAGCTTTTCATATATTCTTTTGCAATCTCGGGATCGATATCCCTCCAATATCCACCCGGCGGCACAAGCTCAAATATTTTCCGTTTCTTTTCTCCATATGGAATCCCCGGCCCATCCGGGCAGTCCAATAGCACATCCCGCAAAACAGGCTTATAATCATGTTCTTTTGGAAATTGATATGTAGTTCTGCCAGCTAAATCATTTCTTATGCCTATCGTGATTAAGCGTTCTCTCTTCTGCGGCACCCCGAAATCCCATGCATTCAAAACCTTCTTTTGAATCGTATATCCAGTTTCTCCAAAAATATGTGTAATTGTTTGATAGGTTCTCCCCTTATCGTGCGTCAATAACCCACGGACATTTTCAAATAAAAACATTTTTGGCTGCAATTTCTGCAAGAAAGCAGCATAATGGTAAAACAGGGTTCCCCTTGCATCCTCCAATCCAAGACGCTTTCCAGCATAGGAAAAAGCTTGGCAAGGCGCACCTCCAGACAATAAATCCAGCTCTCCCTTTTTTATGCCGAAGTATTCTTCCAAATCCAGGCAGGAAATGTTTGCAATATCATCATTGATTACCCTCCAATTCGGGCGGTTTGCTTTCAGGCTATCCGCAGCATCCTTATCAAGCTCAACCAGCCCTAACGTATCAAATCCAGCTTTTTCAATCCCCAGCGCAAGCCCTCCTGCCCCGGCAAATAATTCAATTGCGGAATAAACCCGGGGAAGCTTTTTCACAGAATCACTTCTGCGTATTTCAACCACATCTTCTATATTACAATTTAAAGTAAAGCATATTTTTTCAATCGTTTCAAAAGAAACTGGTTCATTTTTCCCTAATCTTGCCAACACATTAAAGCTAATGCCTGATGCTTCCTTCAAGTCTGTACGGTTCATTTTCCTATCAATCAGTAATTTCCATAGCCTGTCATAACAAATCGCCATATAAATTCCTCCCAGAAAATATCTGTTTCCTATCTTACCACACTTCTTTACTTTCTGCAAGGAATTCCTCACTATATCGTTAGGTTTTCTCCTTATATCGTTTTCCCTCTTTTCCTATGCAAAGCAGCTGCCGCAGGCGCCAGTTACCTGGCGCGCTCCCCTGCAATCCGGTAATATGCCTTGGCCGTAATTCCAAATACAATCCCATAAATCACTCCAAAGACACCTACGGTAACCACTACGCAGATTGCAAACAACCCAGCATTTTTCATATTAAACAACAAGAGCAGGCGGTTCATCATAGGGAATGCCATGGCAAGATGGATACACGCCATCACCAGCGGAAGGAAGAACACCTTTAAGATCTGGCTTCTTATGGAAGCCTTCACCTCCCTAGGGCTCATCCCTACCTTCTGCATAATCTCAAACCTTCCTTTATCCTCATACCCTTCCGAAACCTGCTTATAATAGATAATCAATACGGTGGCCATCAAAAATACAAATCCCAGGAATACTCCCAAAAACAGGAAGCCGCCGCAGAAAATCATAAAGCTATCCTTCGATTCTGCCTTAGCGTCGATACGCACACTGAGGGTATCCTCCTCGCCTTTTCCCTGGTTATAGGCTTCCAGCAGCTCCTCCAGCCTGCGGGCGCATCCCTTGCTCTCCTCCGCCGTGCCGGTAATATCTGCATAGACGTAATAATCCGTAGTGCTGGCCCGGTTCTGGTAAACCTCTCTTTGCATCTCATTCAGCTCCTGCAATATGGCATCATCCCTTACCACAATAAAGTATCCATCATAAATCACGTTGCTGTCTAACCCCTCCATATCGAAGTCCTTCAAATACTCCTTGATACGGAAGCTCCTGCCATTGAAACTGTATGACTGATCCCCTTCTTTTCCCTGCCTTACACTGACCAGGATTTCATCCTCCGCCAGTTCCTTCTGCTCTCCCGCCGCCAGGTTGTATTCTTCTAAGGTGATAAACTCAAGGGCACACAATTCCCCCTCTGCCGTTACGGCGCCGGGCGCGATGATATTCATATTTTCCCCGGACTTATACACAGCAATATTCAACGCCGTATATCTTACGGTTTCTTCCACCGCCAGGGAAGATTCCTCCACCGCCTGCTGGAACATCCCGTCCAAAGCCGCTTTCTGCTCCTTTGTCATATTTCCATAGCCTGTAATGGAAATATCCTTGGGATACCGGTTATTGATAATATCATCCACCCCCGCATATAAGGACACGGTTCCTGATACCATAACAAGGACCATCGTACTTAAAATGCAGATATTGGCAAGCCCTACCGCATTCTGCTTCATCCGGTAAATCATGCCGGACACGGAAATAAAATGCTTTGTCTTATAATAATATTTTTTATTCCTTCGCATGATTTTTAATACTGCAATACTCCCCGCCGTAAAAAGACAGTAGGTTCCCACAATTACCAGCAATACCGCTACAAAGAACATCAGCAGCGCCTCCATGGGGCTTTCGATTACAATGGCGATGGTATAGCCGCCGCCTAACGCCAGCACGCCCAACACTGCCATCAGCCACCTGGTTTTCGGCTCTTTTTCTCCCTGGCTTGTGCTGTGCAAAAGCTCTATGGCATTGGCCTTCCTCACCTGGAGCATATTATACAAAAGAGTTACTGCAAACACAGTCAAAAAGCTGACTGTCATATTCGCCATCCCGGAATTGGAAACCGTAAAGCCAAAGGGCACCTCCAGCCCGGTAATGCGAAGCAGGACCAGAACTACCAGTTTATACAGGATAATCCCTGCCGCAAGCCCCCCTGCAATGCTTAAGGAAGCCACCATGCAGGTTTCCCAGAACATCATTTTTCCAATATGGCGTTTTTCCATGCCAAGGATATGGAACAAGCCGAATTCCTTTTTCCGCCGTTTCATCAAAAAGCTGTTGGTATAAAACAGGAAAACCACAGCAAAAATCATGATAATCCCACACCCAAGACCCATAATCATCTTTAAATCCGCGGCGCCCGGCATTTTGCTTAATCCCTCATCCCCAGTCAGGGCCACCATAATATAATACATAGCTCCAATGCCCACAGCAGCCAGGATGTAGGGCAGGTACAGCCTCCCGTTTTTCTTTAAATTGCTGAATGCAAGCCTTCCATAGAAAAATTTATTCATGACGGCCACCACCTGTCGTAATTACTGTAAGGGTATCAGAAATTTTCTGGTACATCTCCTCATCCGTACTGCTTCCCTTATAAAGCTGATGGAACACCTGCCCATCCTTGATAAACAGCACACGTTTGGCGCGGCTGGCCGCCTTCGTAGAATGGGTCACCATCAAAATGGTCTGCCCCGCCCCGTTGATTTCCTGGAACTGGGACAGAAGGCTTTCGGAGGCCTTAGAGTCCAATGCCCCGGTAGGCTCATCTGCCAATATCAGCTGCGGATTTGTAATCAATGCGCGGGCCACGGCTGCACGCTGCTTCTGCCCTCCAGACACCTCATAGGGGTATTTCCCCAAAATCTGTTTGATGCCAAGGTTCTCAGCAATAGGCATCAGCCGCACACGCATCTCATTATAATTTTTTCCTGCAAGCACCAGCGGCAGAAAAATATTATCCTGGATATTAAAGTTATCCAAAAGGTTAAAATCCTGGAACACAAACCCAAGATTTTCCCTGCGGAATGCCGATACCTCCGAATCCCGCAGGGTAGAAAGGTTCTTTCCATTCAGCAGCACCAGCCCGGAGGTTGCTTTGTCCAGAGCCGCCAAAATATTTAAGAGGGTGGTCTTCCCAGAACCGGATTCCCCCATAATTGCCACATACTCTCCTTTTTCCACGGAAAAGCTCACATCTGCCAAAGCCTGCACCTGATTTCCGCCGAATCTTGTGGTATACACTTTTTTTACATTATTTACTTCCAAAATCGCCATAATTGTCCTCCTTACTCTTTGTGGTTCTAAGGACAGTATACCGATTCCCGGCATCTGCTGCCTTAACTTTGGCTTACATTTTCCCAGGGATTTCTTACGCTTTTGTAAGAATGGCATAAAATAAGCGTAAGCAGGAAGCACATCGCCTCGCTCAACAGAGCAGACCACCAGATGCCATCTCCCTGGAAAAGAGCCGTAAGCGCTTTAAGGCTTAAAGCCACAAACAGCACTCCCCGTCCCAAGGAAATGGACATGGACGCCCTGGGATACTCCACAGCAGTAAAGAATCCCCCAATAATAATGTTAAACCCGCAAAGGAGAAAAGAATAGGAAAATATATAAAAAACCCTTATGGAATCTGCACGCAGCCCGGCAAGTCCTGGTGACACAAACAGGTGTACCAGAGGCGCCGCAGCCATCCTTGATACCGCAAAAGCAGCAACGGAACATACACTTCCAAAACAAAGGGCATACCAAAGCAGCCGCCTGTACTTATCCGGCGAATTTTTCCCATAATGATAGCTGACCAGCGGCTGGATGCCCTGGGCGATACCAGCCATGGACATTACAACAATGGTACTTACATACGTTACAATCGTATAGCTTACCACCGCCTCCTCATTCAGATAGGTAAGTATGGCATGGTTGAACAGATAGATGGCGATACCAGGAGAAAGCTCTGTAATGCCAGAGGATAACCCTGTCTTTACCGTCCGCCATAACAAAGACAGCGAAGGGGTAAATTCCACCAGCTTCATATGTGTATTCTTACTGCAAAAGTGGGTAAGATACAAAAGAACTACAGCCAGCTGGGAAAGCCCCGTTGCAAAAGCCGCGCCCCAGACGCCTTTTTGAAGCAGGATGACAAAAACATAATCCAGGATGCAGTTAAGCACAGCGCCAGCTGATACAATGACGGTTGCCTTCATAGGATACCCATCTGTTTTCACCAACACCTCCAGGGAATAGGAGCAGACAAAGAATACGCTGAAACAGGCAATCGTATTCAGGTAAGTCTGAACATATTCCAGCGTAAGCTTTGTGGCTCCCAAAAACAAAGCAATGTCCTTTGACCTCCACAGGGTGATTGCCGTAATCAGGATAGAAACGATAATCACGATCAGGATATTCTGGGTAAATACCTCCCGGGCTTTCCTTTCTTTCTTTTCTCCCAGGAGAATTGCAATAATTGTTGAGGAACCCACTGCAAATAACAGCGCAACAGAAAAAAGCAATGTCAAAAACGGCATTGCAATGTTGACGCCGGACAAGGCCAGCTCCGATACTCCTCTGGCTACAAACAGCCCATCCACCATTGTGTAAAGGGCATACACCCATTGCGCCATCAGCGATGGGATAATAAACCGGAAAAAATCATGTTTTAATGATTTTCCCTCCAATTTCATAAATAAAACCTCCCTGCAGCCGCCGCTCAAAACAGCAGCTTCACCTTCGTTCCCTTTCCCGCTTCCGATTCCAGCATTATCTTGTGCCCCAGCTTATCCAATATTTTCTTCACCAGATACAAGCCTATGCCGGAAGCTTTCTTATCGCTTCTGCCGTTATAGCCGGTATATCCTTTATCAAAGACCCGGGGCAGGTCTTCCGGCAGAATTCCGATTCCCGTGTCCCTTACTACAAGGCATCCATTTTCCATATAAATAAAAATATCCCCGGCAGAGGTATACTTGATGGCATTGCTTAAAATCTGCTCCAATACAAAGACCAGCCATTTCTCATCCGTCACTGCTTTCTCCTGTAAAGGCTCATAGTGGAGGGTTAGCTTTCTGCGGATAAACATGGGCGCATATTTGCGCACCGCCTGGCAGATGAGGCTGTCCAGTTCATATTCCTGCAATACGAAATCATTGATGCTGCTGTTCAACCGGAGGTACTGCAATACCATCTCTACATACTGCTCAATCTTAAACAATTCCGACTTTATTTCCCGTTTCTGCTGGTAATATTGCTCCGCCGAGAGGAACTCCCCCTCGCCCTGGCTTTCATCCGCCATGGCCGGCTCCTGCTGCAATAACAAACGCATAGCCGCTATAGGCGTCTTAATCTGGTGCGTCCATAACGTAAAATAATCGGTTACCTCCGCTTTTTCCTGAATAATCTCTCCTACCTGGCGGGTACGCTCTACCTGGGCGTTTTCCAGCAGCAATTGATATAACCTTTCTATTTCATCTTCTGGCTCAGGAAGCTTCTCCGTCCCGTTTTTCACCGCCTCCAGCTGCCATTCCAGCTCCTTGGCTTTCCTGCAGTAACGAAGGCTGTCTACAGCCAGAACAGCCGCTGCAATCAACAGGCACAGCCCTATGGCATATACCGCAGGCTCCATCGGAAGCTGGTACAAATATACCACCACTGCAAAGACAGCCCCAAAGACCAGATACATAAAAATCCCTGCCCTGTGGCGTCTGGCATAAGCATTAATCCACCGCATACCCAATCCCTTTCCTGGTTTTTATGATATCAGCGACTCCCACGGCTTCCAGCTTCTTGCGAAGCCGCGCCACATTTACCGTCAATGTATTATCATCAATAAAGCTGTCTGACTCCCACAAAAGCTCCATCAATTTATCCCTGGTCACAATCTTTCCCTTCTGTTCCAGCAGCGCTTTTAAAATTCCCATCTCATTTTTCGTAAGCTCCACCTGTTTCCCTTCGTAAGTGGCAATCCCCCGGCTGCTGTCAAAAATCATTCCCTTATGCTCCAATAGATGGCTCTCCCCTGCAAAATCATAAGTCCTCCGAAGCATAGCCTGCACCTTTGCCTGCAGCACATTCAAATCAAAGGGCTTGGCAACAAAGTCATCTCCCCCCATATTGACCGCCATAACAATATTCATATTATCCGAAGCTGAGGAAATGAAAATCACAGGCGTTTTGGAAATCTTACGGATTTCATCGCACCAATGGAACCCGTTATAAAACGGAAGGGAAATATCCATCAGCACAAGCTGAGGGCTTTCTTTCACAAAAACCTGCAGCACATCCCCAAAATCCTCCGTGCATACCACCTGATACCCCCAGCCCTCCATATGGCTCTTGATGGCTCTGGCAATTACCTCATCGTCTTCCACTACCAACAGCTTATACACCGCGCCGCCTCCTTGCATCTATTCTTTTCACTCTTCCACCTTCCTCAAAACAGCTCCATAATTCTCCCACGCAGCCTTCTCTGATTATCATCCTCATTCCCTGGATTTATCAATCTTATTGCGGATTTCCTGCATCTGGTAATCCAGCTCCTCGATGGAATCCGCACAGGCTTTCAGCTGTCTTACGATTTCATCCGCATCCCCTACATCCTTTTTATATTTCAATTTATGTTCCAGGCTGGCCCAGAAATCCATTGCAATGGTGCGGAACTGCAGCTCCACCTTCATATATTCTTTTTTATCAGACAAAAAAATCGGCACGTTTAAAATCAAGTGAAGGCTCCGGTATCCGTTGGGCTTGGGCGCTTTGATATAATCCTTTTCCCGTACCAGAAAAATATCATCCTGGCTGGTGAAAAGCTCTGCCAGGCGGTAAATATCATCTGGGAAAGAACAAATCACCCGGACTCCCGCAACATCCGTCAGGTTCTCCCGGATGCTTTCTACCGTAACGGGAAAACCCTTCCGCGCTAATTTTTCGAAAATGCTGGATGGGGATTTCAGCCTGCTCTTGATGGATTCAAAGGGGTTCCTGTTATATTCCTGTGAAAACTCTTCATTCAATACCTTAAGCTTCGTCTCCACCTCCATAATGGCCGCCCGGTATTCCATCATCAAGCGGCTGAAGGGCTTTGCCTTGCGCAGCTGCTCCTCCTGCATCTGAATGATGTGGGACTGCCGTTTCAGCGCTTTCTCCTGCTCCTGCACTTTCTGCTCCAATTGATTTTTGTAGGAGAATAATTCCACGGCATTCCGAATCCGTTTCCGGACAATGGAGCCTTCAAAGGGCTTATGTATAAAATCAGAAACTCCTAATTCAAAGCACTGATTTTCCGCTTCCACCGTAAATTCCCCGCTTATCACAAGAATCGGAATCCTCCTCATCCATCCCCTGCTTTTCATCTCTGCAATCACCGCATACCCGTCCATCCCCGGCATATGCAGATCAAGAAGGACGACTGCCGTTTCCTTCCGATACTGCTCCAATTTCTGCAGAGCCTGCTTCCCGTCCTCCGCCAGCTCTACCTTATAGTCATCCTCCAGTATATTTTTCAGCAGCTCACGATTGATTTCTACATCATCTACTACAATTATCCTCTGCATCCTATTGCTCTCCGTCCAGATATCATAATATGACAAATCCACTTGTCATTCTCATAACAAGTGGATCATAATTTTCTGTATGCCTTATCTTCTTATAGTGCAACGCCGCCTGCAATCTTTTCGTTGATTACGTAATATGCCATATTTTCTTCTGGCTTAATGTACAAGCGGATTGATTTAATGGATGATTCCCTGTGTCCCTCTGCAATATAAGCTTGCTTTGCTTTTTCCATAATCTCTTTTGTAAAAATCTCCTGGCCATGGAACTGAAGGTAAATCTCCTCCACTTTTTCTGTTTTTTTAGTCTCTGTCTTTTTCGCTGGGGATTTCTTCACTGGCTTTTTCACGCTGGTCTCTTTCTTCGCTGCTTCCTTTTTTGTCTCTTCTGCCTTTACTTCTGTCTTTGCTTCTGCTTTCTTAGCTGCTGTGGTCTTCGTTGTAGTCTTTGTCTCTGCTTTTGCTGCAGCCTCTTCTTTTACTTCTGCTGGTTTTGCTGTTGTTGTTTTTACTGGGGTTACCTTGTCATCTTTCTTTTCCATTCTTTATTTCCTCCCTGATTATTACTGACAGACTAAAAATTTTTCCATTGCCAACAGTGCTTCTTCTTCATCGCTTCCATCGGCCACTATATTTACAGTCATTCCCTTTGACGGATTAAATGCCATGATTCCCATAATACTCTTTGCATTGATTCTTGCCTCGCTGCTTTCCAATCTGATCTCACTGTCAAACTGACAAGCTACCTGCACCAGCTCTGCAATTGGATTACTGTACTCTTTCGCTACATTAGATACAATAATTTTTTTTTCGCTCATCTTATCTCTCTTTCTCATGTACTACTACGTTCTCATGTACCACTATGACACAACCTGCTCACTCCATGCGCTATATACCGTAATAAATATAACCCAACCAATCTTCTTTTTCAAGGGGTTTCTGAAAAACTGGTAATTTCCACTGAAATAATGTCTTATCTGCAAGAAAAACTGAACATTTTTTCAAATATTTTTCCAGCTTCAACCACAATTATCACCCTAAAGTACTATCCCAGCCCCTGTTTACAGTATAATATGAAAGCTAATGCTTCCACAGCGGGACGGCCATGCGGCCTGTCATACGGCAGGCTGGGCATGATTGAATATTTACGATATCCCGCTTTTTAAAGCACACTCATAGTTATCTCACAAAATGCCAATCTCATTCCTGCCTGTGATATGCTTTATCTACCTGGATTACCACAAAATGATCCTCTCCCAGTCTCTGTTTCACATAACTCTGGATCTGTTTTTTCAGTGCCTCATCGCTGAGTTTATATTCATACGGAATCACAATGTCAAAAATCAGGTTTGTGTGGGAGGTTCCCAGCACCACCCTGAAATCATGCATGGAAATAATCGGGTCGATGGCGCGAATTATTTCCTCCACATTTTTTTTCAAGCTTAAAATATGCTGATCCTCTGTCACAATTGGATCCATATGGATCACCGCGTCACAATTCAATTTCCTGCGCAGCTCCACCTCTGTATTATCAATCACATCATGCAGCTCCAATATATTCCCCTCTGCGGGAACCTCCGCGTGAAGGGAAATCATAAGCCTGCCTGGGCCGTAATCGTGGACCAGCAGGTCATGGATGCCACATATTTCCTCCTGTGCCAGTACGATTTCCTCGATCTGGTGCACCAGTGTTTCCTCCGGCGCCTGGCCAAGGAGGGGATCTAACGTTTCCTTTGCCGCCTGAATCCCTGCATAGAAAATAAAGATTCCCACCAGAACGCCGCACCAGCCGTCGATTTTTAATCCGGTTATCTCTCCTGCCGCCGCAGCCAAAAGAACTGCCGTTGTGGCGCAGACGTCGCTCAAGCTGTCGGTTGCTGTGGCGCGCATAGCCGCAGAATCTACTTTTTTCCCAATCCTGTAATTATAATATGCCATATAAAGTTTGACAAGAATGGAAATGGCTAAAATAATTCCTGTGAGCATTCCAAACTGCACCGGCTGGGGATGGAGGATTTTGCTTACCGAAGTTTTTACCAATTCCACAGCCATCAAAAGGATGGCTCCTGACACAATCAGCCCGGCAATATATTCTATCCTCCCGTGCCCAAAGGGATGGCCCACATCCGGCTTTGCCCCCGCCATTTTAAAGCCAACCAGGGTGACACAGGAGGAGCCTGCATCCGACAGGTTATTCACAGCATCCGCAGTGATTGAGATGGAATGGCTGATGGTTCCTGCCAGAAATTTTCCCAGAAACAAAAAAATGTTCAAAACAATCCCCACCGTTCCGCAGAGCATTCCATACTGCTGCCGGACTTTCGGGTTTTTTACATCTTCTTTTTCTTTTATCAGTAAATTTATCAATATTGTTACCATATCTGCCCTCTGAAATTTTTCCATATCCTGTTATCCCAAAAGCACGTTTTCCTACTATTGTATGCGGATTCCTTGTGGGATAGACATCAAACATGTATTATCTCCTGATTTTATGGATATCATAGTATCATTTAAAAATGCCTTTTCAGACAATTATACTTCAATTAAGGTTTTTTGTAAAATGAAACCTGAATGTTCCGTTAAAATTTATTTTTGACGTAATGGAAGGAAAACTTTTCATAGTATTTTTCCTAAATCCGTGTTATAATGATTCCCGTATTTGCAATTTAAACAATTCCACACATTGAAAAGGAGAGTAAATTTATGTTGGAAAAATTTTTCAAGCTGGAAAGCAATAACACCACCGCAAAGACGGAAGTGATTGCAGGATTTACAACTTTCATGACCATGGCGTACATCCTTGCCGTAAATCCCAATATCCTGTCTGCAGCCGGCATGGATCCCAATGCCGTACTGATTGCCACAGCACTGGCTTCCTTTGTGGGTACGCTGCTTATGGCTCTGATGGCGAATTATCCCTTCGCATTGGCTCCCGGCATGGGACTGAATGCCTATTTCGCCTACACGGTAGTCATCGGCAGAGGCTACTCCTGGCAGATTGCCCTGCTGGCTGTCTTTATCGAGGGTGTTATCTTTATCATTTTGTCCCTCACCAATGTCCGTGAAGCAATCTTCAATGCCATCCCCGCCACCTTAAAGGCTGCTGTCAGCGTGGGAATCGGCTTGTTTATCGCTTTTATCGGCCTGCAGGATGCGAAATTAATTGTACACAGCGATTCCACACTGGTTACATACCAGGTCTTTAAGGGAGAAAACTTCCGTTCCATAGGCGTAGGCGCCATCCTGGCATTAATCGGCGTGTTGTTTACCGCAATCCTGCTGGTGAAACAGGTAAAAGGCGGCATCCTGGTCGGCATCCTTGGCACTTGGGTTCTAGGCATTCTCTGTGAGCTTACCGGCATTTATGTGCCCTCCCCGGATGCAGGCATGTATTCCGTCATTCCTTCCGGGTTTGTAAGCCTTGATTTCTCTTCCTTCAAGGAAACCTTCGGTGCAGTTTTTACCGCTGATTTCAGCAATCTAAAAATTTTAGATTTGGCTGTTGTCATGTTCTCTTTCTTATTCGTAGATTTGTTTGACACGCTGGGAACCTTGATTGGCGTTTCCTCCAAAGCGGACATGCTGGACGAAGAAGGAAAGCTGCCAAGAATCAAACCTGCACTGCTTTCTGACGCAATTGCCACCTGCGTGGGAGCTGTTTTCGGAACCTCCACAACTACTACTTACGTGGAAAGCGCTTCCGGCGTAACGGCAGGAGGCCGCACTGGGCTTACTTCCCTGACTACGGCGCTGTTATTCCTGCTGTCCGTTATCTTCTCCCCGTTATTCCTAAGCATTCCCTCCTTCGCTATCGCTCCCGCATTGATTATCGTAGGCTTCTACATGATGGGTTCTGTAGCGAAAATTGATTTCGAGGACATGGGAGACGCAATTCCGGCATTCCTCTGCATCGTGGCTATGCCTCTTGCTTACAGCATATCAGAGGGAATTGCCGTTGGGGTAATCTCCTGGACATTGATTAACCTGCTGACTGGCAAGGCAAAAGAAAAGAAAATCAGTATTTTGATGTATATTTTGACCATCTTATTTATTTTAAAATATGTGCT
The DNA here is from genome assembly GCA_947384285.1 of uncultured Lachnospiraceae bacterium. GTDB lineage: Bacteria > Bacillota > Clostridia > Lachnospirales > Lachnospiraceae > Petralouisia. The sequence goes on from CANDGI010000019.1 coordinate 33,273, forward strand.
TCTTTAAAATTCAGGAAAAGTCCAGAGCCTTCTTACACTGGCCTGGACTTTTCCTTTTAGAAAAATAATTTTTATGGATTTTACGAAATGCATTTCCCGATGCTCTCAATTTTCCCATCTGCTTTTTCATATCTTTTTGGAACTTACCGGATCTCTCAACACCAAATCCATTTTCAATATATCCTGCAATATCTACCACATTATAATTTGATAACGCCCTGGCACTGCTCCCATACTCTTCCCGCCTTCCATCTTGACTGCACATGGTTCTATGGCCTCTATATTTATCTATTGCAGCACGCAGAAAATTTTTAGCAATTATCCAATTGATAAATTTCATATGCGGGATATGCCCTGTCAAAATGGTAGCCTAACTTTTCTGCCAATTTGACGGACCACATGTTCTGGGCATCCCAGCTTGGGTACAACCCCCGCTCCATACATTCCAGAATCAGCCTGGCTCCACACACGGATGCCAGGCCTTTTCTTCTGAAATCCTCCCTGGTTCCAATCTCTATCTCAATTCCTTCCCGGTACACCGTGTAAGAGGATGCCCCCGATACCAGTTCCCCATGAAAAAGCACTGCGGCGCCCAACCCTCGTCTGCGGTAGTCCTCATAATCTGCAAACTGGGACGTAAAATCCACAGACCATGGAGATTTCCTGGTCTGTTCAAATATTTCTTCGTCTATCAATTTTACCCCATAGCCTTTTGGAAGGCTCTCCACAATTCTCCTCAAATGCTCTCTGTCAAAAATACCTGGCTCCTTCTTTATGGCATACCGCTCTACCCGCCTGCAGCTGCCGCCATAAGCCTTCTCAATTTCCCTTGCCCAGCTTTCTCCTGTCTCATCCATGGGCGGCACCATAATCACAAATTTCCTGACCTGGTTTCTTATCTCCTCTGCCACCAGCTTTTGATTTGGTCTTCCTGCAAAAAAACAGAAGTCCGCCAACAGGATTCTGGCGGATACCGGATGATTTTCATTATCTGCCCACGCTTCTCCCATGCATCCTTCCAGGCAGGACCAGATGAGGGATTCCTCCCATCCGGCAAACAGCGGGGCAATTTTTTCCATATTTTCCTTTTCTATCTTATAAATGCTCATCTTTGCACTCCTTTTCTGCCGTCTGGGGCTGATTGATTTCATCCTTCGCCTGCCAATTGCTGCTCAAGACCATGGTATATTTTGAACACATCTGGAAAATCTCGATACGATTGGCCAGAAAGAAAATGCAGTTGAGCCTGTCGCATAAGAAAAATTATTGTAAACTACTCAGCATATATTTCAGCGCCTCATCCGAAAAAATTTCTTTTTCCCCAAAATACATCACATGCCGTCCTCTGATATGTTCTTTTTTCAATTGCCAGTGTGCAAGGGCAATGTCCGCCTCCTCCAGCATAGAAACATCAAATCTGCTGTCCCCTGCGGCCATTGTGATTCCAGCCCTTATTTTATGCCGGAACCGCCTTAGTGCCACCCCTTTACTAAGTTGTTTGGGTACAACATAGATTTTTGCCCCATTGGAAAGCACATCTACCTGGCTCTCTCCCAAATGCTTATGCAGCCTTTGAATTGTTTCTTCTGGCTTTGCGCTTTTGGTAAAGAGAAAAAGCTGTTCAATGTTTCTAACCTCAAATATAATATTTCTGCTGGTTCTTAAAAGCTCTTCTGCCTGAACTAAGTCCTCCTGGCAATTGGAAATCAGTCTCCTTGACTCCTCATACCAGCCTTTGTCAATTTCTCCATGATGCAAAAGTATGCCTCCGTTGCACACTAAGGCGTATTCCGGCGGCTTTTTCCCCAGCTGGATTCTCTGATATTGTTCTATGGTTCTGGTGGTTGTGGGAACAAACAAGACTTGCTGCTGTATCTTTTGCAGCAGCTCCCAGGAACAATTTGTCATATTAGAAATTTCTCTGCCCTGATAAATTTCCACGCATCTTTTATCCGGGCCGATTTCATGTTTATAGGAGTAAATCAATGTGTTGTCCAAATCTGAATGAAATACCATGGTTTTATCCTTTGTTGTCCAGCATGAGGGGACGGGGAAATTTCCCTGTGTGCTGAAACACTTCCCCTCATAGGCTGGATATCATTTTACGCAGGAAATTGTTTGTAAGCGCCTGGCAAGCTGCACAATCCTTTTCCAGTTCCTTACCTTTCTACCACTGTTTTCCGCACCAAATCTACCGGAATCATAGTGGCTGCAAGCAAGACCACTGCAATCCAGCCTGTAATCCCAAAAGGCACACAGCTAAACATATTCCCAATCCAGGTAAATGCTGTGAAGGGCACCAGCGCCGCATTTACAATCACTGCCTGCACCAGGATAATGGCAAAGAACACCTTAAGGAATCCGGTATTTTCATTCAATCCCTTAAAAATGCCGTATTTCTCATCTCGGACATTAAAACCGTTAAACAAGGCGCTTACAATAAACAGCACAAAATAGCCTGTCAGATGCTGTTCCTCTGTTTCAAAGAGGTTTACAAAAAATGGGAGCTTCAAGTACAAGAAACTAATGCACACCAGCCATGCCCCCATGGTAACAATCTGCGCCATCATCTTTTTGCTTACAATGCTTTCATCCCTTCTTCTGGGCTTCTCATCCATATACTTCTTTAAGGCCGGCTCATTTCCAAGCATAATGGCTCCTAAGCCGTCCATCACCAGATTAACAAACAAAAGATGGGTTACCTTCAAAGGCTCCTCCACCCCGAAAAATGGAGCAATCGCACTTACCACCACCGCTGCCACGTTTATCACCAACTGGAACTTACAGAATTTCAGGATGTTATGGTAAATGGTTCTTCCATACCAGATGGCATCCTTGATGGACTTAAAGTTATCATCTAAAATAACAATCTTGCCCGCTTCCTTGGCGGCTTCCGTACCGCTGCCCATGGCAAATCCTACATCTGCCCGCTTCAATGCCGGGGAATCGTTGACGCCGTCTCCGGTCATGCCTACCACCAGATTCATTTCCTGGCACAGGCGCACCATTCTGGATTTATCTGTAGGAAGCGCCCTTGCAATCACCCGGATATTGGGGATGATTTTCTTTAGCTCTTCATCCGGCATTTCGTTTAACTGTACAGAAGAAAGGGCTCGGTCTGATTCATTTTTCAAAAGCCCCGCGTCTTTTGCAATAGCCACTGCGGTCTCCAGCCGGTCCCCGGTAATCATGACTACCTGGATTCCCGCATGCTGCACCAGTTCAATGGCTTCCCTGGCCTCGGGCCTTACATCATCCCGGATTCCAACCAACCCGATAATCACAATGTCCTCATTGATTTTATTTTCCACCAGCTCTTGTTCCGAATAGCCGAAGGCAAGTACACGCATCGCCTTTTCTGCCAGCTCATCAATTTTACGGTCTAAGGCAGCTTTATCAATGTCCCTGATTTCCCCGTTTCCATCCAGGTATTGTACTGCAGAAGCTAACAGCCGCTCCGGCGCGCCTTTGTAAAAGGTTTTTCCCTCGCTGTCAAGCCTTGCCTGGCTGAACTTATTGGTGGAATTGAAGCCCTGGGCTTTTGAAACCACACAGCTTTTGTCCGATTCCAACGCACGGAAGGTTTCTTCCCCGATAAATTTCATCATGGCCTGGTCGGTAGCATTTCCGCCGATTACCCGGTGCTCCCCGTCAAACATGGACTGGGTGTTTTTCCCGATTGCCAAATCCAGCAGCCGTTTTACCTTCCCATGGCTGCCTAGTTCTGGAATCGGGATGGAAGCTCCATCTGCCGTAAAGAAATCTACCACTTCCAGGCTTCCCTTGGTAATCGTCCCTGTCTTATCGCTGAATAAAATGTTCAAAGACCCTGCGGTCTCGATACCCTCTGCCTTCCGCACCAATACATTGTGGTCTAACATCTTGCTGGTATTCTGCATCAGCACCAGGGAAATCATCAAAGGAAGGCCCTCCGGCACTGCACAGACGATAATGACTACCGCAAGGGAAACTGCATTTACGATATCCTTAATGACCGTCTCAAATCCTGTGGAAAAATATGCGGATACTCCGCCAGCAGAAACAATAAAAAATGCAAAATACAAAACTGCTATCACAACAGCTCCGATATAGCCAAAGGTGGAAATCTGCTTTGCAAGCTTTGCAAGCTTTACTTTCAGCGGAGAATCCGGCTCATCCTCCTGCATTTCCTCTGCCATCTTGCCCATCATGGTTTTCAGGCCCACTTTCCGCACATCCAGTACGCCTTCTCCGTCAAAAACCACTGCTCCGCGGAACAAGGAGTAGGAGTCCACGAAGGTATCCCCTGTAATATCCTCTGCAAGAGAAGTGTCCACAGAAGTTTCTTTCTTTTTACACTCCTCTGCCTCTCCATTCAATGCAGAGTTATCTACGCTGAGCGCACCGGAAATAAGGATTCCGTCTGCAGGAATTTTATCCCCTGACTGGAGAAGCACCTTATCTCCCACCACAACATCGTCCACATCAATGACGGTAACCATGCTGTTCCGGTGGACCTTGCACTGGTCTTTTTTCGTGCTGTCCTTTAACTCCCGGTACTTGGTATCGCTGGCAACCCCGGTTTTTGCGGATACAAAAGCCACAATCAAAACAGCTGCAATTGTACCCAGGGGTTCATAAATCTCTGCATACCCAAAGAAAAACATCACAATCATAAGAGCCGCTATGGCCAGCAGAATCTTAATCATGGGGTCTCCAAAAGTTTCCTTAAATTCTTCCCAAAATGTGGTAGGCTCCGAATCTGGAATCTCATTGGATCCGTATTTCCCTCTGGAAGCTTCTACTTCTTTATCTGTAAGTCCCTGAAATTTCATTCTATATCTCCTTATACATATCTGTTTGCTAATTCGCCGATGCTCCGGTCGCTGGTTCCCTGCCCGATGGCATTGAACTTCCATTCTCCATTGCGGCGGTACACCTCGCCGAAAATCATGGCCGTCATTCCAGAATAGTCTTCTGTCAAATTATATTTGCACATTTCATTGTTATTCCTGCCATCCACCAGGCGGATAAAGGCATTCTGGATCATCCCGAAATGCTGCCTTCTCTCCACTGCCTGGTAAATATTCACTACAATCACAATCCGGTCATACTGAGCCGGCACCTGAGCCAAATCTACTGCAATCTGCTCATCATCTCCGTCCCCAGCCCCGGTCAGGTTGTCTCCCATGTGGAAAACAGCATTGGAATCATGGCGTAAATTGCCGAAAAATACCAGATCCTCTTTCCTTCTCAATTTGCCGTCACATAACAGCAGAGCCGAAGCATCACAGTCTATTTCCTGGGGCTTTGGTGCAAAAAGCCCCCGTCTCTTGCGCTGCACTTCATCCCAGCCTAACCCTATCATAATCTTGGAAAGGCCTGCATTTTCTTTGGACAGGTTGACTTTCTGCCCTTTTTGTAAGCTGATTGACATTTTATTCCTCCTCTACATCCACGCCGTAGTTGGCGCAGAGGGCTGCCAGGCCTCCTTGGTAGCCGCTGCCTATGGCGTTGAATTTCCACTCGTTTCCATTTTTGTACAGTTCGCCGAATACCGCTGCGGTCTCAATGGAGAAGTCCTCTCCCAGGTCGTACCGCAGCAGCTCTTCCCCGGTATCCTCCTTGTAAATGCGGATGAAGGAATTGTTCACCTGCCCAAAGTTCTGGCGCCGTTTTTCTGCTTCATAAATAGTCACCGTAAATGCAATCTTGGTGATATCAGCCGGAACCATGGACAAATCCACTTTAATCTGCTCATCATCCCCTTCGCCGGCTCCGGTACGGTTATCCCCCATATGCTGGGCGCAGCCGGACGGATGCTGCAGATTCCCGTAAAACACAAAATCCTCAGAACGTGACACCTTCCCTGTGTCCGTTAACAAAAATGCTGCTGTATCCAGGTCGAAATCTCCTCCTGTATCAAAGGCATTCACGTCCCATCCCAATCCTACTACAATTTTTGACAATCCTGGGTTATCCTTGGTAAGGCTTACCTTCTGGCCTTTCTGTAAATTTATCGGCATATGTTTCTAGACCTCCTTTTTTGCTATATGAATTTTCACCTGGGACAGCTTATCCTTTGGAAATTGCTGCCCCGGCTCTAACAAACGCACATTTCTTAAGCTACCTCGATTCCATAATGTCCGCACAATGCCGCAAGCCCTCCCTGGAACCCGCTTCCTATGGCATTAAACTTCCACTCCCCATTATGGCGGTACAGCTCCCCTACCACCACCGCAGTCTCAATGGAAAAATCTTCCCCCAAATCATACCGTATCAATTCCTGCCCGGTATTTTCATCCACAATCCGGATAAAGGAATTGGACACCTGCCCAAAGTTCTGGCGCCTCACATCGGAATCGTATATAGTTACTGTAAATGCAATCTTTTCTACATTGGAGGGAATCAGGCCAAGGTCAATCTGAATCTGCTCATCATCCCCTTCGCCTTCCCCGGTCAGGTTATCCCCCATATGCTTGACGGCGCCGCTTGCATGTTCCAGATTCCCATAAAAAATAAATTCCTTTTCCGTCGGGCACCTTCCATTGGAACCTAGCAGAAAGGCCGCTGCATCCAAATCAAAATCTGCGCCGGAATCAAATGCATTCACATCCCATCCCAAGCCTACCATAATATTTTTCAAGCTGGGATTTCCCTTGGTCAAATCAACTTTCTGTCCTTTGGTCAAATTAATAGGCATATACATATCCTCCTTTATCCCTTAATATTTTTTCTCTGGCATATGGTACATTCTGTTAAACTCTGTCTTAATATTCTCAAGCCTTGCCTGATCCTGTACTCTCTGCTGCCTTGCATTCTGCTGAATCTGCCTAGTCTCATCAATGCCGTTTACAATTGTCCTCCAGGTCGTCTCCAATGTCTCAATCTTGATGGAGCTTCCGGAAGCCAGCCGCGCTGTCATCTTAGACTGCTCCACGGTATTCCTTGCATTCTTTAACAGCATCTCATTGGTCTTTTCATCCAGCGCAGACATGGCTTCTGCCTGAATCTTCTGGCGTTTGAGCATAATCGCCTGCGCCAATGCCTGCTTAAATACCGGAAGGGTGATGATGAAGGCAGAGTTGATCTTCCTCACCAGGTTCATATTGCTGAATTCCATGGTCTTAATCATGGGAATGGACTGCATAGCCACGCTTTCTGCCGTCCGAAGATCCTGGGTTCTCTGCTCGAGCATCATCAACGCCTGCTGCAGGCTTTGGATTTCAAACTGGATCGAATTATCCCCGGAAGCCTCCATGTCCGCCTGCCGCTTTGCAATGTAATCCTCCAATTCCCGGCAGCCCTGTTCTCCAGCCAGGATATATTTGACCAGCTCATGGTAATAATTCACATTTGCCTCAAACATCTGCTCTAATTTGCGGTTGGACTGCTTGATTTCCGATTCATACTGCTTTAACTGCACATAAATCTTGTCCACTTCTTCTCCCATAGTATGATACTTGGCAAGAATTTTATCCAGCTGCTTCCTGAGATTGCCAAACATTTTTCCAAACAGCCCAGGATTTTCCTTTAATTCCTCAAGGTCAAACTTGGACATGACTTTCGCCAGCGTATTGAGCATCTCGCTGGAATCGTCAAGCTGGGACATATTCATGCTGTTTAACACTACATCCGAGGCCTTGGAAATCTCCTCTGCCGCCTCTGCCCCAAAGGACACAATCGTTTCCAGGTTATACACCTCTATGGTACTGGCAAGGGCATCCACCTCTGCAGAATTCGTCAACGTGTCGTTCATCTGCTGGCGGTCTGCCACAATATCATACTGCTCCACCACCTCAATCTCATGTTTCGTTTCCGGCACTGCCTGCTGCGGCTGCACCGCTGTTTTGCTAAAATCAAGTCCCATATGCATCAACTACCTCTCTTAAAAATTTTATCGCGCCATGACTGACGTGGATGAGATGAAATCCTACCAAAATCCGGCGTCTGTAAATCATACATGTATCCGCCAATCTGGTGCTCTTCCATTCGCTTCTTATTCAAATGCCTTTCTATATTCTGATACCCGGTGGGAATAAAAAATAAAACATCAAACCCGGCCAGATTTAAAAAAGCCGTTAGAATCGTGTCCTCCAAAGACATCCATTCTTCTGTGGTATTAATATAGATAAACTTAGGATTTTTCCTGGTAAAATCAAACTTCTGCATCATCCTTAGCAGCTCTTTTTTCATATTGAGGATAACCGCTGTTATGGTATACTCCATGCCGTTTTCAAAGGTTCCCCGGATGATTTTCTGGTCAATCAACAGCTGCAGCTTATCTAAAATATGCTCCTGTATCTCTTCCCGCAGGAAGCCGTACTGGTAACTGGAATGGCTTTTGATCTTCCCCCGCTGCAATTTCCCATTCTTAAAAAACTCTGTCACATAAGGCTTTACCGGGTTAGGTTCCATGGAATTGATGCAGGGAACCGCCGCTGCCACAAAGGTATCCTCCGTCATCAGCCTTTTTATGCCGCTCCAGTATTCCAAAGCCCCCTCCTTAACCCCGGAAACCTTTGCATAGATAACCGGAACATTCACAACCCCTTCTACCGTGCTGAAATTAGGCCTGTATTTTAATTCCTGATCCCAGAGGATTTCAATCTCCTCATACATAGTCTGCAAGGTGACCGCATTGGCTTTTTCATACTGCTGGCTCCGGTAAAGCCCCGAGTCCTGGTACATGAGCGCATCCAATTCCCGCTCGGCATGGTAAGCCGCCGTCCCCATCCGTATCTCCGAATTTTCCTGGGGAAACCTTTCCACTGCCATGGATTCCGGGAAATTCATTTCATAAAGCATCTTATCTTCCAGGCAGCATTTTCCATTCAAGCTGGGAACTAAAATCAGCACGTCCACCGGAAGCCTGGCCAAAAACCGCAGGAACATGGCCTCGTTTTCTGTTTTACATCCCCCCAGATAAATAAAACAGCCGATATCCGGCATCTTCCAATTGGAAAACAGTCCCGGCTGATACCGTTTCATCCAGCAGAGCAGGTAGACCGCCTTGCTGGTAAGCTTATTTAAGTTCCTTCCCGGAAGCTCTGCTTCCTCCAGCATCACATCGAGAAAGGATTTCCGCATGATCCTCTCCAGCTCTGGATTCGCCGGATACCTGATATTATTTGCAGCCAAATCGGCCAGCATCTGTTCCTGCTCTGTGTAATTTTTCCTAGCTACGCCGCTGATTTCTTCCATAGCTGGCGCTGGGATGGACTGCTCCGCAATCACAACCTTCCGCCCACTGTTTTTCAGTTCCAGCTGAAATTGATAGAGCTCATTCAGGTATGCCAGCTTATCCTCCACGCCGTTTATCCTGTAAAAGCAGTTGTAAAAAAGGTTTGGATCGTCCCCCCTCGCCCGGATTCCTGTCGTGAAATCCGAAAGTCCCTTGCCCGAAATCCAGGCATTGGTACAATTCAAAACCTGGGGCATTTTCCCATAGAGACGTTCCCGGTCCTGCTCCCTCTTCATTTCCTCCTGAAACAGTCCAAGGTGAAAGTTTTCAGGAAAAGGAACCATATTCTCCTCTTTCCACGCAAAAGAAATTTCAGAAGCCTTATCCAGTTTTTCATACGCTGCATCTCCATGATATTGAAGAAGCACAATATCGCAGCCTGCACGGGAAAGGACTGCCATCAGCTTCAATTCATAATTTCCAATGTCGCCTTCGTACAGTATTTTTGGAATATGCTGCTGCCCCAGCTGGTTCACCACACGCTCAAACTTATAATAAAGCCAGCACATAAATTTAATGTAAGCATTTTTCAGTATATTCTCATTCTTTCCTGCCCTGCGCATCCCATCCAAAGTATCATAAATAGCCAGGGACACCTGTTCCCTCTGGTAAGCCCCCATCCTGGGCAGCCATTTTTTCAGGCTGCCAGAAATAAACCCCACGTTCATGGTGAAATCCATTCCCATAATCTCCCCATAATACGCCAGGTGTTTTTCTAAAGGATTGGGAATCCTGCCCTCAATCACAATGCCGGATCTTCTTGCCGCTTCGTAATATCTGCGGATAAAATCATGGATTTCCTGATTGTATCCTGTAATCCGGTAAAAAAATACCCCCTGCTCTTTCCGGCTCCCCGGTTCCAGAAAATAGTCATTTAGATTCTGAATTCTTTTCTGTTCAAACATATACTTTTATAATCACCTTTAATATCTGTTCATCTTGTTTTTGTTCATCACATATCCAAGGGCAGCGCCCACAACACCGCCTAAAATATGGGTCAGGTTGGATATATTGTCCCGCACAAAGATTCCGTCGTAGACCTGCTGCCCGATATAGATTACCGCCACCAGAATAAAGGTCAGCGGAATCTCCCCTTCTTTCATACAGGTGAAGGAGGACAGGAGAATCAATGCAAAAACCACGCCGCTGGCTCCTAAAAGCCCCACCCCTGGGAAAAATATAAAATGAACCAATCCTGTCGTGAGTGCAGTTGCCAGTATCACAAACAATAGATTGGACGATCCGTATTTTTCTTCCAGCAAAGGCCCTACAACCAGAATCAATGTAACATTCCCAAAAAAATGATTCCATCCCGCATGGCCAAGCACATGCCCAAAAAACCTTACATAGGTCATTGGGCTTAGCAGGGAAGAACGGTATACGGTGAAAAATGCCTGGTTGGTGAAACCACGGGTAATAAAATTCAATATCATTACGAGGAAACACAGAATGGTAAAGCTTAAGATTACCGGTGAATTAAAAGACACTTTCAGCTTTCTGTTTACAGACATAGACATTCTCTCCATTTCACATTATTTCCTATTATATAGTTTCTTAGCTATTATTTCAATGTGTTTGTGGAATTACTTTATAATTTATTCTTTCCTGTATCTTTTTTCTTGTCATAATTCACTGCGGATACGGACGGAAATGCCGGCTGGCTCTTTCACACACAAACCAGGCAGCGTTCCAGCGAACCAACTGCTTAGCAAAAGAGCCATCAACGAAATGGAATTGCCATTGAGTAAAAGGATAAAATGTAGGAAGGACGTTAGGAGATGCAAAGATTCGATGATGCATCTTTAGGAATGGTACACATCGGCAGGAAAGAACACATTCTTATGAAATACAAACGGGGAATATTTTGTGGGTTGATTGTAACGGCAGGTTCTTTCCAAGGGATTTCTGATACGTATCAAACCAGGAATCCCCGGATAAAATTCCCTATGTACTCATACCCCACCGCCAGATTGATATTCTGCCCATTGTCAAAACCCGCGGTGCTGATTCCGATAACTTCCCCGTACATATTCAGCACTGCCCCGCCAGAGCTGCCGTTGGAAATGGGCGCGGTGAACTGAATCATGCTGACATCCTCTATCATGCGGAATCCTGAGATAATCCCATCCGACACAGAGTTAAACAGCCCCAGAGGGCTTCCAATGGCAACTACCCGCTGCCCCCGCACAAGCTTTCGCTCCCCCTTATAAATAGGAAGGGGCTGCAGCTTTCTGTCAATCCGTATGACGGCAAGGTCTAACACAGAATTGTATTTAATCATCTCATCGGTCCGGTAAACCCTTTCATCCTCTTCTATCCTTACAGAATAACTCCTTCCCCGGCAAGCCACATGGTTATTGGTCAGAATGTAACCTGCACTTCCAATCATAATCCCGGAACCGCCGCCAATGATGTCTCCCCTGCCATCATGTATCATAATCTGCACCACAGAAGAAGCCAGCACGGCTAACTCCTCATACGTCAGCTCCCTTCTGCCAGCCTGCGGATGCTGCCGGCCTGCTTCCTGATATCCCCCTGCCCGTTCTTTCCCGGTGCTTGGCATATTGCTCCTGGCCGCTGTTTCTTTATGAGCCTGGAAATTCTGGTTTCCTGGTATTGTCCTGTTATTTCTGGAAAGCATTTGCTGCGTCCTCCGGTCGCGCTCCGGCACCCTTGTATTGACAAGAATACGCGCTGTTTCTTCCTTTCTGCTGGATGCCGGATTCCCACGATCAGGATACCTTGCCGGTATTCCCGTATTGGCCAAAACACGCGCTGCACCTTCCTTTCTCCCGGCATGCCTTTCAGGCATATATTCTGGAATCTTATACACACCCGGGTTTGCCGTTATAGACTTCTGGGACAGTCCCAGCTTGTCTAATTCCGGCGGAATATCCTGCCCTGTCTGCAAAAGAAGCACATCAAACCCAAGCAGCGTCAAAAGATAACAGAACAAATACTCCTGCTGTCTGGATACGTCCGCACACACAACCTTCCTGGAACACTCCGGCTCCCATGCCTGTAAAGCAGCCGCTGCCGTCTGATCCAGCCAGAAGAGAATCTTTACCACAAAGTTCTTCTCTATGGACGGATTCATCCCTGGCTTTGCCTTCGCAAAGATTCCCAAGACCTTCTGGCAGGCCGTGCCAAGCGCCTGGCATACTTGCTGGTTTTTCCCGGTTGATTTCACAGAAGCGCAGGTTTTCCCACTGTTCACCCAGCTTTCATAACAGCCCGAATAAAAATCCACATCCTCCATAGCCGCCAGCCGGGGAAGGCTGTTACATCTATAATAAAATCCCCTTCCGCTTTTCATCTGCGCTGTAAGCGTCCGGTCCATAGCTTCTATCTGCCCTAATGTTCCCTGATTGATCCCCACAATCCTTAAAAAATATACATCCTTACAGCCGTTAACATAGCCGCCTTTTGTATTCATAAATCCTTCCACGGAGCTCTTCTTAAAATTATCATGATTAGCCATAATAGTACCGTTGCTTTCTGAATTCTTATTTTAAGTACACTGTAATGTAAATAAGTAGAAAAGTCAATATTATCTTCATCTAATATAATATTGACTTAGATAAGGAAACAAAATAATATATATACAAGATAATTTTTTGTCCCGAAATAACTCACCTGTAGTCTGCAGGATTTTTCTTCTACAGTGGGAAGTATGATGAAATCGCGCAGGTGGAGGGATTTGAACAAGTTACCTCCACCCAGATAGAAATCAGCGGTTTTTTCCAGGGGCGGGCGTACGGCAGCATTTCCGTTGAAGAGCCGAATGCCATCTGCCCGGCAGGGCGGCTGCAAAATGTATGGAATCAATCGGCACAGAATTGCGATATAACGTTCCAGTTGCAGTGGCGCTTGCGCTGTTTTTGCTTTTCGAAGCTGATGAATAGGTTATCTTCCAAGAAGAGGAGCAAACATTTGTTGAAACAGATGATTTGGGAAAACAGATGCCCGTATCCATGTGCCTGACGGATGTAAGCGGAATGCGGCAGCAGGGGCTTCGGATTCAGGAAAAGACAGTGGATAAGCTTGGGCAGCTGGATATCGAGGATAAAGTACTGACAGCGGAAAGCTGCGGGAATGTAAGCCTTGGCAGCCAGGATAACCTTAATCCTGGCTCCTGCCCATGAAAGGCTGTGATAGAGGCTTTCTGCCTGCACAATCGGAAAAATAGGCAATGCAGGATTTGTCAGTTTTTTTCTACAGCCCTTAAACAAATCCAGGCATTTATCTAATATCCGCAGCCGCATAATCCCCCATTTCAATATTATCACCGATTTGAAAAACCAAAGGTTCCCGAAACACCGGTCCATCCACGGCAAGGGTATGATATTCTCCATTCTCCCCGCAAATATCAATGCCCGCCGACTTCATGGTTAAAATGGCTGTTTCGTCCAGAAATGTTCCCAAAAGCTCCATTGGCAAAACCGTCCGGTTGACACTTTTGATCAGGCATTTATAGCCAAGCCGGATTAGTTCATACACAATCTTCTCCCGGCTCTGCTGCCACAACGGAAAGCAAGGGATCAGCCCGGCAGCCTTGCAGCGTTCTTCTTCCCACTTCCGGTTCTGTTCTATATCAATATCGCCAAAACAGACTGCTTCGGCACCTATAGTTTTTGCTTTCAAAAGCCCTGTCTCAAAAGCTGTCTGGTAGGTTGCACCTTCTGCCGGGCAGGTTATCACAGGAAGAGCCAGGGCCTCCCCATAGCGTTCCAGCATTGTGCTGTCTGCGCCATGGAAATAGGAACGGCCAGCGTCCTCCTTTACCATAACAACCAGACACACAGGTTCATGCCCCTGCTCCAGCATTTTGTGGAGAGCCAGGGTACTGTCTTTTCCGCAGCTGTATGACATAGCAAATTTCATAAAAAACCTCCTGCCTGTTCTATCACTTTGCAATATACCTGCCCCCTGTCATCTTCTGGAATTTTCATTGCTGCCATTACCTGTTCTGCTGTCCATTTCGTAGTATCCATCAGATTTTTAATTGTTTTAAGCAATGTTTCCTGTTCCTTTTTCTCAAAATCTTCCTTCATAAGCTCTTTCAATGCTTCACGCATAACTTTGCCGCACCTCCTTATGGCCTCATAAATCTCTTTTCTGGAAAAATTCTTATTGCAGGATGAAATGTCTAATGTTATGATTACTAGGAAGCTAAAACTTCCATAACTTGCTATATGTTAAAATATGAAATTTATCATAACAGGAGTATTTTCCAATGAACCTTTCTCTCCCCGCTTACAGCGTTGGCGCGCTGCTCTACTGCCCTGCCAACAATGAAAACATTGTAAATTCACTGGCCAGCGAAAAATTCGGCAGACATTTTTCGCTGGCATTATGCTTAGAGGACACTATACAGGACAATTGTGTAGCCCAAGCAGAAGAAAAGCTGGCTGCTTCCCTGAAGGCCTTGCATATGCACCAGGCAGACAAACCATTTTTCCTGCCCAGACTATTTATCCGTGTAAGAAATCCCGGCCAGATTGAAAGGCTGCTGGACAGGCTTGGGGATGCGGGAACCCTTGTCACAGGCTTTAACATCCCCAAATTTTCCCTGGAAAATGCAGATGCCTATATTCAGGTGATTCAAACAATCAACCAGCATAAAGATATCCCTTATTATATGATGCCGATTTTAGAAAGCCCTGACCTGATTCATCTGGAACACAGGGCGCATCTTCTGTATGCCCTTAAGGAAAAATTAGACAGCATTTCCCAATATGTGCTGAATATCCGGGTGGGCGGCAACGATTTGTGCCATATGTTTGGCTTCCGCAGGCACAGCAGCGAATCCATTTACAAAATCCGGCCTGTCGCCAATATATTTTCCGACATTATCACCGTATTCGGCATGGACTATGTGGTTTCCGGCCCTGTCTGGGAATATTACAACGGAAGAAATTGGGAAACCGGGCTGAGAAAAGAATTGAGCGACGACAGGCTGTGCGGCTTTATCGGAAAAACCGTAATCCACCCAAAACAGATTGCACTGGTAAATGAAGCTTATCAGGTGCCGCTGAAAGACTATAATGATGCGGCCTCCATCTTGAATTGGGATAAAGCTTCCCCCTCCCTCGTAGCTGGAAGCATTCGAAAGGAGCGGATGAACGAGTACAAAACCCATTACAACTGGGCTTTGCGCACGCTGCTTCTGGCACAAGCATACGGATTGAAATGATATATACAAAGCCTATGCATCCGAAAGTTTTTGAATCAGTCCGCAGGATTTGTAATGTTCCAGCGGATAGTATGCCACAGGGACATTTTTTTCCTCTGCCAGGCGAAAGATATGCGCCAGGGACTTATCATCCTTACAATCCTGGCGAATCAGAACCTTCCATGGGACACGCCGCAGCAAAACCCTGGTAGTCTCGCCAATCCCCGGCTTTACCAGGTTGATATCCGATATGCCAAATTCCCGGGCAATCCCCTGCACCTCCTCCATACCCGTTTTGGTATCCATCCCCTCTGCCTCTGCTTCCTCATTTTTAGTTTCTGCCCCCTCCGCTCTATCCTTCTCTTCCTTTAATCCTGCCTCCTCTGCTCCTCCTGCCTTTTTGGCCAACGGTTCCATTACCTGAGTATCCCTGTAGAATTCAAAGTTTTTCTCAATGGCTTCAATAAAGGCATAGGATAAATCCGCATCCTTCATTTCCCCATAATAAACTGCACCGTGAAAATCATCTTTTCCAATGATATCCTGCCGCAGGAACGTCCTGCTGACCAGCCCGGATACGGTACAATTCAAGCAGGAGCTTGGGATCAGGATATCCTCATGGGTTCCGCATAATTCCGTTACATTTGCCGGGTCTGCCAGCACCGCAAGATCCGCTGATACCCCGGGATAATCTGACGCCGCTTTTTCCAATTCCCCTAGAATTGCCCCTTTCCCAATCCAGCCATCCACAAAAAGCAGATCCTCCCCTTTATGTTTATCCAAAAGATACTTCACTGCATTTTTGTCAATGCCTCTGCCCCGGATAATCGAAATAGAATAATGCTCTACGGTAAGATGATATTTCCGGGCAATATACCGTTTCAGCAAAATCCCAACAGGAGTCCCTGCCCTTGCCAGTGAGACAAGCACCACATGTTCTCCCTTTTTCTGCATGATTTTATCTGCCAGCGCCCCCACCGCCAGCGCAGTTGGCTTGGCGTAATTTTTCAAGGCCTCCTGATATACTTCCATATATTTTTCACTTGGCACATATTCTATGGGAAGCATTTCGCAGTAATGGCGTCCGGCCTGTATCTCCCTCTCCCGTTCCTCCGTGGATTGGGGCTTTACCAGCCCTGTAATATCTTTTAACAGGAAAATCACATCACTTTCCCAATAAGAGCTTCTCATCCTCACACCACCTAACCAAGTAAATTTTCTCATTGCCGCATTGTGCAAGGGCATGGCACAAAGAAGCCGCCCCCAGCTCTTTCCCCGGCCTAGAGCATGTTTGAAAAATGCTTTCTGGCAGATGGGCATGATTTTTCAAACACGCATTAGCATCTGTGAGAATCAAAACGGCATCATAGGATGCTAAATCATACAGATACGTGGTCCGGCCATCCTCATATAAGCTCACCAGCTCATACCGCTCATGCAGCGGGTACTTTGGATTTCTGCTGACCAAAATGGGGCTTCTTGTGGTGGCATGGAATTTCACATCATTTCCCAAATCCTGTATCTTTTTGGCTGCAAACAGCGGTGGGTACATGAACTCCTCTGTGCCAAGGACAAGGATATTCCTGCCCACGCCAAAGGAAATCCTTGCCGCCATCTCCCGCCATAGCTTCTCGCAGGCGGCCTGGTAACCCACACCTCCATGGAGCCTTCTGGCATTGATGTACCCGGAAACTGCAAATTCCTCAACTCCTGGCAAATCAGCAATGCTGCTGTGAAAATCTCCGCCTTCCACAGCAGGATGGCCATGCGGCCCGCCGGACGGAAGGCTGGGCATGATGGCCTGTTTACTATAATAAACTCCATCATCAGAACATTTCTCTGCAATCTGCGGATACTCACTGTGGTCTGTCTTTATAAGGTAAACCAGGTCAATCTGTTCTTCCCGGTATCTTTCCTGAGCCTTTTCATCCATCCCATTCAACAGGGATGCCACAGAAAAACGCAGCTTTTTTCCATAGGCCTGCTGAATCAAATGGACAATGCTGCCAATGGTATTTCCCGTAGTTACCTCATCCTCCACAAAAACAATCCTATCTATCCTTTCAATGACAGCATCCAAATCATCTTTTACCAATTTCTGCTCTGTTGCGTGGCTGTGGGATTCTGAAAAATAGAAATACTCCACACCTTCTGCCATTTCTCTGGTGGTCTGCATATAATCTGCGCCAAGCTGTATGGCTAACGTCTCGCCGATTGCAGTTGCAGTCTCCGCAAACCCAATCAGCAGCAGGGTTTCTTTCTGATACCGCTTGGCAACGGCTTCTGCCAGCCCCGAAAACATTTTAAAGGGCAGATCAGGAGCTATCGGCACATGCTTTCCCTGGTATTTATTGACAACCAGGTAATTTCGTTTTGTATTGTTGTCCCTTTTGGCAATTCCTATGATTTCCTCTGTATACATGAACCTCCTCCAAAAACGGATTCCACCTTTTACTTTATTTACTCTTTCGTTCAACCGTTAAATTCTGCATGTATTCCCCAAAGCCTCGATACAGCTCAGGATACATTCTTGCCGTTACGATACAGCATATCCAATAACACTTCTCATCCATATCTGGCGCCTGAATCAAACGCGTATCCCTTGGTTTCCAATTAAAATCCCGCCTGTTTTACTCCTGCTCATTGCCTTTTCCCCCTTGTATCTTACTTTTTCTATGATATGAAAAAGGCTCCTTTCACAAGGAGCCTTCCATCAAGATACTTTTGAATGTTTGAAAATCTGCCGCTGTATCGGTGGAATAACTCTTTAAACACACTTTGGCAGGCACTCATAGCATCCCTTCCCCTTGCAGATTATTTTACAAAGCTCTTCACTTTCTCATACACGCCCTGCCCGTCCAGTCCGTATTTCACCAGCAGTCCCAATGCCGGGCCTGACTCCCCGAATACATCGTATATGCCGATTTTGCATACCGGGACAGGCGCATGTTCGCAGAGACAATCGCACACCGCGCTGCCCAGTCCGCCCACAACGGTATGTTCTTCTGCAGTGACAACCTTTCCGGTTTTCTTTGCAGAATTCACAATGATTTCCGTATCCAAAGGCTTGATGGTATGGATGTTGATGACCTCCGCGCTGATGCCGTCCGCTTCCAGCTTCTCTGCCGCTTCCAAGGCGGAAGCTACGCACAGGCCGGTTGCCACGATGGTAACATCTGTCCCCTCTTTCAGAATGATGCCTTTTCCCAGTTCAAATTTATAGCCAGGCTTGTCATTGATCACCGGAACCGCAAGCCTTCCAAATCTCAGGTACACCGGGCCGTCTATCTCATATGCCGCACGCACCGCTGCCTTGGCCTCAATATAATCTGACGGATTGATAATGGTCATCCCAGGGATAATTCGCATCAAGGCAATATCCTCGTTGCACTGGTGGCTTGCTCCATCCTCCCCAACGGAAATCCCTGCATGGCTTGCTCCGATTTTTACATTCAGATGGGGATATGCAATGGAATTCCTCACCTGCTCAAAGGCTCTTCCCGTTGCAAACATGGCAAAGGAGCTTGCAAAGGGCACTTTTCCGGTTGCCGCAAGCCCTGCTGCAATCCCCATCATATTGCACTCTGCAATCCCACAGTCGATATGCCGCTCTGGAAATTCTTTTTGAAACATGCTTGTCTTGGTTGCCGCGGCAAGATCCGCATCCAGCACCACCAGATTGTCATGCTCTTTTCCCAGCTCCACCAGCATTTCTCCATAGCCTTCCCTGGTTGCAATTTTCTTTACTTCTGGCATAATGCTTCACCTGCTTTCTCCAATTCTTCCATGGCAATCTTGTATTCTTCGTCATTTGGAGCCTTGCCGTGCCATCCGGCCTGGTTTTCCATATAGGAAACGCCTTTTCCTTTGACCGTTTTCAGCACCAGGGCTGTGGGCATTCCTTTTATCTCCCTGGCTTCTTTAAATGCCGCCCGCAATGCGTCAAAGTCATTGCCGTCCTCCACGTTGATGACATGGAAATTAAATGCCCGGAACTTTTCATCAATCGGATAAGGAGAGCATACCTCGTCAATTTTCCCGTCAATCTGAAGCCCATTATTATCCACAATCACCACAAGGTTATCCAGCTTCCAATGGCCTGCAAACATAGCAGCTTCCCAGACCTGGCCTTCTTGAATCTCACCATCCCCCACAAGGGTGTATACCCGGTAGCTTTCATTGCTCATCTTTGCAGACACCGCCATGCCCACAGCTGCAGAAATTCCCTGGCCCAGGGAACCGCTTGACATATCAACGCCCGGCGTATGCTGGAGGCAGGGATGCCCCTGCAGATAAGAACCAATCTTGCGCAGCGTCTTTAAATCCTCCACCGGGAAAAATCCACGGCTGGCAAGGGCGGCATACAGCCCCGGAGCCGTATGGCCCTTAGACAGGACGAAGCGGTCCCGGTCTGCCTTATCCGGGTCCTTGGGGTCGATATCCATTTCTTCAAAATACAGGTAAGTGAACACCTCCGCCGCGGAAAGAGAGCCGCCAGGATGTCCTGCTTTGGCTGCGTGGACGGAAGTAATGATTCCCTTTCGGACTTCATTCGCCACTTTCTGAAGTTCTAAATTTTCCATGTAACTGTCTCCTTTTCTGTGATGCAGCAGCCCGGCTCCCTAACATCAGAAAGCCTTGCAGCTGCCAAACTGCCGTAAAACTTCTTATTCACCAAAAACTGCTTTGTAGTCCTTCTGGAACTTTTCAATTCCCTGGTCTGTCAGAGGATGCCTGGTCATCTGCTCAATCACACTGTAAGGCACTGTTGCAATATCCGCTCCCGCAAGGGCGCAGTCATTTACGTGGATGGCATTTCGGATGCTGGCTGCAATAATCTCTGTCTCCAGCCCGTAATTTTCAAAAATCGCCACGATATCTTCAATTAAATGAATTCCCGGCTGGCTGATGTCGTCCAGCCGCCCCACAAATGGCGATACGTAGGCTGCCCCTGCCCTTGCCGCCAAAAGCGCCTGGTTCGCAGTAAAAATCAATGTTACATTGGTCTTGATGCCTTCTGCGGCAAGAACCTTTACCGCCTTTAACCCTTCTATGGTCATTGGAATTTTTACAATCATATTAGGATGGATGGCTGCAATTTCGCGCCCCTCTTTTATCATACCCTCCGCGTCCACTGTGGTCGCTTTTACCTCGCCGCTGATCGGCCCGTCCACAATATCGGTAATCTCTTTAATTACCTCGTTGAAATCCCTGCCTTCCTTTGCAATCAAAGAAGGGTTTGTGGTCACTCCGCAGATCACTCCCATGTCATTGGCTTTACGGATATCCTCTACATTAGCTGTGTCAATAAATAACTTCATGGTTTCCTCCTCTTATTTACATGTTTGTTAGCATTTCTTATTTTATACTATATAAATGATAAAATATAGACTACTTTTTAGACTTTTTTTCCGTACATTCCGAAATCCATCTATGACTGTACTGTACATCTCCTGCCTTTGTTTTCTACATGCAGCCCTGCATGAAATCACTTCTGGCTGCTGCACGATTTCATTGTACAGGAAATTTTCATTTTCGACAAGCAAAAGAGACAAGTTTCAAGCTGAAAATTTTTTAATTTAATAGAAATATAATTTATGGTATGTTATTAATGAAACAAAAGTCCGCCATCGCTTAGAGGAGTGCAAGGAAAATATGATGATAATTTAAAAAATGCATTTATTTTAGATGGGATTCAGCGGTTAAACACCTTGAATGGGGATTACCATATAATATAACAGCACATTATGCATAAGTTCACCTTCCAGTATGCAAGTGCTGTAGAATACATTCACTATTTCGCAATTAGAATTTTTAATAAAATTATTTAAATCATCTTCAAGATATGCAGATACCGTATTGAAAAACAGCTTTAACATAAACTTTCTTTTTTTCCTCATTATATGGAAAAAAGAAAGTTTATTCATTTCGATACATGTAATAGCAGCAGATGACTGACTGCAGCTCAGAATCCGGTGACCCGGTTGCATTGGAAACTGGTGTGAATGGAATACAGTGCTCTAGTATTTATTACTGTGATCCTATGCAGAGCGGACAGAAAGGCGGACTGGAAATAAACTTTTCACATTTCCCTTGTAAGAAATAATATCTTCCTTTTATATCTTACACATATTCCGCAAAATAAATGCTTTAATGCTCTTGCATCTTCCACAATGCCATTGGATGATTCATGATCCGTCTGATGACCTGTTCATCATCATAAAGCAGTTCCGGGCAATATTTCTTATCCCTGAATTTTCTCAAAAAATCCTGTTCATCCGCTGTAAGAACCATTAATTCCGACAAAAATTCCTTTACTCGGTTCTTTATTTTTTCCAGCTCTATAAATTCTCCCTTTTGAATAACAGGAAGGAGATCCGTCCTTATTTTTCGGATGCTGATCCGGTCGATCACATTCACATCATATCTTTCCGGAATCTCTTCCTGTGATATGGCCGTATAAAACACCACCGATTTTCTCAGCATCTCATATTCGTCTTTAGAAAATAGTCCCATATCGATCATGTTATATGTATCACAAAGATCCCTCGCTGCTGCCCGGCTGAGTAACGCGTTGATCTTTGCCGCAAAAAGTTCAATAGGCGAAAGCACAGTGATCAAATGCTCCATATGGATCACATCCGATAGAACAGGCCTGTCTTCCAACTCAAACAAATGGCTCCTCAGTGAATAATTTATTTCTACTTTGATATTATCCCTCATCCCTCCCAGATTTGTATAAGTGAACACAAAGGAATCCAGGCTATGGCGGCACCTGCTTTGCGGATTCAAACTATACCCCTGCGTCTGCATAAATTTTTTCAGGTCTTCTGAAATCTTCTGCCTTTGCTCCAGCATCTCGTTGCGGTTTCCATCCGAACAATAATCCAGATCAATGTCAACCGATAGCCTGGGAAGATGAAAGACTGTCAGATTGATGGCTGTTCCCCCTTTCAATGCAAGGCAGCCTTTCATAATGGGATTACTGTT
>CANDGI010000020.1 GCA_947384285.1 uncultured Lachnospiraceae bacterium
TCCTCAAACATAAAAAGCGTTCCTCAAACATAAAAAGCGTTCCTCAAACATAAAAAGCGTTCCTCAAACATAAGGCACCGGAAAATAGGCGGCAGCGGACGGCAAAGCAGGGCTGCGCTTCCCCTAAGCAAACTATTTATGGGCGTATTTAGTGTAGACGAAATCCACTGCTTACAGAGACTTTGGAACGAAGGCTTTCCTGAGTTCCTTAGTCTCTGTAAGCAGTCAGCTCGCCGGAGCACTGCCCAGTTTGCGTGAGGAAGCGCAGCCCTGCTTTGCCGTCCGCTGCCGCCTATTTTCCCCTTCAAAAATTTGAAATCAGCTTCTTTTTGATTTCCACCCCCGCTGGTGTGGCGGCAAGCCCTCCTTCCCCTGTTTCCTTCAAAGAACAGGGCAGGGCCATTCCCACCGTTCGCATGGCGTCAATCACCTCGTCCGGCGGTATCCGGCTTATAATCCCTGCCATTGCCATATCAGCGCTGGACACGGCATTGACCGCGCCTATTACGTTTCGTTTTACACAGGGCACTTCCACAAGTCCTGCTACCGGGTCGCATACCAGGCCTAACAGGCTTTTCAGTGCAATGGCGCAGGCGTGGATAATTTCTTGTTCTCCGCCGCCCATAAGATATGCCAGGCCGCCGGCTGCCATAGCGCTTGCGCTACCGATTTCCGCCTGGCACCCTCCGGTGGCTCCTGCGATAAATGCCCGCTCTGCTATGACTGTGCCGATACCTGCAGCGGTAAACATGGCTTCTGTCATTTTTTCATCCGAAATGGAAAAATGTTTTTGGTAAGTGAGGAAAACTGCCGGCATCACACCGCAGGAGCCTGCGGTAGGCGCTGCTACAATCCGCTTCATACAGGCATTGGATTCTCCCATCTTAAGAGCTCGTATCATCACCTCGCTCATGAAGACGCCGGAAATCGTCTTTCCTGCCCGCAAAGCCTCTTCCATTTTCTGCCCATCATTTCCCACCAGCCCGCTGGCCGATTTCATTCTGCCATCGTAAGATTCATCTGCCTTTCGCATGGTATCATACATATTCTGCATGGTGCGAAAGGATTCCTCCTCCGATACCATCCGCTCTGACATATCATCCTCCAAAACAATACGGAAAAAAGATTTTTTCTGCTGCTGGGCAGCGGTTACAATTTCTTTCAATGATTGAAAACTCATGATTACACTCCATGTTCATCTATTAAGCTTAAATATGTCACTTTATAGATTCCTTCTAATTTTTCCAGCCATCGGATTGACTCTCTTGGGACTTCCTTATCACACTCTAGAACCAGTACTGCGCTTCCGCCCCGCTTATCCCGGTAAAGCTGCATCGTTGCAATATTCACTGATTTGTGAGCCAGCATGGAAGTGACCTCCGCCACATGCCCCGGCTGATCTTGATTGCGGACAATCAGCGTGGGGTAATCCCCGCAGAAATTGGCTTCCAAGCCGTCAATCTCACAGACCTTAATCCGTCCGCCGCCCAAAGAAGCTGCAACTACTTCCAGATACCGGCCTTTTGTCCCGGTTAATTTCATCAGGACAGAGTTGGGATGGGCATCCCGCAATTCAATTCCGGCAAAAGAATAGGAAAGCCCAGCCTCATCCGCCAACGCAAAGCTGTCTGGAACCCTCTCGTCGTCTGTCCTCATGCCCAGCAGGCCTGCAATCAGCGCCCGGTCTGTCCCATGCCCTTTCCCTGTTGCCAGAAAAGAGCCATGCAGATAGATTTCGGCTTTTGCCACCGGCTCATTCAAAAGCCGCCTGCCAATGTGCCCGATTCTCACTGCTCCCGCCGTATGGGAGCTGGAAGGGCCGACCATCACCGGCCCCACAATGTCAAATAAATTCATACCATTTTATCTTGCAAGAAGCTCTTCTGCAAGGGCTTCCATTTCTGCAATGTTTCCCTCCTTCATCACAGATTTGATGGAAACTGTCTTTTCACAAAGGGTAATCTCCTTCATCTGCTCCAGAATCCCTTTCATATTTTTTGCTGCCATAGGCGCCCAGGTGCCGTTTTCGATTAAGGCAGC
Organism: uncultured Lachnospiraceae bacterium; assembly: GCA_947384285.1. Lineage (GTDB taxonomy): Bacteria > Bacillota > Clostridia > Lachnospirales > Lachnospiraceae > Petralouisia. Next base: position 2,041 of record CANDGI010000020.1, read on the forward strand.
CCTGCGTTTCTGGAAATTCTTACTCTTTAAATGATGGAGAAAATCTTCCATGCAGGGGAACATGCCGCCGTCATATGTAGCTGCCGCAAGTACCAGTTTATCATAACGGAAAGCATCTTCAATGGCCTCTGCCATATCATCTCTGGACAAATCGGTAATGGCCACTTTTTTCGCACCTTTTTCCTCAAGAATTTCTTTCATCTTGATTGCCGCTTTTTTCGTATTTCCATGGATGGATGCATAAGCCACCAAAACCCCGTCATCTTCTGGCTCATAGCTGCTCCAAATCTGATATTTTCCCAGATAATATGCCAGGTTTTCTTTTAAAACCGGCCCATGCAGAGGGCAGATCATTGCAATATCCAAATTTGCTGCTTTTTTCAATAATGCCTGTACCTGAGCGCCATATTTTCCAACGATATTAAAATAGTAGCGTCTTGCCTCGCATGCCCAGTCTTCCTCTGTATCCAATGCACCGAATTTTCCAAATCCATCTGCAGAAAAGAGGATTTTCTCTGATTTTTCATAGGAAACCATAACCTCCGGCCAATGCACCATAGGAGCCATTACAAATGTCAGTTCATGGGTTCCCAGACTCAAGGAATCTCCTTCCTTCACCATCACGGTCCGGCCGGATAGATCCATGGTAAAGAACTGGGAGAGCATCGGGAAGGTCTTTGCATTTCCCACTAATTTCATCTCAGGATATTTCTCTGCAAGAACCTGGATATTTGCTGCATGGTCTGGCTCCATATGGGAAATAACCAGGTAATCCACACTTCTCCCTGCCAGTGCCTGCTCCAGGTTTGCCAGCCACTCATCCTTTTTCCTTGCATCTACCGTGTCCATAACAGCTACTTTTTCATCCAAAATCACATAAGAATTGTAGGACACCCCATTGGGGATGATATACTGGCTTTCAAATAAATCTAAATCCTTATCATCTGCACCGATATATAAAATATTATCTGTAATTGTTACGTCTTTCATTCCTTTATTCCTCCTGTATTTTATAATTAAAACAAGGATTGCCAGAAATTGGCAATCCACACTTCCACCCCTGCTTAATGAAAGCTGAAGCTTCCATAAATAAGGATGACCATCCGGCCTGTCCTACGATAGGCTTTACACAATAGAAGTTTGCCGGAAAGTCCCCGGCTTCCATTGTAAGGATGGCCATCCGGCCCACCAAACGGTAAACCATGCATGATGGGGGGTACTATGAAAACCTCCGGCTTCCATTGTAAGGATGGCCATCCGGCCTGCTGTAATACAGGCTGGACATGACGGAAATTTATTTACCGGAAAGGTATTCATCAATGCCTTTTGCAGCAGCTTTTCCTGCGCCCATGGCAAGAATCACCGTTGCTGCCCCTGTCACCGCATCACCGCCTGCAAATACTCCCGGCTTGCTGGTAGCCCCGTTTTCCTCTTCTGCCACAATGCATTTCCAACGGTTGGTCTCCAACCCTTCTGTGGTAGAGGAAATCAGCGGGTTGGGGGAGGTTCCCAGAGACATAATCACTGTATCCAGCTCCAAATCAAATTCAGAACCTGGAACCTCCACGGGTCTTCTTCTACCGGATTCATCCGGTTCTCCCAGCTCCATACGGATGCAGGTCATCCCTTTGACCCATCCGTTCTCATCCACAAGAACCTCTTTGGGATTGGTCAGCAAATCAAAAATAATCCCTTCCTCTTTTGCATGGTGCACTTCTTCCACACGGGCTGGAAGCTCTTCCTCACTTCTTCTATATACAATATGAACCTCTGCACCCAAACGGAGCGCTGTCCTGGCTGCGTCCATGGCTACGTTTCCGCCGCCTACCACTGCAACCTTCTTTCCTTTCATGATAGGCGTATCGTATTCTTCCTTAAAAGCCTTCATCAGATTATTTCTGGTAAGGAACTCATTGGCAGAAAATACACCGTTGGCCTGCTCGCCAGGAATTCCCATAAATTTGGGCAGCCCAGCACCGGAGCCGATAAATACTGCTTCAAAGCCTTCCTCTTCCATCAGTTCATCAATGGTTCCTGCTTTTCCGATGACTACGTTTGTCTCAATCTTTACTCCCAGAGATTTTACATTCTCAATTTCCTTTGCCACTACAGCACTCTTGGGCAGACGGAATTCTGGGATTCCGTAAATCAATACGCCCCCTGGCTCATGCAGGGCTTCAAAAATCGTCACATCATAGCCCATTTTTGCCAAATCCCCGGCACAGGTCAAGCCCGCAGGGCCGGAACCAATGACGGCTACCTTGTGAGCCTTCTTCTCTGCGGCCGGCTGAGGCTTAATATCATTTTCCCTTGCCCAGTCTGCAGCGAAACGCTCCAATTTCCCGATGGAAACCGGCTCGCCTTTAATCCCACGGATGCATTTTCCTTCACACTGGCTTTCCTGGGGGCATACTCGTCCGCAGACTGCCGGAAGGGCACTGGATTTACTGATGGTCTGGTAAGCATCCTCAAAATTTCCTTCTTTTATCCGGGAAACAAATCCTGGAATATCAATGGCTACCGGGCATCCTTTTACGCACTGGGCATTTTTACAATTCAGGCATCTTTCCGCCTCTTCCATAGCTTCCTCTTTATTATATCCCAGGCAAACCTCCTCGAAATTCTTGGCACGCACCTGAGGCTCCTGCTCTCTTACCGGAACTTTCTTCAAAACATCCATTATTTGTCACCTCCGCAATGTCCGCATCCGCCGTGGTGGGTATCTCCCTCTGTAAGCTTCAGCATACTTCTTCCTTCTTCTGTCTTGTATAACTGCTGGCGTTTCATGGCCTGGTCAAAGTCTACCAGATGCCCGTCAAATTCCGGTCCGTCCACACAGGCAAATTTCACCTGGTCTCCTACCGTTACCCGGCAGGCACCGCACATCCCGGTTCCATCCACCATAATAGGGTTCAGGGAAACGACGGTTGGAATTTCTAATTTCTTGGTGAGAAGGCATACAAATTTCATCATAATCATAGGGCCGATTGCAATACACAAATCGTATGTATTTCCATTCTTTACAAGCTCTTCCAGTTGGTTGGTGCCCATTCCGTGGAACCCATAGCTGCCATCGTCGGTCGTCACGTAAAGATTTCCTGCCACCTGTCTCATTTCCTCTTCCAGAATCAGCAAATCTTTCGTCTTGGAACCCATAATCACATCACAGCTTACCCCTTGCTCATGAAGCCATTTTACCTGGGGATACACCGGGGCAGTTCCTACTCCTCCGGCAATAAATACGATTTTCTTCTGTTTCAGCTCCTCCAAAGGCGTCTCTGTCAATTCAGAAGCACAGCCTAAAGGACCTACAAAATCCTGGAATGCGCCGCCTTCCTCCAATGATTCCATCCGCTGGGTGGACGCTCCGACAATCTGGAATACAATGGTAACTGTTCCGGCATCTTTGTCATAATCACAAATGGTAAGCGGAATCCGCTCCCCTTCCTCATCCATTTTCACAATCACAAACTGCCCAGGCAGACAGGACTTTGCCACACGAGGTGCCTTTACATCCATAAGAAAAATCTTATCCGCCAGTTTTCTCTTTTTTACGATTGGGTACATATTCAAACCTCCGCATACTTAATCTTCTACGTGTCCCGGAAGCAGCGGTCTCTCCGTCTGCCGCCATCCGTTTTCTATTCTAATATATTTCTGTGGAAAATTCAATTATTTTATGGAAAAGAATACACCATTGAGATATCAGACAGTATTTCTGAATGCGTCATCTCCGCATCATCATTTAATGTTACCTATGGGTACATCATCATCCCAATCTCCCTCCATATTTGATTGCTGTTTCTGCATTGGAAATCTACATAGAAACCGCCACGGCTCCAGCCAGAATCAGCGCAACCCCCATGATTTTTTTCCCGGTAATCTTCTCCTTCAAAATGAAATATGAAAAAACCATCGTCCAAATATAGGTAAGCGACGTCAGGGGCAGCACCACAGAATAATCCAGATACCGCAGGACATAAATATTTAAGAGTGCAGATGCCAAATACAAAAATCCGCCTGCATAGAAATGGATATTGCAGATTAAGGCCATAATCCCTTCTGCGCTGGATGCCTTCTTTAAAAATAAAGATGCAGCAGAGCCCAAAAGCGTCATCACAAACAACAGCATGAAATAAAGTGTCATTCCTTGTCACCTCCTGCAATCAGAATCACCCCGGCAATGATGACAAGGACGCCAATGCATTTGGGGATTGTGATTTCCTCTTTCAATACCAGCGCAGCCAAAAAAATGCTTAAGACATAATTCAGGCTGAGCATGGGCTGGAGGACAGACAATTTCCCGTACCGGTAGGCAAGAATCATAACCAGCGCCCCTGCCCCGTAAAATGCAAATCCTGCCAGCATTATCCAAATCCCCTGCTCTGCCGACAGCTTCCACAAAAGCTGGCCGATGCAGACGCAGATGGAAGATACCAGCATCAATAAAATTCCTTTTTTGTTTTTTTGAAATGATTCTACCATAATAAACCTCCACTTCTACGGCTCTATAACCTGCACGTGAATCGCCCTCTCCTGATTGCCATTTCGAACAATTTTGCAGCTGACCTTTTTCCCACATATGACGCATCCATACCAGGATTATCAAATCTACAAAATCCGGCATTATCTTTTATCCATAACATCATACGCTGTTTTGAATTCTTGATTCTTACCTGAAAATCTTCTCCAATTATATCATATACCGCAAAATACGCAAGAAAATAAACGAAACTCCTGATGCCATCGGCCAGGAAGCTTTTGACACCATGAACGAGATGCCAGGCCTGCTCAGGCAGCATAAAGAACTGCTGGAAAGCGATGAAGAGATTGAAGAAGACCAATTGAACGAGATGATTGCATGGTATGGCACGGCTGAAAAGCGGGCAGCAGACGTAAAAGCAGCCTTCCAGCAGCAAGAAGGCACAGTATCCGAGTAAAAACAGATGGTTTTCAAGAACACCTTGAAACTGTGGACGAAAAAACAGAATAAACCCGGCATCCTGTTTCACATATCGTTCCACAGTCCCCATGGCCATCCTGCTGTGGAGGCCAGAGACTTTCATAAATACTTTATGCGGGGCTGTCGGGAAATGATAAGTTATCCGCAATATATGCTGTGACTCTTTCAGTGGCACAACTACATATTGCAGACAAATTCCATTTCCCGACAGCCCCGTTTTTATATCATCCAGCAGACCAATATCCATATATGAATATCACTGCCGCTCCACAATCGTACCTTCCCGGTACGCGCACAGCAATTTTTCCAAATCAATAATATTCTCTTTAATTTCTTTCCCCACATCGGTATCCGCCACGGTTTTCCGCAGATTCACATGCTGCACCAGCATCATGTGGGAATGGATGTCGTTTCCATCCTGCACCGCCTTTTCCACCGACTCGAAGGGCTCATGGGCTGCAAGGAGAAGCCCATAGGAATTGTAAATCAACGTGTATCCTGCAATCCCCGTCTTTGGCTGGTATGCTTTGGAAAAGCCGCCGTCGATAATCAACAGCTTTCCATTGCACTTTACCGGAGATTCCCCACGAGCAGCTTCCACCGGCACATGCCCATTGATAATGTGGGAATCCTCCCCTTCCAGCCCGAACTCGCGGAGGATTTTATTTACGATTTCTTCCTGCTCCAGCAGCCGGTAGTATGGATTCTTCGGCTCCTTATGGGTGGCCTTATCCGCAATAAAATACCGCTCGAAGGTGGTCATTTTCGCTTTTCCAAATACCGGGGAATTGGCGTTCTGCCAGATAAACCACAGAATGTCCAGGCCTTTCTGCTTTTCTGACGGGTCTATGGAATAATAGCCTTTCCTTGCATAATGCTCCAACACATCATACAGCTCTTTTCCGCTGTATTCCTTGTCAAACACACGCACCTTTTTAAAGCTGCCATCCTCATTAAAAGGCACGCAGCCATGGTACAGAAGATTTCCGTTATACACCTTGTACAGGCTTCCTTTGGTGTACAAAAACCGGATATGCTTCTGCAATTTTTCGCAGTTTATGAAAGCTGTTACCAGCCGGTCCACCACATCCGCTTCCTCCGGTGACAACTCATAAGGATTTTTCATGTCTACCGTTGGGAAACAGGTATCTTTCAGCGGATAGGTTTTTCCTTCCACTGTCACTGTCCCCTGTTCCAAATCCATTTTGTCCAGCAAAAGACGCTGGTCCATCTGAAACTCCGGACGCCTTTTCATCAGCTGCCCTTCCAGCTTAAACTGAATGATCGCAATGGCTTTGTGCATTTTCTCATCCAGCTGGACATCCTTAATGTCATACTCGTCCTCCCGGTAATCCAGGTGGAAGGCATCGCAGGGATCGCTGTCGTATTGTTCTAACGCAAACCGCACCAGGGGAATCAGGTTGATGCCATATCCATCCTCCAAGGTATTCAGGTTCCCGTATTTTGCAGAAATGCGGATGACATTTGCAATGCAGGCTGGATTGCCTGCCGCCGCGCCCATCCACAGCACGTCATGGTTGCCCCACTGGATATCCACGGAATGATGCTCCATCAGGGTATCCATAATCAGATTTGGGTATGGCCCCCTGTCATAAATATCACCTACCACATGCAGATGGTCTACAATCAAACGGCGGATGAGATTGCAGAATGCAACCACCAGCTCAGACGCTCTTCTGGTCCGAATGACGGAATTGATAATCTCACTGTAATAGGCTTCCTGATCCGCCACATCCGGCCGTCCTGTCAAAAGCTCTTCGATGACGTAGGCAAAATCTTTTGGCAGCGCCTTGCGGACTTTGGAACGGGTGTATTTGGAAGAAGCTCCTTTGCAGATACGGATTAAACGGTACAGCGTCACCTTGTACCAGTCCTCTAAATTATCCTCCTGCCTTAACACCTGTTTTAACTTCAGCTCCGGGTAATAAATTAAAATTGCAATTCCTTTTTTCTCCGCTACCGAAAGGCTATTGCCAAATTCTTCTTCAATTTTCCGCTTAATAGCGCCGGAGCCATTCTTCATCACATGCTGGAACTGATCATATTCTCCATGAATGTCCGTGATAAAATGCTCCGTCCCTTTCGGCAGGCTTAAAATGGCCTGTAAATTTACGATTTCCGTAGCTGCTGCCGGAATCGTCGGATACTGTTTTGCTAAACCCTTTAAATACCTGATTTCTCCTGTTTCCATTTTACGTTCTCCTTGTTTTCTTCTGAATATTCCGTATCTAGTACTCCATAGAGCGTGTTTGAAAAATTATCGATTGGCAGTTCCTTACCGTTTTGCTGCAATGACATCTTTCATATCATATTTCCCCGCTGGCTTCCCTGCCAGAAATTTTGCCGCTTCCACTGCGCCCTTTCCAAAAATCCCCTTGGAATAAGCGGTATGCTTGATTTCTATCACTTCATCCAGCCCGGCAAAAATAACCTCATGATCCCCCACAATGCTGCCGCCCCGGACCGCCTGTATTCCTATTTCATTTTTTTCCCGTTTCTTCCTCTCCCTTGTCCTGTCATACTTGTACTGATAGGAATTTCCCAATGCTTCATTGATGGAATCTGCCAGCGCCAGCGCCGTACCGCTGGGTGCGTCCACCTTCTGATTGTGGTGCTTCTCTACAATTTCCATATCAAATCCTGCTGGAGCCAGAATTTTAGCTGCCGCCTGCAGGAGATCCATCAGCACATTTACCCCCAGGGACATATTTGCAGATTTCAGCACCGGGATTTTCTGGCTGGCTTCTTCTACTCTTGCCAACTGCTCCTTGCTTAATCCCGTAGTGCATAAAACCACTGGAAGCTGGTTTGCCAGGCAGTACTCAAGAAGGCTGTCCACTGCCTGGGCTGCTGCAAAATCTACAACTACATCTGCATCCACTTTGCATTCTTTAATATTTGAAAATACCGGATATGGATTCTTGATTCCGTCATATGGGTCGATTCCCGCCACAATCTCGATTTCGCCGTCCTCCTGGCAGATAGCGGAAATCACCTGGCCCATCTTGCCATTGCATCCGTGCATCATCATTTTTACCATTTGTATTTCCTCCTAAAGTATGTTTGATTTTTCTCAATCTGGTTTCTAAGCGCTTTGGCTGTTATACGCAATGGAGCTGCCCTTAATTTGGACAGCTCGCAGCATTGCAAGGCCGGAGCGTGTTTTCAATTCCTTCCTGGCGTCTGCCGGAAAACAATTTTAGGCATGCTCCAGAGGAATGCCAAATTCCTCCATTGCCTTTGATAATTTTTTCACATTCTCTGGCTCCATATCGCCCAACGGCGCACGCAGGGAACCTACGTTCCATCCCATCAGGTTCAGCGCCGCCTTCACCGGGATTGGGTTTACCTCGCAAAACAGTGCATCCACCAGCGGAAGCACCTTTATCTGCATCCTCAAAGCTTCTTCCTGATTCCCATTCAGATAATTCATTACCATATCATGGGTAAATTTCGGCGCAACATTGGAAAGCACAGAAATCACCCCGATTCCGCCGCAGGCCAAAAGAGGAATGACCTGGCCGTCCTCACCGGAATACACATCAAAATCTCCCTGGGTCTGCTCCATCAGCTTCAGCGTATAGGAAATGTCTCCCACGGCATCCTTCATCCCCACAATGTGTTGGATTTCCCGGTTCAGCGCTGCCGCTGTCTGGGCTTCAATCTTGCAGCCCGTTCTGCCTGGAATGTTGTACATGATAATAGGAATATCCACTTTTTGGGCTATCTGCCTGTAATGAGCCATCAGCCCCTTCTGGGTTGCTTTATTGTAATAGGGCGTTACCACCAAAAGCCCGTCTGCACCTGCAAGCTGTGCCTGATGAGATAATTCCACCGCTGTCTTGGTGCAGTTGGAGCCGGTTCCTGCAATCACCGGAATCCGGTTTTTCACAATGGAAACGGTTGCGCGGATCACTTCAAGATGCTCCTCCACGGTCAGCGTGGATGCTTCTCCTGTAGTCCCTGTAATAATGATGCTGTCTGTTTCATTTTTAATCTGGTCTTCCAAAAGCTCTGCTAACTTGTCATAATCCACTTCCAGGTTTTCTTTCATGGGTGTCACAAGCGCAACGCCCGCACCTTTAAAAATTGCCATATACCTTCCTCCTTTTCAATGAAATGCCCCTTCGTTCCGGCGGCAAATCGTCGGAAGGCATTCCGAATAATGCTTCGCATCAGCCTTCCTCCTTAACAACAGTCTGCGTGGGTACGCATAAAAAAGCCGACTGGATAAGTCGGCTTAAAGATTCTGACATTTGCAGAAAACCATGTTCCCTGCTGATAAATCTGTGATAGCGCTCCATCCATCTTGAGATGACAGTCATATAATTATTCACTATATGCCCAAGAACCTCTCTACAGGAAAAGCATTCTTTCGGCGTTCTTCCCTTTCCATTATCTTCTACTGTGCCTGCCACATCCGATAAATTACTCATGAATCACGCAACCTCTATCCATTCATATTATTCTTAACGCTAATATAGCATTTTCTATCTGCAAAGTCAATAACGATATTTATTATTCTGCATGTATTTCATAAATTTTTCCAATATATTTCCGCAACGCCTCATTCACATGTTTTCCAGTGAGCATAAGTTCCGTATCCTCTGACCTGGCGTTCATCAACGTCTCCAAATCTTCCTGTGAAACCATTTTATTCTCTAAAAGCTCCAAAAAACTATCTAAAATTAAAAGATTGCACTCTCCTGTCACCAGAACCTTCTTTGCAAAATTAAATCCGTTGCGTATGTTCATGCTTTCTTCTTCCTGCTCCTCCCTGGAAAGCTCGGTAAAATCCTTCTCAAATCTTGCAAAACTAAAAAACTTTATCTCCGGCTCCAGCCTATGCAGAAGTTCCAGTTCCTCTTCCTTTTTTCCTTTTAAAAATTGAATGATAATCGCACTGTTGCCCTGAGCTGCAAACTGCATCGCATATCCAAGCGCTGCTGCAGTCTTGCCTTTTCCCTCCCCGCAATAAACAGTAATCTTTTCTTTACACATGCCATTTTCCTTTCTTTATAAAACAAAACCTTTTCTTAAAATACCACAAACCCTCGGAAAATGCAAATTTTTGTCAAATTGTTGTTTGTAAATAATTTTTTTGCAGTATGTATCCTTTCTTTCATGATTCAGCCCCATGTTGCATAACCTATCCCGCGACAGGCCGCATGGCTATCCTTACTATGGAAGCTTTCGCTTTCATGGCAAATCCCCATCATGCCAAACTTCCGTCCAGCGGGCCATGCCCATCCTTATTGCGGAAGCTTTCGCTTTCATGGTAAACCCCATCATGCACAGTCAGCCGTTCGGCGGACCCCATGGCCATCCGTACTATGGAAGTCGGAGACTTTCATAGGTAAATACCATTATTTTCTCTATTCTAAATATTCCACCTTGCTTACAGATACTTCATAAGCAATCCTGTGTTCCACTTCTGTCTCGGAAAGCTTTTTCACATATTCCCTGCTCTGTATCCTTCCATACACCTGCACATGGCCTCCCACCTCAAAACTGGAAGCATATCTGGCATTTCTTCCCCAGCAGATGCATGGGATATAATCTGATTTTCCATAAGAACGGTTCACTGCAATCAACAAATCTGCAATTTCTCTGCCCAGCGGCGTTTTCCGGTAAATGGGCTCCTTGCAGATATATCCATCCAGGAATATCTGGTTGCTTTTCTCTCCTTCTGGAATCTCGTCTACAAATTCCAGTTCCCTTACAAATACTGACAGCACAAGGCGGTTTCTCTTCTCTTCATGCCTGTTATAGGAACGGAACTGTCCATCCACCCGGATAAACTGCCCGATATAGCTGCGCTGGGTGTCAATCAGCCGCTCAGAAATCATCATGGGAATGATATCTGCAAAATTGCTCAATCGGTTTACGGACACTTCCACCATATAAAATCCTTCCCCAAACACCTCGTGACTATACTGGAAATCTGAAACGACCTCGCCAGTAATTGTAACCTGATTGTTTTCAAATATTTTATCTGCCATGAGTATTAGTCCCCTTTCGTATATCGATGGCACATCGATGAAGTATAAATTTTTCTAAAAGAATACCATTGGGTTTCTGAAAATATTCGCACTTCCTGTCGACAGGATTTACTCTTTACGAAATCGACAATCCAGGATATGGTTTCTGAAAATATCCGCACTTCCTGTCGACAGGATTTACTCTTTACGAAATCGACAATCCAGGATATAATATGCAGGTAGGATTATATTTCGAAAAGAGGTAAACATTATGGCTCAAAACCCAATTGTAACATTTGAAATGGAAAACGGTGACAGGATAAAAGCAGAGCTTTATCCAGAAACTGCCCCTAACACGGTAAATAATTTTCTCAGCCTGGTAAACAAGGGATACTATAACGGCCTTTGCTTCCACCGTGTCATCCGGGGATTTATGATTCAGGGCGGATGCCCGGAAGGAACCGGAACCGGCGGCCCTGGCTACAGCATCCGGGGTGAATTTTCCCAGAACGGTTTTTCCAACGATTTAAAACACAGCGCAGGCGTCCTTTCCATGGCCAGGACAATGGCTCCCGATTCTGCAGGCTCCCAGTTTTTCATTATGCATCAGGATTCTCCTCATTTAGATGGCGCCTATGCAGCTTTTGGAAAAGTAACTGAGGGCATGGATGCAGTAAACCGCATTGCCGAGACGGCTACGGATTATTCTGACCGCCCAATGGAAGACCAGATTATGAAAACTGTGACAGCCGAATGCTTTGGCGTAGAATATCCAGAACCTGAGAAATGTTAAACCGCCTAACTAAGACATTTATTTGAATACGGAAGAAAAGACAGGATTGCCCCTTGGCCCGCCCAATCGGAGGCTTTCACAGTCAGCACGCTATCATGCGCGGCCTATCGTTGGGCAGGCTGCATGGCAGTCCTGTCTTTCCTGTGTACCGGACTATAAAAAGCTTGCTGCAATTCGAAGGAATTCTCTAAACCTCTATCCCTGCCATCCGTAAAATCAATTTTGCAGTTCTTGTGAGTTCACGCTCGAATTCCCCTTCTCTCCCATTCCCTGCCATACATCTTCTAACCGCTTTTTCCACCCTGCCGCTTCTTGCCGCTTCCCTTAGCTGCAGGTTGTAAGGTATAGCTCCAAGCAGGTTTTCGTCCACCCGGTAAAGACGCTGTAAATTTTCCCTTGTATACAAACCATCCGCAAAATAATTCCCCACCAGAAAAAAGATCTTCCCTGGAAAACCAGGAGGATTCCTGTAATAATCTCCGATTAATTCTGATTCCTGATTCATATTCAAAACACAGATATCCGCTTCCTGCAGTATGCTCTGTGTAAAATCATCCTTCCGGCTGCCGCAGTCAAAAAATACCAAGCCAAAGCAGTCCTCTACCGCATGCATCACCTGCTTTAGCCTTACAAAAAGAGAATCCTCCTGCCACCATTCCTGCTCTTTTCTCCTGCTGCCGGGCAGACAGTAGAGCTTATCTTTCACAATCTGCTTCATATTTGCCCTGACTGTCTGTCTGGTCAATTCATCCTTCTGCTTACCCAGCAGACAATCCAGTCCGGCGGCAAGAAAATATTCCTGCTGTTCTGCTGCCAGAAAGGCCTGCCCTGTATGCCCGCGTTCCTTTTCCACAGGCTGCCTTAATACGGAATTTCCTCTTTTTCCAGAAAAACTTTTTTCCAGCTCCCTTCCGCTGTAACCTCCTGTAACCACCGCGATAGACTGTGGGCTTATGCGCACAGCCGCGCAGGCAACCAACGACATATGGAAGGCAGTCTCCACCTGTTCCTCTTCACTCCAAAATGCTATTTTCATCGACACTTCTCCTTGTACTTTTTCCAATTTTAAAAAGGAGAATCATCCTAAGACATTCCGACGCAAGACGTTATACCCCAGCGCATGCTTATTTGCCAAACCATTTGCTGTTCCTCTGATAATCATACGAAGCTGCTGGCAAACCATTTGCTGTCCCTCTGATAATCATACGAAGCTGCTGGCAAATCAGTTGCTGTCCCTCTGATTAATCATATAAAGCTGCTGGCAAATCAGTTGCTGTCCCTCTGATTAATCATATAAAGCTGCTGGCAAATCAGCTGCCTCACGAGTATAAAACAAACCATAATTACCGTAAATCTGGAAATTCCGCACAAAGATAATTGTACGTTGAACAAAAGATATATTCATCATACAAAAACCGCCGGGAATTGTAAATACTTTTTTCTGTTTTTATAAAAATTTAAGACTTTTTCTTGATTGGCAACGATTTCCTCTCCGGCTGTTTACTGAATCACAGTGTTACTACAAGCGTATCGTATCCATCCCGGCGAAGCTGCGCCTGAAGCTCCATTGCATCCTCCAGGCTGTCCTCCCTGCCCACAATCACTGCATAATAAGGATCCTCCCAGCGGATGGAAGCAAAATATCCCTGATCCTCCAGCTGCTCCCGCATATACTGGGCATTGGATTCATAGCGATATAAACCTACCTGGACGCCGTATTTTTTCGCTGGCTTTTCCAGCGGAAGGGCTTTTTCCACGCCTGTCACGATAGCATCCACCATTTGGTCAAATTGCTGGTCGAACAATTGATTATCTGCATCATTGTTGATAAAGCCCAGCTCCATCAATACCGCCGGCATCTGGGTTCTTCTAAGCACTACCAGCCCAGGCCGCTCCACCACGCCAAGATCCTTAAAGCCAAAATCCACCAGCTCCTGGTTGATGGACTCGCCCAGCCGCTCCGCTTCTGTACCTGCCTCGTATACCAATGCCTGGGTTCCGCTGTAGGTATTGGGATTTATCCCGGAATTCCGGTGGAAAGAAATAAAGTAATCAGCCCCGGAACGGTTTGCAATCTGAGATTTTTCAAAAGGGGAATCGTAGCGGTCTGTGGTTCTGGTATAGAGCACATTGTATCCGGCGTCCTCCAGTTTTTTTCCGACTGCAAGGGTGACATTAAGGGCATCATCCTTTTCTTTTCTCCCATTAAAGGAAGCTCCATTGTCATAGCCGCCGTGCCCTGCATCCAATATAATTGTAATTGCCATAGTTCCTCCATGGTTTTTCTTTTATATTATGCATGGGAGAATCAATCTGTTCGCCTGGCTTTATGTACCATCTGCCATTTTCCTGCCGGTTTTCCGTCGTATTATTTAAAAAATTTAAGAGAAAGATTTTGTTACCCGCAATCAGCATCAGCGGCTGAATTACATCTTGTCCTTTAACTGTTCTTCTGATAAATCTGGATATTTTTCATCTTCCGCAGAAAATTGAGCTAAGGTAATCCCAAATCCTTTACACACTTTCTCCAATGTTGTGATTCTCGCACATTTCCTTTATCATATGCGCTTCGTATGCGCTGTGCCAGAAAAGTTTCCATTGACAAATCCAACGCTCTTTGGTATATTAAACACATATTTATTTTGATTATCAAACTATTAAGGGCAGGGATAACATATGAGAGCAAAAATTATTGGAACCGGAAGCTGCCTTCCGGATACATCCGTTACAAACGACTATCTTTCCACGATTGTAGATACCAACAGCCAGTGGATTCAAAGCCGAACCGGCATTCTTGAACGCCATCTGGTATCTTCCGAACAGGAAACCACTTTATCGCTGGCTGTGCATGCCGCAAAGGCTGCATTAGAAGATTCCGGCCTTCTGCCAGAGCAGATTGACCTGATTCTTGTGGCAACCGTCTCTTCCGATTATGTCACTCCAAGCGCCGCATGCATGGTGCAGAAAGAACTGGGAGCCTGCCGGGCGGTATCCTTTGACGTCAACGCAGCCTGTTCCGGCTTTCTGTTTGCCCTAAACACGGCAGACGCTTATTTTCAGGCAGGAATTTACCAGACTGCCCTGATTATCGGCGTAGAAACCCTCTCCAAAATCATTGACTGGTCAGACCGTTCCACCTGCGTCCTTTTCGGCGACGGCGCCGGAGCCGTGGTTGCCAAAGCCTCTGAACAAGGAATGATTGCCTCCCTCCAAGGCTCCGACGGCAGGGGAGGAGATATCCTTACATGCAAAAACCGCACCAACAACAATCCATATGTTTCCACAGAGACAAGCCTGAATTACCTGTACATGAACGGCCAGGAGGTGTTTAAATTTGCTGTCAAAAAAGTGCCGGAATGCATTCATTCCCTTTTGGAGCAGGCAGGAGAAGATGCCGCCAACGTAACTTACTACCTGCTCCATCAGGCCAATTACCGTATCATTGCCTCGATTGCCCGGAAATTAAAGCTCCCCATAGAAAAATTCCCCTCCAACGTGGACCATTGCGGAAATACCTCTGCAGCAAGCATCCCCATCCTTCTGGATGAAATTCACAAGGCAGGAACGCTTACCGAAGGCGACCTCCTTGTGCTGTCCGGCTTCGGCGCAGGGCTGACCTGGGGAGCCGCCCTTTTGAGATGGTAAAAAATATCTGGCAATTCAGCCCTTGCATGAGGCGCCGCTATCACACAAAGCGTGGGATACCTGGCGCGAAGGGAATACCTGGCGCGAAGCTTAGTGGATTCCTTCGTGCAGATGGCAGGAGTTTTCTGATAAAAACACATATGTATTTTTATCAGAAAACTCCTCCTCATACCGATAACCCAGGCCGCAGAATTCCTTCACCCCTTCCAAATCTTCTACCCCATTCTGAGCCAGGAAACGCACCATCTCGCCCCGTGCCATCTTAACCTTCGTCCCCGTCTCCACTATTTTTCCTTCCCTGCATTCCCCAAACCGGCAGGTCAAAAAATGTTTCCCAGCTGGCAGATGGCTGGATACGCACTTGCTGTACTCCTTCGAGGCAAGGTTCAGGATAATCTCTGCATCTTGGCATACCTCCCTGGCAATTTTCCCTCCCCAGTAATCGTAAAGGCTCCGGTAATTTCCAAACTCAATTTTCGCCTGCATTTCCAACCGGTAAGGCACAACTCCGTCAAAAGGCCTAAGAACCCCATAAAACCCAGACAAAATAAAAAGATGCTCCCTGGCATATGCAAAAGACTGCTCCTCAAACACCGCCGGAGCCATATACTGATACTGTATCCCTTCATATGCCAGCAGCGCAGGGGTTAAATCCTTCCGCAAATCCATCCGCGCAAACCTTTCCACATTCAATTCCGTAATTTTATCATTGCATTTCCAAAGATTTTTCGCTTCCTGAAAAGACAAACTCTTCACATACTCCCCCAGTTCCTCCGCCTCCCCCAGAAAAACAGGCAGCCCTTGACATGCAAGCGTATCTGTATCCTGCCGCATCTTCTTTGCAGGAGAAATAATTATTTTTATCATAACTTCCTCCGTTTCCCAAACACTGCCCAATTTGTGTGCCAAAGGGCAATCCTGCATTTTCGTCCGTATCCAAAGATAAAAATCCTGCCATAACGCTATCCCATAAATTCCTTCACCATATCCAAATTGAATTTGGACAGAACACGGTTCAAATGATTGTCCGTATACCCGAAAATATATGCATCCAGTTCCTCCCGGCTGAACCCGAATTCACTCTCCAATTGCTTTTGATAAACTGCATCATAGGCTTTTGATTTTATAATAATTTCCTGCACATTCTGCTTCAACTGCTGATATCTGTGCTCCAAGTCAAACAGCCTGATTTCTTCCTTATCTTCCTGGGTAAGCTGGCTTTCTTCAATGGCAATGCGAAAATTCTGGGATTTCCCCTGCAGGTAATCTAAGTCAAGCTTATCATCAAACACTGTTTTAAATTGAATGCTGCTCTGTTTTTTGTACTGATATGGATGAGCAATCTCTGCCTTTTGGCAGGATTTCAACTGATTGCAGACCTTGCAGACCGGAATCAGGTTATACAGGCAGACGGCCAATTCGGGGTATGTTTTCTTATCGTAAAAATGATCCAGGCTGCCCCAGTATCGGAGTTTCCCTTCCTGATATACAAGATTCAAATGGTTTTGGTTGCAATAGGGGCAGACGGTAAGATTCATCACCTGGACAATCTTTGCCGCCTGGGAATTCCTGAAATTTTCGTATCTTGCCTTCAAGTAATCTTCTGTTTCCTGCTTTATGTACTTGTTCTCTGCCCTCATATTGTCAATGCGGCTTTTCTGCCGTTCCAACTCATCACAATCTGAAAAGAGGTATGTTTTCAATGCATCCAGGAGGTCTGCTTTCCCATCCATAACCAATTCTTTGAATATGGCATCCTTTGCGATTATGGCCAGCAGCTTTTCGAGATGGTATCTTTCCATCCAGTTCCAGTATATGGCTTCCATTTCTTCTTTTTGTTTCTCTGAGATAGGTATCCGAATCATGGCTTTCCAATATGTTCCTTGTCTTATATTTCTTCTTTTTGTTTTTCCGAGATAGGTATCTTAATCATGGCTTTCCAATATGTTCCTTATCTTATCAATTTTGCTCTCGTCCGTTTCCAGCAGCAGTTTTTCAGCTAATTCTGTTTTTGAAGCATCCTGCTTTTTATATAATTGCAGCAGCTTCTTTTTCACTGTTTTTTCACCCACTCTGTCAATCACCTTTTTGATGTTTTCCAGCTCTTCTTTTCCGATTTCTTCTCTGCCGCCCAGACGCTTTATGATGCGTTTTAACTGTTTCCTGGAATACTCGCCGAAGGTATTTTCCAGCATAAAGGAATCCATAAGCAGATAGTAAATATTTGTGGCATAGGTTTCCTTCTTATTCTGGATGCTCCGCTTCCCATCCCTCATATCTATGGCATACACGCTCTCTGGAAGAATGTCTGTAACCAGAAAAGGAGAATGGCTGGCCAGCACAATCTGGATGCTCCTGTCCTTCCATGGATGGATGCTCTTAAGCAAGGTATCCAGGAATTTTCTTGCCAATTCAGGATGCAGCGCCCTGTCCGGCTCGTCAATCAGAAGCACCAGGGTATCCTTCGGCTGTACTGCAAATATGGCGCTTACCGCTTTTGCCACGATATCTAAGAATACCCGCTGTCCCTCGGACATTTTGGGCAGCTCCACACACAGCAGCCGGAAAAGATGATTGCTTCCATATTCTTCATTTCTGATTCCGTAATAATAGTCGTACAGCCCCAGCAATTCCCTTATTTTTTCCTGGGGATCTTCTGTTTCACAGTCAATGGTAATCTCCTTCTCACCTGTGAAATAATGCTGGGGCAGCCCTTCCAGCAAATCTATGAATCCCAGCACCGCTTCCCTGTCTAAAATATCAATGGTAAATTCTGCGGCATGCTGCACCCTGTTTAAAACATATTTTAGGACTTTTTTCAAATCAATGGTTCCATCTGCCCTGGTATGTTCCTGTATGATGCAGTGCAAATAAGCATACTCCTCATGAAATTCCATCAAAGCCTGGGAACCCTGCTCCACAATTTCTTTTTCCTCCCTGCCTGACGCTTCCATCTGGGCTTTTATCTCTTCCACACCAGGAATCGGCGTGCCAGGCTCAATTTTTACTCCTTCTCTTTCCCCCCATCCCACAAATGCTTCCAGAAAATAATATTCAATAGCCTGGGCATAAAAAGTCTGCAAAAAAATGTCTTTCCTGGTTCTGGTATCCTCTGCCGGCTCTTTTTTTAATATCTTTTTTTCTATTTGTTTTTGTATGCTGCTTTTCAAACGGAATATCTCGTCCAGCTCCCGCTTTCTGTCATGGAGGTAATCCCCTCTCTCTTTGTCATCATCCATCAGATGATCCTCGATTTTTATGCAGTTCTTTATCCTTATGGACTTTTCCTGCATCAGTTCGTTATTTATTTCTTTTAACCGGATAAAGTATTCGTACAAATACGCATAATTATTTTCCTCCAGATAATAGTTCCTTTCAAACAGATAATCCTGAAAATGTTTGACTCGCCTGCCGTCGATTCTGTAGTTGTATCTGTCGGAAGTGATATAAGCGTATGTTACCTGATTTTCCACGCCCTGCTTTTTCAGCCATTGGAGTAAAATATTATCGCAATATTGGAATATTCCATTTTCATATTTGAAAATCGTTCCCATAGGCAGCTTGTACAAAACGCCGTCCACTTTTTCATTCCGCATATCAACATTGCGGATTCTTCCTTCTCCCTCCAGGAAACTGTGGTCCACGAATTCAAATGCAAAATAACTGTCATACAAATGGTACAGCATGAAATACGAAAATTTTGCCTTCCGCTCCTCATCCTGTCTCTCATAGGTATCATTCATCCTGTCATCCCGCTTCATCCCCAGGATATCCAGCAGGGAGGATTTTCCCATTCCATTCTGCCCCAAAAACAGGACGACATTGTTTACATTTTTTCCATAATACTCTTTGACTGCCTCTTTGTCTTCCCGGAGCGTCAGCTGATGGTTTTGGAAGACAGCCGTATAATTTGATGAAAAATTAAATGCTTCATCCGCAAAGACAGTTCCATATTTTCTGATATATAGATAAATCAGCTCCATATGCACCGCCTATTCTTTCTTTTCCAAATTCATTTCCAGGTTTTTATACAATTCCGCTGGGACAAAGGCTTTCACATAGATACCATTTTCCCGGTATTCCTCTTCCAGCAGCTCCCCGTATTTTCGGATTACGGTAAGCTGGCCGCCCTTGTCATAGGGAAAAATCCCTTCCAGAAGCTGCTTGTCTTCCCGCAGGATTTCTTCTAATGTTTCCAGAAGCTGTTCCAGTCCTTTTCCGGTTTTTGCAGAGATTTTTAACGTCTTATCCGCCTGGGCATCTTTTAGCAGTTCCGCCCCCTCCACTTTGTCCTGCTTGTTGAACAGCGTAATGATTTTCTTGCCGGACACGCCTAAATTCCGCAGCGTCTCGTACACAATATGCATCTGCTTTTCCCGCTGGGGATTGGAAGCATCCACCACATGGATGATCATGTCTGCATATTTTGCTTCCTCCAGGGTGCTGCGGAAGGCTTCAATCAAATGGTGGGGGAGCTTGCGGATAAATCCCACCGTATCTGTCAGCAGGATTTCCTGTCCGCTGTCCAGCTTCAGATTTCTGGTGGTGGGGTCCAAGGTGGCAAAAAGCTTGTCCTCCTCCAGCACAGACGCGTTGGTCAGGTGGTTCAACAGCGTGGATTTCCCGGCATTGGTATAGCCCACAATGGCAGCCACCTTCACCTGGCCGCGCTCCCGCTGGCTGCGGGTTACCTCCCGGTGCATCTGCACCTGTGACAGTTCCCGGTTCAGCTGGGCAATCCGGCTCTTAATCAGCCTTCGGTCCACTTCCAGTTTCTTCTCTCCCGGCCCTCTGGTGCCAATGCCTCCCCCAAGCCTGGACATGGAAATTCCAAGGCCAGCCAGCCGACTCATCCTGTATTTCAGCTGGGCAAGCTCCACCTGTATCTTTCCCTCGCTGGTGGACGCCCTGGAGGCAAAAATATCCAGAATCACCAAGGTCCGGTCCATCACCTTGCATTCCAGGGCATCCTCCATATTCCTAAGCTGGGCTGGGGACAGCTCGTCATCGCAGACAATGCCTGTGGCGTCCAGCTCCAAAACCATCTCTTTCAGTTCCTGCAATTTTCCCTTTCCCACATAGGTGCCTGGGTGGATGGATTCCCGGTTCTGGATGGTTCTTCCCACCACCTGGGCGCCTGCTGTCTTAACTAGCTCTGCCAGCTCTGTCAGGGAATCCTCTGTGTCGTCGTTATCCTGCTGGCGGATGCCTGTTAGGATGACGCGTTCTGTTATCTCTTCTATTTTTAACGGTTCTGCCATGGTTTTTCCTCCTGTTTTTGAGTTTTGCCGGAATCCTCTGATCCCTCCGGGCGCATTCAGGGCTCCTTTCGGATCTCACTTTTTTGGTGATTCTTTTTCTTTGCGCCGGGTTCCTCCGGGCGCATTCAGGGCTCCTTTCGGATCTCACCTTTTTGGTGATTCTTTTTCTTTGCGCCGGATCCTCCTCAATGCTAATTATACCACACCATTACCGTAAATATAATATAAGAAGAAAACAAAATTTACATCCTTATCTTCTTTTTAATTCCCAAATATGCCTGGCGCATGGTCAATCCTTGTATCACTGTGGTGAAAAACACAATGGCATAGGTTCCTCCCATCACAACCGGATAAACGGTTTGCCCTAAAAACTCCTGTGCGCTCATGGCCAGGGCAACGGAAAGGCCGCCCCGAAGGCCGCCCCAAGCCAGCAGTTCTACAAAGGGAAGCCTGCTGTATCCATCCGGCAGAGGACCAACAAGGAAAGAGGAAACCCCAAGGCTTGCGGACCGCGCTATCAAATTGGCAAGAACCGCTGCCAAGGACAAGAGCAGCACATGGGGCATTGATAAAATATGGAGAAAGGACAGCCCCAGCATCACATACAAAACAGAATTGAAAAGCGCGTCCAATATAGCCCAAAAGCTTTCAAACTGCTGCAGCTGCATCTTTTGCCCTTCTTTTTCCTCCCTGCGGCTGCGCAGGGTAGAAAAAAGGACGCCGCACACAACCGAGGCGATGGCTCCTGAAAAACCGAATCCCTCGCAGATGGCGTAGGCCATGGAAACCGCCAAAAGGCTGGTAAAAATCTGCCTTGCCTCATCCTTTGTCCGCCAGAAGATGGCAAAGCAGAGAAATGTTACAACGGCTCCCACAACCACCGCCCCTGCCAGCTCCTTTACCATAACAGCAAAAAAGCCGCCGCTTTCCTCCGCCTTCACCATACCGGAAAAAAAGACAAACAGCGCCACGCCCATCCCGTCGTTTAACAGCGATTCCCCTTCTATGATAAAGCCGATTCCGGGAGGAAGATGGAATTTCTTTAAAATGCTGGTTGCCGCAATGGGATCTGTAGGAGCCACAATGCTTCCAAACATCAGGCAGATGGGAAGGGTCAAGGAGAGTCCCAGAAGCTTCGCCGCCCCATAAAACAGCAGTCCATAAAATACGGCTCCCAAAAAAGTTCCCACAACAGCCAGCACAAAAATCGCTCTGGCATGCTGCTTAAACTCCCCAAGGTGCATGTGGCAGGAGCCGGCGAACAGCATAAAGCAGAGCGCTCCCTCCATTAGAAACCCTTCCAGCTGGAAATACTGCACATTTGCAAGAACCTCCAAAACAGTTTCCGAACCCTTTACACCGATTCCCGCCAGCACCAGCGCTGCCCCAAGAACAGATGCAAACAACATCAACGCAATCTCATGGGTCAGCTTCGTTACCTTTTCATTGAAAAAACCAAGCGCTACCACGAGAGCCAGCAATATGGCGGCGTTAGCCAAAAATGTATTCATTGTCAACCTCCTGTCTGCTGTCATTGAACCGCCGCACAGCACAGTGCTCAATGGCTATTCCTCTATTTTCAAACACACTCTAATCTTCCTCCATCAAGGCGCCGATGGCCTGCATCACCTCTTCCACAGGGCTGCCGTCCATAAAAAGCAGCAGGCTGCTGCACAAAAGCTCATACGCCTGCATCAGCATCCTAAGCACATACACACATTTCTCCCATTCCTTTTCACAATCCAGATCGGTCAGCATGGTATAGCGGATTCCGATTCTCTTGTCTTTCTCCCCTTCATCCATAAAAAGCATCTGGCCTATCGGCAGCATATGGTTCAATGCGTCAATCAAACATAAAACCCTCTCTTTTGCCATGGCCTTTGGCTCCTCCTCCATCATCTCCCCTATCACAAGCTGCCCGTAAAACTGCAGGATGCTTCCCATATCCGGCACCTCCACGAAATTACAGGTGATGTCAATGCTCAGCTCCTCGCCGATTTTAAGGGGAATCATCAAAGAATCCATGGGAAGCTCCCTGGTTTCCTCCAAAAACATGCTGGAAACCCCCATGCGCTTTAAATATTCCTCCAGTGTTTTTAACCCTTCCCGCAGCTTTCTTTTTTCCATTTTCCTTCCTCCTTAACTTTTATACATATGATACTCTTTTAGCTCTTCTTTTCCAAGGGTTTTCCCGGCTTTTTGGTATTCCTGCTGGAGGGAAGCCATAATATGCTCCATCCCCACCACCTGCCCTTTGGACGCCGCCAAAAAAGAAGCGTTGATTGCAATATTTTTGATGGACGCTCCCGACAGTTCGAAATTGAAGGCCAGATAGTCCATGTCAATATCCTCACCCAAAGGCATCTGGACGGGAAAAACCTTTTCCCAAAGCTTAAGCCTCTGCTCCTTTTGGGGAAGCGCAAAAGAAATCATGTATTTTATCCGCCGTTTGTAGGCGTCGTCAAAATTCTGCATCAGGTTCGTAGCCAGAATCGTGATGCCGTCATACTCTTCCATCTTCTGGAGAAGATACGCCGTCTGGGCGTTGGCGCTGATATCCCTGGCGTCTGTCACATTGACGCGCTTTCCAAACAGCGCGTCCGCCTCATCAAAAAACAGGATGCTCCTGCTCTTTTTCCCTTCCTCAAAAATCTCTTTTATGTTTTTCTGGGTTTCTCCGATGTATTTTGACAAAACGCTGGAAAGGTCTACCCGGTAAAGCTCCAGATTCAGCTGGTTTGCAATCACCTGGGCCGCCATAGTCTTCCCCGTCCCCGGAGGCCCGAAGAACAGCATGGACACGCCGCGCCCATAAGCCATTTTCTGCCGAAATCCCCACTCCTCATAGACGCGATACCGAAATGTGACATGGCTGCAGGCCTGCTTTAACAGTTCTTTCTGATTATCCTGCAGGATCAGATCTTCCCAGGTATATGCGGCGTTTACCCTGTCAGCCCACTGGCCCAGGCGGTGGGAAATCTTCTGCTGGCATACCTCATAGATTTGGATGCTCCCAATCCTTCCTCCGCAGGCGTCGTCTGCCTTCTGCTTTACTTCCTTTGCCGCTTCTTTCATCATCCCCGGAGAAAATTCAAATTGCGCTGCCAGCATTTCAAAGGAAATGGCGTCCGCCAGATCCTTGCCGGACAAAAATTCCTTCCAAAGGCTGATCCGCTGTTCCATATTGGGAGGAAGCATCTCAAACTGCTCAATCTGGTAATCTTCCAGCAGCGTTTCGTCCGGCTGTCCAAACATTTCCGTTACGACAAACACAACCGAAAAGAACAGCCCGGCTTTTCCCAAAATTTCCAAAATTGTTCCGTTATCCCAGACGCCCCCTTTTTCAAGCGCTTCCCAGTGATAGCAGCATAGGCAGGACTGGCTTAACGCCGCCCTTACCACCGCATCCTTGATTCGTTCCTTTTTCTGTTCTCCCTGGAGCTTTTGGATTTCCTCTATATCCAAAAACAGCGCCGTGCACCCCTGGGCTCTGGCCGCCATCTTCACCTGTCGCTTCCTTCCGCTGCCTTTCGCTCCCTTTAACACAAACAGCCTTTTTCCTTCTGGAGATTCCTCCCTTAGATACTGGCAGATCCGCCGTTCCACCTGAGGATTTACGCTGATTCCCACTTCCTTCCCAGGGGAATTCCCTCTGGTCTGCGCTTCCTCCCCACAGAAGTTTTCTCTGGCTTGCGCTTCCTCCCCCTGGGGGACATACAGATAGTATTCTATCTTCCGTTCCAGCAAATCCGATTCATAAAAAAACAGGTATTCCGCCAGATCCCGGCGCAGGCGCAGCTTCCAGGAGGGGCCGCTTCCAGCCCCGTCCCCTCTTTTTTGGAACAGGCATTGAAGAAGCTCCCTGCGCCGTTCCACCTGGTGCAAAAGCTCTTTCTGCCGTATAGAATCCATGGTAAACATTTTCATGCAAAGGTCAAGGGTTGGGGCGCCCAGGTTCCTGTCATCCTGGAGATAGCAGAACATCCGCTCAAATTCCCGGTTCAGCTCCCTGGAAGCGGCAAGGCAGACGCAATACGCTTCAAATTCCGTCAGCCGGAATCTGCATATCATATATTCCAGGGGAATCATAACCCCTTCCTTCAGCTGCCTTCTGGCACTCTCATGAAAGAGATTCCATTCCTCCCGCAGAGTTCTTCTCTCCTGTCCATACTTCTCCCAATCCATGGACACAAATGCATCCTCCAGGATATTCTGCAGCTCCTCCTTGAATATCCTTGTCTGATAGATATGGCGGATTCCGCCGTCCTCCCTGGTTCTTACCGCATACCGCACATACAAATCCAATTCTTTTTTCACCAAAGAAAGCATTGTCTCCAGGTATTGTGACGCTTCCAAATCCACAGGCACCTCCTTTTTCAATGAAATGCCTTCGCTCCAGCGGCATTCCAGCCTTCCTCCTATACCAATCCAGAAGCCAGGATATTCTTAAAATCTTCCAGCTTCCTGGCTTTTACCAGCTGTCCCTGGGGAACGCCCATCATCTGCATCATCCCCTCCGTGCTGGCGTACAGCTGCAAGGTAGCGCCGGCCTTCCTCTTTAAGTCGCTTTTTATTTCATCGTCTTCTTTTGTAATGGCTGGATTGTCCGATGGCGGTAGATTAAACTCATTTGCCAAAGCTTCCTCCAGATATTTCAGGCCGTGCTCATCCTTGCCCAATGTTTCTATTTTTTCATACAGCCGTTCCTTTACCGCCTCGCTCCTGTCATCCTTCCCATTCGTCAGCCTGCTGCCCAGCCGCACCGTGGAAGACCCAATGGTGGTAAGGTTGGCAGCCATTCCCATGGCAAGGGACGCAGTGCCCGCCACCTGGCTGGCTTTCCTCCAATCATCGCTCCTGGTTCTTGCCGCTCCCTGGGAGGCGACAAATTTTCCGCCGGATATGATGCTGGTGCAGAGCCCTACGGCGCAATTTACCGCGGAAGCCGCCATCTCCGCTTCGTCGTGCTTTTGTTTCCTAATCCTTTTTGACAGCCCTATGTATACGATCAAATCGTCTTTTTTCTTTTCCATGCTGGAATCGCCTGCTCCATCCCTTGGATGTTCCTGTGTAGCCGCTCAAAATTCTTGTCAAAGTTTCTCAAAATAATTGACAAAAAAGAGAATGAATAAATATGCAAATATAGCACATATTTATTCATTCTTTTTATACAGCCGGAACTATGAAATTAAAACACACATTCTATGAAACTTTAATAAAAGTATACCACTCATTTATTCTATACACTTTTAATTTATGATTCAACCTTTTTTTGAATCTGATTTATTTCATCAGGTATATATTCTAAAATATCCCCTGGCTGACACTCTAGCAAATTGCACACTTTGTTTAATGCCTTTTGTGTCAAAAGTTTATTATCCCTCATTTGTTGTAATTGTGCTTCTGTGAAAATTTTTTCTTTTCTTATCTTATTAGTGTTATATCCTACATTTTTCAGTGCTAAAAGTAAATTGATTTTATATCTAATCAAAAAATCACCATCCCTTCATTAGACATAATACCATTAAATTACATCAAAATTAAATGTAAAATATACACAAAAAAAATGATGTAAATATTGTGTACTCTGTCAATAGAATTACACTAAAATATGATGTAATATATGTGTATAAGATAAAGCAAGGGCAACGACCTAGCAAATCAAAACCCTTGCAATATCTTAAATACAACAGAATAGGGGGTGTTAGTCGTGTATACCGATTACGGTTATATTGGAAAAGCCGACAACGTAACGTATGCTACCGAGCAGGAAGCGTTAGAAGCTAATCCAGACAACTAACCAGATGGGGCATAGCCAAATGGCTTATAAGTCCCCATCATAAAACCTATTCGCAACCAGTAAAGGCGGTTGCATATATATTATATCAGACCGCCGCCAAAAAAGAAAGGTGGTAATTATGGCTAAAAAAATGAACGTTTTACAAAAGATTGATAACGGAATCTTGCAGGTAAAGGAATTGCAACGGAAAGTAGAGCAAAACACCATCATAGAGGAAAAAGCAATCCAGTTAATATCCGAGTGCAGGTTTAAGGAAGCTATGAAATTATTGGAAGGAAGATAATTCCCAAAATCTATTATAAAGACTAAATTAGTTCTGGCTACTTGTAAAAATGTAGTTCCCCAAAAGCAGAAAGGATGACTTATATGAGTGCAATAGATGATATTAAATTTACTGTTATTTCCAACTGTGTAGCATCTGATTTACTTTCAATAGAACAAGACGATTATACAGAAATAATAATGAAGATGAAAAGCCTTCCACGGCACAATCTGGAAAGTGTTCTCGAAATATTAAACATGCATGTTGTAGGTAACATAAGCAGTAAAAAGAAAGTAAACAAACACTCTACAACAAGCGATTTCAAAATAATTAAAAACAACTCTCTTTGAATTTACAGAAATACTCCTGTTATAATAGCGTTATAACGCGTAATAACGCGAGTATTTCTGTTTTAGTGTAAGTATCCTTAGACTATCATCTAAAGCGAATTTGAGCCTTTTAAGATATTTTTTATCTGCTTCACTGTCAAGTTGTACTTCTTTGATAATTCCCCAAGGTTATAACCATTATATTCCTGCAAAATCAGCCTGTTTCTTGTGCTGCATAATACACTTTTACGCATAGGAAAATAAAGTTCATCCCCCATAGCATATTGGCAGAGTTTTAAGAAATTATCCAATCCAATCAAACTAATAACAGGCTGGTAAGTTTCTGGTATATCAGATACATGCACATTTTTCAGAAGTTCGTTATCATCCATCCGCATCACCCCTCACACCATAATTGACAAAATCAGCTTCACTTAAATTCAGCATCCTGCAAATCTTTTTCTGCATCTCATTTAATTGGGTGTCGGCTTGTAAAGGTGGCTTTACTGAATTAACAATAGGCATCATGCCATTTATGGCAGGGGTGTTTGTCAATGCGACAGAATGAATCTGTGAAGCCTTATGGTCTTTTTTCCGTACCATCACAACAGGGGAAAGATACCTATATTCCCTGTTCTGTAAATAGTCCTTTGCCCTTTTCGTCCATTCCACCCTGGCAAAGATACCGTCACTTTTCAAAACAAGTTCTTTTATCCATCCCCCTGCCGGGGCTTGCATGCCCCTTAAAGTCTGGTGTTCATAATCAATAACAATGTCAACCGCCCTATGCTCCATGTGTTCCTTCATCATTTGGAAACTTTCGCTGTCTACTAAGAAATCACCTTTTTCTGACGATATATAGCCCAACGGAAGCACCCTGATATATTCAGGGGCTTCCGTCAGGTTTGCCGTCTGTGACAATATTTCTGTATACACTTCCATATTAATTACCTTCTATCCTTTGGCTGTTCCCTCTGCTGTTCCGGTACTTCCATAGGCTAACTGCCATAAGCCAAAGCCGACATTGTACCTTGCCTTGATTCCATAGATGACTTCATCATCAAAGAAAACATTGTCATCATTCTCTTTGTTCTTGCATACCAGCTTCGCCTTTTCCCTTTCCTGGAACACAAACGGCTTGATATAACGTTTTGTGCAGAATAAGTACCACTGCTCTGCGTAATCCGATAATTCCGGGACAACCAGAAGGTCACAGGTATTCTTGTTTACATTGGAGCTTCCTGCAATCAAATCTGCAAATAAAAGTTCCCTTGCAACAGCTTCCTTCTGTGGGGCAACCACCAGAAGGTCAGGGACAATGTTAAGCGACCTGTGTGACTCACCTTTCACTGTCATCATCTGTGACCTTGCTTCTGCATAGGATTCGGCATTCAGCTTTTTATTTCCCTTGTTGGACTGTACAGCTTTATCATTTCCGCCCATAGGATGCTTGTCACTGAAAAAGCTGACACCATCATAGCATTTTTTGTTGAATCCGTCACCAAGTAGGTCAAAAGTCAGGGAATCAGGATGCTTCTTTGCAGATAACCCCATTTCAGAAATAAGAGGAGTGTAAACCCCATACTGGTCATCTGCAATGTCATTCACAGGGATTTTTGTTGTCAGCTCAAAGGTTCTGTTCTTGATTACATAATCATGTGCAATCAGGTTCTGGATTTCCCTTGAGCCAATCCATTCCCTCATGTTCGGAATCTGCCCCATCCACGCATAAGTTGTTTCCCTTGTTTCGGATGGAACGGTCATGGCGATTTTAGGATAGTTCACAGGGGTTTCACTGAATGCCTTGTTAAAAGCCGCTGAATATCCGACATACAGACCGTTTAAGCTCTGCTGATTTATTACCATTCAAGCTCACTCCCTTCGCTGATGCTTATTTTCACAAGGACACGCCCATCTTCTCCCACACTTAAGACTTCGCCAGCCTTTGTCGTGTTTATGTTGTCCAGTGTCACGGAATTGTTTCCGTTGAAATAGCAAATCCGCCCAATATCGGTGTCAAGGATTTTATGCTCCGGCAGTTCCGCATTGTTGATGATGTAGATGCCGTCTTTGCAGATTGCCGACTTTGCACCATGCTCATCCGTTACGATTCTGACCGCACATCCAATGGCATAATAGCCGCCCTCTTTTTTTGCCTTGCTTGCCTGTAAGGTTCTGGTGTTTACGACAACCAAATCACCTTTTTCAACTGTTTCCCCTTTGGCAATAGGGAAAATGGACACCTTCTGTCCTAAAAGGTTTAATAAAAATTGTTCATTTCTTAATGGTCTTTCCATAATGATTTACCTCCGTTTTATTTGAATTTTATTTGATGTAATATCATTATAGAAAATATTCCCGGAAATTTTTAGGGGAAGTATTTCCCCGAAAATAAATATTTATTATTATGGATTATTTATAACCCAAATAGCAAAATTATTTTATACATAAAAATGAATATTTATTATTTTGTAAGGATTACTTATAACCCTAAATTGTCTCTTTGTTTTATACAAACATATATTCTCAAAAACTGGCTTAAACCCTTGAAAACAGGGCAATACGACATACTATTTTTAAGGTCTCCATTTTGTCCTATTGAAAAAAGATAATTTTCCTATATTTCTTTCGAAAAATAACGCTGACTTTATAAAACGTTATTTCCTGTAACGCTTATTTTATAAGGATTTTTCCATGTACATAACAAAAAGAGAATTTAAAAAATGACACATTAACGCAACGTTATAACGATTTTAAAAATATCCCTTAAATTGCTACAATCTTTATCTGATATTTTCCCTTCTCTATAATTGTGTAAAAAAAGAAACCCTTTAAAATAAAAGGTTTCCCTATCCTATCTCCTTTTTCTTTTATTATTTCATCCAATTATCAGACAATTTCTCTCATTCTCAAAATTGCTGTCAAAGATGCTTTATTTTTTCTCTGTCAAATTCGCTTTAACCCTTTATTTATCGGGGTTTCCCGGCATTTCCCACCTCTTCACGGATGGTCTCACGTTGACATGTCCTTTTTGTCAGTTATTCTGTTAGGTTACATCCTGCAATGCTTCCAAGGCCCGCTGGGCCTTTGCCAAACGCACGTCTGCCTTTTGCGCGTCTTTTTTCTTCTGAGCCGCCATGGCTTTGGCGGCTGCCTTGGCATCCGGGGCTGCCCCCTGGCCGTTTCCTGCCGCTGCCTTCTGCCCCTCTCCCTCGCCCTGCTTTGTGCGCCCTTCCGGAGCCTCCTCCTCTTTCCCCTGGCTTCCCTCAGACCCTTCCTGGCTGTCTGCCTTGTCCTCAAGGGCTTCCTCGGTGGACTCGGAGCTCTCCACAACCTCTTCCAGGCTGTCTGTCCCCTCCTCCGAAGCTTCCTCTGCAAGCACGTCTCCTTCCAGGCTTTGCTGCCCTCTTTTTCCTAAAATCTCATGGACGGCCTCTTTGGCCTTTGGCCATAGCTGGGCTTTCCTCATCTCCAAAAGATTAATCCCTTTCCATCCCTTTGCCAATCCCCGGGAGACATTCAACAGCGAAATGGCCTGGCTGGTTCCACTGGCTAAGAACATCCAGTTGGAAACCTTATTTAAAATAGGGAGATTCACATGGGCATAGGAAGAAATTGTTTTGGCGATAGCCACCGCCTTGGCAAAGGCCAAGGCAAAATCCCCCAGCATCCCTATGCCCAAAAAGGCATTTTCAAACCATGCCTGCCCGGACTTTTTAAACTGAAGCTTCTTTAATTTGGTGTAAAAATTGCGGATGGAAGAGATCAGCGTGACAAAATTTGTCACAAGGCCCACCGCCTTGTACACCGACTGGCTTTTTGCGTTCTTGTCAAAGGTGGAGAGCAGGCCGGTAAATCCGGTTACCCCGGCATTTATGTCCGCCACCGTCGCCCATTTGGAGGAATTTACCGCCCTGGAGAAGATACCGGACGCCATGGGATTCGACTTATTTTCCTTTAGCAGCTTAGATACCAGAACGGCCTGGTAGAGGCTTCCCTCCCGCCTTTCCCCCACTTTCTTTTTCAGCTCACTGGCATTCTCATCCCCGACGGAGACGGATTCATACCCTCCCCTGTCCACTGGGAGCTTGTCAAAATATTTGTCCCCTTCCCCATCCTCTCCCTTTTTTTTCATCCCTGTTCCACTTCTCGTCTCCTGCACCATGGTCAGGAGATTCTGGTTCACCTCATCCACCGCCTGGCTTTCCCCAGGTGCTTCCTCCTGTGCTCCTTGGGCATCCTCCTGCCTTGCCGCTTCCTGCTGCTGCATGCTTCCCGTCTCTTCCTGCACCGCCAGAGCCGCATCCTGTATGGGCGCGGCGGCCTGTTCCCCCTCCTGGGCCGCATCCTCCATACTCTGCTCTAACGTCTCTTCTATGCGCTGATCCGTCCCCGTTCCTGTTTCCACCCGTGTATCATCCTTTTTAATTTCCTTTGGGATACCGCCCATACGTTCACCTCCATTTTTCCTAAAAGCGCCCAAGCTCTGTTTCTACCGCTTTCCCTTCCGGTTCTTTATAATATTTGTCGCACCGGTACAGATATTCCTTTGCGGCTTTATCCTTCCGGTATTGCTTTAATACCTCCACAAATGCCAGCCTGGCTTCATAAAATTTTTTTGCCAAAAACAGCTCCACGCCATGCTCAAACAGGGGCTTTGTCAGCTCCTTATAATAAAAATCCTCTTCCCTGTCCCCATCGTAAACATCATAAATGCCCTCCAATGCACCGCTGATGGAAACAATTCCCAGATATCTGGCATGATACTGCCCCTCAAAATCTGGAATCTGCTGGCAGGCCGGATGGGTAAGCAAAATCCTTGCCCCATAATCATTTCCCTTAAGCCGCAGAGCCTTCGCCAGGTCTGAATGCACGGAAATGGTGGACACCTCCATCCGGCCTTCATACCCGATCACGCCAGTCATAATCCTCCCGTAGGTAATAGCGATAGCCCTGTGCTCCCCGTATCCAAGGGCATCCAAGGACCGGTGCGCCTCAATGGCAGCCTTCAGGGCCTGGCCGCTGTTTTCCGTAAAAAAGGCGGACAAGCCGTTATCCTCGAAATGTTCCACCACGCCGCCATGTTCTGCGATTGGCGCTTCCAGGACGGCCAGAACCTCATTGATCTCCCGATACACCTCCTGGGGCGGACGCATCCGCCCCTGCTTGGGATAATTGAGGGCGTACATAGATAGAACCGCCATATGGACGGTAATCTCATCCCCCAGCTTCACCTGTTGTATGGATTCCTTGCCCAAAAGCTCCAGGATTTTTGCAGGGATAAACCGGTAATATCCATCGGACATGCTGCGAATATCCTCCACCTGCCTGGCTATCCCTAAGGACATCTGGTTAAAGGCCCTGGAAATATCCGCAATTTCATCATGCCCATGCACTGGAACCGTAACCCCAAGCTCCCCCTTTGCCAATTGCTTTGCGCTTTTCTTCAAGCTGCGCAGGGGCATCAAAAACAGCACCAGGACAACCAGCAGCACAAAGGATAACACAAGCAAAAGCCCCAGGGACACAAACCTTAGATTCTGCTGGTACTGCCAGATCCGGTAATCCAAAAAATCCGTGGCTGACGATACGGCCAATATCCCGTATACGTGGCCGTCGCTTAACACAAGGGGCAGAAACCGGGTGTGAAAGGTCCCGTTTTGATTCTGCTGCTTATGGCTGGCTGGTTTTTCCGATTCATAGCATTGGTTTACCACCTCCAATGTCTGCCCATCGTAATGGTATTGTGCCAAAATGCCTGTGTATTCCCACATGGATTCGCTGATCCTTAGCTGCCCGTCTTTTCCTCCTTTTAAAATGGTATACACATATGGCAGCATTTCATTTACATCCCCCGCTTTTTGGCTTTCCTCCAACCTGCGGCGGCTTAACGCCCAATCCTGGCCGCCCAGCGGAAACTGCTTTCTATTTTCCTGAAGCTGCCCTGTGATATGCTCCCTTTGCTGCTCTCCCATGACAGCCAGGGTCAAAGCCTGGTTCCGTTCAAGCTGGGCTTGTATCGTCTGCCCCAGCCACCGCTCCAGCGCATGGTCTGCCAGAAGCAGCCCTAGCATAAATACCAGCGCCAGCCGCGCAAGGATTGTCTGCACCTGGTATCTGCAATAGATATACCAAAGCGCCCACAACAGCGCCCCCGCCAGAAAGAGCGCTCCCATAAGGGGCAGCAGCCTGCCCAGCAAAGCGCCAAAAGACAGGGTAACGCTCCCCTCCTTGGAGATCCATTCCCAAAACGCCGGGTCGGAAGCCTGCCCTTCTGCCGCTTCCTGGGCGGGCAGGATTTCTGCCGCCATGGCTTCCAGGTCAATCCTCCTGACACACTCCAACTGGCTGTCAAAAACATACCCATTCCTTTTTCCATCGCCAGAAAGGTTCATAAACCTGTTTTCCACCCCTGTAATCCCCTCTATCTCCAGCTGGGCGCCACTTCCCAGTTCTTTTACAAAAACCTGCCCGCTGTAATCCATCCACAACAGCACCTGATCCTGGCTTAAGAAAAACTGCGACTTTAAAAAAGGATGCTTCAGGGAAACCGTATCCAGCCTTTGCACCCTTCCCTTGCGGTCCATAGCACACACATAGGCTTTCCCCATATCCTCCTGCGTCTCCACCACCTGAATGTAATAAACCTTTCCATCCTGAATCCGTTGGACATGGACGCAGCTTCCCTCCTTGCTGGATTCCGTAAGGTCATAGGCCGTCTCCACCAGCCTTCCCCGGTCGAAGTCACAGCGGAAAATTCTGCACCGCCAAGTCTGGAAGGAAGAGGCCTTTATCTCTTCTTGCAGCACATAAGCTTCCCCCTGGCCGTCAAAAAACAACTGCTGCAATCGATGATACCCTTCCTCCCCAAAACGAGGACAGCGTATCATATCTGCGCATTTCCCTTGACTGTCCATCCGAAAGATTCGAAAAAAATTTTTCTCCCTGTCGATGCAATACCGGTTCCCCTCATAAAAACAAAGCTCCTCGATGCCCTTTAACGTTTTCTTCCTCTGAAAGCATCCGATCACAATCAATATTGCCAATGCTGCAAGAACGATCGCAGCCGCACCCAACAAACATTTTCGTCTCATATATGTATATGCCTTTCTTTTACATTGGAATGGCCCTGCATCCGGGGACAGGCCAAATCCCCCTCCACAGGCTCAGGAAAGCTTGCACTGGTTCTCTTTCTGCCCGAAAATTTTTATCTCCCCAAAGCCCCCCTCCCCACTGGAATAGCAGAGGGTATATTCTTGTTCCTTCAGCTGTCCAAAAAGCAGGAAAAACGTTCCATCTTCCCCTGCGGGACATTCCCAGGCCGGATAGATTGCCGCGTTCTTTTTCCGGTAATCCCCCGTTAAGGGAGCGCATAAGCGATGGGCCTCCCCCTCCCCGTCTTCTGGATACACCTGGAAATATTCTCCCGTTTTCTTTCCCTTGTCCCAGATAAACCAGTTTCTTCTGCCGCCCTGGCCTTTTTTCAAAAAGATGGCAATCTGGTCCTGGCCTTTCTGGTAATCCCACAGCAGCCTGCACTCCTGGCTTTCTTCCTTTATATGGCACCAAAACGCGGCGTATGGGGATGTGCTTCCCCGCACCACGGTACAGCCTTCCCTGCGCGGATATCCCTTGGAAGGGTAAAGATATACTTCCTCCACCCTTCCGCCCCCGTCTGCGGCAAGGAAAAGCTTCCTGGGCTGGTAGGCGGGAGAAGTGATTTCCACTTGAAATCCCCCCTGCCCGGTATGGAAAAACAGGCAGTACCCTCCTGGCTTTCTCAAATAATGCCCGCCCTGGCCAACTTGTATCTGTAAGCCATTTGCCACCGTTTCCTCCGAAAACGCATCCTTAAAAAGAACTGCTTT
Source organism: uncultured Lachnospiraceae bacterium (assembly GCA_947384285.1). GTDB lineage: Bacteria > Bacillota > Clostridia > Lachnospirales > Lachnospiraceae > Petralouisia. The sequence goes on from CANDGI010000020.1 coordinate 36,964, forward strand.
GGATAAACGGATATCAATTCTCTGTCGCGCCACCCTTCTCTTCCTTTCCTAATCCTGCTATAGTTTGCCTTCTTTTTCATCCGTAAGCCAATACTGCACTTCCCGTACCCTGCTGACCGTTTTTCTCCTGGCAGATTTTATCTCCGCAGGCCCTGCCTTATAAAACAGGGACGTCTTATAAGGCACGTTTGGTACGGTCCAGATCCTCATTTTCTCCTCTGTGGACAATTCCTGCATTTGAATCCGCACGCCCATGCCGGAAGGCTCCGGCACGAGCCCCGCGGCCTCCTCTTCCAGCAGCGCATGATCCTTCAAGGTCTGGATAATCTTTCCCATAATCTGATGCTCCTGGATGGCCCTGTACTTCAAATCACTCTGTAAATACAGGGTAATCATATACCGCAGCGTCACATAGGCGGAGGGATAGCGCTGGGATTTGTGCCCCAGGTTTACCATTTCGTGCATCTGGATATCCGTATCTTCCCGGATGTCGTACAGCCATATCCCCACCGCAAAATCCCCATGGTCTTCCGGGGAGCAGAGCCCCACCTGATCCACGCTGCTCAACAGCTCCGGCACAAGAGCCTCTTTTAAAAGCGCAAGGATACCGCTCCCGATCTCTGCGATTCTCGTATAATCCGCCATTCCTTTCCCTCACTTTCCGGCCTTTGGCGCCATTCCTGCAGCCCTTTAGACGCCTTCCCCGTTACCGGCATCCTGATCTGCTTCCTCCTCCCCTGCCGGCCTTTGGCGCCATTCCTGCAGCCCTTTAGACGCCTTCCCTGTTACCGGCATCCTGATCTGCTTCCTCCTCCCCTGCCGTATCCTCCTCTTCCTTCTTTTCCTCTTCCTTCTCCTCTTTCACCAGCGTTTTTTTCACCGTGGCTGCGTTGTCCTGCTTTGTCAGGGTGACGCTTTCGTAAGGACTGTCTATGGCATAGCCCGAAGGAGGGCGGAAACATACCCGGTAGCTTCCAAGGGCATGGTTTGCAAAGGCAATTCGTCCCTTTTGATCCGTTACCCCTCCCTGTCCATCGCTCAAATCCACCTCCACATTGGGCACAGGCTTCCCTTCTTCATCTACCGCTTCACAGTAAATAATGCCGTACTGTACCTCCACCTCATCCGATGCCGTCACCAGCACGCCATTTTTAAACTGGCCCGACTCTTTGACCTTCCCGGTGTACCTATCATAGAGAATTCCAGAGCCGTAATAGCTTCCAGCGATAAAATCCCCCACGTAAATCAGATTCCCATCCCGGTCCCACAAAGTTCCCTGGCCGTGGTAAAGGCCGTTTTGAAACTCCCCGTCGTAAATCTGCATATTGGCTGCCGTATCGTAAAGCTTTCCCTTGCCTTGATAGGCTCCTTTGTAAAATTCCCCGTTGTATGCCAGATTTCCGGTAACCACATCCGTCAAAACCCCGGCTCCCTGATAGAGTCCGCCTGCGAACGTCCCGTCATACAAAAGAGTTCCGGCAGCTGGATCGTACAGCCTGCCTGTCCCATCATAAAGATCGTTCTTATATGAGCCATCGTAAACCAGCCTGGCATCCTCATCATAGGATTTCCCAAGCCCTTCTTTCTTTCCGTCCGAAAACCCTCCCTCATAGGACAATTTCTCTTCTGCAAAAAGTTTTCCTTTGCCGCTGTAGCTGTCTTTTTCAAAATCCCCTTCATACAGAAGGATTCCGCCTTTCTCGTAGAGCTTCCCTGCCCCCTCCTTCTTTCCATCCACAAAGCTGCCGCTGTAGACCAGCTCCCCCTCTTGGTAAAGTTCTCCTTTTCCGCCGTACTCTCCATCTTCAAAGCTGCCGCTGTAGACCAGCTCCCCCTCTTGATAGAGCTCCCCTTTTCCGTCGTAGGTGCCATTTTGGAACCTTCCCCTGTAGATGAGCGCCGGCTCCTTTTCGCTGGCATTTTCCTCTGCAGGCTTCGATGCGCTGGTTTCTTCGCCACCCAGCGTCTCATCGCTGGCATTTTCCTCTGCAGGCTTCGATGCACTGGTTTCGTAAAGCTCCCCTTTTCCACTGTACTCCCCTTCTTCAAAGCCGCCGCTGTAAATTAAAGCGCCTTCCTCATAGAGCTTCCCTTTTCCACTGTACACCCCTTCCGCAAAGCCGCCTTCATAGGCCGCCTGGCCATTTTTATCGTATTCCTTCCCTTGGCCCTCCTTCTCCCCGTTGGAAAACCCTCCCTCGTAGGCAAGGACTCCGCCTTCATAAAGAGCACCCTCTCCCTGGTATTCTCCGTCCCCATTGACGGTTCCCTCATAAAGGAGGTTCCCGGCTTCATCTTTCCATTCCACTGATTTTAACAGGGGCTCCCCATTTTCAAATTCCCCCTGCGCTACAACCTCTCCCTGCTCATCGTATAACGTCCCTTCTCCCTGCATGGCGCCGTCCGCAAAAGAGCCTACGTACTGCTCCTGCCCGTTTTCAAAATACAAGGTTCCGCTCCCGTTAAAATTCCCCTCTTCAAATTCCCCTTTATAAACCAAGTTCCCATTTTCATCGTAAAGGATGCCCTGCCCCTGGTATTCATTTAACACAAAAGAGCCCTTGTATTGTACGGCCTTGGTATCTTCGTAGTAAAGCTCCCCCTCCCCATAGTAGGATTCCATCTGGAACTCTCCGTCGTACAGAAGGCTCCCGGAATGGGTGTAAAGCTTCCCTTTTCCATTGATGCGCCCCTCCTCCATCTTCCCTTCAAACAAAAGAGAGCCGCCTTCCTCCCAAAGAAGCCTTACCTTTCCAGAATAGCCCGCCATTTCCTCAGAATTTACCGCCATCGTCTTGGTAAAAAATTTGGAAACCATCAGAGGGTGCAGCAGCTTCACATACAAAACCGGCAGCACCAGCAAAAGCAGCAAAGCCAGGTAGGCCGCTTTTTTCAGCACGTAATAACGCCGAAAAGAGAAGTAGTCCGTTAAGGAGCGCTCCTTTTGTTTGTCCTTTTTCCCGATTCCCTTGCGAACGTCCCACACCACCTGGGACGCAAAGGAATCCGGGTTCCATATTTTTCTTATTTTTCGGTACAAAACCTGGAATGGCGTGAGAAAAACACGTTCCAGCCTTTTCGCCGTGCGCTCAATCAATCCGCCCTGCATTTTTTCGCTCCTTTATCTCTCAATCTTTAAGGTTCCGATTTGTTCAAAGGTAATCCCATGGTCTGATACGGCAGGATTTTTCAGGTTCCACAACAAAAACACCCCCGACGCCACAATCAAAAGCGTGGCCAGCATGGCTTTTATCACAGGAATCTTCTCTTTGAAAGCTTCCCAGGCCTTCCACCAAATGCGCCCTGGGCGTATCTGGCCCGCCGCTTCCTTCCTGGTTAAATGTTCGCAGATCTCATCACATTTTTTATAGCATTCCCAGATATCCTGGATGCGTCCCTGGGACAGGCATTTGGAGAAATCCGCCAGCTCCCGGATGCTTTTTTCCGCCAGCTCCTTTTGAAATAATTCCTGGACAAGGCCGCTGATCCGCTGCAGGCAATCCCTTTCCTGCACCTGCCAGTAATAATCCACTTCCGAGAAAAAATAGTTGAACCGGATTTCCAAAGCTTCATCCACCACAATATTGTCCTTCCGCAAGGCTTCATAGATAAAGCACAACGGCATATTCAACAGGATAATCTGCTCCAGGATATTCTTCATCAAGGTAAGCCGTTCCTTTAAGCTGCGCTCCTGCTCCTGGAGGGTTTTTTGAAGGGTCTCCCCCTTGGCATATTGGAATACGATATAATATTTCCCATCTGCGTTAAAGCTCTCCTGCAGGTCCTTAAAGGCAATACTGGTATTTTTCTTGGTGGTGACTAATATCAGCTTTCTGGCCAATTCCCAATCCTTGACGCACACTACCGTATAGGCTTTCTGCCCCGCATCGTCCAGATCCTTTGCCACGTACAGGTCTAACGCATCGGAGGCCTTGCGCTTTTGGATGACCTCATAGCGTTTATCCAAAAATTTTATCAGCATTCTATCACCCCTGCCATTCTTCTTCCTTTTCCCGGACTACCACAAAGGTGGACGCTCCGATTTCCGGAAAAGAAGCGCTTGCTGCACTGACCCGGTATACCCCGGCGGTCTGCGGCGCGGTATACCTTCCATTTTTGTCAATGGCCCCGCCGTCCGCATCCTTCACGCCCCACAGTATCCTCTCATCCTGGAAGCCCTCGGAAACCGTAGTAAAGGTGATGGATTCCCCCACATGGAGGTTGGGAATATCCGGCTGGATATACAGTCTCTTCTTTTGGATTTCTAATTTTTCCACAGGCTGTTTCCAAGCAGTCCAGCGCACTCTCACTTTTTTTGCTTTCCCCCGCTTCACCACCCGCATCCCGATTACAAAAGAGCCTTCCTCTGTCTCCAGCTTTGCGCCCAAGGATGCCGCAAAGCCATCCTTGGATGCAGGAAAGACAGAAGCATCCCCAAAAAAGCTTTCCTGCACCTGGCCAGGCTCCGGCTCCTCCTCATATCCCAGTACAAGGGACACCGGATGCAGGCCCAATCCATGCAGAATCCGCTGGGAATAGACCACATCCCCCGGCTTTGCTTTTTCCAGATCCAGAACCGTCTCCCCACAGGCAGTTTCCACCTGCTGCGCCCGGCTCCCATTTTCATTTCCCCGAGGAAGCTTGCGGGCATTCTGCCTCTTTAACTTTTTTACATCCTCCGACAGCTGGTAAAAAAGGGCAGTGGAAATCTCCGTATGCTGGATGCATTGATGGAAGGGAAGGGGCTCAATCCGCTGGATAAGGCATAAGTCCGCCGTCCTCACCACATATATTTTTGCCAGATAAAGGCTTTGCCGGGACGCATCGTCCACCATCTGCTCCATTGCGCCTTTATAATACCGCTCCAGCAGAACCCTGCCTGCATCCTCCCTGCTGATGGTTCCCCGGCTGGATTTTGACTCCTGCATCGTGTATTCCCGGGTTCCCACTTTCAGGGAAAAGCTTCCGGGAACCAGGGAGGCTTCCGCTTGCACGTCATGGAGATAGGCTGCTTTCAAGGGATATTCCAGCACGTATCTCTGACTTTCTGCGCAGCCCTTCTCCTGAAACTGCACCTTAAGGGAGGCTTCGTCCTGAAAGGTCAAAAAGGACAGGGATAATTCGTATTGGAGCGAAATCTCCCGCTGCCCATCCTTCTCGATTTCAATCCGCAGCACACTCTCGTTTCCCATCTCCAGGTAACGGGGAAGCGTCTGGACGATACGCACCCCATTCCCGCAATAAACCTCCGTCCTGCCCTCATAGAGCCGCACCGGCGAGAACACTTCCCCTTCCGGCTCTGTCTGGGTCACAAACACCCGGTATGTTTCCCGGTATTTGTTAAATTCCCCTTCTCCGCTGGGGGCGGCACCCAGGGCATTGTGCATCAATTCCACCGGCTTTTCCTGGTATTCCAGGCAGAGATAATAAAATCCCTTGTCCTCCTCCAAGGACAGCTGGCTGTCGTAGCCTTCCAAATCCACAATCTTTTTCACCAAGGGTTCATCCACCAGGATCTCCCTGCCTGCAAAGTCCAGCGCAATCCCCCGCTCCAGGGAAATGCTTTCATCGTCCACCTCCAATACATGAAGGCCGCACACAACCCCCTCTCCAAACAGGAAACGATTTATAGTCCGGCGTTTATCGTTAAAATATTTCTGCTCTGTCTCAAAGTCCTCCACAGACAATAATTTCCCGTAGAAATATCGGTTTCTTTCAAATGGAAAGCTCTTTAAATTCTTCATGGATGCCTGCCTCCTTTTTTGGCCTTTCCCAGCAGTTCAGATGCCTTCTGCCTGAGCTGCCTCTATCTTTCTTCTTTCCTCCTCAGTTTTTGCACCGCCCACTATGGATGGAATCAACGACTGGCCGTTCAGCTGCGCCCTCTGGTAGGAATTCAGCACACTATTGATCCCCAGATAGACATTCTTATCCAGATAAATGTATGGCTTCAAAAAAATCAGATGGATCTCTAAATGGGCTGGTTTTATGTCTTCTATCATTTCTTTTAAAGCTCTCTGCTCCCGCCGGGTGGGAACCGCTTCCTCCCGTATCAGCAGGTTCACCATGCAGGGGTGGCGGGCATACTGCCTTAGCAGTTTTTGATAGGATCCAGGTTGTCCCTTGTACTGCTCAATCTCCCCATATTCTACAAAAATGGGGCGCTCCCCGGTAAAGGTTTCGATGAGGTTTTCCATATAAGCCCTTGTGCCCCGGATTAGGTTCTTCCTTACAATCCCCTGCAGGAGCTTTCGCAATTTTTCTTCCGGCCACAGGTGCACCTGGGAGATTCCCACCCACCCGGCCATCCATTTCAGGAATTCCAGCTCCGCCGTCTGCGGGTCAAGCTGGCAAGGCGCGGATCTTATCTCCTCATCCAGCTTCTGGTATACCCCCTCAAAAATACTTAAATATCGTTTTAAGAAATCATTTTCTGGTTGATTTTGATATATTTCTGGAAGATATTCAATAAAACTTTTATTTTCTGCATATATCTTCATATGGTAGATTTCCGGGATGGATGTCCCCTGTGGGAAAAGCTGGATTTCCATCCACAGATAACGCCCCCTGGCATGGTACAACAGGATATCCTGGGGATTTAATACGGAATGCGCCAAAAAGGGTTTCATGATCTTCCGCTTTTTGGCGGCATCCAGGCTGGCGCTTTTTATTACCTCAAGCCACTCCATCTGCTCTCCCTGGTAATAAACCTTGGGAGAATCGCTGCAATAAAAGAAAAAACGAATGGAATCGTCCCCATATCCCACGCTTTTTACAATGGCACGGTGCCACTGGTTCCCTTCCCTGCCGCTGTCCAAAAGACGGGTGAAAAATGTTCCCTGCTGGCCTTTGCCCCCATCCCATTGAATTCCTCTGTCGGTAAGGGAAATATGCTCCATATATCCGTGGAGGTAATCTCTTTTTTTATTAAACACAAAATATTTTAAAGCCCCCAAACCTTTCACCTCTCATCCGCCGTATAAATGCAGAATTCCAAGTCCTTTAAAAACGCCAATCCGTTGGGCGGCAGGCCGATATCGCCGTTTGCCAGATACCAGCATCCCTTCCCACGGGCATTTACCGACAAGGATTTTACCTGGCCAACGCACGGCAGCGTATCTAAAATCCCGTACAGCACGCTCAAATGCACCTGCTTTCCGATGTCCCATGTCCGTTCATCCAAATATTCCTTTACGGCTTCCTCCATCTTTTGCTCCGCATCCAAAAACTGGGGCTTTACCAGAACCTCACCGTAGACGTCCACCGCGATATATTCTGGATCTAAAAGGCGTATCCTGGTTCCCAGCATCTTTTGGCTCTGAAGAACTCTTGTTAAATTCTGCTTATATTTCCTGCTCAACCCTTTATGCTGTCCGGGAAAACAGAAGGGCTGCACTACAATGGAAATCTCATTCTCTGAAACGTTCTTATCCCGTTCTTTCCATTCTCTGGGGGAAACCACACGGCTGTTTAGAATCAAAAGGCCTGGCGCCTTCCTTGCCAATGCTTCATAATCCCCATAGGTGATTCCTCGCCGAATCTCCTTTAATTCTCCGCAAAACCGTTCAAAGCACTGTGAAAGCTCCTCTTCATCCCGTCCGCCGCTGAACGCCCTGCTCTGCCTTACCAAAAGCTCCGGGTGCGGCCCGCATTCTTGAATCTGGCCTGCTTTGATATTTCCAGCGCTGCCAAGGCTCTGCCTCAGCCGGATAATCTTAATCTCTCCGCTGGGAGCCAGCCCCCGTTCACAATCGCCAAACAGAAGCTTTTCCCTTTCCGTATCCAGGATGTAGACGGCATCCTCCGGGGTGCATCCGTCAAAATCTTCTGCCTTTTGGTACCTGACATAGCAGCCTTCCTCCTTGTCATAGGCAAGAATTTCAAAATCATCATAGAGGATGTTGGAGACATTCAGGTCAAATTCCTGATTGGCAAACTCATCCCCCCATCCCACAATCCTCTTTTCTTCCATTTCCCTTTCAAATACCGCCAGCAGGCAGCGGCGCTTCCCCTCTGCCCAGGCAGGCCGGGCAAACCAAAACCTGGTATCTCCTTCTTCCGTAGCCTCCCGGCTCTGCTCCTTTAGCAGGTGAAAGCCCCCTTCCCCTTCCAGATACAGCTCCACTCTGCCGGATTTTGCCAGATATAAGCTGCTCTTTAGGGAAAAACTCTCTTCTTCCTGGGAAAATTCCAGGGCAGCCTCTTCATAATCGCAGGCCGTATACTGCTGCCTGGCCTCCATTTCATTCAAATAAATATTCTGTATCAAGGGCGCCACATCCAGGTCGTTCTCCAACAAAGCCACACGAATCTGATAGGCTTTCAGCTGCGGCTCCTGAACCATTTCCTCCGCCGTATGGAACCGTATGGCGCCGCTCTGCAAAAAGCCATATGTCCAGTCAAAGTCCACCGCCAGCTCTTTCCAGCCCCCGGCGGCATAATATTCCCATTTCAGCTTTGCCAGGGGGAGGAACCCTTCGTCGGCAGGATTCCTGGACACAGCGTACTCGGTGCAGATATCAAAATAAATATCCGTTTTCCACAGAGGGTTCAAAGGGCCGTCAAGGATAAAGCAGCACTGGTTCCCTTCCTTTGGCACTTCTCCAAAGGGATACAGCTTCATCTGCTTTGCCGCGTCATTTTCAATATGGTAATAGCCTTCTATCCCCTCTTTCTGGGCCATGCAGGCTCCAATGAGGTGGACCGGATGCAGCCACTCCTTTTCCACAAGCTCAAAGGGAATATCCTCCGCAAAAAACCGTGTGCCCTTTAAGAGCGGCGTCCGTCTCTGCGCCCCGGAAAAACCCAGCCCCCAAAAGGGCTCCGCCCCCACCGCGCCCACAGCCGGGCGCATACGATAGGGCCTCACCCCCAACAGCTTTAAATATTTTCGGCGCTTGGCCTGGCTTGGCTGGCTTAAATGGTACTGCTGCACCTCTGTCAGCCAAGAAAACAGCTGGATCAGGGTAATCCCTGGATCAGACGCATTGTAGCTGGTCCATTCCGGGTACTCCCTTGGGATATGGAATATCGCTTCTTTTTCAATTTCTCCATAGGACCTGCCGTCCAGCTTCCAATCATAAAGCATACTTCTGTTCCTCTTTTCAAACGCTAAAGTTCAGCCCCCGGCTTCCCTTCCGCCCATTGCCAATCTCCTACACCTCTATCTGTATCTCATGGTTTCCGCTCTCCGGCAGCAGATAGCGGGGAAGCTCTTCTTCCCCCGCTTCCACCTGATCTGTGCGCCCCTTTAAAAATTTGCGCAAAGACAGCTGGCGGATATGCCTGATTCCCTCCACACGCTTTAGGGCATGCATCACCTGGTTCTTGCCTGGAACCGTCCCAATCTCCCATCCTTCTCCATAAAAATTTCCTTCCAGAGGATGAAGAAACCGTTCCAGCTCCTTTGCAGCCCTTTTTCTCACCGAAATCGCCTCTTTCTCGTCCATCAGCGCAACGGTAACCTTCACATCCAGCCGGAGCATATCCGGCCTTACAATGGAAAACCTTCCAGTATCCAGAATATTTCCATCCATCTTTGCGGAAATAAATTCAAGAATCTGCATCCTTGCTTTCTCAAAGCTGTAAGGGTTTTCCTTATATTCTTCCGGCAGTATCACCAAGGTTACGTTTCCCGGCTGTTTCCTGCCATTTTGATCATGCCCCGAAAAACATTTTACTTTGCAAAGATTCCGAGCCGCTTCCCGTGCCATATCCTCATAATCCCTTGCGGAAACGCAGCGGTAACCATGGCGCAGAATCTGCGCGTTCCTGTCCACCGCCTCCAACACCGTTTCCCTGGGGACTCCGCCCCCGGAAGCCACCGGGTTATAGCTGCTGTTGATAAATCCCACCGTCTGCTCCAAGCGGTTAATGTCCCCTTCCTTCAAGTTTCCCTTCTCGCCCTGGCAATGTTGATACCGGACACGCACCCTAATATCCTCTGTCTCGTCAAAGCAGGCTTGATCCATATATTTTGGAAATGTGATAAGCCCCGTCTGGCGGTGGATGGAAAATTCTTTCCGTTCCCCGCTTTGGCTGTCCAAGCATTCCGCTTCTTCCCATTGCTCCCAGGCTGTCCCAAGCATTCCTTGGCGGTAATCCCATTTCTTGAATACCCATATTGCAATCTCTGCAATATCCCCATAAGGGAGCTGTATGGTCTTTTCCTGTCCGTAAAGGGGAATCTGGTATTCCTCCTCCAAGGTTTCAACCCCCAGGATGCGGGCGCAGTTGGGACAAATCTTCTCTACTCTGGGACACCATTCCACCCTGTTTTTCTGGTGGTATCCATCCTCCTGATCCAGTATCCGCACCCAATACAGTTCCCGCCCAAACAAATTTTCACGGCGCATGTCATAATTTCCCGACCAAGATATCATCCCCGTGTGATGGAACCGCTTTGTCCCATCAATAGGGTGCATCTCCTTCCATCCTCCTTCCCCCAGATATTCCCATTTTACCATGGGCATATCCTGGCGCATGGAGTCCTCCATCACAAACAGGAATTTCAGAGGCGCTCCCATAGGCGGCTGCAGAAATCCCAGATAACAGGCTGTTTTTTTATCTGGATTCCTCTGGCAGAAAGAAACGCGGTATCCCTCCCTTGCCATTTCTTTTTCTGAAATTTCTTCCCTTTGCAGATGGTTCCATTTTATGATGGCACGGGGAGTCAGAGGCTCCCTGCCATAGTCGTAAGAAAGCAATACCCTTCCAGCCAAAGGCACAATATAAGCCCCCCGGGTCTTATAAGCATTTCCTACCCGCAGAACCCTGGCACGTATGGCGTAGGTCTCCGCGGAACCCACCAACGCCCGCTGGATATCCCAAGGGCATACAAACTCCATCCGCATCCGCGCTCCCCGAACATCCTCCTTTGGGGTAAACAGCTTTCCGTAAGCGCTCCCTCCTGGCAGCCTTGCCCACCCGTATCCATTGAAATATTCCCACAACACCTCCTGAATGGTAATGTCGTATTCTTTTTCCGGTATGAAATCCCTCTTTTTCATCACCGTCTTCCACCGTATCATTTCTTCCTGCTCTGCTTCCAGAGGAAGCTTTACAAAATCCAGGTCAAACTCTATCCGGATCATGGCTCCAGCTTTCCCCAGCACTTCCTCACTGGCAATGTAACATTCATCATAGAGAGACGGGGTTCTGCCAAATACAAAAAAATCTTCCATCTCCTGATCCATCCCGTTTCCATAGATGAAATCCGGCCCTATTCCCTGGCTTTTTATGGAAAGGGCGGGGGCGGAAAAATAAATCTGGGAAAACAGCTCTGGGTCTGAAATATCAGCCTGTATCACATACATGGATTGATATTCCTCCTTTACCGCTATCCCCTCCTCTCCCCCTGCAAGTTCAAAGAAAACAGCGCCATCCTCCGCTTTTCCATGGATGGGCCGAAACCCTTCCTTTGTCCCGTAGGAAAAACAGATTTTCCCCTGCTCCACAGCCTGCTGCCAATCCTTTCCGTCCCCTGTGGCAGATTCCAGTTGAAAAGAAAACACAGCCTGTGCCCGGGACATAATTTCCAAGCCTTTTTCAAAGCAGAACACAATCTTATGCCGCTGCAGGTTAGGCCCCTTCCCCTGAAAGAGAAGAAAGGACATAGGCTCTTCCTGGTCTTTTTGGTATATCTGGTAAATGCCATCCTCCTGGGGGCGGCTCAAAAAGATGCGCTCCAGCTCCATCTGGCGCACGAACGCCTCCTCCTGGGTCTCGAATACCACCATCTCCCCCTGGCCCTGGGATAAAAGCTTTGTCCCAGGCAAAACCTCCTCTTCCCCCTCATACCCCTGAGGCAGCGCAAAGGCAGCAAACCCCTCCGCCGGCCTGGCCGGAAGCATCTTTGCATGGAGCTCGTCAAAAAAGGAAAGCATATCCCCTGCCACAGTCAAGTTAAAACGTTTTACCGTATCGCACATCATATCTGCAAACAGAGAAGCCAGAGCCGTCCCGGCATCTGGATTTTTTGTATCGTAACGCCACTCTGGCACATACTGTTTCGCACATGTTTTCATATATTCAATGATTTCTTCCCTTGTCCATCTTTCCTTTTTTGGAATATGCATCCTGCCTGCCTCCTCTCTTCCTATACTTGGAAACTGCCGCAGAATAAAAGGTACAAATTGCCCATAAGTTGTGCATTTTATTTGGCGGCAGTTTCTCACTCCCCTTCATTGATATAAAAAGGATATACCATGTTATAGGGGTTATTGGTAGCGCGGACCATGTAGCTGATAGAGACAAGAAGGCATCCCTGTTCCGCCCGTTCGTCGCTGACCGCGGCTTCTACCTTGCTGATTCTTGGCTCCCAACGCACCAGGGCGCGTTCCACCTCATTTTTCATGGCATACAGGGTGGTGTAATCTACAGTCTCAAAAGAATACTCCCAAATCCTGCACCCAAACTCTGGCTCCATCATCCGTTCCCCCCTGCGGGTGCCCAGGATAATCCGCACCGACTCCTGAATATTTTCTTCGCTGGAGGCCATCTTGATTCGTCCGGTGGCGCCGTCTACGGCAACCGGGAATTTCCACCCTGATCCAAGAAAGGATCTTACGTTTTTTTCATGTTCCATCTCTGCTCCATCCCTGCCTGAAATCCTTTAGTTCACCTTTACCATGCTTCCTTTGAGCTGGGCAGCCCCGGTAGCTTCCAGCCCCAGCTGCCCGTTTGCTTTCACCTTTACGCTGGTTCCGCTTAACTCTGCAGTCTGTCCCTTCATCTTTAGGCTCTGGGTTCCTTCCAGCTGGAGGGTCCCAGCCCCAATCTTTACCGTATTGCTGTCTGCCGACAGCACCTCCTTGCTCCCCACCTTCAGCTTAATGCCGCTTTTGGCAATCACCGTGACTTCACCGCCATCGCCATCCACCATTACGCAGTTCTCTTTCCCTTTGTCCTGCAAGGTGATGCTCTTTTTTCCATCGTCTATGGTAATCTCCAATTCCTTTGGCGTCGTAACCGTAATTTTTTCTTTGTCCTTCTCATCGGAAAAGGAAATCTTATTGCCCGCCTTTGTCATAATGGTCTTGGTATGATTTTCCTCCCCCGGCACCCCTTCCGGCTGGGCGTCCGTTTCATTCCACAAACATCCCAAAACCACAGGCATATTCAAATTTCCCTGGATGAATCCAACCACGACCTCCGTCCCTATCTCTGGCAGCCAGTAATTGCCGTAGCCTTTTCCGCCATAGGGGGTTAAAACCCGTACCCAGTCCGAGGTCTTATGGTCTTTTTCCCCCAAAAGGTACTCCACCTTGACCATGCCTTTGTGCTTTTCGTCCCATATCTCCTTCACCACCCCGTTCAAAAGCCCGGGCGCTGTCACGGAAGGGAGGGTATCTTGTTCCTTTTTCACTTCCAGCAATTCATCGTAAAAATTCACCGTTTCCAGCCTCCCGCTTCAAAATACGTGTGATATCCGTCCCCGCTGTAAACATGCCTTACCTCTTCCAGGCTGTAGGTGCCGTCTATCAATTTTCCATCTCCGCCTTTTATCTTTACAAAGCCCCCTGGCAAAAGCTCCGGGATTCCAATACAGCTCCCGCTGGCCTGCCTGGCTTTCTTTTTTTCCTTTTCCGCTTTGTACCCGGCAATCTTCTTGGCATTTTCGTTATCCTGGATGTCTGCGGCCATCTCCGTTATTTCGCTCTGCACCAGCGATTTCTGGCTATCGTCCGCTTTCACTGCAACCTCTGCCGTCACTTCCTCTTTTTTCTTCAAATCCTGCCCTAAAATTTTCACTACCGTGTCCTGGAAGGACGCCCGTCTTTGAAAGGAGATGACATCCCCCGGCCATTCCAGCTCCACCGTGTCAAACAACTCTTCAGACAATTTTTTGAAATACAAAACCCCTCCATGTACAAAAAACTCCCGCTCCCCTTTTTTGCAGAGTTCCTCCGTGATAAATTTATAATCGTTTCCATTTTGTATGATGCATTCCATATTTTGGGGGGTATCGTCCACGCTGGAGCTTTTATAGGCGGCCTTATATTTCTTTGCCACCTCCAAAAAAGCCTCCGAATAGCTGGTGACCGTATGGGTGATATTGCTTTTCTTACTCCCCATCATAATCTTTCTTACGTCCACCGCCGTCACATGGACCTGGGGAGATTCCGACAGCTCATAGTTAATCTCTTCCACATATCCGTAAAACAGGGAGGAGCATTTTGACCCGTAGCCCATTTCCACCTCCACCAGCTCCCCCAAAATAAAATCCGAGCTGACGTCCTGGCAGAAACGGCGGTTTTTAAGGTCATATACGTTGGTAAGCTTGATGCTGGCGGCGCTTGCAGCCTCCTTGGACAAGGTCACTTCCACAGAATCTATGACATATTCACTGTTTCCAGAAACATCCTGTCCAGCCACTTTTACTTTCACTGCTGGCACAAGGAATTCTTTATATTTTGAAGCCAGGCTGGACATAGACACTGACGCCATAAATTTCCCCTCCCTTTTCTTGGCATTATAGCCAGCGACAATTATTTCTGTCGTTTACGATAAAGCAGGAAGCTTCACCACCTGCCCTGCCTTGATATCCAATGGATTCATAATCCCGTTTTCCTTGGCGATTACCTTCCACATGTCCGGGTCTCCATACTCCGCAAAGGCAAGATCCCACAGCTGGGTTCCTTCCCGGATGGTGCGGTATTTGGTGCGGTCCGGGGACTCAAAGGGCGACTTGCGCCGGTTTTCCTTCAGGGACAATAATGATTTAAAGGTCAGATTTACTTTTGCCCGCACAGGCATCCCGCTTTCCGCAAACATGGTGTACGTGTGGTTTACCTTCGTGATGATTCCCTCAAAATTCAAGGATCCCCATTGAAAGGTCACTTTCGGGGGACGATGAAGGCTTCCGTCAATGGATGTCGTCTCTGCAATCTCCCTGGTAATCTGGGAAACATCCGTAGAGTGATCCGACCTTCCCACCCCTGGGATGGACACTGGGAGAAGGGGCGGCGCAGGGGGCACATACGTATCCAGAAAAAGGCTAAGGCTCAATTCCGTTGCTTCCCCGGAAATATATTGTGTAATCGGCCCGTCCAATCCTGGGACTTTTTTTTCTGAGTAGGAAGCGCCGTCGGTAAGCTGATATTCGGAAGGGTTAAACAGCACGTCAATATTCTTGCTTCCCGTTTCTTGTTCAATAATCAGCTTCGCCTTTGTCAAGCCCATCTTCCATCCCTCCTGTCGCCTGCAGTCTTTTTTCCCACGCCTTGATGCTGCTTTCCATCAAGCATCTCATACTGGTAACCGTCTTAAAGCAGCCCCCGGCGCAGCCGTTCCATATGCAGCTCTTCGTGAAGCTGCTTTTTCACTTTTTCTGTAATATCCCTCACATTTTCCTTGGGTATCCCATGGCTTTCCGTCTGTTTCAGCTTCTGCTCCACTTCTTCCACCCGCACTTCCAGCTGGCGGTGCAAAGACTCCATCCGGGCGGCTTCCTCCTGGCGCTGCAGTTCTTCCTTTTTCCTCTGGGTGGAGGAGGTATTTTCTGGAAATGCATACTTCAACATTGGGGATTGCAGATTTGGCTGCACTTGTAACTTTCGCTGCACTTGTAAATTTTGCTGCATCTGCGTTGGCAAGGCGTTTGGATCTGCTGGCCATTCCGATGGTTTTTCCATACTCTGCGCCCATTCCAACGGATTTTCTGTGCCTTGCTCCCACTTCGGCGGATTTTCTGTGCCTTGCCCCCATTCCGATGGTTTTTCCCGCTGCATCCTTCTGCGCTCTCTCAAAGAAAGGGGTTCTTCGCCAAAAAAATTCTCTCTTTTCTGCAATCGTTCTCTCTCTTCATACTGCTTTATTTCTTTTTCCAACCCAGCCATTTTCCCCCGGGCTTTTTGTATGTCTGCCTGATACTGTTTTCGCCGTTTCTCCTCATAGAGCGGCGCCAGATACAACAGCCTTGCATAATGCTCTTCTATTTTCCGCTCTTTTTCCGGCTCTGCCTCCTCCGATGGCCTTTGAAATGCAGCCCTCTGTGAAAATACCCCTTCTTCCGGTTTTCCATTCTCCCAAGCTGGCTCTAAGGACTGCGGATGGGCTGCGGGCATATGCTGGGCGTATATGAGCTTGCCAGATAACGTTTCTACCTTCTCCGGCGGCTGCAGATTGGCTGTGGCCATTCGCTGGCCGTATGCGTGCTTGCTAGACAACGTTTCTACCTTCTCCGGCGGCTGATGTAAATGGCCTGGCTGGCTGCCAGTTGGCAAACGGCTTGGCTCTATGGGATTTTCCCCTGCCTTCCATGCTTCCTCTGGCTTGCGCAAAATCATATGGGAAAGACGGCTGACAAGCCTTCCATATCCTTCCTCCCCATCCGCTTCTGCCTTCGCAAGCAATCTGCGGATGGCACTGTTCGAAAGCTGCTCTTCCCCAAAGGAAATCTGGATTCCGCTTCCCTGAAGCTGGCGGTTTATCTGCATCATCAGCTGCTGCAGCCGTACACGTTCCTTGGAACGCTCAATTTCCTGGCGAATATTTTCCATAGATGGACTGGCCGGCTGGCTGATAAATGGATCTTCTTCCATAAATGCATTGGGCGATTGCTCCTTTGCGGGGTGCTCTTTCTCAGGTAAGGATTTCCTCTCCTTTTTCATCTCCTGGGTGGAATGCGTTAAAAGAATATCCCGCCATTCCCTGAACTCCTCTTCCTCTTCTATTAGAGACTGCTCCGAAATCATATGGGAAAAATGGCTGGCAAGCCTTTCATATCCTTTCTCCCCGTCTGCTTCCGCTTCTGTTCTTGAACACCATCTGCGGATGGCACTGTTCGAAAGCTGCTCTTCCTCACTTGACGCTAAAACCATATCCGCCAATATCTGTACCATTTTCTGATACGCTTTCTCTCCTCCCTGCTCCAACTTAATAAGCGCCTGTACAAGGGAGGGCTCTAAAAGCATCTCCTTTTCATACCGTAAATGGATGCCGCTTTTTTCCAGCTGTCCATTTAAGTTGGAAAGCAATTTCTGTAACAGAAGGTAAATTTCAGCCTGTCTTTTCTGCTGCTTCCCAGCATTCTCCGTCCGCAAATAAATTCCTAGGGAACCATTCTCCAAATACGCCTTCTGGCTTCCTTCGTACTCCCTCTGCTGATGCGCCTTCCTGCTTCTTTCGAGTTCACTTTCCAGATGCACTCTCACGCTTTCCTCGGGTTTCCTCTCCTGATGCGCCCTCCTGCTTCCTTCGGGTCCACCCTCCAAATGCGCCTTCTGGCTTCCCTCGGGTTCACTCTCCAAATACACCCTCATGCTTTCCTCAGATCCGCTCTCCAAATGTACCTTCCTGCTTCCCTCGGGTTCACTCTCCAAATACACCCTTATGCTTTCCTCAGGTCCGCTCTCCAAATGCACCTTCCTGCTTCCCTCGGGTTCACTCTCCAAATACACCCTCATGCTTTCCTCAGGTCCGCTCTCCAAATGCACCTTCCTGCTTCCCTCGGGTTCAC